>NZ_CP028487.1:2493000-3116250 GCF_003048255.1 Yersinia massiliensis
GCGTCGGTATTGCCGGGAATCCCCCCTAAGTTGACACCAAATAAGCCAGTCAAAAAAGTGGTTGGTAAAAATACCATAGCCAACAGCGACATAGTATACGTGCGCCGGTTCATTGCATCTGCCATCAATGAGCTAATCTCATCGGACAGCACCGCAGTTCGTGCAATGCTGGAATCTAAATCTTCTAAACCGCGGCCCAAGCGCTCTGAGATTTCCTGCATGCGCCGACGATCATCATCATTCATCCACGGCAACCGCTCGCTAGCCAGTCGCGAAAAAACATCTCGTTGAGGTGCCATATAGCGACGCAAGACAATCAATTGCTTACGCAATAACGCCATTTGCCCACGTTGTGGGATCTTTTGCTCCAGCAGATCGTCCTCAAGATCGATAATTTTATCGTGCAAATCTTCGATAAACTCACTGGCATGGTCGGTCAGGCCGTCAACAATCTCCACCAGCCAATTACCGCTGTTTGTTGGGCCAGTGCCACTTTGTAAATCATTCAGCACATCATCGATGGAATAGACTTTGCGGTGGCGAGTTGAGACGATCAATTTGTCCGTCATATAGACTCGGAAGGTGACTAACTGATCTGGTCGGGCGTCATTATTAAAATTAATCCCCCGCAAGGTAATCATTGTACCGTCTCCCAGTCGGGTGACTTTTGGCCGTACACTCTCACCTGCCAGCCCATCACGAACGACTTCGGGTAACAATGGGGTGTTTTGTAACCAAGCGGCACTTTCTGGGTGAGTGTAATCCAGATGCAACCAGCAAGGTTGCTCCGCAGTGGCGACCGCATCAGTGCTGATTGATGTCACGCCACCCTTACCGTCTAACTGATAGGCATATACGGCATCAGAAACTTGAAGCGCTTTCCCTTCGACTGCATCCACAACACTGTCCTCAATTCGACTTTTATCATGCAATTAGCTCAGTGTAGCGCTAGCTACCTGATCTTTAAAGGCGATAGCTCGGATAAGCCGCTCTAAGGAAACATAATGTTAAAGGCAGCGAGAGAATCGACAGGTTTTTGTACAAAAAAAACCGCCGATAAATACCGGCGGCCTATTTACTTAATCATCACCTTTATCAAAAGGTAGATAAGGGTCTAGTGCTTGATAATATACATTGTATGACTGTAAGCGACGTCTTCAGGATTGGTTATTGGATAGCCCTTCACCCATGGTTTAATTAATCGTCCATTAGTAAATTGATATATTGGGGCGATTGGCACCTGTTCTGCAATAATTTGCTCGGCCTTATTGTAATCATCATTTAATAACTTAGGATTTGTTTGTCTGCTGGCTTCATTCAGCACGTGGTCGTAATTTTCGCTTTTAAATTTCGCGATGTTCCCACTGTGGGTGGAGGTCAGTAGAGACAAGAAGGTCGATGGCTCATTGTAGTCGCCCACCCATGACGCACGTACCACATCGAAATTACCAGTGTTACGGCTATCAATATAAGTCTTCCACTCCTGATTAATCATCTGAACATCCACACCCAATGTTTTCTTCCACATGGAAGCAATGGCGATGGCTAACTTTTGGTTGTTGTCAGAAGTATTGTACAGCAAGGACAATTTGAGTGGTTTATCTGGGCCATAACCCGCAGCATGTAACAGCGCTTTGGCTTGCGCATTTAACTCATCTTGATCTTGCTGTTGTAATGCATTGGCTACAGGGTGGTAACCTGCAGTGACATCAGGCGTAAAGTGATAGGCTGGTTTTTCACCTGTACCCAATACTTTTTCAGCAATAATTTTACGATCGATGGCATAAGATAACGCTTTGCGGACACGGACATCATTCGTGGGCGCACGCTGCGTATTAAATGCATAATAATAAGTGCCGAGCTGATCTGGCGTATAAACTTGGTCGGGAATATCTTTTAATAGTTTCTGATATAAATTCTTCGGGAAGGATTCGGTAATATCGATATCGCCAGCCTGATAACGCTTAGTCGCATTCGCTTCTTGATTGATGGGGATAAACGTGACCTTAGTCAGTACAGTATTGGCATGATCCCAATAATGTTCGTTCGGTACCAATACTAATTTTTCATTGACCACTCGGTCTTGTAATTTAAATGCGCCATTTCCAACCAAGTTACCCACTTTCGTCCAATCACTGCCGTATTTTTCAACCACAGATTGCGGCACTGGGAATAAGCTAAAGTTTGCAGTCAAACTGGGGAAATAAGGCACCGGTCTATTGAGCTTAACTTTTAGGGTATATTGGTCAACCGCACTCACCCCCAAAGTATCTGGCGACATCGTTCCCGCAATTATTTGCTGTGCATTCTCGACACCGGCCAATTCAGCAAACCAGGCAAAAGGGGACAAACTCTTGGGATCAACCAAACGACGCCAGCTGTAGACAAAATCCTGCGCAGTGACTGGATCACCGTTTGACCATTTCGCATCTCGCCGTAGCGTAAAGATATAAGTTTGATTATCAGTGGTTTGCCAATGAGACGCGACACCGGGAATCACTTCCCCTTGTGCATTCTGGTTGACTAATCCTTCGAATAAATCTCGGTCAACCTGTGCCTCGATCAACCCGACCGCTTTTATAGGATCAAGGGAAGCTGGCTCATCTTTAATATGACGTACAATCTCTTGTTTCTCAGCCAGCACGGTACCCGCAGGAACTTGTGCGGCATTTGCCGTGCCTAACGCTGTGCCAACTAATGCGGCACACAATGCAAAACGGAAATAGCGCATAATTAATAACCTTTTCGTTGTTATTCCATGTCAGCGAAAGTAAAAAAGTCGAATAAACATAAACTAGCAGATTAAATGCCATCGTGACGATGGGAAAATAAAAATACTGTCATTCATTGCTTCGCTGTATATCAACATGAGTTAGCACCCTAGCCAGCACACCGAATTTAACTTTATTCTTCTAGTGACGATTTTATCTAGCGATAAATAACTTATCTTATTGATTCAAGATAATAATATTAGATGATATGTTAACGACAGTAATTATTGTTCAGGATAACGAGAAACGTCATGAATCAACATCGGCCCCGCTCAGCGCGCGGAAACCTGACGACTTTAGGTCAGTCCTACGGCAAATCGACATTAGGCGCACCACTGCTCTATTTCCCTGCTTCTCATCCTTGCGCGGATACTGGGCTAATCATTGCCGGTACGCACGGCGATGAAAGTGCAGCAATTGTTGCTCTATCATGTGCACTGCGCAGTATTTCGCCGCAACAACAACGCCATCATGTCGTGTTAGCGGTCAATCCTGATGGCTGCCAACTAGGGCTACGGGCGAATGCTAATGGTGTTGATCTTAATCGTAATTTCCCTGCACAAAATTGGCTAGCAGGGGAAACAGTGTATCGTTGGAACAGTGCGGCTAATGCACGAGATGTCGTTTTATCGACAGGTGAACAGGCAGGTTCTGAACCAGAAACGCAGGCTTTATGTGCACTTATCAACCAATTAGCCCCCCGCTGGGTTGTGTCATTCCACGAGCCTCTAGCCTGCATTGAAGATCCCGATAGCTCAGTGTTGGGTGCTCGTTTGGCCACTCACTTTAACTTACCTTTGGTCACTAGTGTGGGCTACGCTACGCCCGGTTCCTTTGGTAGTTGGTGCGCGGATCGTCAGTTACCCTGCATCACAGCAGAATTGCCGCCGATATCAGCAGATGCAGCCAGTGAATGTTATCTCGCTGCATTGATTGATTTATTGACGATGAATGACTTATTGCACTAACGGATTAAGCCGATAAATCAATGGACCCAGTTGAAAAGTGCAATCCGCCCTCAACATCTTGCGCTAACCATGTCGGGCCATCCAAATCGACAAAGCGGGCCCCCGGCACTAAAGGCAATGCGGCTTGAATCGCGCGGGAGGTACACAGCATACAACCGAGCATAATAGCGAATCCCATCGATTTAGCCTGCTCGGCCAATAATAATGCTTCGGTTAACCCACCCGCTTTGTCCAATTTAATGTTGACCATATCATAGCGGTCCACCAGGCTCTCTAGATCGTCCCTGGTGTGGCAGCTTTCATCCGCGCAAATCGGCAATGGATGGATGAAATTTTGTAACCCCTCATCCTGACCCGCTGGTAAGGGTTGTTCGAGCATCGCTACGCCTAAATCAGCCAATAGCTGGCATCGAGCCGCCAATCCTTCCGTTTGCCAAGATTCATTGGCATCAACAATGAGCGTGACTTCCGGCGCGGCACTGCGGATGGCCACTAAACGCTCAGCAATCAGATGGTCATCAAGCTTTATCTTCAGCAAACTGGCACCTTGCTGCGCCAACGCTTTGGCACTGTAGGCCATCGCTTCAGGTGTCCCAATGCTGACGGTTTGGGCCATAGCAATATTAGTGACGGCAGCTATCTGGCTTCTGCCCCATATACTTTGCTGATGCTGTAAGCATTCTAACTGCCACAATGCACTGTCTACCGCGTTTCTCGCCGCACCTGCGGGTAATATCAGTTGTAATTCATCCCGAGAAACACCAGATTCTATGGCACTCACCACTAAGCCGAGTTGGGCCATCACAGAAGATTCACTTTCACCATAATGCGGATATGGCGTACATTCACCAACAGCTAGAATGCCGTTTTCTTCAATCTCGACCACCACCACTTTTGCTTCTGTGCGACTGCCTCGTGAAATCACAAATGCTGAATGTAGAGGCCAAGCCTCAGGGTAAAAACGCATTATTCTCAATTATGGCTCCTTGGCAGGAATCAAGCATTGGCGCTCGACGTGAGTTTCTAACCTAAACAAAATCTTCGGTATTTGGCAAATTTCTGATACCCAAGCTGCCATTGTTACCTTAAACTGAACTTCGTGTTACACATCTGTAAAAATGGAGAAAATAATGACACAGACCGTACATTTTCAAGGCAACCCTGTGACCGTCGCCGGTCAATTGCCACAAGTGGGCGATAAAGCGAAAGACTTTACTTTGGTAGCGAAAGATTTATCTGATGTTGCTTTGAGTAGCTTCGTTGGCAAACGTAAAGTCCTGAATATCTTCCCAAGCATTGATACCGGTGTTTGTGCAGCATCTGTCCGTAAGTTCAATCAACTGGCTGGCGAGCTTGAGAATACTGTTGTTCTTTGCATCTCTTC
This sequence comes from Yersinia massiliensis, assembly GCF_003048255.1. NCBI lineage: Bacteria > Pseudomonadati > Pseudomonadota > Gammaproteobacteria > Enterobacterales > Yersiniaceae > Yersinia > Yersinia massiliensis. The sequence continues at coordinate 2,498,124 of NZ_CP028487.1, forward strand.
AGACCTACCGTTTGCCCAATCACGTTTTTGCGGCGCTGAAGGTCTAAGCAATGTGGTCACTTTGTCTACGTTGCGTGGCGCTGACTTCAAACAAGCTTATGGCGTCGATATTACTGATAGCCCATTGGCAGGTTTGACCGCTCGTGCTGTCGTGGTTCTGGATGGTCAGGATAACGTTATTCACAGTGAGTTGGTTAACGAAATCACCACTGAGCCTAACTATGACGCCGCTTTGGCAGCGCTGAAATAAGCCAATAATTTTGGGTTATTAGCCAGCTAAAATGCAAAGTTAAGCGGCTGTTCCTTCTGGGTTCAGCCGTTTTTTTACGTCTAATTTCAACTCCAGTAGCTCAGTGAATATTAACCCATTATTCTCAAGCTGATTTGCTGCTTACTCTTCTTCACCTTCATCATTTGCAGGCCGCTTACTGCTTAAGCCATATTCACGTAGCTTATTTGCGATCGCGGTATGAGAAACACCCAGCCGCTTAGCCAGTTTACGTGTGCTCGGATAATTGCGATAAAGTCTTGTCAGAACAGAGCGTTCGAATCGCTTGCTAATGTCATCAAGCGAACCATCAAGTACCTCGTCCCCCAGCGCAGCTTCAACCTCAAACTCGGGTAAGATAATATCCTGTGGTCTTAGCTCGGAACCTTCCAACTGGGTCAAAGCACGATAAATGGCATTTTTAAGTTGTCGTACATTACCCGGCCAACCATAGTGAGTCAGAAAATTACTGAGCTCAGGGGCCAGTTTTGGCCGAGGCACACCTTGTTCATCAGAGAAGCGTGCCACAAACAGTGCAGTAAGCGGCATGATATCAGCCTGACGCTCACGTAACGGCGGCAAAGTGATAGTCAATACATTGAGGCGATAATATAAATCCTCGCGGAATTCCCCACGCTGAACCAACTCCACTAGATTTTTCTGCGTCGCGCAGATGACCCGCACATCGACATGAACTTCATGTTCTTCACCCACTCGACGGAAAGTGCCATCGTTGAGGAAACGGAGCAGTTTAATTTGCATGCGTGGTGACATTTCGCCGATTTCATCGAGCAATACCGAGCCACCGTTAGCCTGTTCAAAGAAGCCTTTTTTGCCTTCTACAGCATTAGGGTAAGCTCCTGCCGCATAGCCAAACAGCTCGCTTTCCACGACATCGTCTGGCAATGAAGCACAGTTAAGACCGAGAAAGGGCATTTTCCCGCGCGGGCTACGCAAGTGGCAGGCTCGCGCTAAAAGGTCTTTGCCTGTTCCTGTATCACCGACTAATAACAATGGTGCATCCAGCATGGCTAGCTTGCGCGCTTGTTCAAGTACTTGCCGCATTTTCGTGCTTGTGGCGACAATTTGCTTGAATTCACTGTCATCGTTAACCGACAAGAATTGAAGTTGTTGCCCCATACGAGCGGTGGATTTCAGCATCACCACAGCACCAACAGTCTGATTTTGTTGATTTTCGTCTTCTAGCTCGATAGGGGTGATCTCCATCAGATAATCCTGATTGTTGATCAACACACGCTCGGTATGAGGGGCCGTTCCTCCCTCTTCGAACCAGCGAGCAAAATTGTAGCCGCCCAGTAGACCGCCCGCTGTTTTATGGCGGATCTTATCCTCATTAAGGGAAAATAGATCACGTGCTGCGGGGTTGGCTAACTCAAGATTACCTTTTAAATCGATAGAAAAGACGGGTTCTGGCATGGATTCAAGCAACGCACGTAGAGAGCGATGCTCGCGTTCTGATGGCATAAAAGAGACTGTCCGGACATCTGTTACACCGTTGATACGGCGTATGTCCATCATTAGTGCACTGAATACACTGAAATCTAATTGTGAGAAATTCAGGTAAATGCGACCAATTGGATCAATTTCAATCCCCCGTAAATCAATGCTGCGTAAAACCAAGAGATCAAGTAATTCTCTTGTGAGACCGATTCGGTCTTCGCAAAAAACTTCCAAGCGCATCAGTATCGACCTTATATATGGCAGGTGCGGAATTCTACCTAAGATAATACCCTGTCCCTTCTCACTGATGAAGCAGTCTGTCAGCAAAAGTTGACAGGCATCGGCTTTTTGCTGTCTTTTTTACCCTTCAACTGGAATAAATAGGAAATTATCGACTAATCGCGCCTTATTATTTAGTTGCATATTATTTTTTCAATGAATTATTCGGAATAAAATAATGCTCAGTCACGTCAACTTCTGCGTCAAGGTCCAGTGACACTTTGCTTTATTTCGGCCAACTGGCTATAGTATGGGTAGCCATATGACCGAGGAGGTTACATGAGAGCATATCACCCCACCCCAACAGCCAAAACAGGCGCGCTCTGGCGTGAAATAGGTCTACCCGCCAGCCGCGGCACCATCTTGGTCGACAGCATAAAGTTAGGGTTTTCGGTTGACGTTATCGATAGCATTCACCTTTGGGCTGCGATACCTAAATCTGAGATTCTACGCGCAACAGGGATCCCCAGCCGTAGCCTGACCCGTCGGCGCACTCATGATGGCCGTTTCACGCCGGAAGAGAGTGAGCGAATTGCGCGTTTTGTACGCGTCATGGATGCTGCCGTTGATCTTTTTGGTGGCGATAAAGGCAAGGCTATCACTTGGATGTCAACACCGATTAAAGGTTTGGGCCACCGCAGTCCTGATTCATTATTAGAGACAGAAACCGGCGCCTTAGAAGTCTGTGACTTAATTGGGCGGCTGGAGCACGGCGTATTCTCTTAATCCTGTGGTTAGCGGAATAAAAAGGTAAGGATACGATGACAGACAACTCGATGGACCGACATTTATGAAGCTTTACCGTATTGTGATGCGCCGTTATTTGGCCTCAGCATGGACGGGTTATGGCGCTGAAATCTATGGTGGCCGCTGGAACCATAAGGGCCACTCCGCGATTTATTTAGCCAGCAGCGTATCGTTAGCGATGTTAGAAACGTTGGCGCATATTCAAGACAGTTCAACCCTCAGTGAGTTTGAGCTATTTCAAATTGAAATTGATGACAACAATATTATGCTGTTGCATCCAACCGATTGGCCCATCGACTGGCGCAACGATCCAGCTCCCGCCACGACAATGGATGTTGGCACCGAGTGGTTAGAATCAGAATCCTCCGTTGGATTACTGGTGCCCTCCACTCTGGTGCCTTCAGAAAATAATATGTTGGTCAATCCACGCCACAAAGACTTTCAGGCTTACTTGAACAGTGTCAAACCGCTTCCGTTCTCTTTTGATCCGCGGCTGAAATAACCATTGTGGTGACTCAGCGTTAGCCACTATTGGTTCGACTTGTCTTTCTTTGGCAACGTATTTTTCAATTGGCTAACCAATTGGCGGCGGAAATCCCCTAACTTGGGCTTATCTCCCTCCAGCCAAGGCAACGGTCGGCACAGCTCCATCGCTTTGATTCCCAGTCGTGCGGTGAGTAACCCTGCCCCAATCCCTTGTGCTGCACGAGCAGATAAACGTGCAGCCAGATCTTGCGATAACCAGTCCATCCCGACTTCTCGCACTAATTCCGAAGCGCCTGCAAAGGCGATATTGAGCAAGACTAAACGGAACAAACGGATACGGCTGAAATACCCTAATTCGATGCCATAAAGGGTAGCAATACGGTTAATCAGTCGAATATTACGCCATGCAATAAACGCCATATCGACCAATGCCAACGGGCTGACGGCGATCATTAAAGCCGATTCAGCTGCATATCGACTAATTTCGGCTCTCGCCTGATTATCTAGCGCAGGCTGCACCAATTTAGCGTAAAGCTCGACCACTTCCCGATCGTTATGAGTTTCATGAAGCGAGGCTTGCCAGCGCTGGAGTGCCGGATGTCCTTGATCCAACCCTGCTTGGCGAGCCAGTTTTTCACAAAAAGCACGCCCCTGACCAATCCCGTGACTGACTAACAATTCACGCGCAATATCCCGCTCTTCCGCCCGCTGCCGGAGACGGTATAAACGCCTCCATTCCGTCAGCACTGATCCCACGCCCGCCAGTACAATCAGCCCACCTGCGGTCGTCGCACCCAATGCTATCCAATCCTGTTGTTGCCAGGCCTGATTGACCCATTGCACCGACTGCGCAATCACACTGACGCCAAAGAGTGCCAGACCTGCGGTCACCATTTTGCGCCACAGACTGCGCCTCGGTTTCAACGCGGCATTGACCAGCCCTTCCACTCGGCCATCTTCGGCTTCCGCGTCCAATTCGGGGGCTGCGGGATAAAAATTCTCCGCAGCTTGATGATCAAAAGCTTGCGCCGCTTTCAGTACAGGTTCATCCAAGGGTTGCAAAGGCTGTTCAAAATCGATGCGAGGTTTCAATGGTTCGCTCATCGCAATTTATCTCCCAATAAAAACTCCATCACTGCATCCAGCCGGATATGGGGCAATGGGCTATCGACATTTACCGCTTGTGGGCGAAATTCATCAAAATGAAAGCCCTGCTGTTGCCAGAATGCTGGCCCCGGCAAGCGGGCCGGTACATCACCAGGAAAGACGGTCAGCGGCGCACCATCAAGCAAGCGGTGCCCCCGTAGCGCGGGTATTTTTTGTCCTTGATGATCGACTATCCCACTTTCCGTTGCCTGTACCGAAGCCAAGCCGACACAATCCATACTGATACCTTCAAATGCAGCGTTCTGCCAAGCTTCCTGCACGAGTTGTTGTAACAGCGAAACCAGATTTGCATGTTGATCAGCAGTGACATGGTCTGCTTTGGTCGCTGCAAACATTAATTTATCGATACATGGCGAGAAAAGTCGCCGGAATAAAGTGCGCTTCCCGTAATGGAAACTTTGCATCAGTTGTGTCAGCGCCAAACGCATGTCGTTAAATGCTTGCGGCCCACTATTCAAGGGTTGCAGGCAATCAACCAACACGATTTGCCGGTCAAAACGCACAAAATGTTCTTTATAAAAGCCTTTGACGATCGCGTTGCAATAATAATTAAAACGGGTACGCAGCATGCCTAAATTAGAGTGTTTGTCTGCCTGTGCTAGCCGAGACTCACCTAAGCCATTCACATCTGGCCAAGGGAAAAACTGCAACGCAGGTGCGCCCGCCATATCGCCAGGTAACACAAAACGGCCTGGCTGAATGAAATGTAGCCCTTCATTTTTGCAGCGAACCAGATAATCGGTATAGGCCTGAGCAATGGCTGCCAACTGATTCTCATCTGCTGGGGCGAGAGGGTCACACTGCTGGCATAGCGTTAGCCAAGGTTGAGCCCAAGTTTCGCGATCCCCTTGTAACAGGCCAGCCATCTGGCGCGACCAGCTTAGATAGTCTTGCTCCAACATGGGGAGATCTAACAACCATTCGCCCGGATAATCGACAATCTCTAAATATAATGTCGATGTTTCTTTAAAATGGCGCAGCAAAGAATCGCCGGATCGAAAACGGAGCGCTAAACGAATTTCGCTGACACCCCGTGTCGGCGTCGGCCAATTAGGTGGAGTGCCATACAGCGCCGCCAATCCTTCGTCATAAGTAAATCGCTGAATACCGAGATCGCGCTGTGGCACACGTTTGACACCCAGTAACCGCTCCTCACGCGCAGCAGAAAACAGCGGCAAACGTGCGCCGCTGTGAATATGAAGTAATTGATTCACTAAAGAAGTGATGAATGCTGTTTTACCACTACGACTCAGACCTGTTACTGCCAACCGGAGATGGCGGTCCATCCCACGGTTAACCAATGATGTGATCTCATTTTGCAGTCGTTTCATGCTTCTCCTTAGCAAATTTACCCGCCGTTGCCGCCATTGCGCGTTTTAGCATGGGTTCCAGCATGATTAGCAGCAACCAGCGCAGAGGCTTACGGCTGACATTCTTAACAATAAAACCCGCGGCACCGGCTGGGCCATAGGTCAATGCAACAGTAAAAATAATCTTCATCAATGTGGTTAATACTACACCTGCTCGAGTACGGGCGGGATTATTGTTCATCGATTGCCCTCCGGCAGGGGTTGTCATATTGATTTTGTCAGCATCTTACTTTCAGCATTACAATTGACGAAAACGGCGTTCCACCACAAATGTATCTGAAGTGACATAGCGTTCGACTTGACGTAAACGTTGCTCCCCTGCACCTAACTCATACTCGAGTTGATCTAAAAGTTGCCGAGGTGTCGCTTCACGATGTTCACTGAAACTGGCTGCGGGTGCAGGTTCTAGCATAAACGTCAGTACGATATAAGCTACAATGGTGAAGACGAATAAACCGAAAAACAGTGATAACACGACCATCACTCGAATCAATCTCACTGGAATATCAAAATAGTGTGCCAAACCCGCACACACCCCTTTGATCATGCCTTCTTCTGGCACCCGATACAGTTTCTTGCTGCTTAATACATTACTTTTAAAGTTATTACTCATTATGACTGCCTCCAGTTCGGATGCTGAGCATCAAGGATCTCTTCCAATGACTGGATCCGTTCGCGCATCCGACGCGCATCATCTGTCAACTGAGACAGGCGTTGCATATCCTGATGGCTCAGTTGAGCACCGCTTTGCTGGCGATTACTGTAATGTAACCATAACCAGATAGGGGCCACAAAAAGCACAAAAATTGTCAGCGGTATGGCAAGAAACAGGATACTCATTCGTTCCCCTTAATCATTTTTTTGCGGATATCTGCATTTTCATTATGGCAGGCCACCTTTTGGCGATGGCCTGCCTGTTTTTGCTACTAGGCAACATGATGGTTGCTAAGCAACATGTCACTGTGCTGAATTCATTTTCGCTTTCAGTGCAGCCAATTGGTTATTGATTTCATCGTCAACTTTGAGTTCAGCAAATTGCTGATCCAATGACTTTTGTTTACCGACGCCAACGGTTTCAGCTTCCGCTTCCATATGATCAATACGGCGCTCAAACTGTTCAAAACGCGCCATTGCTTCATCCAGTTTGCCGCTGTCTAACTGGCGGCGAACATCGCGAGATGATGCAGCTGCCTGATGACGTAAGGTCAGTGCTTGCTGGCGGGCTCGGGTTTCAGTTAATTTACTTTCCAGCTCTGTGATTTCATGCTTCATTCGGCTTAGTGTTTCATCCACAGTGGCCGCTTCATGCTTTAATGTGTCGGTGAGTGCCGCCACTTTTTGCTTTTCAATCAGTGCCGCTCGAGCTAAGTCTTCCTTATCTTTACGCAAGGCCAGTTCGGCTTTTTCCTGCCACTCTTGTTGCTGGGTTTCGCTATGATCAATGCGACGCAACAGCTGTTTTTTCTCAGCCAAAGCACGGGCAGAGGTTGAGCGAATCTCAACCAACGTATCTTCCATTTCTTGAATCATCAGCCGGACTAATTTTTGCGGGTCTTCCGCTTTGTCCAGTAATGTATTGATGTTAGCGTTCACGATATCGGCAAAGCGTGAAAAAATACCCATAATTAATATCCTCTTTGACGTGTTAACTCTCTGACGTAATAGCGTTCGGCTGTGTTACTCGTAGACGCTTAATCATGCTTAATGCTACCCGCAGAGAAATATTCATTCACGTAGACAATATCAAGAGTCGTGCCAACTTTTTAAAAATCATAATCACATGAAAAATAACAAAAAAATATTTTTGCCTATTCAGCATAAAAATGTAGAGTGATTATATTAACCAATAATTGGCGAATTTCATCATGACTGAGCAATTAGATAATCTATTGGGCGAAGCAAACTCATTTGTCGAAGTGCTGGAACAAGTTTCTGGGCTGGCGAAACTGAATAAACCTGTATTGGTGATTGGCGAACGCGGTACCGGTAAAGAACTGATTGCCCACCGGCTGCATTATTTATCCGAGCGCTGGCAAGGGCCTTTCATCTCACTGAACTGCGCCGCTCTCAATGAAAATCTGCTCGACTCCGAGCTCTTTGGCCATGAAGCGGGTGCCTTTACCGGCGCGCAAAAACGACATTTAGGTCGCTTCGAACGCGCTGACGGCGGCACGCTATTTCTGGATGAGCTGGCAACGGCTCCGATGCTGGTGCAAGAAAAATTATTACGCGTCATTGAATATGGTCATCTGGAACGTGTTGGCGGCAGCCAACCGCTGCAAGTCGATGTCCGGCTAGTTTGTGCGACCAACGACAATCTGCCTGCATTAGCCGCTGCTGGTAAATTCCGCGCCGACCTGCTGGATCGCCTCGCCTTCGATGTGGTGCAATTACCACCATTACGCGAACGTCAGCAGGACATCATGTTATTGGCTGAACATTTTGCCATCCAGATGTGCCGCGAATTAGGTCTCCCCCTTTTCCCCGGTTTTACGCCGTCAGCAAAAGCGCAATTATTGGCGTACCTCTGGCCGGGCAATGTGCGTGAGTTGAAAAATGTGGTTGAGCGTTCTGTGTATCGCCATGGAGACAACATTCAGCCACTGGATAACATCATTATTAATCCTTTCGCCGCTCGCTCAAGCAATGAGCACTCGGTGATCGAACCGCAGGCTTTAGCCACCACGACAGATGACTCATCCGTACTTCCAGCACTGCCTATTGACCTGAAACATTGGCTGCATGATAGCGAACAACAGATGATCAAACATGCATTGGAACAGGCGCGTTTTAATCAGCGTAAAGCGGCAAGTTTGCTAGGGTTAACGTACCATCAGCTACGTGGCATGCTAAAAAAACATGCCATCTTAACGGGCGAATGATTTCGATGAGCTTACCCAAGTAAGTGATTCGGGTGAACGAGTGCCGCTAACGCTGCTGCGGCTTCAAGGACGAAGGGTAAAAAAAAGCCAGCACCCGAGCTGGCTAAATAATACTGGAAGCAATGTGAGCAATGTCGTGCTTTCCTATCAAAAGCCTGAAACTGTTGGCTTTATCCCGAAGAGCAGAGCAATGATAATAGTTATCAATAGCACTTGTAAATAGTTTATTGAGAATTTTTCTCATTACCATATGAATAGTGATGGAATTATCATCAACTGATGCAACAACCAGCAGACAGCGAAGTAGTTTTGCTCAATGGATTGGGGGCGCTGTCAGATTACGGTACACTGAGTGTATTGCTTACTGACTGCGAAGCGTTTATGCGTGTTTTACTCATTTGGATGCTGTCGCTGGCGTGCCTTGCGACCCCTGTGTTGGCGCAAACTGCCCCAGCCCCCTTACCTGACCAACCGCTGCCCGATATTCGCCAGCGTGGATTTGTTTATTGCGTTAGCGGGATACTGAATACCTTTAATCCGCAGATGGCCAGTAGTGGATTAACCATTGATACGTTGGCAGCACAGTTGTATGACCGCCTGCTGGATGTTGATCCTTATACTTATCGACTCATCCCTGAATTAGCCGAGAGCTGGCAAGTGTTAGATAACGGCGCTACCTACCGTTTTCATTTACGTAAAGACGTCCCCTTCCAGACAACCGACTGGTTTACCCCCACTCGGATGATGAACGCCGATGACGTAGTGTTCAGTTTCCAGCGAGTCTTTGATCCAGAACATCCTTACCATGGCGTCAATGGCGGCGAGTACCCTTATTTTGACAGTTTACAATTTGCCGATGCCGTGCAAAGTGTCAAAAAGTTGGATGATCACACGGTCGAATTTAAGCTGAAAGCACCTGATGCATCGTTTCTCTGGCATTTAGCTACCCACTATGCCCCCGTACTGTCTGCTGAATACGCCGATGACTTAACAAAGAAAGGCCGCCAAGAGCAGATCGATCGCGAGCCTGTAGGAACCGGTCCTTTCTTATTAAATGAATATCGGTCTGGGCAATATATCCGTTTGTTCCGCAATAGCGACTATTGGAAAGGTTTACCGCGCATGCCTCAAGTCGTTATCGATTTGGGTGCGGGTGGGACGGGACGCTTATCCAAATTACTGACGGGCGAATGTGATGTGTTGGCTTATCCAGCAGCTAGTCAGTTATCTATTTTACGTGATGACCCTCGCCTGCGCCTAACGCTGCGCCCTGGGATGAATGTCGCCTATCTGGCGTTTAATACCCGTAAACCGCCTCTGAATGACCAACGCGTGCGCCAAGCCATTGCGCTATCGATTAACAACCAACGATTGATGCAGTCAATTTATTACGGTACTGCTGAAACGGCCGCCTCTATCTTACCGCGTGCATCATGGGCTTACGACAATCAGGCTCAGGTCACCGAATATAATCCTGAAAAAGCTAAGGCCATCCTTAAAGAATTGGGGCTCACTAAATTACAGCTTAATTTATGGGTGCCAACAGCATCGCAATCTTACAACCCTAGCCCACTAAAAACGGCGGAGTTGATTCAGGCAGATTTAGCTCAAGTCGGTATTACGGTCAATATCGTCCCGGTCGAAGGCCGTTTCCAAGAAGCCCGCCTGATGGAGATGAATCACGATTTAACCCTGTCGGGTTGGTCAACGGACAGTAACGATCCAGACAGTTTTTTCCGCCCACTTTTAAGCTGTGCAGCAATTCGTTCGCAAACAAACTATGCTCATTGGTGTGACCCTGAATTTGATGAACTGCTGCAAAAAGCACTACGTTCTCAGCAACTATCGGCGCGTATTGAATATTATCAGCAGGCTCAGCGTATTCTTGAGCAGCAATTACCGCTGCTGCCATTAGCATCATCGTTACGGCTTCAGGCATATCGCTATGATATTAAAGGTTTGGTATTAAGCCCGTTTGGCAATTCATCTTTTGCTGGTGTATTCCGCGAAAGCGATGAGGGCAAAAAGCCATGATTATCTTTACCTTGCGGCGCTTATTGCTGCTAGTGATAACACTATTTATGTTATCGCTGGTCAGTTTTAGCTTGAGCTATTTCACCCCACATGCGCCGCTAAACGGCGTGGCGTTACTCGATGCTTATCGTTTCTATTTCAGCAGTTTACTGCAGTGGGATTTCGGTGTGTCCAGCATTAACGGCCAACCGATTAGCGAGCAACTGCGTGAAGCTTTCCCCGCCACGATGGAATTATGTGTTCTGGCCTTTTCACTGGCACTGTTTATCGGCATTCCCTTGGGGATTATTGCGGGTGTGATGCGCGGTAAATGGCCCGATATTGCTATCAGTTCCATTGCATTGGTCGGCTTTTCTGTCCCCGTTTTTTGGTTGGCCTTGCTGCTTATGTTGTTCTTCTCGTTGCATTTAGGTTGGCTACCCGTTTCTGGACGGTACGACTTGTTATATCAAGTCAAACCCGTCACCGGACTGGCTTTAGTGGATGCTTGGCTATCCCCTTCACCGTACCGAGAAGAGATGATGCTCAGTGCAATTCAACATATGATTTTGCCTATCACTGCACTGGCTGTCGCCCCAACGACAGAAGTTATTCGCCTTATGCGTACCAGCACTGATGATGTCATCGGTCAGAACTACATTAAAGCGGCCGCAACACGGGGTTTATCGCGGTTCACGATTATCCGCCGCCACGTTCTACATAACGCATTGCCCCCCATTATTCCGAAGTTAGGCCTGCAGTTTTCCACCATGCTGACATTGGCGATGATAACCGAAGTGGTCTTTAACTGGCCGGGGCTAGGCCGTTGGTTAATAAATGCCATACGGCAACAAGATTACGCCGCTATCTCTGCGGGTGTGATGGTCGTCGGTTCATTGGTGATTGTTATTAACGTTTTGTCAGATATTGTGGGCGCAATGATGACGCCGTTAAAGCATAAGGAATGGTATGCCCTTCGATAATGTTTATCGCGAAAAGAAGATGCCTAGCCCACTGCTGTACACTTGGCGGCTTTTCTACACTGATACCTTAGCCATGGTCGGTTTTTATGGCGTCCTCGGCTTGTTAGTGCTGTGTTTGCTGGGGAGTACACTGGCCCCCTACGCCCTCGACCAACAGTTTCTCGGTTACCAACTGCTCCCACCTTCGTGGTCACGCTACGGTAACGTTTCATTCTTCCTCGGCACAGATGATCTTGGCCGCGATATCTTAAGCCGCTTATTAGCTGGAGCCGCATCCACTTATGGCTCGGCATTGTTGGTAACACTCGCAGCAGCCCTGTGCGGCGTGATACTGGGTGTTTTCGCGGGTATCACCCACGGTTTTCGTTCGGCTATTCTCAATCACGTGCTGGATACATTGCTTTCTATCCCATCGCTGCTGTTGGCCATCATCGTTGTCGCCTTTGTTGGCCCCAGTTTAGAACATGCGATGTTTGCAGTTTGGCTGGCTTTATTGCCGCGAATGGTTCGCACCATTTATAGCGCAGTACATGATGAATTAGATAAAGAATATGTGGTTGCTGCTCGCCTAGATGGAGCCTCCACCCCACATATTTTGGCTTATGCCATTTTTCCCAATATTGCGGCGGTGTTAGTCACTGAGTTTACCCGTGCTTTATCGATGGCGATTTTAGATATTGCTGCATTAGGTTTTCTAGATTTGGGCGCACAGTTACCCTCACCAGAATGGGGGGCGATGCTGGGAGACTCACTGGATCTCGTTTATGTTGCGCCTTGGACTGTGATGCTACCGGGAGCGGCGATTTTAGTGAGTGTGTTGCTGGTGAATCTATTGGGTGATGGTATGCGTCGCGCCATTAATGCAGGGGTGGAATAATGCCGCTACTCGATATTCGTAACCTCACCATCGAGTTTATGACCGCCGAAGGGATGGTTAAAGCCGTTGACCGCATCAGTATCACCCTGACGGAAGGTGAAGTTCGTGGCTTGGTTGGGGAGTCTGGCTCAGGTAAGAGTCTGATTGCCAAAGCTATTTGTGGCGTCAGCAAAGATAACTGGCGCATTACGGCTGACCGTTTCCGCTTTGATGATATTGATCTGTTGCAACTGACACCCCGCCAGCGCCGTAAAGTGATTGGCCACAATATTTCGATGATTTTCCAAGAGCCGCAATCTTGTCTGGATCCATCCGAAAGTATCGGTCAGCAGTTGTTCCAAGCCATTCCGGGTTGGACCTACAAAGGCCGCTGGTGGCAACGTTTTCATTGGCGTAAACGGCGAGCAATAGAATTACTGCACCGTGTTGGCATCAAAGACCATAAGGATATTATGCGCAGCTATCCCTATGAGTTGACGGAAGGTGAATGCCAAAAGGTGATGATCGCTATCGCACTGGCTAACCAGCCAAGACTACTGATTGCTGATGAGCCGACGAATGCGATGGAACCCACCACGCAAGCGCAGATTTTCCGCCTGTTGGCTCGGCTGAATCAAAATAACAACACCACAATTTTGCTGATCAGTCATGATTTGCAAATGATGAGTAAATGGGCTGATCGGGTGAACGTGCTCTATTGCGGCCAAACAGTAGAAAGTGCTGTTTGTGAGGATCTGCTGGCTGCACCGCATCACCCGTATACTCAAGCGCTTATTCGTGCAATGCCGGATTTCGGCCGCTCTTTACCCCATAAAAGCCGCTTGAATACATTGCCAGGCGCGATTCCGTCACTTGAGCATTTACCGATCGGCTGTCGGCTTGGGCCTCGTTGCCCCTATGCGCAGAAAACTTGTATTGAAACACCCCGTTTACGACTGGTCAAAAACCACGCCTTTGCCTGTCACTTCCCCTTAAATTTGGAGGAGCAATAATGGCCGAGACGCTGCTCGAAGTCCGTAATCTCAGTAAAACTTTCCGCTATCGTACAGGGCTGTTTCGTCGTCAACATGTCGAAGCGGTCAAGTCGGTGAGCTTCACTTTACGTGAAGGCCAAACATTGGCGGTGATTGGTGAAAACGGATCAGGGAAATCAACCCTGGCAAAAATGTTGTCAGGCATGATTGAACCCACAGAAGGTGAGCTGTTGATTGACGATCATCGCTTGGTCTATGGTGATTATGGCTATCGTAGCCAACGTATTCGCATGATTTTTCAAGATCCCAGCACTTCGCTGAACCCGCGTCAGCGTGTCGGTCAATTGCTTGATGCGCCCTTGAAGCTGAATACCGATTTAGACGCCGCAGCTCGCGAGCAGCGCATTTATCAAACGCTACGACAAGTGGGGCTGCTACCCGATCACGCTAACTATTACCCTCATATGCTTGCATCAGGCCAGAAGCAGCGCATCGCACTGGCGCGGGCGCTTATCCTGCAACCTAAAGTGATTGTTGCCGATGAAGCACTCGCTGCGCTGGATATGTCTATGCGCTCGCAGATCATCAACCTGATGCTGGAATTGCAAGAAAAACACGGCATCGCCTATGTCTATGTGACCCAACACTTAGGCATGATGAAGCATATCAGTGACCAAGTGATTGTGATGCATGAAGGCGAAGTGGTCGAACGTGGGAGTACTGCTGAAGTGTTGGCGTCCCCACTGCATGATTTAACAAAGCGCCTTATCTCTAGCCATTTTGGGGAAGCATTAACCGCAGATGCTTGGCGTCAAGACAGTGGCCATTTCTAACGCATTAGCTTTGTTGGCTATTTTCATCCCCCGTAAAACTTGCAGTGAAAGCGGAGGTGGATGGCAACTTTAACGTCGCCCATTCACCTCATTAGCTAAATCTTGTCTAACGTAATAACATTTTTGTTATATATAATAATATGTTATTACGTTTAGTTATGGATTATGGCTTAACATTATTTTATCTCGCTAACTCAATCAGCAATGATATCCACTGTGTTCATTCCCTAAAACAACAGGATATCTTGCCGATGTTAAAACCTACCTCTTTTCCATGCTTCCGGTCCGATAGCCCCATTGTCATCCTTCATTCGTTACCAAAATTTCAACTTGCCATCCTTAACCCACATTTATCATTAGCGCTCACGCGTTGCTGTCCCTAACGGAGGTCATTATGGTGCAATTTCGACAACAGAATAATGCCCATTGGTATCACGAGACTCAACGTAGCGGCAGCCTGGAGATTACCGCGGCGCAGGTCAATGATGAAGGTGACGGTGTCACAGAAAAGACCACCATTTACTCACACAAGAGTGAGCAAGGAAACTTTTTATTGGGGCTAAATGATGCTATTCGCACCACGCTCTTAGATAACTTACGGCAGCACAGCACGGTTTTATCTGCCTCAGAAACACTGTATCAGACACTTTTCCCGCCAACAGTCGAACTCAGCAGCGATAACCAATTTTCATTGTATGACCGCTTAAGTAGTGCGTTGACCGTCGCACAGGTAACCGGTGTGCAACGACTCTGTAGCCACTATGCGGCACGACTCACACCACTTTCCAGTCCTGATGCTTCACGGGAAAGTAATATGCGGCTTACCCAAATGACTCAATATGCTCGCCAGCTCGCCAGTCAGCCAACGTTGATTGATAAGCATGCGTTACAGCAATTATCAGATGTGGGCTTGACCGAGGCTGATATCATTGTTTTAACGCAGATTATTGGTTTTGTGGGCTATCAAGCCAGAGTGATTGCAGGAATTTCAGCGTTAGCCGGTTATCCGACCGTCATACTTCCAGGGTTCCCACGAATGGAAGACGCTAGCGCTAGTTTGTTATCGACAAAAGGGTTGCATTGGCAAGGTTGGCTGCCTACATTGGCGGTAAATGATGGTATCGCCACTGAGCAGAAATCAGATGAAAAGTTGATCACCTTACATGACTTACTGGCGCGCCACCCTGCAAGCTTGTCGAGCTACACCTTGATAGCGCAACAGAAAACGTTGCAACAAACAGCAGCAGATTGGTCGGCGTTGGTGTCACTGGTTTCAGCGCGCATTAATGGTAGCAATTATTGTCAGGCACACTACAAACAGCAACTAAGCACCTCTTCAACAACAGATTATTCCGCAGTCACGAACGCTATCGACACTGACATTGCGTGCGCATTGGCGATAAAGTCTGGTGACCCCTTCACTCAGCCGCTGATTCATCTCGCCGCAGAATTGACCCGCGCGCCGGAACGCTTTAGTCATCAATTTATCACCCCACTAATACTCATTGGGTTCAGTGATCAGCAGTTACTAGGAATCATTATCAGTACTGCCGCGGCCGGATGGACTAATCGTTTAAGGCAAGCATTGGGAGAAGTGGTTTAAATCGTTTACCAATGCAACTACTAACGTGCTACTAACTTCTTCACATACTATCTCGGGATATCGATACGCAGTTAGGTATCGGAATCCCGCAAACTCCCGTCTGGGAGTATCAATCGGCCTGAAATTGGCTATCTCATTATTTTTCACGCAAAAAACTGACACAACTCACTGAGCACGACTTCAGTTTATCTCATGACCAAGATGCTTAACTGATTAACATTTAACCATTATTTTGATAATTTCAGAATATTCACCATAAGCACAACATTGATTTATTTATTCACCAATAACCAATCATATACACCATACAGTTTTCATATAGCAGAATATATCACTAAATAAAATCAGTTCAGCTTTTAATCAAAATAAAAATTTGCCAAATTGCCAAAACATAAACGTTAATACTGCATAACATTTGTAACATGGCGAATTTGAACTGGATAAGTTATATGTAACAGATTATTACAAAACACTTGTCTCATTGACAAAGATAGTGAACATTAACCGCCGCTAAACATCTTATAACAACGCAAAGGGATGCCAGTTCAAGCATTCACTTTTGCCAATCCTGCCATTTATGGTAGGGCGTAAAATACAGAGGTCCCAGTGTCAACAGCAAACAACAGTCAACAACCACCAAGTAGCGAACAACCCGAAAACATCAGTATGAATGCTTTCAAACAACCGAAGGCATTTTACCTGATCTTCTCTATCGAGCTTTGGGAACGCTTTGGTTATTACGGCCTGCAAGGGATCATGGCCGTTTATCTGGTCAAAATGCTCGGGATGAGCGAAGCCGATTCAATCACCTTATTCTCTTCCTTCAGTGCGCTGGTCTATGGTTTCGTGGCCATTGGTGGATGGTTAGGTGATAAAGTTCTCGGCGCGAAACGCGTCATCGTGCTCGGTGCGCTGATCCTCGCTGTGGGCTATGCCATGATTGCCTATTCTGGGCATGATATTTTCTGGGTTTATCTGGGCATGGCGACCATTGCGGTCGGTAATGGCTTGTTTAAAGCCAACCCTTCATCCCTGCTTTCAACCTGTTATAACAAAGACGACCCGCGTTTGGACGGTGCATTTACCATGTACTATATGTCCGTCAATATCGGTTCGTTCTTCTCTATGCTGGCAACACCTTGGTTGGCAGCCAAATATGGTTGGAGCGTCGCGTTCTCACTCAGTGTTGTCGGGATGCTCATCACGCTGGTGAATTTCTGGTTCTGCCGTAAGTGGGTGAAAAACCAAGGCTCTAAGCCTGACTTCGCGCCATTGCAGATCAAAAAATTACTGATGGTATTAGTCGGTGTTGTCGCGTTGATCACACTGTCGAGCTGGTTGCTGCACAACCAAGTTGTGGCGCGCTGGGCCTTGGCGTTGGTTTCACTGGGTATCATCTTTATCTTTGCTAAAGAAACATTCTCACTCCACGGCACGGCTCGTCGCAGAATGATCGTGGCGTTTCTGCTGATGCTCGAAGCCGTTGTGTTCTTCGTGCTGTACAGCCAGATGCCAACATCGCTGAATTTCTTTGCTATCCATAATGTTGAGCATTCAATCTTCGGTATTGCGTTTGAACCAGAACAGTACCAAGCATTGAATCCATTCTGGATCATGGTTGCCAGTCCTATTTTGGCTGCAATTTATAACAAGATGGGTGACCGTCTGCCCATGCCGCATAAATTTGCTTTTGGCATGATACTTTGCTCTGCTGCATTCTTGGTTTTACCATGGGGCGCAACAATGGCGAATGAGCACGGCATTGTATCCGTCAATTGGTTAATCCTGAGCTACGCGCTTCAAAGCATCGGTGAACTGATGATTTCCGGCTTAGGCTTGGCCATGGTTGCACAATTAGTCCCTCAACGTTTGATGGGCTTCATCATGGGTTCTTGGTTCCTGACTACTGCTGCTGCTGCACTGATTGCGGGTAAAGTTGCGGCATTGACCGCGGTACCAAGTGATATCACTGATGCCCATGCATCACTGGCAATCTATAGCCATGTGTTTATGCAGATTGGTATCGTTACAGCTATCATCGCAATCTTGATGATGCTGACTGCACCTAAATTGTATCGCATGACATTAGCGCCGACAGAAACTAAAAAAACAGGCTCTGTCACAACAGCATAATGTACTCGCTAGTCATAAAAGACGCTCCTAACGGGGCGTTTTTTATTTCCCCCCTATACAAGCTAATTCTGAAATTTCCCCTCTCCTGAATCCTTTAAAGACAATCAAACATTTAGAACGTACATTGGATAACGATGCTTATTATTTTCATCGATATAGTTTGAATGTCATTAACAAAAACATGATAAGGCCCGTTATTCACTTCTGGAGGGGATTTATGAAGGCGTTTCCACTGAAAAAGTTACAACTCCGTAAAGCATTGCTGGCGCTGACGGTGGCGAGTGCCTGCGCTCTGCCCCTGAGCTTCTCGACGGTCAGTATGGCGGCTGCACCTGCGCAACAGCAGACGCAGGTTCCCGGTTACTACCGAATGGCGTTAGGTGATTTTGAAGTCACTGCTATCTACGACGGTTATGTCAAACTTGGTACCAATCTACTAAAAGATATCAATGAAAAAGATATCCAGACATTGTTGTCTAGTATGTTTATCGATAGCACCAATGGGGTACAAACTGCGGTCAATGCCTTCCTAATCAATACCGGAACTAACTTAGTCTTAGTTGATGCCGGCACAGCACAATGCTTTGGACCAACACTGGGGGCGGTGGTCGATAATATTCGCGCGGCAGGCTACCAGCCTGAGCAGATAGATACGGTTCTGTTGACCCATCTGCATCCAGATCATGCTTGCGGTATTAACGATCAAGGCAAAGCAGCATTTCCTAACGCGACCGTGTATGTCTCTAAAGGCGATGCTGATTTTTGGTTGAGTAAAGATATCGCCAGCAAAGCTGCGGCGGAACAGCGCCCGATGTTTGAAAAATCAATGGAAGCTGTTGCTCCTTATGTGGCAAACAATAAGCTAAAAATTTACACGGTCGGCGAAACCTTATTACCGGGCGTGAAAGTGGTGCCAACACCAGGCCATACGCCGGGTCACACCTCTTATCTTTTCACGTCAAAAGGTGACAACTTGCTGGTTTGGGGCGATATCGTACACAGCCATTCCATCCAATTTGCGCACCCAGATGTCTCTTTAGAATTTGATAGCGATAGCAAGCAAGCCATTGCTACACGCAAAGCCATTTTTGCTGAGGCGGCGAAAGACAAGCTTTGGGTGGCAGGTGCTCACCTTCCGTTCCCAGGTCTGGGCCATGTTCGGGCAGATAAAGTGGGTTACACTTGGGTGCCAGCAGAATACAGCCCGTTGATTGAAAAGAAATAAGACTTCAGAACTAAATTGACCATAGTGAGAATCTATGGTCAATTCACAAAACATAAAACCATCCCTGTATATTTAACTGTTTTATAAGCTAAATATCAGTTGGCTCGTTATCTGACCATACCGCTAACTGATAGCCATCTGGATCGGTAAAATGAAAACGACGGCCGCCGGGAAAAGGAAAAATAGGTAGCACGATAGCGGCCCCAGCCTCTTCCAAACGTTTTTGCGTTTGTTCAAGATCACCCGCATACAGAATGACCAGCGGCCCGCCATTGGACTGAACTTCACTCAATGTGGTAAGCCCTCCCGCCAACCGGCCATCAGTGAACTCGCAATACCTCGGCCCGTAATCGGTAAACTGCCAATTGAAAACCTTGCCGTAGAAATCTTTCGAACGCTCAATGTCACTAACAGCAAACTCTATGTAATCTATCCGATTATTATTTCCCTGAGTACTCATGGCTTGCTCCTGATTTAATGATTAACTTGCTCATTTATAATAAACATTTCTAAATGTGATGGATAACGCGAGCCTAATCGTTGGTACCGCCGTCACATTATTTGTGTTCAAAAAATAAACTATACTATGTTGAGGCCGCCCAGTATTCACCGCATCCTGATAATAAATGGGGATGAAATCCGTCTGTTATTGGCGGCCAATAACGGGCAAGGAGGTGATGTATGATCAACCATGTTTGGGGACTTCTGACTCATCCTAGTCAGGAACTACAGCAAATCAAACGTGAGGGTGAAAGTGTCCAACACTTATATGCACATCACCTCCTCTTAATGGCCGCCATTCCGGTGATTTGCGCGTTTATCGGCACCACACAAGTGGGTTGGTACTTTGGTGATGGCCAGGTCATAAAATTGACGATCTTCACTGCTCTTTATTCCGCCGTTATTTTCTATGCTTTAATTCTGGCTGCTGTTGCGCTGATGGGTCGCGTGATTTACTGGATGGCCCGCCGCTATGAAAGCCGCCCAAGTTGGCAAAGTTGTACTCTATTCGCGGGGTATACCGCTACGCCTCTATTTTTAGCCGGAATGGTTGCACTCTACCCTGCCATCTGGCTATGTCTGCTCGTCGGGATCATTGCCCTCTGCTATGCTGGCTATCTGATGTATATCGGGATCCCTACCTTTTTGAATATTGACCGGCGAGAAGGATTTATTTTCTCAGGTTCTACCTTTGCCATTGGTGTACTGGTCTTAGAGTTGTTGCTGGGTCTAACAGTTTTACTCTGGGGCTATGGTTCGCGATTACTGTAATTTTCATTTTCGATAACTTTTGTTCTGTCTACTGCAACCGCTTTCTGCGCTTTTCGTCGAGAGCGGTGTTTTAATGCAACGATGATGTCTCACTTATCGCGATTAATGTGATTTTTGGGGGTTAACAGGCTTTAATCGTGATTAATGTCGTCCAGATCGCAATCTCTTACATCCCCATGCAGAATAAGGTTGTACACTGAGTAGGAATGATGCAAACAGGGCGAAAAAATGAAAAAGCTGACATTAAAAGAAATGACTGAAAGTGAACAACGTGATGTCAAAACGCAACTCGACAGAGCCAGAATAAACTTAGGAAGGGCATTAACCAATTCAGAGCAAAATAAAGTTAAAGACGAAGCCATCGAAAAAATCATGCAAGCCCGAGAAAAAATCGCCAAGTTAACGCGCGTAGAAAGAAAAACCAAAAAAACCGCACCCAGTACAACCACTTTTAGCTGGTCATCCTCGATTAGCACTCGCCCACCACGGTAATTAATGATCGCGGCCAGAAAATAAACGGTAGAAATAACCTACAGCGGCGAATATTCACCGCTGTAGGGATATGATTCACACTTTGCGTAATGATTTATGCAGCAATTCGTTTTTTACACAATCGTTAGCTTCCTAGACTCTTATTCATTTCCCTTACAATTTTCTGATACTGCTAGCTGTATTTTTTATTTGTCTGCCTTAGGATAAGGAAGCTTGTTTCTTTCAGTGCGTTATTAAGGAGTGTGTGATGAAATTGTTCTATAAACCCGGGGCCTGCTCTTTGTCTCCACATATTGTCTTACGTGAGGCGGGGTTAGACTTCAGTATTGAAAGCGTCGATCTGGCGGCTAAAATCACTGAGACGGGCCAAGACTATTTAAGCATCAATCCAAAAGGACAAGTCCCCGCACTATTGCTAGACGACGGTAGTTTACTCACCGAAGGCGTTGCGATTGTGCAATATCTGGCAGATAAAGTGCCTGACCGCCATCTGATTGCCCCTGCGGGTACGCTCTCGCGTTATCATGCAATTGAGTGGTTAAACTTCGTGGCGACTGAATTGCATAAAGGCTTTAGCCCGTTGTTTAACCCCAAAACGCCGGAAGAATATAAAGTGATTGCCCGCGAACGATTGGATAAGCAATTCAGTTATGTTGATTCAGTGTTAGCCGATCATGATTTCCTTTTGGGCAAGAAATTCAGTGTGGCCGATGCGTATTTATTTACAGTTACCCGCTGGGCTAATGCACTGAATATTAAAATAACGCAGCGTAGCCATTTGGATACATATATGGCGCGAGTTGCAGAACGTCCAGCGGTCAAAGCGGCCTTGGCAGCAGAAGATATCAAGAAGTAAAGATTGTTGGGTTGATTGGTTATTTAAAGTGCCCCGCTATTCAGGGGCACTTTAAAATAAAAGTTATCGCTTGGTCGCAGTGAAAAGTTATAGCTTGATCGCAGTAAATTGGCAGGTTGGATTAACAATTTCATCCTGCGCCGCGACGACCTGAAGCTCATATTCGCCCATGGCTTGGGTTTTCAACATCACTTCATATACCGCAGCGGTAACGTGCTCTAATGCTTTATCCAACGGCTCACCTTTCAGCAGATTCACCAATAACAGGCCGCTGGTTAAATCGCCCACACCGACGGGTTGGCGTGCGCCGAAATCCACCAGCGGGCGACTGATATGCCACGCATCTTCAGCCGTCACCAATAACATCTCAAAACAATCAGCGTGATAACCTGCACGACTTAAATGTTTCACCAAGACCACTTTTGGTCCTTTGGCACACAGGTCGCGTGCAACCTTGACAGCTTGCTCGACATTCTCAACCCGTATGCCACTAAGTTGTTCTAGTTCCAACAGATTTGGGGCAATGATATCACTGGCTGGCAGAGCTTCTTTGCAGAAAAACTCGGCAACACCTGGGGCCACGATACAGCCTTTCTCAGGATGGCCCATCACCGGATCACAAAAATACCATGCGGCGGGATTAGCTTGTTTTACCCGAGCAACTGCAGCCAGAATATGGCCGCCCTGTTCCGGTGAACCAATATAACCACTCAAAACTGCATCACAATCTTTTAGCCGATCGATATCGGCAATGCCTTGAACAATCTCAGTCAAGTGGCTAGCGGGCATCACACAACCGGTCCAGTGACCATATTGCGTATGATTCGAAAACTGAACAGTATTCAGTGGCCAGACATTAACGCCCATCCGGCGCATCGGAAATTCAGCTGCACTATTTCCAGCATGGCCAAAAACGACGTGTGACTGAATCGACAGTATATTTTTCATTGGTACGGCCTAAAAGTGAGCGACTAATTTATAAGCAAACAATAAGCAACAAGCAAAAAATAAGGGACATTTTTGCCCCTTATTTAATTCGTTCTTATAACCAGCTAATCAAGCAATAATGCTTTTTGCCGCGGCGCAATAGTGTATAACGCCCAAACAAGCGGTCAGCGTCAGTAAAGACATATTCTGGATCTGCCTGTTTTTCGCCATTAAGGGCGACAGCGTTAGAGCTAATCATCGTGCGCGCCTGACCACGAGAAGGTACTAATTCAGCATTGACCAAAGCCTGCTGTAAATCGGCATCACGGGCGAGTTCAATTGTTGGCATACCATCTTGCGCTAATTGGGCGAAATCCGCTTCAGTCATGTCATTTAAGTCGCCGGAGAACAAGCTGGCAGTAATACGTTTTGCGGCCGCCAGCCCCTCAGCACCATGTACCATACCCGTCACATTTTCCGCCAGCACGTATTGCGCACGTGGGGCTTTGCCGCTGTTTTTGTCTTCTTCTTCCAGTGCGTTTATCTCTTCCATACTAATGAAAGTAAAGAATTTCAGGAAGCGATAAACATCTGCGTCAGCGGTATTAATCCAGAATTGGTAGAATTTGTAAGGGCTGGTTTTCTTCGGATCAAGCCACACTGCACCACCTTCGGTTTTACCGAACTTAGTGCCATCCGCTTTGGTGATCAAAGGCACCGTCAAACCGTAAACTTGTTGTTGGTGCAAGCGACGAGTTAAGTCGATGCCTGAGGTGATGTTACCCCATTGGTCAGAGCCACCGATTTGCAGCGCCACGCCATGGGCCTTGTTCAAGCAAGCAAAATCATAGGCTTGCAACAAGTTATAGGAAAACTCAGTAAAGGAGATGCCGCTATCATCACGATTCAAACGCTGTTTGACCGCTTCTTTGTTGATCATCTGATTCACAGAGAAGTGTTTACCGATGTCACGCAAGAAGGTCAGAACATTCATGCCGCCAAACCAATCGTAGTTATTGGCAGCAATAGCGCTATTTTCGCCACAATCAAAATCCAAGAATGGGGAAACCTGGCGGCGGATTTTCTCAACCCATTCGTTGACCGTGTCTTCTGTATTCAGTTTACGCTCGCTAGCCTTAAAGCTCGGGTCGCCAATCATCCCCGTCGCACCGCCAACCAATGCAACTGGGCGATGCCCCTCCAACTGAAAACGCTTCAGGCATAACAACGGAACCAGATGGCCCAAATGCAAGCTGTCTGCGGTAGGGTCGAAACCGCAATACAGTGAAATTGGCCCTTGCGCCAGTCTCTCTGCTAACGCGTCTTCATCCGTCACCTGGGCAACGAGGCCCCGCTCTTGCAATTGTTTAATCAGGTTGCTGCTGGTCATCAATGACTCCATTGTCTTTTACAAAAAAACTTGCCCATAGGGGTGCTCAAGGAGGGTATAGGATAAAGCGCTCGCCGCACGAGCGCTAGGTTTAACCACAATTATTTCATCGTTCTCAAGGGGCTAAACGGTCAATTTTCCATCCATCGGTTTCCCGTTGATAAATAAAACGGTCATGCAGGCGATGTTCGCCGCCCTGCCAAAACTCGACAGAATCAAATTTTACGCGGAACCCACCCCAGAAACTGGGTAATGGCACGTCACCTTGCTGGAATTTTTGCTTCAGTTCGAGGAACTTACTCTCCAACACGCCACGGGCTGAAATTCGGGAGGATTGCTGAGACACCCAAGCGCCTATCTGGCTATCTTTGGGGCGGGAATGAAAATATTTGAGCACTTCCAGCGTCGACAGCCGTTCAGCTTTGCCGAGGAAAATGACTTGCCTGTCTAGCATGTGCCAAGGGAAGAGTAAGCTAATATGCGGGTTTTCAGCCAAGTGTTGTGCTTTACGGCTACCTAAATTGGTATAGAACACCATACCCTGTTCATCATAATGCTTGAGCAAAACAATGCGCTGAAAAGGTTGTCCATGGCTATCTACGGTTGCCACACACATTGCGGTTGGATCCGGTAATCGAGCGTCGCACGCCTGTTTGAGCCAACGTTCAAAAAGATCCAATGGCTGTTCAGTTAAGTCACTACGGCGCAGCCCGCCGCGAATATATTCACGACGTAAATCTGCAACATCAAAATTGTCAGTCATATACACTCTGTATCGCGCAGGAAAGCAGTGAGGATTATTCTGCCCTTGCCGCACCAGAATCACAATCACCCTGAACGAGTAACGACCTGATTACTTGATCAAAGTAATCATTTTATTAAGACAATCGCTTTATTAAGACAATGGCTTGATCAACACGCAGTCATTGATGATGACTTTGTCATCACGCTCGACAAACGCCGTATTTCCTTTCGACCAGAAGGTATAGCGACCATCACTGTATTTGACACCAGAGGCCGCGCGCACCTGCGGTAATGTCAATTGTTCACCATCTAGAATCAGACTGACTTTTTCGTGTTGATTATCCTGCATCACGGTCAGTTGAGTCGTCCCGCATTGATAATGCAACGTTTGGTTTTTCGGTTGCACCAAACTGCATCCCGCCAGCACCAGTACAGTGGTGGCAGATGCAATAGCGGATATATATTTCATGATGTCGCCCTCTTTGATGGGCTAAGCTGCCCTGTTCAATGGAAGCTTAGCACCCTCATCGTGACGATACAGGATAGACTGCTCCTAAAATGGTCTCACAACTGGCTCCCGTCACGGAGGGTAAATTACCGGATTTACCGGATAATGTCCGGAAGGCTAACCAAGCAAAAGCCAGTGCTTCCATATCGTCACCACTGACACCAAAATCATCCGTCACACAGACTTCAGTCCCAGGTAGTAAAGCGGACATACGTGACATCACCAGTGGATTTCTCGCCCCGCCGCCACACACAAGCAGCCGTTCACAGCCCCCGGCCAATTGCACCTGTTCAGCAATAGAGACGGCCGTCAATTCAGCCAATGTGGCTTGTACATCTTCAGGTTTGATTCCCGGTATTTTAGCCAATTGCTTGTCCAACCACCCTGCGTTGAAGTATTCACGCCCTGTACTTTTGGGTGCCGGCTTGGCGAAATAGGCGTCGCTGTACATCGATTCGAGTAATGGTTGGTGAACCTCCCCCGATAATGCCCAAGCCGCATCTTTATCGTAAGGTTGGGTCCGGTTCCGCCAAATCCAACTGTCCATCAGCATATTACCCGGCCCTGTATCAAAACCACGCACGGGTAAATCAGGTAATAGCATGGATAAATTCGCAATCCCGCCGATGTTTAACACCATGCGACGTTCGGTGGCATGGGCTAAAAGTGCATGATGAAATGCAGGAACCAGTGGTGCACCTTGCCCACCAAACGCCATATCCCGACGGCGGAAATCCCCCACAGTGGCTATTTGGGTCATCGCCGCGATGCGGTTGTTATCACCTAGTTGCGTCGTAAAAGCAGGATCGCCTAGGGGTTCATGCCACACAGTTTGTCCATGAGAGCCAATCGCCGTAATATCCTGTGCGGTGAGCCCTTCTTGGTTCAATATGCCCAACACGGCCTCGGCAAATAAAATTCCCAATTGAGCATCGAGCTTCCCCACCGCAGATAAAGTGGTTGATTGGCCCTGACACATACCGAGGATATCTTTTTTCAACTGTTGCGGCATCGGATGAGAGTAACTGGCCTGCTGTGCGACCATACGCTCATCAATAGCGGCCAACACGACATCAATCCCATCAAGACTGGTCCCAGACATCACCCCAATAAAACGGCCTGATTTCATAGCAATGACCTTATTTCCCGTTGAGGAACAAAATAGCGATAAGGCTCTTCATAAGCCAGATCAGAATAATAAAATTAACACCATGAAAAGATATACTTTTTTAAGTGTATACCGCCATAGGGGACTATCTTAAAGAATGCGTTCTATTTGCAAGAAAGGTCACATAAAAGTCACTACTGCTAACACTTTTATTTATGGCAGTGAATTTTCTTACTTTAAGAAAACTAAACCACCGTTTAATATTGGTTGAAGTTTAAGACGCTAAGCTGCGAACCAATCAACGCTAGCCTAATTTTTCAGCTTATGGTCGACACTCTGTAATAGGGGTGTTACGAAGTAAGTAGTGAAATAAACATTTGAGTAAGCCATACTTTACGTAAAGACTGTACCGTCAATGGACTGAGTTTGGATGTCCTCGGCAGACTGAACCGTAATGCGGTAATGTATTTTTAATAGGAGTTTTTATGATCAAGCCATTAATTGCCGTTGCTATTGTTGCGGTAACTTTAACCGGTTGTGCCAATAACAACACACTGTCTGGTGATGTTTTCACTGCATCACAAGCAAAACAAGTACAAACCGTGACTTACGGCACATTGCTCTCTGTTCGTCCTGTCACCATTCAAGGTGGTGATGACAATAACGTGATGGGTGCTATTGGTGGTGCAGTACTGGGTGGCTTCCTCGGGAATACCGTTGGCGGCGGAACAGGCCGTAGCTTGGCAACAGCAGCCGGTGCAGTTGCTGGCGGTATGGCAGGTCAAGGTGTTCAAGGTGCGATGAACCGCACTGATGGTGTGCAGCTTGAAGTCCGTAAAGACGATGGCACCACTATTCTAGTTGTTCAAAAACAAGGCCCAACCCGTTTTAGCGTTGGCCAGCGTGTCATGCTCGCAACGAGCGGCAGTACTGTAACGGTTAGCCCACGTTAACGATTTGATTACTGTTAATTATCTGTTTGCCGTTAACGTAATATTTAAAAATGTCAGGGTTCATTGCGAACCCTGACTTGTTATTACTGCGATACTTTTTCTTTCTGCTGTGAATTGAGTCTAAAACGTTCTAATTTACTTTGTTTGTAATTGAATAATATTTCTCTCAAGCTTATCTATCAAACCCGATAACATTTCAATTTCATCTGTAGTAATACCACCGAGAATTTCTTTGCGAGTGGAACATATCACACCATCAACCTGCTCTATTATCGGTGAAGACTGTTCCGTCAGTTTTATCCTCTTTGCCCGACGATCATTTGCACAAATATGCCGTGTGATTAAACCTTTCTCCTCCAGTTGATCTAAGGTTCTAACCAATGATGGTTGTTCGATACCAATCGCCTTTGCCAATTGAATCTGTGACTGCTCAGGTGGTAAACGATTAATATTATGCAAGGTAACCCAATGTGTTTGAGTCAGTTCCAACGGTTTTAACCGATGGTCGATAAGCGCGCGCCAAACGCGAACTAATCGTGCTAAATCAGATCCTAATGTCGATTCCAATTGCCCCTCCTTTTATTTAGCGTGCTAGCATAACTCCCAGAGTCCTGTCTATTTTGGGTAATTAACATTAAAAACACAAATGTATATATACCGTTGATACTAGGGCAAAAGCAATAAATACGGGAAATACTTTAGAAAAAATTATATTTTAACTAAAACTACCCCTTAAGGATTAACCTTATGTACGTAGCTAATTTACCCGTTGGTGCACCACTTACCGACTTGATATTAGGTGCCTCTATCTATTTTCCGCCAATGTTTAAGGCCGTCATGCTAGGTTTAGTGTTGTGGCTATTGATCCATCATATGCTACGGAATTGGATCTACTCTGGTGATATCTGGCATCCGATATTAATGGATCTCTCAATTTTTGTCATTGCAGTCAGTCTTTCTTTATGGGTCTTAGCCAGTTGGTAAATTGACATGAATCATAAATCTCTTAAGTATTTCTCTTCAGTCATCATCTTCTCCATTGCACTGTGTGCGGGTTGGTGGATGTGGAATTATTACATGCAATCGCCTTGGACTCGCGATGGTAAAGTCCGAGCAGAATTGGTCAGCATCACCCCGGAAGTTTCCGGCAGGCTGGTAAAGATATTAGTCCATGATAACCAATTGGTGAGCTCTGGTAGCCTTTTATTTGTCATTGACGCGCAACCCTATCAATTGGCGCTAGATAATGCACAAGCGGCTGTCGCCCGCGCACAGACTGACTTAGCCAAAGCAAATCACGAAGCTGAACGTCGCCGTAATCTACCTAAAAATATTATTTCGGGTGAAGATCTCGACATTGCTAATCTAACAGCCGATAGCATGAAAGCGACCTATCAAGGCGCATTGGCAAACCTTGAACAAGCTAAATGGAATCTCAGTAAAACGCGTATTTATGCCCCTGCCAATGGCTATATCACCAACTTGAAAACACGCGTCGGTGACTATGCTACTGCTGGCACTCCATTAGTCGCGCTTATTGATACCGATTCATTCTATGTCATGGGCTATTTCGAGGAAACCAAACTCAGACACATTAGAGAAGGTAATGACGCCAAAATAGTTTTGTACAATGGCAACATTCCATTACGTGGCGTCGTACAGAGCATTGGTCGCGCGATATATGATCAAAGCGTTGATACCGGTGATGATCTGTTAGTTGATGTGAAGCCTAATGTACCTTGGGTTCGTTTGGCACAACGGGTTCCTGTGCGAATTAAACTGCTGGATGTCCCGCCTGATGTCACGCTAATTGCGGGCACCACCTGTACCATTTCAGTGGTCCGTTAACATGCGTTTTTCTTTTCCCTTATGGCACCAAACCCCATGGGGCAAGGCCAATGCTGGGCAGTGGCGTTATGCCCTGCGTAACTCTTTGGCCATGTGTTTATCATTGTGGATTGCTTTTGCACTAAATTTAGATGAACCCTACTGGGCGATGACGTCCGCTGCCGTGGTGAGTTTCCCTACTGTCGGCGGAGTCATCAGCAAAAGTATCGGTCGAGTTATTGGAAGTTTATTGGGCGCAGCGGCATCATTGATGATTGCAGGCCATTGTCTCAATGATCCTTGGCTATTCACTTTTGTCATCGCGGCGTGGATTGGCTTATGTACTTTCATTTCTAATCATTATCAAAATAATGTTTCTTACGCATTTGCTCTGGCGGGCTACACCACAGCAATCATCGCATTTTCAACCGTGAACACCACTGACACCCAACAGATTTTTGATATTGCCCAAGCCCGTGTCTGCGAAGTGATAACCGGTATTCTTTGCGGTGGCTTGATGATGATGCTGTTGCCCAGCACGTCAGACGGTGAAGCACTCCTCACCTCTTTACGCCGGATGCAGTCTCGGTTACTGGAACATGCGGCGCTATTGTGGCAAACCGAACAAACCCCAGCGCTTCGCAGCTCGCATGAGGGATTGATTGGGCAGATCCTCACCATGAATCTGTTGAGAATTCAGGCATTCTGGAGTCATTACCGTTTAAGGCGGCAAAATAATGTCTTAAATTTTATCTTGCATCGTCAGTTACGGATTACCAGTGTGATAACCAGCTTACGCCGCATGCTAGTTAACTGGCCCACACCACCCGCAAAGCTGGCCGCTGTGCTGTCAGAACTACTGGCGGCATTGCAACAACCTGATTGCGATAAATATCAGGTCGCTAAAATATTGCAACAAATCGCCCCACTGCAAGATGCTGATTATCGCCATCAAGCCTTCTGGTTGCGGTTAAGACATTTTTGTTGGTTATATTTGCAGGTGAATAAATGGTTGGCGCGACTGGATAAAACCCAAGAAGACACAATGCAGTCACCGCCTTCAGTCGCATCATTAGCGCGTCATACTGATACCTATGAAGCCGCCTATAATGGGCTACGTACTTTTGTTTGTATTGTCATTGGCTGCGCATTTTGGATAAACACGCAGTGGAGTTCAGGTAGCTCCGCGTTGGCATTAGCCGCCGTGAGTTGCGTACTCTACTCAGCCACGCCATCGCCAACAGACAGCATTGCTACGCTCTTAAAAGCCATCGTTTTACTCTCCATTGGCTGCTTTATTTTAAAATTTGGCGTGATGGTGCAAATTGATGATTTCTGGCAATTCGCCGTGCTGCTCATGCCCATTTTGATCACTATGCAAATGATGAAACTCCAACACCCTGCTTATGCGTCACTGTGGGGGCAATTAATTGTCTTTATGGGATCGTTTTTGAGTGTCACCAATCCTCCGAGTTATGATTATCAAGCGTTTCTGAACGACAACATTGGCAAGCTAGTGGGTGTTATGTTGGCCGGTGTCGCATTTCAGGTACTTCGGCCTAGTTCAGATAAACGTAAAAGTCGCCGTATCATCCGTATGTTGCGGCGCGATTTTATCGATCAGCTCAGCAGCTACCCAAGGCAAAACCAACACCAGTTTGAATCACTCATCTATCACCGCATCAATCAACTGAACCTCAGTAAAGATCAAACTGCGCGAGTATGGCTACTCCGCTGGGGGATGGTACTGCTTAATTGCAGCCACGTGGTCTGGCAGCTACGTGATTGGCAAACCACCTCTGCCCCCTTGTCTGCGGTACGGGATGTCTGTATTCACTGCCTAAAAGGCTGTATGACGGAGAAAGGTGTGCAGCCCACATCACTACAGGCGACGCTACAAGAATTACAGAGAATGAGTACGATTTTGGGGCAATACCCTGATGCATCTGGACGTGAACTGGCAGGATTAATCTGGAGGTTATATTGTTCACTCACTCAGCTTCAATTAGCGATACCGGAAGCAGGAAGTCAAACGGCGCCAGCATGATACTCGCTGGCGCATAAAGCACTTAAGGCACATCATAGCCAAGGGCGGCACGACGAATGCGGAACCATTGTTGACGAGTCATCGTGAGAGAAAGTGATGACCAAGCAGCCTTAACACGTTCTATCTTGCCAGAACCAATGATCGGTATGGGTGCTGAAGGTAAGCGTAGAATCCAGGCATAAACCACTTCGTCAATGCTTTCAGCGCCAATCTCCTCGGCAACGACCTGCAATTCATCACGCAGCGCTTGGAATTCCGGGTCGCTGAACAAACGCCCGCCCCCCAAACATGACCATGCCATGGGTTTAATACGTAACTGCTGGCACGCATCAAGGGTGCCATCCACAATCGCCGGTTGGTGAAGCGGTGAAATTTCGACCTGATTTGTCACTAGCGTGAAAGGCAAACGCGATTGCAGCAAACTGAATTGTGCCGGCGTAAAGTTCGATACGCCGAAATGTTTTACCTGCCCACTTTTGTGCAATTGAGTGAATGCTTCAGCCACTTCATCTGCATCCATTAAAGGGTCGGGACGATGAATCAGCAGCAAATCAAGATAGTCAGTATGCAAATGCGTTAATGACTGTTCAGCGCTTTTAATGATATGGGTACGATCTGTAATGTAATGCCCCAGCGCATGCTCTGGTTTCGCCGTGGTGGCAATCCCGCACTTACTGACTAATTCAAGTTGATGACGTAATGATGGCTTCAAGCGCAATGCTTGCCCGAAAGTTTGCTCACATTGGTAACCACCGTAGATATCCGCATGATCCGTTGTGGTAATGCCCAATTCAACGTGTTGCTCAATGAACGCCAACAACTGTTTGGGCGTCATTTCCCACTCCATCAAACGCCAATAACCGCAAATCATGCGAGAAAATTCGGGCCCAAGCGGGGCAAGTTGGGTACGTGTGTCCATTATTAGCTACCTCATTTATTAATATGCCCTAAGCATACACAACCAGCAGAAAGGTGAAATCCTCCCTGAGCAACGAATTTAGGGTCAATTGGGGGCTGAGAGGACAAATAGCCCAAAAGGCTAATTTTAGTCAATCGATACGTAGAACACGATAATTCAAAATAGCGAGGGTTGATCTTGCAGTGGTTCATCCGGTTGTTTGTTCGCGCGCTGCAATCGCAATAGGCGCTGGCGGCATAGGCGTAAGACATCCCGCTTTTGCGGGTCGCTCATTTTGATCCAATTAAATCGCTCATCGCGACTGCGCATACATCCACGACAGAAGCCACGATCATCTGTTTGGCAGATACCTCGACATGGGCTGGGAATGTCGAAAAACTCAAGTTGCTGAGCCATACTGCCTCCCGCGGTTAGCATACCTAATTGGCGTTGTCACCATCACAACTCATACCTCGTATTAACTGAGAGGTTTACCTTAATTGAAGCCTGATTCGTCCTCGCTGGCAAGCCACTCTGGTTAAACGCAAACAGCCCCTAATACCACTAAGGTTATCTTAAGTTTCACTCGATATCATTCGTGCAATTAGTGAATTCTAGGATTTAATTTTCACGATGAACGCTCGAGAAAAGTTACACTGTAACAGCTTAAGTTTTATTTTGCTTTGCTCGCTGTTTTTTACTGTCAGCCACAATGCCTTGTTTATCAGTAAAGCTTGGTCGCTGATTCGTTTTGATAATAGCGATAGCTATTTTTTTGCTGCAACCATTCCACTGTTTATTTTCTGCGCCCTCAATATCATCTTCAGCTTGCTTGCTGTGCCAATATTGCGTAAGCCCATCATTATTTTATTTCTCTTAGGAGGTGCGGCGAGCAACTATTTTATATTCAGTTATGGTGCCGTTATTGACGGTAATATGATGCAAAATGCCTTCGAGACTAACGCCCAAGAAGCTGCCGCACTCTTTACGCCACGTATGGCTATTTGGCTGCTCGTATTGGGGATTATCCCTGCCATCATTATTTGCTTCGTCCGTATTCAGGCAACCCGTCCTTGGTGGTATATGCTAGGGCTCCGTGCGGCTAATATTCTGGTGTCAGCAGTGGTCATTATGCTCATCGCGACTCTCTTTTATAAAGATTATGCCTCGCTCATTCGTAATAATAAAAGCATCGTTAAAATGCTCACACCCTCCAATTTTGTCAGCGGCAGTTTTCAATTTGCGAAGCATAAGTATTTTGCCAGTAATATGTCTTTAGTGAAGATTGGTGAAGATGCCCATCTAGGGCCGTTGATCAATCGCCAACAGAAGAAAACGCTGGTTATTTTAGTGGTTGGAGAAACCGCACGTGCCGAGAACTTCTCTTTAGGCGGCTATCAACGCGAAACAAATCCTCGCCTACAAAAACAAAATGTGACCTATTTTAAGAATGCCTCATCTTGTGGAACTGAAACTGCCGTTTCTGTCCCCTGCATGTTCTCAAATATGCCACGTAAGAATTATGATGCTACGCTGGCCAGCCATCAGGAGGGTTTGATGGATATTCTTGCCCACGCCGGATTGAGTGTTTTATGGCGAGAAAATGATGGTGGCTGTAAAGGGGCCTGCGACCGTATCCCTCATCAAGATGTGACACAGTTAGAATTAACCGCAGATTGCCAAAATGGCGTCTGCTTAGACAACGCTTTGCTCTATAAGCTAGATAATTATATCAATGGGTTAAAAGGTGATGGTGTCATAGTATTACACCAAATGGGCAGCCACGGCCCCGCCTACTATCGCCGGTCAAATCCTGAGATACGACAATTCGCCCCAACCTGTGATAGTAATCAAATTCAAGATTGTACCTCTCATGAGCTGGTGAATACTTACGATAATTCGATTCTCTACACCGATGCTATGTTGGATAACACGATTAAGCTGCTACAACAGCAGAGCGATAGATTTAATACTGCGATGGTTTATCTCTCAGATCACGGGGAATCTTTAGGTGAAAATGGCATTTATCTGCATGGCACACCATACATGTTCGCTCCCACTCAACAAACGCATATTCCATTTCTAATGTGGCTATCGCCCGAATACACAAAAAGTTATGGCATTGATAACCAATGCTTAGCCAAGCATGCAGAGCATGATGACGTTTCGCAGGATAACTTATTTCATACCCTACTGGGCATGATGAACGTGCAAACTTCTGAATATCAATCTGGCTTGGATTTACTGGATAAATGCCGTATTCAGGGCTAGGACACCCTCTCAAAAGGTCAATGCCGACATCACAATCTTTTGATATTGGCATTAACCACTTGACCTAGACCAATCGGTCTATTACTCTCTGCTACATGAACAAAATACAGCACCCACATGTCGATACTCGAGAACACCTGTTAGCTACAGGTGAGAGCCTTAGTCTGCATCTTGGTTTTAATGGTATGGGTCTGAGTCAATTACTCACGACCGCCGGTATTCCAAAAGGCTCGTTTTATCATTACTTTCGCTCAAAAGAAGCCTTTGGCGAGGCGATGTTACAGCGATACTTTGACCGTTATGACGCGGCCATGGTCAATCTGCTGACGGGTTCACAAGGTGATAAACGTCACCAACTACTGCAATATTTTGCTCAATCTATTGCTAACTATTGTGGCAGTGAATGCCACAACGCTTGTCTATCGGTTAAACTTTCAGCGGAAGTCAGTGATTTATCCGAACCCATGCGCCATGCGCTGGATGCCGGAACTGCACGAGTGATTGGCCGTTTGCAAGATGCTATCGAAGCCGGTATTAAAGAAGGCTCGCTGCGCATCACGCTTTCAGCCGCCGCCACTGCAGAAACACTCTATACCTTGTGGCAGGGCGCCGCATTGCGGGCAAAAGTAAAACGCTCTGTGACACCGCTGACCTGTGCGCTAGAAAGTATCGAATTGATGTTACAACCAACCCAATAATCCCTTGAATCTGATAGTCCATTTTTTTGAGGCTTCAGGTTTTACCCAGCAACTAGTCGACTGGTCTATTAATATAGGATGCACCATGAAAACTGCTAAACTGTTCTCCCCGTTGAAAGTTGGCGCACTGACTTTGCCAAACCGAGTATTTATGGCTCCGCTCACTCGCTTGCGCAGCATTGAGCCGGGTGATATCCCAACGCCGTTAATGGCGGAATATTATCGCCAACGGGCCAGTGCTGGTTTAATCATCACTGAAGCCACCCAGATTTCTTTCCAAGCCAAGGGCTATGCCGGCGCACCAGGGTTACACACTCAGGAGCAACTCAATGCGTGGAAAAAAATCACTCAGGCGGTGCATGAAGAAGGTGGACACATCGCCGTTCAGCTCTGGCATGTAGGCCGTATTTCACACAGCAGTTTGCAACCAAATCAGCAAGCACCCATCGCTCCTTCAGCCATTGCCGCTGATACCCGCACCACCGTACGTGATGAATCCGGTGCGTGGGTACGTGTTCCCTGCTCTACTCCACGAGCGCTGGAAACAGAAGAGATCCCTGGCATTATTAATGATTTCCGTCAGGCGACCGCTAACGCTCGTGAAGCCGGTTTTGATTATATTGAGCTACACGCAGCCCATGGCTATTTGCTGCATCAGTTCATGTCTCCAGCGTCAAATCAGCGTACCGACCAATACGGTGGCAGTATTGAAAATCGTACTCGCTTAACACTGGAAGTGGTTGATGCAACCGTTGCAGAATGGGGCTCAGAACATATTGGCATCCGTATTTCACCTTTGGGGCCATTCAATGGCTTAGATAATGGTGAAGATCAGGAAGAAGCGGCGCTTTATCTGATTGATGAATTAAACAAACGTAAAATCGCCTACCTACACATTTCCGAACCAGATTGGGCGGGCGGTAAACCTTACTCAGAGGCATTCCGTGATGCTGTTCGCGCCCGTTTCAAAGGCGTCATTGTGGGGGCTGGTGCCTATACCGCAGAGAAAGCCGAAGACCTGATCGAAAAAGGGTTTATTGATGCCGTGGCATTTGGTCGCAGCTATATCTCTAATCCAGACTTAGTTGCTCGTCTCCAGCAACACGCCCCATTGAATGAGCCAGATGGCGAGACTTTCTACGGCGGCGGCGCGAAGGGTTATACTGACTACCCAACGCTATAACGCAGTCTTCTCCATTTAACTATCGCCTCCCCAACATAAATAATACTGTTGGGGGGGATTTATTTTCGGGTTTAAATCATCACCGCAGCACATCATCTAATCCAATGCCACTATCGCCTACAAACCGAAATTACGCCCTCATCTAGACCATAAAAATTGCCTTAAATATCAGGGCTGCCAAGCTAGTGAGCGGCATGATATTGCGTTATGATGGCGACTGTCTTTTGATTTATAATGACTTTTAACTTTTAATCTACTGATTATAAAGAGGTATTATGAAGCGCTTACTCCATACCATGATCCGTGTCGGTGACCTGCAACGTTCCATCGACTTCTACACCAAGGTATTAGGGATGCGTTTACTGCGTACCAGCGAAAATACCGAGTATAAATATTCGCTGGCTTTCGTCGGTTACAGCGATGAAAGCGAAGGCTCGGTGATTGAGTTGACTTATAACTGGGGCGTAGACAGCTACGAAATGGGAACGGCATTCGGCCATTTGGCACTGGGTGTAGACGATGTCGCGGTAACCTGTGACCAAATTCGTCTGGCAGGCGGAAAAGTGACCCGTGAAGCAGGCCCAGTCAAAGGCGGTAATACCATCATTGCCTTTGTTGAAGATCCTGATGGCTACAAAATTGAGTTAATCGAGAATAAAAGCGCCGGACACGGCCTTGGAAACTGATTAACTGAAAGGCACCGATAAGGTGCCTTTTTCTTATCGTGATACCCTCCTGCATCCTGCGCCAAAATTTGGCATAATGCGTGCTGAATTCGATGAAGATAAGAAACTGATGGCAGATAAAAGTGATCTTAACGCCCTGAGTGGCCGTTTTCGGGGGTATTACCCCGTCGTAATTGATGTTGAAACCGCCGGTTTTAATGCTCAGACTGATGCATTATTAGAAATTGCCGCCGTGACCTTGCAGATGAATAAAGACGGATGGCTGCTGCCGGATGAAACGCTACATTTTCATGTTGAGCCATTCGAAGGTGCCAACCTACAGCCCGAAGCTTTGGCATTTAATGGGATTGACCCGACTAACCCATTACGAGGCGCAGTAAGTGAATACGACGCTTTGCACGCCATTTTTAAAGCGGTACGTAAGGGGTTGAAAGAGCAAGGTTGTAACCGAGCGATTATTGTGGCGCACAACGCTAACTTTGATCACAGTTTCGTGATGGCTGCTGCCGAGCGTGCCAGCTTGAAGCGTAACCCATTCCACCCATTTGCGACCTTTGACACTGCCGCTTTGAGCGGTCTGGTGCTCGGTCAAACCGTGTTGGCAAAAGCCTGTTTAACTGCAGGGATTCCGTTTGACAGTAGTCAAGCCCACTCTGCGTTGTACGATACGATGCAAACGGCAAAGCTATTCTGCGAGTTAGTGAATCGTTGGAAAAAACTGGGGGGTTGGCCAGTCCCGGCAGGTGAATCCGAATAGCTTTACCCTCATGAATAAACTCACGCGCTCAATATAAAAAGAGGTGGCTAATAAGCCACCTCTCCAACTGCTGGCACTTTGTGGTGCCATTGAGCGCTCAAGGGCATTATTCTGCCGCAGGTTTATCTTCTTGTGAGCGGTATTTATCTGCCGTCTCTTTGAGTAACTGTTGCAGTTCGCCACGCTGATACATTTCCATCAGAATGTCACAACCGCCAACCAATTCACCATCTACCCAAAGTTGTGGGAATGTCGGCCAATTAGCATATTTCGGCAACTCTGCACGGATATCAGGATTTTGCAGAATATCAACGTAAGCAAAACGTTCGCCACAAGCGGACAGTGCCTGCACAGCCTGAGCAGAAAAACCACAGTTTGGCAGCTTCGGTGAGCCCTTCATGTACAGCAGAATTGGGTTCTCTGCTATCTGGCGCTGAATTTTATCAATCGTCGTCATTTTTTTGCTTCCTCAAGCCATATTGTGGCTACAAACTTTTACTCAATATTATTATTGCGTCCGGTCTATTGTAGCGACTGTCACTGCTGGAATAAAACGCCATTTTTTGCAGGGATTTTACTGCACTAAGCATGACGGTAGATCGGCTACAAATATGTATCTTTAGAATAACATTTTTGACTCTATATCTTCACTATTATCTTTGTGACCAAATAATGGCTACTTATCGTCGACCGCCTCTTGTGACTTCAAGAACAGAGGGGGTAACCCGTTGACGAATGATTGATTTAAGTCCATTGCCTGCATAAAAGATCAACAATTGTGAAGCCATTAACGTTTTCTCACAATATCGACTAAAATCCTGTCTGTCTTCGCTTTTTTATATTCTGAGTTTCGGCAATACTGTGACTCTTCTTATTCATATCAGGGCTAAGGTTGGTAGCGATATTATGCGTTTAATATTTACGCTGTTTGTGCTGCTGTTTACCCAACTATTTTTAAATTTGGCGCATGCGTCACCGCAGGCACACGTGTCGGCTGAGCAAAAGAAAGGTCAAGTCAGCCAAGCCAGCCCTGATGATCGTAAGAAACGCAAAACTGATAAAAGTACCAAAAAAGCGAAAATAACCAGCGATAAAACGAGCCCAACTAAAGTGACCGCCCGTAAAACCGCGGCCAACGCTCATAAAAAGAAGATTACCACCAGTACGGGCAAGAACATCAAAAAGAAAGCACAAGAAGTCAGTAAAAAGACGGCGACAAATACCCGTACGACTAAAAAGATAAATACTAATACAGCAACCGACAAAAATAGAGCTGGCGCTAAAAAAACAGAAAAAATCGCTTATGGTCGGCAGCGAATTAAAACTCAAGGTAAAGCCAGCACAGAATTAATCGCGAATAATAAAATTAAACTCAGCCCCGCCCATAAAAAGCGCTATCAACACGCAAAACAAACTGCAATGAGTAAGCTGATGAAACAAGTCGGTAAACCTTATCGTTGGGGGGGCACCTCTCCGAATACAGGTTTCGATTGTAGTGGGCTTATTTATTACGCGTACAAAGATGTCATCAGAATAAAAATGCCACGCACTGCTAACGAAATGTTTCATTTACGTGATGCCGCACCAGTGAAACGTGCAGAATTAGAGAGCGGTGACCTGGTGTTCTTTAATATCGCCAATCGCGGTGTTGCCGACCATGTCGGTGTTTATTTAGGTAACGGCAAGTTTATTCAGTCACCTCGTACTGGTGAAGAAATTCGTATTAGCATGATGGATAACGACTACTGGCAAGATCATTATGTGGGCGCGCGTCGCGTGGTCACACCTAAAACGATTCGCTAAATCTTCAATCTCCCGATACCCAGCAGATTATTTGCTGGGTGAGTGACCATCAATCGCTTTCTCAATAATGATAACCATTGTGACTCTCCCCCACTCAATAACCACTATTATATTATGGTTATAACTGTCATTCCCGTTGAAAGTTGCTAAAATTAATACCCACAACAAAAATACAACAATTTTGGTTTATCCGCTCTTCGCCACATCATAACCGATGGTTTTTGATGAGATTTGAGGAGCAAACACCCTGAGCAACCCCGAAAGGAGCAAGCAATGTCATTTGAATTACCGGCATTACCTTATGCGCAAAATGCGCTGGAACCACACATTTCAGCTGAAACACTGGAATACCATTATGGCAAGCACCACAACACTTATGTGGTCAACCTTAATAATCTAATTAAAGATACAGAGTTTGCTGGCAAAACGCTGGAAGAGATCGTGAAAACATCTAGTGGCGGTATTTTTAACAATGCTGCTCAGGTTTGGAACCATACCTTCTATTGGCATTGTCTGTCGCCGAATGGTGGTGGTGAACCTCAGGGTAAAGTAGCTGACGCCATAAATCAGTCATTTGGGTCTTTTGCTGATTTTAAAACGCAATTTACCGATGCTGCGGTTAAAAATTTTGGTGCTGGTTGGACTTGGTTGGTCAAAAAAGCAGACGGTTCACTGGCCATTGTCAGTACATCGAATGCGGCTACCCCGCTGACCACCAACGATAAACCGTTACTGACTGTAGATGTATGGGAACACGCTTATTATATCGACTACCGCAATGCGCGGCCTAAATACCTGGAAAACTTCTGGGCGCTGGTGAATTGGTCTTTCGTTGAGACGAA
Organism: Yersinia massiliensis; assembly: GCF_003048255.1. Taxonomy (NCBI): domain Bacteria; kingdom Pseudomonadati; phylum Pseudomonadota; class Gammaproteobacteria; order Enterobacterales; family Yersiniaceae; genus Yersinia; species Yersinia massiliensis. The sequence continues at coordinate 2,538,687 of NZ_CP028487.1, forward strand.
TTTAGCCTGATAAGGCGAATAAACGCGAGAGGATGTGTTGATACATCAGTATCACTAAAATCGATAACCATAATAAGGGCGGGTAAACCGCCCTACTTGTCACGCTATACCGGCAAGCGGTTGACTTAATTCATTACCGCCACGAAGCTAAAGGCAATAATCATTGCCAATGCACCAACAGTCGTAATCAGCGACATTTTCAGATTGGTATCCATAAAAACTCCTCAGCCGGTCAATTTGTAGTAGGGAAAAGGCACATAGTTAGTGTGTTAAATTATCTTCCCACAATTCAGAAAAAAAATCTTCTGCTCATTACTCACTTTATAACTTTGATTACCCCTTTCACTTTTCCTCCAGATCAGCCAAAATTCGCAGTTCATAACTGCATACTGGCCAATAACGTCCAACAAATACTCTCAGACAGCCCGCTGATTCCATTTTCCAGCCTAATAATATGCTTCTGTCTGAATGGTTTCGAGTATGTAGGCAAACGATTAACAAAATACTGACCTGCTGTAACAGGTGAGCTTAGGAGTTATTTTTTATATGGCAACGATTAAAGATGTGGCCAAACACGCGGGTGTGTCCACCACCACCGTTTCGCACGTGATTAACAAAACTCGTTTCGTCGCCGAAAATACTAAGGCTGCCGTGTGGGCGGCCATTAAAGAACTGCATTATTCGCCCAGTGCTGTGGCCCGCAGTTTGAAAGTTAATCACACAAAATCCATCGGCTTGTTAGCAACCTCCAGCGAAGCCCCCTATTTTGCCGAAGTAATAGAAGCGGTTGAAAACAGTTGTTATAGCAAAGGCTACACGCTGATTCTATGTAACTCTCATAATAATCTGGATAAGCAAAAAGCGTATCTGGCGATGTTGGCGCAAAAGCGTGTCGATGGGTTATTAGTGATGTGTTCAGAATATCCAGAGCAACTTCTTGGGATGCTGGAAGACTATCGCAATATCCCGATGGTGGTGATGGATTGGGGTACAGCGCGGGGTGATTTTACTGACTCTATTATTGATAATGCTTTTGAAGGCGGTTATTTGGCCGGTCGCTATCTTATTGAACGCGGCCATCGCGATATTGGTGCCATTCCGGGGCAGTTATCTCGTAACACCGGCGGAGGTCGCCATCAAGGCTTCCTTAAGGCATTGGAAGAAGCGAATATTGAGCTGCGTGATGAGTGGGTAGTTCAAGGCGATTTCGAGCCAGAATCAGGCTATAAGGCCATGCATCAAATTCTGACACAAAAACATCGTCCAACGGCCGTATTTTGTGGCGGAGATATTATGGCGATGGGCGCGATTTGTGCAGCCGATGAATTGGGCCTGCGAGTGCCACAAGATATTTCGGTGATAGGGTATGACAACGTGCGTAATGCGCGCTATTTCTCACCAGCACTGACCACCATTCATCAACCCAAAGAACGATTAGGTGAAACGGCATTTGCCATGTTGCTCGATCGTATCGTCAGCAAGCGCGAAGACCCACAGACCATTGAAGTTCACCCGAAACTGGTTGAGCGACGTTCTGTTGCTGATGGTCCGTTCCGCGACTACCGCCGTTAATCAAACTCTGCCGGTAATGACTCATCTTCCGGCGCAAAAAACATCTATTTGGTAACGCCCTGCTGCCAGTAGCAAACTTCGCTACCGGCGGCACTATCGTGCGGTCAATCACAGCGCAATCACTCATTTTCGTCTTTCAGCCACTCATCATTCAATGTGACACTGTCACCCAAATATTCAAGTAACCAAGCCAACGCGGGTGAATGGTTATTTTGCTCCCAAGTCATGCAGCAAGGGCTATCTGGTAAGGGTTCTGTCAACGTCAAAGCAGCTAACTTCCCTTGTGCAATCAGTGGTGAAACCATATGAGTCGGTACCATGCCTACGCATAAGCCTGCACACAGGCAATCAATCCCTGTCACCCAGTCCGGTACCACCAGCCGCTGCTGATTATCAAGTGTCCAAGTGTCTCGCTTGGGTAGATTCTGCGCGGTATCCTCCAAACATAATGAGGGAAATGGCCGTAACTGGTCATCGGTCAAAGGCCCTGTTAACTGGGCCAACGGATGTTCAACACTCACAACACACTGCCAGCTCAAAAATCCCATATCGCGAAATACAAACCGCCCGCCAACAGGCACAGCGCGAGTCGCGCCAATGGCCATTTCTGCTTGCCCGTCGACTAACACATCCCATACGCCATTGAACACTTCATAGCGTACCCGCAATTCAATATCGGGAAAATGCCGATAGAAATCTAAGATTAAGCGGCGGCTGCGAGCTGGCTTAACGATTTTATCTATCACGATGGTCAATTCCCCCCGCCAACCATTCGCGACTTGCTGGCACTGTCGACGTGTGCCATTCATTTTTTTGATAACATCACGCGCTTCCTTGATAAAAATTGCGCCTGCAGCCGTTAATTCGACGTCACGATGCCGCCGTTCAAACAGTGGCACCGCGAGCCACTCTTCAAGTTGACGCACGGTATAACTTATCGCCGACGGTACACGGTGCAATTCTTGTGCAGCGGCACTGAAACTTCCAGTACGCGCGACAGCATCCACTACATCCAGTGAGTATTCAGACCACATTAACTCCACCTCTGCTGCTCAACCATTTAGATATCAAATATATTGATAGCATGGTGCAAATATTACCGTTTCACAACAGATTATCTTGCCGGATAGAATGCCCTCCGCAATAAATTGCCTATAACAATGCATTTACAACAATCGTCATAACAGCCATTTTCTGTCGCACCTGCAAAAAAATGTCCCCATCGAGATATCAAGAATGAAAACAACGTCTAGCTTCATGTTCTATCTGGCCGGTTTAAGCATGCTAGGTTATCTGGCCACCGATATGTATTTGCCAGCCTTCGGCGCAATGCAACAAGAACTGCAAACTTCAGCAGGGGCCATTAGTGCCAGTTTGAGTATTTTCTTGGCGGGTTTCGCAATAGCTCAGCTTATTTGGGGACCGGTCTCGGATAAATTAGGCCGTAAGCCGGTGCTGTTAGCGGGTTTAGGGCTATTTGCCATCGGGTGCTTAGGGATTTTATGGGTTGAAACCGCCTCACAATTATTGATCCTACGTTTCATTCAGGCAGTGGGCGTCTGTTCTGCGGCCGTAAGTTGGCAGGCTTTAGTGGTAGATCGCTATCGCGATGGCAAAGCCAACCGTGTGTTCGCGACCATTATGCCTTTGGTGGCGTTATCTCCGGCACTGGCCCCTCTCCTCGGTGCATGGTTGTTAAATCACTTCAGTTGGCGCTCTATTTTTGTGGTACTGCTGGTCGTCACATTGCTGCTCTTGATCCCAACCGTACGCCTTAAAGAACGCAATAAATCCGTCAACGAAAAGAATCAACAATCTATCACGACGATCAGTTTCTGGCAGTTGCTGAAATCACCGGTATTTAGCGGCAACGTCATGATGTTCGCCGCCTGTAGTGCCGGTTTTTTTGCTTGGTTAACCGGTTCACCTTTTATTCTGGGTGACATGGGTTACGGCCCGAATACCATTGGTTTGAGCTATGTACCGCAAACTTTAGCCTTCCTCTTGGGAGGATTCAGTTGTCGTAGCGCACTCACCCGTATTAAAGGAAATACGTTATTACCTTGGCTATTGGCGGGATATAGTGCCAGCATGATCGCGCTTTATTTCATCGCCACTTTAACCACACCCTCACTGGTTAGTTTACTTATTCCCTTCTGCATAATGGCGCTTGTCAATGGTGCCTGCTACCCTATTATCGTAGCAAATGCGTTAATGCCTTTTCCTGCGAATACGGGGAAAGCAGCCGCACTGCAAAACACGCTTCAGCTAGGTTTATGCTTTATTGCCAGCATGCTAGTTTCAGCGTTTGTCAGTCGCGCGTTGTTAGCCACTGTCACTGTCATGCTGTCGACGGTGGTATTAGCACTATTGGGATATAGCATTCATTGCTATGCATTACGAAAAGATAAAAAGGTATTAATTACCAATAAAAATAGTCACTAAGCGGCATAAATGCCGAGCGAGATTTAGTATTGAGAAAGCGACTCGGCAAGCCTATACACGATTAAACCGATTACAATATCATTAAAAAATAGCATTACCTGAAGTTCTTTCTGTGCGCGTGGATTGCGTCACATTTAACCTTAAGGATGAGTCACCCTAAAACAAAACATAATTAGGGTTTCTTCGTAATCTTCCTCTTTGCCCAATGTATTGGCGTTGCAGTGATTTTAGTCCGTACCACGACACCGCTGCGGCATCAAGTACAAGGGTATATCCGTAACGGATATCAGACACCAAGGTTCATCAGCCGAATTGGTATGTCCTCGCGCATATAGACCATTATCGCGGGCCATAAGTCAGAAGAAAGTGATGGAGAAGCTATGAGTTCATCCTGTTTAGAAGACCAGAGCATTCAAGAAAATCCGTGGTTTCGCATTGTGCAAGAGATGTTGAGCCAGGCTGATATTGAAATCAATGGCTCACGCCCTTTCGACATTAGAGTCAATAACCCAGATTTTTTTAAGCGGGTATTACAAGAAGGATCTTTGGCATTAGGTGAGAGTTATATGGATGGCTGGTGGGAATGTGATCGCTTGGATATTTTTTTCCAACGTGTACTCCGTGCTGGCCTAGAACATCAACTCCCACACCATCTCAAAGATACTTTACGTGTTGCTGCCGCTCGCGTGATCAATCTGCAATCCAAGAGACGTGCATGGATAGTGGGCAAAGAGCATTATGACTTAGGTAATGACCTCTTTAGCCTTATGCTTGATCCCAATATGCAATATTCCTGTGGCTATTGGAAAGACGCCACGACCCTTGAACAGGCACAAGAAAACAAGTTGCGGATGATCTGCGAGAAGCTGCAATTAGCGCCGGGTATGAAGTTGCTCGATATTGGTTGTGGTTGGGGTGGGCTCGCCGCTTATGCTGCCCGTCACTACGGCGTGTCCGTCTCAGGCGTCACTATTTCAGCCGAACAACAAAAGCTGGCGCAAAAACGGTGCGAAGGGTTGGATGTCACCATTTTGCTGCAAGACTATCGTGACTTGAATCAGCAGTTTGATCGTATTGTGTCCGTTGGGATGTTCGAACATGTTGGGCCAAAGAATTATCACACCTACTTTGATGTGGTTAACCGCAACTTGAAACCTGATGGTTTATTTTTACTGCACACCATTGGCGCTAACCGTACTGACCTGAGCATTGACCCTTGGATTAATAAATATATCTTCCCTAATGGTTGCTTACCGTCAGTAAAACATATTGCTCAAGCCAGCGAACCTTATTTCATTATGGAGGATTGGCATAACTTCGGTGCAGATTATGACCGAACCTTAATGGCTTGGTATACGCGTTTTCAAGCGGCGTGGCCAATTTTGGCAGAGAATTACTCAGCTCGATTTGAACGTATGTTTAGCTATTATCTGAATGCTTGTGCGGGGGCATTCCGAGCCAGAGATATTCAATTATGGCAAATCCTGTTTAGCCCCAATGGCGTAGATGGTGGTATCCGAGTTCCCCGCTAAAACGATATTTCAAATGAAACAGGGGGAATCCCCCCTGTTTCAACACTAACTTTTCATGGATGCTGGCTTTATTCTTGGGCTATTCGCGAACTGCTTTTTCTGCCGATTCAGCCGCTCGTGCAATATCACGCTGTGCCAATACCCGTTCAACTGTATCGACCACAGCTTGAGTTTGCGGGTCTATTTCAATATTGACTCGATTCCCTAACCGTTTTTTACCTAAAGTTGTACGCGCCAAGGTTTCCGGTATCAAATGCACACAAAAACGATTATTCACGACTTCACCAATCGTCAGGCTGATGCCATCGATACCGATAAAACCTTTATGCAACACATACTTCATCAAATCATCGCTAGGCATGCGAAACCAGATCTGACGATTATTTTCTGATGTGTAGATTTTGGCAATTTCAGCAGTGCAAATAATATGGCCGGACATAAGATGACCGCCAATTTCATCACTAAATTTAGCGGCCCGCTCCAGATTGACCTGATCACCCACCTTAATATCACCCAGATTGGTGATACGCAGCGTTTCCTTCATTAAATCAAAGCTAACCTGATTCCCCTCTACAGCGGTGACGGTTAAGCAGCAACCATTGTGGGAAACCGAAGCGCCTAAAGCCAAACCAGGCAACATCTCAGTTGGCATTTCTACTACATGTGTGCGGAAATTAGATTTTTCATCGATGGCTACCACTGGCGCGGTGCCTTGAACTATACCGGTAAACATACGCCATGCCTCTTAGTCAGTTTTCGGTAAAAAGAGATGCTCTCTGCGCTGATTTTGCCTCAGAAAATACGGAAAACCAAACCACTTAGTATAAAAAACCACATACAGGGTATTTTGCTGATATTTAATGACAAGGATTGCTTAAGCTCAACGAGAAGGTACAATCTTTTATACCCTTAATTCTTGACGTTGTAGGGTTGCTAGCGACTCTCTCTCACCCGATTTACTGACCAGTGTCAGCCCATCGGGATTTGCCTGCTACCTTCCTACAACCCCAAGCGTGTAAGTTATAACTTGTGAGTAATAACTTGTAAGTCATAAATCATTTCCCGCTATTTTATTTAACGCTTCATTGCGATAAATAGCCTCAATCAATAAAAAGGTGCATACGTGCAGAAGTATATCGTCGAGGCGCGTAGCTTATTGGCTCTCGCTATTCCCGTCGTCATCGCGCAGTTGTCTCAAACCGCAATGGGCGTGGTTGATACCATCATGGCCGGTTCTGTCAGTGCCACAGATATGGCCGCTGTCGCGGTGGGGACGTCTATTTGGCTGCCGGCAATCTTATTTGGCCATGGTTTACTGTTAGCGCTGACCCCGACGGTTGCTCAACTGAACGGTTCTGGGCGTCGAAACCAGATCGCTCATCAAGTGAGACAAGGGTTTTGGCTGGCATTATGTGTTTCATTGCTCATTATGTTGGTTCTCTATAATAGCGACCACGTTATTAAGCAAATGCATAATATTGACCCTGTATTGGCTGATAAAGCCGTGGGTTTCCTGCATGCCATTATGTGGGGCGCGCCGGGTTATCTGTTCTTCCAGGTGCTCCGTAACCAGTGTGAAGGATTATCCAAAACGAAACCGGGGATGGTGATAGGTTTTATCGGTTTGCTCGTTAATATTCCCATTAACTATATCTTTATTTACGGTAAGTTTGGCGCGCCAGCATTAGGTGGCGTCGGTTGTGGGGTCGCGACAGGCACTGTCTACTGGGTCATGTTCTTGATGATGCGTTGGTATGTCTCCCGCACCCGTTCTCAGCAGGATATTAAGCTGGAAAAAGGCTTTGCAGCGCCCGACTGGCAGGTCATGAAGCGCTTGGGAGGGCTTGGGTTGCCTGTTGCTCTGGCACTGTTTTTCGAAGTAACACTCTTTGCTGTGGTGGCATTACTCGTTTCACCACTTGGCATCGTCGCTGTTGCAGGACATCAGATCGCGCTCAACTTCAGCTCATTAATGTTCATGTTACCCATGTCGCTGAGTGTAGCTGCCACGATTCGTGTCGGTTTCCGTCTTGGTCAAGGATCGGTTGAACAGGCAAGAGTCGCGGCTTATACCAGTATTGCAGTCGGTTTGATGCTGGCGTGTGTGACAGCCATCTTTACCGTTATCTTCCGCGAACACATTGCCCTGCTGTATAACAAAAACCCTGAAGTGGTGATGATGGCTTCCCACTTAATGTTGCTGGCCGCGCTTTATCAGCTATCGGATGCCATCCAAGTCATCGGTAGCGGCGTACTACGTGGCTATAAAGATACACGTTCAATCTTCTTTATCACGTTTACCGCCTATTGGTTGCTAGGCCTGCCAAGTGGTTATCTCTTGGGGCTAACTGACTATTTCGGCCCGGCTATGGGGCCAAGTGGTTTCTGGATAGGCTTTGTTATCGGCCTAACCGCAGCGGCGATATTAATGGCAGTACGCATTCGTTGGTTACAAAAGCAGCCACCTGCATTTATTCTACAAAAAGCGGCACACTAATCTTCACAAAATTAGGCGTTAATCGCGGTGAATAACGCTGGCGATTAACGCCGAGATAAAACAATCACGAAAGAAAACAATAAAAGATGGAGAAAAAAACAGCGCAATGGGTAAAAGCGCAGCAATTACGTGAGTTTGCGATAAATATTGTGTTTTTCTCCTTGCCAGCAGACGGGCAGCTCGTTAATATTCGTCCCCGCTGTCAGCGATGATTTCGGTAATAAGATTGTTGTTGGTAATAAGATTAAGGTATTGCGTCCGTAGCTCAGTTGGTTAGAGCACCACCTTGACATGGTGGGGGTCGATGGTTCGAGTCCATTCGGACGCACCAATCTTATCACCTGTAGCCTTTGTCTTATCATCGTTTACTGCTTCAAATTAGAGTAATGTGCGTCCGTAGCTCAGTTGGTTAGAGCACCACCTTGACATGGTGGGGGTCGATGGTTCGAGTCCATTCGGACGCACCACTCTCTTCTCATCCCCTTTTGGCTTAATTCATTCTTCTTCGTTTGCAATACTATCCAACGCTAAGGCTGTCCATTTTCAGGACTATTCAGTTTATAGAGCCTATCCATTACAAGATGATTCACCGACGAGTTTATCCACGCTCTGACGATTTGTAGGGTTATCAATGCTAGGTTTATGATCGAATAATTTGTTAGAAAATGTTAAAAGTAAAATTCGTTGCGCAACAAATACCGTTTTATTCTCCTAGTTTGCGCCACAAAACCTCCGTTTTTATAAAAAACGGCAATGAGTTCCTGTTTTCTATTTCATTTCCCGTGACTTACCGCTTATAATACGAACCGTCGTTTCAGTTGAATGGTTTCAGCATCTTGATCTGTGGATACGCTAAAAAAATACAACTCCTCTTTACGCCATCGTCTACCGATCATGCGTTTAGCCTCGTGCTAAAGTTTTCCGCTCAACTTCCACAGCTGTCATCTATTCTTAGTAATGTTTTGCTTCTTAGGCATGTTTCTTTACACCAGACACACATCAGATTCCACTCCGTTGCGATACTTAACGGAACATTCGCTTTTTATCCATCACAACTTGTAGAAAAAATCCGTCATGAAAAAGACTAAAATTGTTTGTACCATCGGTCCAAAAACCGAATCCGAAGAAATGCTGACGAACCTGCTGAATGCAGGCATGAATGTTATGCGTTTAAACTTCTCCCACGGTGACTATGAAGAACATGGTCAACGTATCAAGAATATCCGTGCGGTTATGGCGAAAACGGGTCTGAAAGCAGGCATCCTGCTGGACACCAAAGGTCCTGAAATCCGGACAATGAAACTGGAAGGCGGCAAAGATGCTGCTCTGGTTGCTGGCCAGACTTTCACTTTCACGACTGACCAAAGCGTTATTGGTAACAACAGCATCGTTGCAGTGACCTACCCTGGTTTCGCCGCTGACCTGAAAATCGGCAACACTGTGCTGGTTGATGATGGTTTGATCGGCATGGAAGTGACGGAAGTCACCGAAAACACCGTCGTCTGTAAAGTGCTGAACAACGGTGATTTGGGCGAAAATAAAGGCGTTAACCTGCCAGGCGTATCTATTCAATTGCCAGCATTGGCTGAAAAAGATAAGGCTGACCTGATCTTTGGTTGCGAGCAAGGCGTGGACTTCGTTGCTGCTTCCTTTATCCGTAAGCGCTCAGACGTGCTGGAAATTCGCGAACACCTGAAAGCACATGGTGGCGAGCACATCCAAATCATCTCTAAAATCGAAAATCAGGAAGGTCTGAATAACTTCGACGAAATCCTGGAAGCATCCGACGGTATCATGGTTGCCCGTGGTGACTTGGGTGTTGAGATCCCAGTAGAAGAAGTTATCTTCGCGCAGAAGATGATGATTGAAAAATGTAATCGCGCGCGCAAAGTTGTTATCACTGCAACTCAAATGCTCGATTCCATGATCAAAAACCCACGCCCTACCCGTGCAGAAGCTGGCGACGTTGCTAACGCCATTTTGGACGGTACAGATGCCGTGATGCTGTCTGGTGAAAGTGCTAAGGGTAAATACCCGTTAGAGTCTGTCACCATCATGGCAACCATCTGTGAGCGTACAGACCGTATCATGCCTAGCCGCATTGAATCCCTGAACGACAACCGCAAAATGCGTATCACTGAAGCGGTTTGCCGTGGTGCTGTTGAAACCGCCGAAAAACTAGAAGCTAAAGTGATTGTTGTCGCCACTGGCGGTGGTAAATCTGCAAAATCCGTTCGCAAATACTTCCCAACAGCCACTATTCTGGCGTTGACCACGAATGAGACCACCGCTCGCCAGTTAATTCTGACCAAAGGTGTTATCACTCAATTGGTTAGCGAAATTGCTTCAACGGATGATTTCTATCGTATCGGTAAAGAAGCAGCACTGGCCAGCGGCTTGGCGCAGAAAGGTGATGTTGTGATCATGGTCTCTGGTGCGTTAGTACCAAGCGGCACCACCAATACTTCATCAGTCCACGTGTTATAATCCTGACTGGCGCGATTGAACGTTAATTAAAAAACACCGCTTCCAATAGCGGTGTTTTCTTTTTCTAAGGGTGCCAAATAAGCTTTCGGAAAAATCCAATTTATCCTAACCCCTCCATCGTCATTTTTTCAAATAAGACTTGTCCCATATAATCCGGCTGTTTTGCCTCGTTTTTTTAACTTTTTTTTAAAACAAGATGCTTCTTTGAGCGAACGATCAAAATAAACCCCTCTAATACTAAAAATTTATTCTCTTTCGAAAAAACTTTGTGTAATACTTGTAACGCTACATGGAGATTAACTTAATCTAGAGGGTGTTAATAATGAATCGTACTAAACTTGTACTGGGCGCGGTAATTCTGGCTTCTACTATGCTGGCTGGTTGTTCAAGCAATGCTAAAATCGATCAACTGTCTTCTGACGTTCAAACTCTGAACGCTAAAGTTGACCAACTGAGCAACGACGTGAACGCAATCCGTTCTGACGTTCAAGCAGCTAAAGACGATGCAGCACGTGCTAACCAACGTCTGGACAACCAAGCTCACGCTTACAAGAAGTAATATTACTTCCTGAATGAAAAATGGCGCACTTTGTGCGCCATTTTTTTTGCCCCGTAAAAGCGCCCCTCTCGTCTGTAAGACTCTTATCCGACACAACCCTACATTTAGCGGCTAAACGCCGTAGCAAGGCTGCCATGCGCCATATTGGGCACTCGTCGTGTTTGTCTTACATGATTGATTTGAATAATTCAGGCGGGAACTGAGAAAAAACAGACTTTACCATGACTGGCATGCAGCCATGGTAAAGGTAAGGCTGAAACTTAGTTGGCTGCGGAGTAAACCGGGCCTGGCTGAACCAGCTTAGGAATAGGCTGTTCAGACGGTTGTAGCTCTTCGACCTGCGGTTGACTCTGAGGTGCAACATCTGCTGGTGCTTGCTCTGGGGCTGTTTCGCCAACCGTCACAATCACAGGCATACCAGCACGACGTACCATCGCACTTTGAACGACTTGTGCATCAGTCTGGCTATCATCGATAAACTTCTGCAGGCTGCTGCTGATGGCAATTGGCATTGTTTGCGGGTCATCACTGTCTACGCGAGACAATGGCTGATGAACTTCCACATAACGTTTACCATCTGGCTCAACTGAGTATTTAACTGGTTCATTGATGATCTGTACGCGGGTGCCTTTAGGAACAGACTTGAACAGCGCTTCAATATCATCTGGGCGTAAACGAATACAACCGGAGCTAACACGCATACCAATACCGAAGTTGGCGTTAGTCCCATGAATCAGATACTCACCCGCGCCGGCGGACAGACGCATGGCAAACAGACCCATAGGGTTTTCAGGGCCCGCAGGAACAACACCTGGTAAGGTGACGCCTTGAGCCAAATAATGCTTACGGATGTTCGCTGTTGGCGTCCAAGTTGGATTCGGGATCTTTTGGCTGACAGAAGTTGTCATCGTTGGGGTATTACGCCCTAACTGGCCGATACCTATTGGGTACACGATGACTTTGTTCTGGCCTTTCGGGTAATAATAAAGGCGCAGTTCAGCCAAGTTGATCACGATACCTTCACGTGGGGTATCAGGCAGCAACATCTGAGTTGGAATCGTTAATACTGAACCCGGCATTGGCAGATACGGATCAGCACCTGGGTTAGCTTCCAGCATCCCCAGCAAGCCGATCTTGTAGTCGGCAGCAATAGCCTCAAGCGGGCGGCCATCGTTTGGAACAACATAGGTCGTATTTTCGCCAATCAGACGGCTATTGGCTGGTGGTAGAGGATATTCAGTCGCATTGGCCGCGGTGATACTTCCCGCCAGACAAGTTGCGAATAACATACCAATCAAAGTTAATGCACGTTTCATGCTTAGTTCCTACATCACTTCTTCAAATTCGGTTTACACGGCGATACCCAATTAGCCTCAAGTTGCAGGAAAAGCGGCATTCCGCCTCACTTACGTCTGTAAGTGACTCGGTTACACAGATTCTGCCAACACACCTGCAGTTTGAAAGATGACGGGTATTTCTACGTTAATTTTAGCAGCCAATAATAAGGCCACCATATAGTAACAGTCCTTATTATAAAGGCAATTTATATCTCTACAAATCAAGGTGTTACAATGTAATTTATTGTGCTTTATCTGGTCTCGCTGACGATTTAACCTGCTGAAATATCACCATTTTAAGACTGTGACACATGACACAGAAATGTTCAGCTAACGATGAAAAAAGCACAAAATGTTGACGTAACTCATCGCATTGACAAAGCTTCAGCTTTCGCACGGATAGCACGAATCATGGCTTCCAAACCTTGTGAGCGCGAAGGTGTCAAATGCTGGCTGAGGGCTAAGTCGGCAAAGAAAGGACGGACATCCAAGCTGACTATCTGTTGCGGGGTTAAACCTTGATAGAGGATAAATACAACGGCGACGAGACCTTTAACAATAGCCGCATCACTGTCACCAGCAAAAATCACTTGGCCATCGGCAGTGGTGGTCATCGCTATCCACACTTGGCTTTGGCAGCCTGATATCAGGTTCTCTGGTTGACGCTGTTGCTCAGTTAGCGGGGATAATTGTGCACCGAGCTCAATCACATACAGGTACTTCTCTTCCCAATTCAAACAACGGGAAAAGTTACGAATTAACTTCTCTTTATCGGGTAGACCAGCCATAACATGCTTCCTAAATAGGTAAAAGATACCCTTTTGCATTGACGCGACAAGCTGATTTACAACCGACCTACAACGCCAACGAGATGGGGGTATAACCCGTTAGAGGCGACGCTGCCGCTAACGGTTGAATCTTAGCCCAGCAATTTTTCGATACGCTGTAGCCCTACCACTAACCGGTCAATTTCTGCTTGGGTGTTATACAACGCCAATGATGCACGGCACATACTCGGTACATGATAAAACGCCATTAACGGCATCGCACAATGGTGACCGGTACGAATGGCAATGCCATATTGGTCAAGAAAACTGCCAACATCATAAGCATGGTGCGGCCCCAAATTAAACGCGATCACACCTGCTCGCTCGGTTGGGCCATAGAGTGTCAGGCTCGAAATTTGGCTCAATTGCGCTAATGCGTACTGCATCAGCGAATGTTCATACTGCTGAATGTGCGCCAAACCCAGCTCATTCACATAGTCGATTGCCGCACCAAGCCCCATAATCCCTGCCGTATTAGGGGAACCGGCTTCAAACCGCCAAGGAGCATCAGCAAAGGTAGTGCCTTGCGTTAAGCTCACGGTTTTGATCATCGAACCGCCCCCTTCCCATGGCGGCATCTGCTGGAGCAATTCATGCCTGCCATACAAGACGCCAATGCCGGATGGACCGTACAGTTTATGCCCAGAGAAGGCATAAAAGTCGCACCCCAATGCCTGAACATCGACCCTTTGATGCATGACGGCCTGCGCGCCATCCACCAGCACCACTAATCCAGCGGCCTTGGCTTGAGCGACAATATCTTGGATGGGGTTAACTGTCCCTAGCACATTGGAGACCTGAGTGATCGCCAGCAATCGCGTCGTGTCATCAATCAAATTGTCCAGCGCATCTGGTACCAATTCACCTGTGGCGGTCAAAGGCCAAACACGAATTTCAACACCGAGATCTTGCGCCACCATCTGCCATGGAACGATATTGGCGTGATGCTCCATTTCAGTAATGATAATACTGTCGCCAGCCTTTAAGAAATGGCGGCCATAGCTGTTTGCGACGAGATTGATAGCCTCAGTGGTGCCTTTAACAAAGACAATTTCTTCAACTGATGCCGCATGAATAAAATCAGCCACTTGGCTACGTATCGCTTCCATCTGCTGCGTCGCATCAGCACTCAGCGTATGAATACCACGATGAACAGCCGCATAGCCATCACGGTAGAAGTTAAGTTCCCTATCGATAACCACTTGAGGTTTCTGCGCACTAGCAGCGCTATCCAGATAGGCTAACGGTTGCCCGTTAACCTGGCGGCTGAGTAAGGGGAAGTCCGCTCTAACACGCTCGATAGGGAAACTCATCGCGACTCCCCTGCTAACCGTTCGGCAATACGTGCCAGCACCACTTTACGAATAGTTTCGTTGTGAATGGCTTCTGTTAACTCTGCTGCGAACGCAAAAATAATCATCTGTTGTGCATCGTCTTGATGGATGCCACGCGATTGCAGATAAAACAGTTGCTCGGCATCGATACGCCCGACCGTTGCACCGTGACTGCATTTCACGTCATCGGCATAAATTTCCAACTGGGGCTTGGTATCCACCTCTGCCAACCGACTCAGTAGCAGATTATTGTTGGTCATCTGACCATCTGTTTTCAGCGCATGCTGGGCGACTTTTATCATGCCATTAAAAATAGCTTTGCCCCGTTCGCGTACAATGGTTTTGTGCAATTGGCGACTTTCGCAATACCCTTTGTTGTGCTCTAGATAAGTCCGGGTATCACAGATTTCACGCCCTATCGGCAATAGCAGGCTATTGATAGATAGCGTTGCGCCTTCACCATTCAATTGAGCACTGGTGTTATGGCGCGTCAAACCTGCGCCAAGTAAGAAACTGTCGCTGCGTACTCGCGCGTCACGGCTGAGCACTAAATCATTATGCGCAAAGTGGTAGCTTTGAGGCGTCTCAAACGCCAGTTTGTAATGACTCAACTGCGCATTATCACCCACGCTAATCGTGAGCCGAGCACCGGTAAAATGTGGCTGTTCATTGAGGCTGACAAAATGCTCAATGACATCTGCCTGAGCATTAGTTTCAATGGACAAATGATGGCGATAATGACTGGTATTCACTTCATCGCCATCTTTACCTGAACTGATATGCAGCAGATACAGTGGCTTATCGCTCTGTTTTCCTGCGGGCAAACGAATGTGCAGACTTTCTTGCGCTAGGCTCTCAGTCAGATGCAGAAAGACTTCTGACCTAATAGCGTCAGGGAATTGCGCGTCCTCTGTGACGTGAGTGAGCTGATAAGGGCCACAATCACCATCACTGAGTGCAGGGGTATATCGGCCATCAATGAAAACTAGCCGATGTGCATCTTGCACCAATGACAACGCATCTCGCTGGGCAGCAGTCACGTTTGGCGCATCCGCGAAACTAAAGCGATGAGATAAAAGTGTTGCTAGCGGCGTATATTTCCAATCTTCATGTTTAACGCTCGGAAAGCCTAATGCTAGCACTTGTTGCCAATGTGCCGATGCCTCTGCTCCCTGACCACTTTGGCGCTGCTTAAACAGCACACCAAACTGCTTCAGAGCATCAATACGTTGCTGTTCCAGAATGCGTTGTTGTTCTGGAATAAATGGCTGTTCTGGAATAAATGGTTGCCCAGAACCAGATCGTTGTTTCGGCGAAGATTGCGGGTCTAATGCATTACTGTTGGTCGGTAAGCCAGCCATAGCCTTGCTCCTCCAACTGTTTTACTAGCGTGAAATCACCCGATTTAATGATTCGGCCTTGGTACAACACATGCACGAAATCAGGTTTTACGTAGTCAAGGATGCGCTGATAGTGCGTCACAATAATAAATGCGCGATCTTCATTACGCAGTGAATTCACACCGTTGGCGACAATTTTCAGTGCATCGATATCCAGACCAGAATCTGTTTCATCCAGAATACATAAAGAGGGTTCTAGCGCAGCCATCTGCAAGATATCATTACGTTTTTTCTCACCACCCGAGAAACCCACATTAACCGAACGCGTCAGAAGATCTGCCGGCATTTTGAGTAACTCAATTTTCTCTTCGATAAAGTCAGAGAAATCAAAACGATCTAAAGGCTCCTGTTGGCGATATTTTCGCACTGCATTAACGGCAGTTTGCAGGAAGAAATGATTACTGACCCCAGGAATCTCTACCGGATATTGAAAGGCCAAAAATACGCCTTCGCCCGCACGGTCTTCCGGTGCCAACTCCAACAGATCTTTGCCGTTGAAGGTGACACTCCCTTCGGTAACTTCGTACTCTTCACGCCCAGCCAAAGCTGCCGACAAGGTGCTTTTCCCCGAGCCATTCGGCCCCATAATGGCATGCACCTCACCGGGTTTGATCTCCAGATTCAAACCTTTCAGAATCTCGTTACCTTCAACACTGACTTTCAAATTCTTAATGCTTAACATAGGTTTCCTTGGTGCGCAAAACGCTGCAAGTACGTGTTCAACTCATGCTTACCCAACACTGTGTTCCAGACTTATCGCCAATAACTTCTGCGCTTCGACGGCAAACTCCAAAGGTAATTCGGAGAATACATCCTTACAGAAGCCATTAACGATCATGGAGATAGCGTCATCTTCGCTGATCCCCCGCTGCAAGCAATAAAACAGTTGGTCATCGCCAATTTTTGAGGTAGTCGCTTCGTGTTCCAATTGTGCCGAATTATTGCGCACTTCGACGTACGGAAACGTATGTGCGCCGGAGTCAGGACCAATGAGCATCGAATCACATTGCGTGAAATTGCGGGCGTTATCCGCGCCGGGCAAAATTTTCACTAAACCACGATAGGTATTTTGGCTATGACCCGCTGAAATCCCTTTGGCAATAATGGTTGATTTGGTGTTTTTGCCAATGTGAATCATTTTGGTGCCCGTATCGGCTTGCTGATTGCCGTTGGTGAGCGCCACGGAGAAGAACTCGCCGATGGAGTTATCCCCCTGCAAAATCACGCTCGGGTATTTCCACGTAATCGCTGAGCCAGTCTCGGATTGAGTCCATGACATCTTCGAACCCGCGCCTTCACAGAGTGCGCGCTTAGTGACGAAGTTCAGAATACCGCCCGTGCTTTCCGTACCTGCAAACCAGTTCTGAACGGTGGAGTATTTCACTTCAGCATTTTTATGCAAAATGACTTCTACCACGGCGGCATGCAACTGGTAAGTATCACGTACTGGCGCTGAACAGCCTTCGATGTAGCTGACATAACTGTCTTCGTCGGCGATTAAAATGGTGCGCTCAAACTGGCCGGTTTTAGCCGCGTTGATTCTAAAGTAAGTGGACAATTCCATTGGGCAACGCACCCCTTTGGGCACGTAAACAAAAGTGCCATCAGAAGCGACAGCGGCATTAAGTGCCGCAAAGAAATTATCTTTTGCTGGCACCACAGACCCCAAATACTTGCGCACTAAATCCGGATATTCTTGGATAGCTTCACCGAATGAGCAGAAAATAATCCCTTGTTCGGCTAGTTTGCCGCGATAGGTCGTTGCGACTGACACTGAGTCAAAAATGGCATCGACCGCCACCTCAGCCCCTTCACGCACCGGTACCCCAAGCTGAGCAAAAGCAGACTCGACTTCTGCCGTAAGGTATTCATTCTCGCTGCTTTGAGGTTCGTTATGCGCGGCAGCCCCCGATGACTGCTGCACTGCACCCGGTTGTGAATCACAGCTATCATCGCAACTGCCACAAGATGGCGCGGAGTAATAGCTATAATCTTGGTAATCCAAGCTCTTATAATGTGCTTTTAGCCAATGCGGCTCTTCCATCTCTAGCCAGCTACGATAGGCACCGAGACGAAATTCCAACATCCACTCAGGTTCATTGCGTTTAGCAGAGATAGCACGTATCACATCTTCATTGATACCTTTGGCCAGTTCATCGGTCGCTAACTGGGTAAAAAAGCCTTCTTTGTAGCGACCATCGCTGACCCAAGCCTGCACATCATCAGGAACTTCAACATTGCTTCGTGTCATTTCGTTTACATCGCTCAAACGCCAAAACTCTCGCCACACCCACAGGAATGCTGAGCTTTAGGATTATTAAATTTGAAGATCTGGTTTAGCCCTTCGCGGACATAATCCACCTCGGTACCATCAATAAATGGCATCGCTTTCAGTGGCACATAAAGTCTGGCACTACCGTGCTCAAAAACAAGACAGTCATTGGCGGGTTCTTTCGCCATATCCATCACGTAGGCAAACCCTGCACAACCTGACTGCTTGACCCCGAGTTGCAACCCTTTAACTTGCGGATCTTGCTGCATGAGCCGCGTAATTTGTGCCGCAGCACTGTCCGTGATGGTGACGCCTTGCCAGACATTATCATCGAGTGAAAATGTGCCGACTGATTCCTGTTGCATATGCCCTACCTCATGTTTCTCAATCACCCAATGATGTTGGATGCAGTCCATTTCAGGTTAAAGATTTGCTAGCTGATTATGAGTGAACCAACACAGAATGTTCACAATGGTAGTGATAATAATTATCACTTCAACCGTTTGTTTTGCAGGGATATTAAGAAAAGTGCCGTTTTAACCTTGAAAGAGGCGGCAACGAAAGAAGCATGCTGCGATGGCCGAAGAGGTCTAGCGGAACAAGTGCACTTTTATCACGCTGAAATTAATCAATAAATTTCGCAGCGATGCTCATATCCCTTGCTATATCAAAGGCTAATCGCAGTCAGCCTTTGCGTTTTTAAACATTCATAGAAAATACCTATTTCTAAATTAATTTTAGCTGAAAACACCTGTGGGGGAAACCTATCAGAGTGATTCGATGTATTTATCGAATTGATATACCCTCAAACGATCACCGATCAAAGTATTAACAGTGCCGAATCGCTAAGCATTGAAAGCACAATGAACCTCAAAGCATTCAAGCGATAAGCACGGGATATTTTGAGTGGCTCAAGGCCATTATGGCCCTGAGCAAGGTCGCGGTAGAAATAGAGGAATGATGGAGACTAAGGTTAGCGCGTCAGTACTGCGGTCGTTAAGCGAGAGGTACAACACAGGTGGTCCTGCTCATCGTAAATCTCTATTTGCCACACCTGATGGCTACGGCCCACATGAATCGCGCGGCAACAACCACGCACTTTGCCAGAACGCACCGCTTTCAAGTGGTTAGCGTTAATTTCTAACCCAACAATCTGCTGGCCCTCAATGGTGCACAAGTAGCCCGCCATCGAACCGAGCGATTCTGCCAGCACCACAGATGCCCCGCCATGTAATAGACCAAAAGGCTGAGTCGTCCGGTGATCAACTGGCATCGTCGCTTCTAGTTCGTCATCGGAGAACCGAGTAAACTCAATACCCAGGTGCCCTAGCATGCAGCCTTGGCTTTGTTGGTTGAGTTGTTCGAGTGTGGCCGTTCGTTTCCAAAGCATTCATCCTCCCCTTCCTAATTGAAGTTGCAGCGGTGTTAGCTGCTTTCTCTCACCCGCATCACTGACCAACGTCAGCTCAGCGGGATTCGTTCATTTGCTGCCTACCTGCAACTCCAATTAGTTTGGGGTATCCCTTCCTGTTGAAGTTGCAGCGGTGTTAGCTGCTTTCTCTCACCCGCATCACTGACCAGCGTCAGCTCAGCGGGATTCGTTCATTTGCTGCCTACCTGCAACTCCAATTAGTTTGGGGTATCCCTTCCTGTTGAAGTTGCAGCGGTGTTAGCTGCTTTCTCTCACCCGCATCACTGACCAGCGTCAGCTCAGCGGGATTTGCGGCTTTATTACAGCGCGTTAAACTAATTCGAGTAAAGCCTGTAACGGATGCCGCAATCCATTACCCTCAATACGTTTGACCTGACTGCGGCACGAATACCCAGTAGCTAAGCAACGTTTACCCGGCAGCTTTTGCAGTGCTTGCTGCCACGACAATGCGTAGATACCCAGCGAATTATCGATGTTCTTCGCTTCATGACCATAAGTGCCCGCCATGCCACAACACCCAACACTGACATTTTCTAACTTGGCACCATAGCGGGAAAATATCGATGCCCAATGTTGGCTACTCGCTGGCAACGCAGTGCTTTCAGTACAATGACCAAACAAGTACCAAGACTCACCACTCATCTGCTGTTCAGGTTGCTCCGCCAATGCCACCTGTAACCACTCATGCACCAATTGCACATTAAAATCACCACGGGTATCGCCCAAAATTTCTTTGTATTCATCGCGATAACAGAGCACCAGCGCGGGATCAACACCGACCATTGGCATGCCCAATAACGCGACGCGATTCAGAAAATCAGCCGTCTTGCGCGCAGTTTTGGCAAAGCGTTGTAGGAAGCCTTTAATATGCTGTGCCTTGCCATTGGGTGAAAAAGGTAACAGCACAGGATTAAAGCCTAGCTTTTCTACCAGCCGAACAAAGTCGGCAACCACTTGCGCATCATAATAACTGGTGAAAGGATCTTGTACGATCAACACGTGCTGACGCCGTTCAGACTCAGGCAGTTTTTCCAACTGTTCCAACGTCATGGTGCTGGCATAGTGACCCGATAATGATTGCTTCAGTGAAGGGCTAGACAGCATCGGTAAATCCACCATCCCGATACTCTTGCGGCTTAACGCACCCACCCACGGTTGTTTCAAAAAGAAATTAAAGACTTTCGGCGTCTTCGCCATTAAAGGTGCGTAGCTCTCCACGCCAGCCACCACATAATCACGCAGCGGTCGATGATAACGAGTGTGATACAACTGAAGAAAACGCGAGCGGAACCCCGGTACATCAATTTTTATCGGGCACTGTGTCGAACAGGCTTTACAGGCCAGACAGCCCGACATCGCCTCTTTGACTTCATGGGAGAAATCATAATCCCCTTTACTGGCATGCCACGTATTACGCGTTTTATCGATTAGATCACGCAAGCTAGGCCTTTTAGTGGCAAGGCCTTGCTCCAACGCCACTGGATCAACCCCTTGTTCGGAAAGCAATCGCAACCACTCCCGTACCAGTGCAGCACGGCCTTTGGGGGAGTGAATGCGATCACCGGTAATCTTCATTGACGGGCACATCGGGCTACGGGCGTCAAAGTTAAAACACAGCCCATTGCCATTACATTCCATCGCACCACGGAATGACGTTCTGACATCCAGCGGAATACGGCGATCCAACGTGCCACGTTTATCGGCGGTATCCACTTTCATCATCGGCGCATCACTGGCTAACGGTGAGCAAATTTTCCCAGGGTTCAAGCGATTATCGGGGTCAAAGGCAGACTTAATACGCCTTAATTCGCTATACAGCTCTTCGCCGAAGAAATCAGGGCTATATTCTGCGCGGAAGCCTTTACCGTGTTCCCCCCACAGCAAGCCACCATAACGCGCCGTCAGTTGCACCACCTCATCGGATATCTGCTTCATCAGCATTTCTTGCTGCGGATCGCACATATCTAACGCCGGACGCACATGCAATACGCCTGCATCCACGTGTCCAAACATGCCATATGTCAGGTTATGGCTATCCAGTAATTGGCGGAACTCAACGATATAATCAGCTAAGTGTTGTGGCGGTACGCAGGTATCTTCCGCAAATGGAATTGGCTTAGCCTGCCCTTTGCTGTTCCCTAACAGACCCACCGCTTTTTTGCGCATCGCATAAATACGCTCAATTCCTGCCAGCTCACTGCAAATCTGATAACCAATCACCCCGCCTTCTTTAGCAGAGATCAAATCATCCAAACGCTGACAAAGTGATTCCATTTGTCCGTCGATAAGGGCTTTATCATCACCTGCGAACTCAACAATATTCAGCCCCAGCATCTCTTGGTTCGGCACATCAGTAATTAACTCATTGACCGAATGCCAAACAATGTCTTCTTTCGCCAGATTGAGGACTTTAGAATCCACCGTTTCCACTGACAACGCTTTGGCTTCGACCATAAAAGGCGCATTGCGTAGTGCAGAATCAAAAGAGTCATATTTCACATTGACCAAACGACGCACTTTAGGCAGGGGCGTAATGTCCAATGTGGCTTCAGTAATAAAGGCCAATGTCCCTTCAGCACCCGTTAGAATGCGCGTTAAGTCAAAGGTCTGCAGATCATCACTGAACACATGGCGCAAATCATAACCGGTTAGAAAACGATTTAGTTTGGGGAATTTCTCCAGAATCAGTTCACGCTGATCACGACATCGATTGAGCACAGTCTGGTAGATTCTCCCCGCGACAGAATCCTCCTGAGCAATCGTTTCCGCTAGTGCCGTCGGCATGGCGCGGGTGTCCAGCATCTCCCCACCGAGTAAAATAGCCCGCAAGCCCAGCACGTGATCGGAAGTTTTGCCGTACACCAAAGACCCCTGCCCAGAGGCATCGGTATTAATCATACCCCCCAAGGTGGCGCGATTACTGGTCGACAATTCTGGCGAGAAGAAATAGCCAAATGGCCGTAGATATTGATTGAGCTGATCTTTAATCACGCCAGCTTCAACCCGCACCCAGCCTTGCTCCACATTAATCTCGATAATACGATTCATATGGCGCGACATATCCACCACGATGCCGGTGTTCAACGCCTGACCATTAGTGCCAGTGCCACCACCGCGCGGTGTAAAGACCAACGACTTGAAACTTTCTTGCCCAGCTAAGCGGCCAATCAAGGCCACATCTGCCGTCGAACGTGGGAAAACAACGGCATCGGGCAGCAGTTGATAAATGCTGTTATCCGTCGCCATCGTCAGGCGATCGGCATAATTCGTGGCAGTATCGCCGGTAAATCCGTTTTGCTTCAAAGCATCCAAAAAATCCAGCACCAACTGAACGACACCCGGCGCTTGAGAAATATGTGGGATCATTAGTGTGACCCTATCTATAGGTATGTGTGTTTGTTGTTCCGCTCAAAGATTATCTGTTCGTGATCACCTTTGTCGAATAATTTATGCCAATTCAGCATGATGGGAAAGTGATGGCGAGAGGCCAAGCATAAATACGACAATAACCCATTGAGTTTCAAAATTTTATATTGCATCAATAATAGCCATACCTGATAGAAAATAGATTTTTTCAGGGTGATCTCGACCTCCGGATATTCATGACTTTATAGATGCCATTTTTTTCCTAAAATCATAAGTAAAATTAAGTGGTGTCTGTTAAAAGTTGAAGAAATACACCATGATTAGGGCTGAAATAATCTTTTCGATACAGAAATAAATCGTGCCATGGCCACCTTGCCATGACTTTCGAAGTGAGAACCCACTGATGAACTACCCGCAGCAACGTCGTTTCGATTTACCTAGACTGATGTTTGGGGTGATTTTCATTATGATAATGATCATCGCCAGTTTTTGGGTGGTACAGCCTTTTATTATGGGCTTTTCCTGGGCTGGTATGGTGGTGATTGCCACTTGGCCCCTGTTGGCTCGGCTGCAAAAACTCCTCTGGGGTAAACGATGGCTCGCAGTGGTCATCATGAGTCTACTGCTGATTCTGCTCTTTGTTATTCCCCTCGCACTGTTGGTCAGTAGCTTAGTGGAAAATAGCGGTCCACTTATCCAATGGGCATCTAGCCCTTCTAATTTACGCATGCCGGATGTCACTTGGTTGCAGTCGGTCCCGATGGTGGGAGATAAACTGTACAGCACTTGGCATACACTCATTGCTGGCGGCGGCAATGTATTAATCGCCAAAGCTCAACCTTATATCGGTGCAGCCGCGACTTGGTTGGTGGCCCAAGCTGCTCATGTTGGTTATTTTTTAATTCATCTGGCATTAATGGTGCTGTTTAGCATTTTACTTTATATCCATGGTGAGCAAGTTGGTTTGGCTATTCGCCATTTCGCCGTTCGCGCAGCAGACAAACGCGGGGATGCGGTTGTGGTCTTGGCCGCGAAAGCCATTCGAGCCGTCGCATTAGGTGTGGTGGTTACAGCGCTAGTACAAGCAATATTGGGCGGGATTGGCCTAGCCATTGCGGGTATTCAATATGCCACCCTCTTAACTGTGCTCATGTTTATCTGTTGTGTCGCTCAGCTTGGCCCCCTGTTGATACTGGTCCCCGCGATTATTTGGTTGTATTGGACCGGTGATACGACTTGGGGCACGGTATTGTTGGTATGGAGTTGTATCGTCGGGACCATGGACAATTTCTTGCGGCCATATCTTATCCGTATGGAAGCCGATATGCCGATGATCCTTATCCTCTCTGGTGTGATTGGCGGCTTACTCTCATTTGGTATGATCGGGTTATTTATCGGCCCTGTTGTATTAGCGATTTCTTACCGCCTAACGGCGGCTTGGGTTAGTGAAGCCCCTGAACCAGAAGAAAGCATTAAAGAAGTTGCTAAGCATTTGGACGAGCTTTAGTTTTTAAAGGGGGGGAATTATGCTACTCCCCCTCTAATATCCAGCACCATTCGCTATTATATTAAATAATATCCTCGTTAATTCCCGATTTCTTATTCTTAGCCATCCATTGCATTAGTATTAAATAAGTTAATTATTAATAACCCTCCGAAATCACTTCAGTATGAAGTATTTGTTTTATCTATCTTATTCAGATGATTCTTAATGACTAACTCATGGAATTCTCATATTATTATTATGAGATATCGCTTTCCCCAAGGCGTTTAAATAAATCATGGCACGATGCTTTATTTAAATATCTGTAATCGAATATACGAATTGCTGTGTGTAGTCTTTGCCTGTCACCTAAGACGGGCTTTTTTTTTATTATGATATTTTCATTCTCATTATCGTTAATCCTGCCAAGTTAACTATTCAACTATCGCTATTTTCAATTGACTTGTATTAGATACAGATAAAAAATCCGCAGCTTGAACTGCGGATTAATAGTGTTAGATAACTGATAGCACAGTGATTAATCAGTGCTTCGCTTGTTGCGCTAAACTTAGCCAAGTTTGCACGACGGTATCAGGGTTAAGCGATAAACTGTCAATCCCTTGCTCCATCAACCATAACGCAAAATCTTCATGGTCCGACGGGCCTTGGCCGCAGATACCGACATATTTACCCTGTCGTTTTGCCGCCTGAATCGCCATTGATAACAGAGCCTTGACTGCCTCATTACGTTCATCAAACAACTCAGATACCACGCCTGAATCGCGATCTAGCCCCAACGTCAGCTGAGTCATATCGTTTGAGCCAATTGAAAAACCATCAAAATGCGCTAAGAACTGGTCGGCCAACAGCGCATTAGATGGAATTTCGCACATCATAATGAGCTTCAAACCATTTTCGCCACGTTTCAGCCCTTGGCGCGCTAATTCAGCCACAACAGCCTCTGCCTGCGCCACGGTACGAACAAATGGCACCATCACTTCGACGTTGGTCAACCCCATCACATTGCGCACCCGTTTAACGGCTTCGCACTCCAACGCAAAACAATCGCGGAAACTGTCTGCGACATAACGCCCTGCGCCACGGAAGCCCAACATCGGATTCTCTTCATGGGGTTCATAGGCTTCACCGCCCACGAGATTTGCGTACTCGTTAGACTTGAAATCTGACAAACGCACAATCACACGTTTAGGCCAGAATGCCGCCCCTAAAGTTGAAATTCCTTCGGTCAAGCGACCCACATAAAACTCAACCGGATCGTCATAGCCATTCATTAACGCTTTGATTTCAGCCTGAATCGCCGGTTCTTGCTTGTCGAACTCAAGCAGCGCTTTCGGGTGCACACCAATCATACGGTTGATAATAAATTCCAAACGCGCCAAACCTACGCCCTCATTCGGCAAGCGGGCAAAGTCAAACGCGCGGTCTGGATTACCAACGTTCATCATTATTTTGAGGGGTAAATCTGGCAGCTCAGTAACCTGCGAGCTTTGAATTGAGAAGTCGAGTAGCTCGTGATACACGTAGCCCGTATCCCCTTCAGCGCAGGAAACCGTGACATTCTGCCCCTCTTTCAACAGGTCCGTGGCGTTGCCACAACCCACGACAGCAGGGATGCCTAGCTCACGGGCAATAATCGCCGCATGACAGGTGCGACCGCCACGGTTAGTGACAATGGCCGCGGCTTTTTTCATGATCGGTTCCCAATCAGGGTCTGTCATGTCCGTCACCAGCACATCACCAGCCTGAATGCGATCCATCTCGCTGATATCATGAATGACCTTAACTGGCCCCGCACCAATACGATGGCCAATCGCACGCCCTTCGACCAACACATTGCTTTGGTTATTCAATTGATAACGTTCCATCACTTGCTCGTTGGAACGCACCGTTTCGGGACGCGCCTGCACGATATACAGCTTGCCATTATGACCATCTTTGGCCCACTCGATGTCCATCGGACGGCCATAATGCTCTTCAATCAACAATGCCTGCCGCGCCAGCGCTTCAACTTCATCATCGCTAAGAGCGAAACGATTGCGTTGTGCCTCTGGTACATCTTCTATCTGAACCTGCTTACCATGCTCCTGGCTATCGGCATAGACCATGCGGATCTTTTTCGAACCCATATTTCGGCGCACTATCGCCGGCTTATTGTTGCGCAGTGTCGGCTTGTGGACGTAAAACTCATCTGGGTTTACTGCCCCCTGCACCACCATTTCGCCTAAACCATGTGCCGCGGTGATAAATACCACCTGATCAAAACCTGACTCAGTATCAATGGTAAACATCACACCGGAAGAAGCGAGATCTGAACGTACCATGCGTTGTACACCCGCAGATAACGCCACGCCACGGTGATCGTAACCCTGATGCACACGGTAAGAGATCGCGCGGTCGTTAAACAGTGAAGCGAAAACATGCTTGATGGCAATCATCACCGCATCAATTCCCTGCACATTGAGGAAGGTTTCTTGCTGACCCGCAAAAGAAGCATCCGGCATATCTTCGGCGGTTGCCGATGAGCGCACAGCAAAAGATGCTTCTGGCTCACCGTCGGCTAACTGCTGATAGGCTTGATGGATGGATTGTTCGAATTCAGGATGGAATGGCGTCTCAATGACCCATTGACGAATCTGCGCGCCGGCTTTGGCCAATGCCGCAATATCATCAACGTCGGTCTGATCTAACAGTTGATAGATACGTTGGTTAACACCACTTTGCTCCAGAAAGTCATTAAACGCCTGAGCGGTTGTGGCGAAGCCATTGGGTACCGAAACACCCAGTTCAGAAAGGTTGGTTATCATTTCACCCAGGGAGGCATTCTTGCCGCCAACCCGATCAACATCTTGCATGCCAAGCTGGTTGTACCAAAGCACATTACACAGGTTTAGGCCGTTGTTGGACATCGAAACAATCCTTTTTACATTGTTTATAGTGACGATACCGTCTGTAGGGGACAAATCGTGATTACCGCAGCTGATAAATCAGCAACACCCAAAGTCATTGATGCGCAGATCGGCTGCAAACATCCCTGCAGCTTCAAATCCAAAGGGCATCTCCAAAGTCATTGGAGTTGCAGGTAGGCAGCAAACAAACGAATCCCGATGAGCTTACATCAGTAAGTGATTCGGGTGAGTGCGTGCCGCTAACACCCCTGCAGCTTCAAGGACGAAGGATATGTTTTAGACTAGCATAATCATCCATACCCCATGGACAGGTGAATCGATCAAGCCAACAAGAAAAGTTATTTTTGGGTGATTCTGGCAGCAAACACTTTACCGTGTTGCCGAATAAGGCACACTGATTGCGCTAAACTTGCACAATGATGGTCTTTTAAGGAAGGTCATTTATCCCAACAGCAAAATATCGAGGAGTCCGCGTGGAGAGAAGTGTGTTTTATATTTCGGATGGGACAGCTATTACCGCAGAAGTTCTGGGGCATGCCGTTTTGTCACAATTTCCGGTTAAAGCCACCACCTTTACGTTGCCATTTGTTGAAAGTGCTGCCAGAGCACAAGAGGTTTGCCAAAAAATTAATGATATTTACCAACAAACCGGCGTCAGACCACTGGTGTTTTATTCGATAATCAGCCCTGAGGTGCGGGAACTCATCCAGCACAGTGAAGGGTTCTGTCAAGACATCGTGCAGGCTTTGGTCGCACCGCTCCAGAGTGAACTTGGCGTCTCGCCACAACCCGTGCTTAATCGCACTCATGGTTTAACCGAAAGCAATCTCAGCAAATACGATGCTCGCATAGCCGCTATCGACTATGCTCTAGCCCACGATGATGGCATTTCTCTGCGTAATCTGGACCAAGCACAGGTGATTTTATTAGGCGTTTCCCGTTGTGGTAAAACCCCCACCAGCCTCTATTTAGCCATGCAATTTGGAATTCGTGCTGCCAACTATCCCTTTATCGCCGATGATATGGATAATTTGCAGCTTCCTGCCGCACTGAAACCCTTTCAGCACAAACTATTTGGCCTGACAATTAACCCTGAGCGTCTGGCGGCTATTCGCGAAGAACGACGAGAAAATAGCCGTTACGCATCACTGCGCCAATGCCGAATGGAAGTAGGTGAAGTCGAAGCATTATTTCGTAAAAATCAGATTCGCTATCTGAATTCTACCAACTACTCTGTGGAAGAGATCTCCACCAAAATTCTGGATATATTGGGGCTAAGCCGCCGGATGTTCTGATTGATTATTCGCCAAATTTATTATTTGTAATTTATTTTATAAAAATTCGTATTAATAGCGGGAAGGCGGTTGAATTCATCGCATTTTGGTTTATTGTGATCGCCATCACTTCTCGGTATTCCTGCCGCAGAGAAGAACAGATTTAGAGACTTTCCATGCACAAAACAGATGAACTGCGGACCGCGCGCATCGACAGCTTAGTTACGCCATTACAACTGGCGGAAAAGTTGCCGATCTCTGAGGCCATTGCAGATAACGTGACAGCGTCACGTAAACGGATTGAGAAAATACTCACCGGTGAAGACCCACGCCTGTTAGTTGTTGTTGGCCCTTGTTCTATTCATGACCTTGATGCTGCCATTGATTATGCTACACGCTTGAATGTATTACGTGAGCGTTATCAAGACAGCCTCGAAATCGTCATGCGCACTTACTTCGAAAAACCACGCACCGTCGTGGGCTGGAAAGGGTTGATTTCCGACCCTGCTCTTGATGGTTCTTGTCAGGTCAATCTTGGTATGGAGATGGCACGTCGATTGTTGCTGGCAGTCAATGAACTAGGGCTACCGACCGCAACCGAATTCTTAGATATGGTGACCGGTCAATACATCGCCGACCTAATCAGTTGGGGCGCAATTGGCGCGCGGACCACTGAAAGCCAAATTCACCGAGAAATGGCCTCTGCACTCTCTTGTCCTGTCGGTTTCAAAAATGGGACTGACGGTAATACTCGTATTGCCATTGATGCTATCCGTGCCTCTCAGGCCAGCCATATGTTTTTATCACCTGATAAAAATGGCCAGATGACGATTTACCAAACTAGCGGGAATCCTTACGGGCACATCATTATGCGTGGCGGTAAAACCCCTAACTATGGCGCATCAGATATCGCAGCCGCTTGTGACAGCTTACGTGAGTTTGATTTACCGGAGCATTTGGTGGTGGATTTCAGCCACGGCAATTGCCAGAAAATGCACCGTCGCCAACTGGAAGTTGCTGCCGATGTCGGTCAGCAGATCCGCAACGGCTCAACCGCTATCGTCGGAGTGATGGCCGAAAGCTTCTTGATCGAAGGAACGCAGAAAATCGTTGCCGGACAACCGCTGACCTATGGGCAATCTATCACTGACCCATGCCTGAATTGGGCCGATACCGAGCAACTGTTGAGCTTACTGGCCGATGCTGTTAGTAGCCGATTTTAACTCGCGCAGTGATAGAGCAGAACAAAAGGCCCAATGGGTCCCTCAATAAGCTTCTGTTCTATCACTGTATTAAGTCATATCACTGCATTTAGTCATCTGAAGTGTGTAGCGTTAGCGAACATTAGCTTGAGCAAGAGATTTCCAGATGCTTTCCCCAATCGGGCGGTAAAGCCGCAAGGTCATCAAACTCAGGCTGATCAGCGAAGGGTTGCTGCAATGCCTGATGCAAACGCTGCAATGGCTGTATATCCTCTATTTCCGCGTGCTCAATCGCGTGCTGAGCCAAATAGTTACGCAAAATATACTTTGGATTCACTGCTTTCATGAGCAGCTGACGCTGAGCATCCTCTACCGATTCTTGTTTCAAGCGTGAACGATAGCGGTTGTACCAGCTGTCAAAGCTAGCTCTATCAACAAAATCATCCCGCAATGGCGATTGCGCCGAATTGACTTCAACCTCGCTCAACAAACGGAATGTACGAGTATAATCGCGACCTTCTATGATCATTAAGCTCAATAATTCCGTCAACAAATCATTATCTTGCTCGTTTTTTTCAGTAAAGCCCAACTTAGCACGCATCTGTTGACCATAAGCGGCCATAAGCTCCGGTTCATATGCCTCTAGTGCCAACTCTAATTGCTGCACTGACATCAAGCCAGACAGCGCTTGCCCTAACCGATGCAGGTTCCATAGCGCAACAGCAGGTTGATTATCGAATGCATATCGACCTTGGTGATCGGAGTGATTGCAGATATAGCCTGGGACATAATCATCAAGAAAACCGAATGGGCCATAATCCATAGTGATACCCAGAATCGACATATTATCGGTATTCATCACACCATGGGCAAAACCGACGGTTTGCCAGTGGGCCATTAAACGCGCAGTGCGTTTGACGACGTCGGTAAACCACAATAAGTAAACCTCTGATTGCCCTACCCACTGCGGCCAATGGCGAGCAATAACGTAGTCTGCAAGTTGCTTAACCTGCTCAGGTTGTTGCCGATAATAAAAATGCTCGAAATGGCCGAAACGCACATGGCTTTCAGCCACCCGCAATAGCATCGCACCGCGCTCTGGTTGCTCACGATAAACAGGATGATTACTGGTGACGATGGTCAATGCTCGGGTGGTTGGTATCCCCAAATGGTGCAAGGCTTCTGAGGCCAAAAACTCTCTGACCACAGAACGCAACACGGCACGGCCATCTCCCATTCGCGAATAGGGGGTTAGACCCGCACCTTTCAAATGCCAATCCATGCTGCGGCCATCACTGAGTTGCTGCTCCCCCAGCAAAATACCGCGTCCATCACCCAACTGGCCCGCCCACATACCAAATTGGTGACCACTGTAGACTTGCGCCAACGGCTCCATACCGGGTAAAACCGCATCGCCCGACCAGATAGCCGCTTTGGGGCCACTAAACCAACTGGCATCTAACCCCAGTTCTCGCGCCAATGGCTCACTATGATAGAGCAACCGCGCGCCTTTTAATGGCGTGGGTGCTAATGGCGTATAGAAACCCTGCAATTGATGTGCGTAGCTGTTCTTAAATTGTGGTGCATTATCGAACTCGAGCGTGTTATTAGCGCCAGCAATATTATCTGAGACCATTACCGTAATACCTCCACCAGCCAGTGCTGAACTTGCTGCAACTCAGCTTGCGACTCAGGGAAATCATCACTTAATTGCTCACACACAGCGTGGATGGCATCCGGCTGATATGCCACTCCTTGCAAGCGATCTGCCAATGCCTCCAATGGCGCTGGATTCAAACTGTCAGTAAAGATTTGGCAGCGATCGATTGCACCCTGTAATACATCAAAATGTAGCTCAATTCCGCCCCAAGCAAAGCGGGTATCGACCAAATGGCTAAAAGCGGGTGCCTGACCGAAATTCCATGCCCAACTGCTCTGTTTGGCAAATTGCTCCACGAAACCCGGTAGGTCAGGCAAAGCCTGTGGCGAGATGATTTCTGCGGCAACTGTCTCATCGTAATAATCGAAGAATGACTGTTCAATGGCAGCACAAATTTGCTGGTGGTCGATCCCCGGTAACAGTTCCACTAAATTGGTGACTCGTGAGCGTACCGAGGTAATCCCTTTCGCCTGCAATTTTTTAGGATCGGGGTTGAGGTAATCTGCCAAACGGTTCAGATCAGCACTCAGCAATAGCGTGCCATGATGGAAGCCTCGATCTTTGGTTTCTTTATAAGCTGAACCCGACACTTTACGCTCGCCATCCTCTTTGATCACCACGAGGTCATTACGGCCGGAAGCCGTAGCTTGAATGCCCAATGAGGACAGTGCATTGAGAATAATTTGAGTGGATATGGTTTTATCGTATTCCGGTTTACCCGCCATAAAGGTAAAACAGGTATTGCCCAAGTCATGAAAAACGGCCCCGCCACCGCTGCTACGGCGTGCCAACTTCACGCCATCTTGCTCCATACGCCGAGTATTACACTCTTTCCACGGATTCTGGGCGCGGCCAATGACCACAGTATTCGCGTTTCTCCACAAAAAAAGTACCCGCTGATCAGGGGACATTTGGCGGAAAATACACTCTTCTACCGCCAGATTAAACCAAGGGTCATAAGAGTCAGAAATGAGTAAGCGAAGGGATGACATAAACGCGGCTCCGAACCAAAATAGGCAGCCACTAAGATAACATAACCCGTGCCGATATCTTCAGGTTGAACCTATCGATTCAATATCCTACTTAGATACGGCGCGCTTGCCAGTAGACACGTTTCCAGTACACATTTTCTAGCGATGAGCGGATAACGCCTTTACTGGTTGAAGCGTGAATGAATTCATCATTAGTATCGTATATACCGACATGTAGCCCATTCTGACCGCTACCAGTTTTGAAGAAGACTAAATCGCCGGGCATCAACTCATCACGAGAGACTTTCGTCCCAAGTGTGGTTTGTGCCACTGTCGTGCGGGGTAATTGCATATCAAAACGATCGCGGAACGTACGGTAAACAAATCCAGAGCAATCAACGCCGCGCTGATCCAATCCACCATTACGATAAGGCGTACCTTCCCATTGACGCAATTGCTCGTTCAGTTTGGCAACCACCACAATAGAATCAGACAAATGACCACTTGGTGTCGGAGCATGGCTGCTACAACCGGCTAGAATCATGCTGACCAGAAAGATCCAGAAACGCATCCGCATCGATATTTCACCAAGGGTAAGGGCTCAGCCAATTCACCGGACAACGAGATTTACGGCGGGACATCTGGCTAGCAACAGGCATCATTAGGGCTAATTTAGCTATCGAGTGCGGAAAAAACAAGTTATATGAATGAGATAATGGCTTTAATCAACTTTAAGCTGTTTTGAATTGACCAACCAGATGCCCAATAGAATGAAACCTGCCCCGATCGTTTTCAGTAGCGTTGCTGGCTCATTGAACCAAGGTAGTAACACCGCGGCCAAATAAACCAGTGCGTAGCTGAGACTGAGTAGCGGGTAAGCACGATTGAGAGGCAAGTATTTTAAGGCAAAAAACCAGCATAGCATGGAGAAAGCATACCCTATCAGCCCCAAGGTCACTGCGAATAATTGTGTAAGATGGCGCGCTAAAAATTCCGCATTGATATCAGCTAAAGACATCAAAGGCGTGTGCATCATCCCCCACTTCAACATTAATTGGGCCAGCGTCACCAATACCACACTGCCAATTCCCCACAGATAACCTTTCATCAATGCCAACTTATTAACAGAATGCCTAACATGATAGCGGCGATCCCCAACCAATGGCGAACAGTTGCCTTTTCGCCATAGAATAACTGAGCAGCCAGTGTGACCAACACGAAGTTAAAACTGAGTAACGGATAGGCGACACTCAGCGGTAGATGTTGCAATAGACGTAGCCACAGCAACATCCCCAAACCGAGTAATAACACAGCCAAGGCAAGCCAACGCAATGTCAGGGCCAGCCTCGCTTCATGAGACTGTTCCCAACATTGCGCTGCTTGTTTTTGACACAACTGGCCCGCACAGGTCAATAAGCTGACCATGACTAAAAGCAGGTAGCTTGTCATTGTGATTTTTTGTACCACAAAAGAGCCAACCGATTCATCAACTTAACCTTATCTGCCGCAGGTAAATTAGCAGGAATTTCCCCCTCGCGAGACATTTGTACCACTAGCGATACATCACCTTGTTGCCTTGCATGTGCCAGCCATTGGCTGAAATCTTCACCACTGACGAATTGATCTTGGCTGTCTGCATAGTTCAAACCATACGTTAACTCGCCCTTCTCATTGAACATCAGGATATCGCTACGTTTCAGTTCCCATGCTAATCCTGCTGCGACACCCACACTATCAGTGAGAACATATCGACTACTTTTTAGCTCATCGATATTATTCTGAATAAAACTTTGTGGCTGTTTGCTATCAATCACCTGCTGCGGGATAAGGTAAGCAACCAACAGAATGAACACTAATGGACATGCCGCTGCCCAGCGCCAATGGCGGGCGTTATGGCGCAACGTAATGAACCCCACCAGCCCCCATCCAGCAAAGGAAAGCACACCAAGGACCACTTTGAGGTTTTCTTGCGGCCCATAAGCCACCAAGTGACTGACTAGCCCTAAGCCAATCACTAATACAGCTAATGCACAGACCACCCCAAAGACGAGGTTTATCATGCCGTTTATTTTTAATGCACGCATGCGCAGACTATTTGCACAATCTGTCGCGTAAGCCGCCATCAGCAATGAGAGCGGTGCCATGCAGGGTAGGATGTACGTCGGTAATTTGCCTTTTGCCACACTAAAAAATAGCAACGGCATCAGTACCCAACTGAGTAAAAAGAACAATTCTGGTCGCGTAACGCGTTCACGCCACCCTTTGAGAAGCGCACCAGGCAATAATCCCAACCACGGCAAAACACCAAGACATAAAATCGGTAGGTAATACCAGATTGGCGCTTTATGTTGCGCATCTTGCTCGGCAAATCGTTGAATATGTTCAACCCAGAAGAAGTAATGCCAAAAATCAGGTTCACGTTGGGCAATCGCCAAGCCCCAAGGCAGACTTAATAGCACCGCACTTAGTATCGCCAGTGGGCCAAAAATAAGCAGTTCTTTTATTCGTTTTTGCTGTATGACAATCGGCAATACAGAAATGACAGGAATGGCCAACGCCAGAAAGCCTTTGGTCATGAACCCCATCGCGCAGGCAAGGCCAAGCAACAAATAAGCCCCTACTTTCTGTGCTGAGGTTTTTGCTCTTAACGTGAGATAAAAACAGACCATCGACGCAGTCAGCCACAATGAAATCATTGGGTCAAGAACTGCATAGGTGCCAATACTAAACACCAACAACATGGAGAGATAAATTAAGGTTGCTAATACGGATGTCGAGCGATTTCGCCATAACAAATTGGCCAACCAATAAACCAATATCGCACTGATGGCTGTACTGAAAATTGAGCCAAAACGAACGGCAAAATTGGTGTCGCCGAATATCCACTGACTAATATTATTGAACCAATATCCCGCGATCGGTTTTTCAAAATAACGAATACCCAGCAAATGCGGCACAATCCAATCGCCACGTTGCAACATTTCACGGCTTATTTCTGCATAGCGTGTTTCATCAGGTTGCCAAAATAAGCGGCTATTGACGGGTAATAGATAAACCAGCACAAAAAATAGCGATAGCAGTACAACCCCACTTCTTTTTAATACACTCATCCTGCACCCTTTATTTCAGTCTGACATCCTAACCAACCTTCTCGGCCAGGAAAGGCTGCACGTACGATCTTGCCCACGGGTAATGAATCCAAATTCTCAGGTAAAAGTTCGTTGAGAGGGCAAAACTGGATATTTTGTTTTTTTGCCCGAAGCAATAACTGCTCAAACATGTCGGCCTGAGACATGCCTTCAACTTCTGCATGGATGGTATAAACCGGAACGCCTTGGTCACGCAAAATAGCCGCAATAATAAAATCATTAAAATCTTCAGCACGCACCTCGCTGCCGACAACTTCGTCGTAAGTCGGTAATGTGACAGGGATTTGTACGCTGCCTAAGCTGCCATCAGGTAATTGTGGTCGAAAAGGATGCGTACCACGGCAATCACTGTTATAGCGAAATGAAAATGGCTGCTTGACCGCGAGAACACGACCATCAGCCCGCCACCCCGCAGAGGCAGAACAAGTTACCGGCTGTTGAATGCTGCGTTGTAACGCATCTACGCCCAATTGTACTTGATCAGTCAGTTGCTGCATCGTCCACGATGCAACACGCGCTTGCCAGCCTTGGTGGTCCCATGCATGTAAACCGACCTCATGACCTGACTCCAGCGTAGCTTTCATGATCGGCCCCAGATCTTTTGCGATTTTTTTACCTGGCCAAGCCGTGCCCGCTAGCAAAATATCCCAACCATATAGCGAGGCGGCATTTGAGCGCAGCATTTTCCACAGAAAGCGCGGTCGGAAAAGGCGCCATAAATGGCGCCCCATATTATCCGGCCCAACACTGAAGAAGAAACTGGCGCTAACCCCGTATTTTTCCAAAACAGTCAGTAATGACGGTACGCCTTCCTTGGTGCCACGGTAGGTATCAACATCAATTCTCAGGCCAACTTGCTTCATACGTGATAATCGTCCTTTTGAGTTTCACTCTGTTCAAGTACCGCGCCACGCAAGAAGAAATCGAGGGTTTCAGCGACGGTCTGTTGTAAAGCTACCTCAGGTTGCCAGTGTAAGATGCGGCGAGCATTACGAATACTCGGCGTACGATATTCCACATCTTGATAACCTTTCCCATAATAAGCGCTGCTTTCAATATCTTTAAAACCAGCAAATGGTGGGAAGTGACCACGTAATTCATGTTGTTCGAAACTGTTCAGTAGCATTTCAGCTAGCTCACGAATACTTGCTTCATTCGTTGGATTGCCGATATTAATTATCTGGCCATCACAGCACCCATCACGGTTTTCAATAATCCGGAACAACGCTTCGATACCATCATGAATATCGGTAAAGCAGCGTTTTTGCGCCCCACCATCGACCAACTTAATCGGTGAGCCTTCGACAAGATTCAAAATAAGCTGCGTAATGGCGCGAGAACTGCCAATACGTGCTGCATCCAGATTATCCAACCGTGGCCCCATCCAGTTGAAAGGACGGAACAAGGTGAATTTTAAGTTTTCTTTCGCGCCGTAGGCCCAAATGACACGATCTAATAATTGTTTGGATACAGAATAAATCCAACGCTGTTTATTGATAGGGCCAACAATCAGTCGCGAAGTGTCCTCATCGAATTCTTTATCATCACACATGCCATAAACTTCAGACGTGGATGGGAAGACAATACGCTTATTGTACTTAACGCAATCACGCACAATTTTCAGGTTTTCTTCAAAATCTAATTCAAATACGCGCAATGGGTTACGGGTATATTCGATAGGCGTGGCGATTGCCACTAATGGCAAGATAACGTCACATTTTTTAATGTGGTACTCGATCCACTCAGAATGAATACTGATATCCCCTTCCACGAAATGGAAATAAGGGTTATTGAGGAAGCGGCTAATGGCATCCGAACCAATATCTAATCCATAAACTTCGTATCGGTCATCGCGTAATAAGCGTTCAGTTAAGTGGTTCCCAATAAAGCCGTTCACGCCCAGAATCAACACCCGTGTACGTCTTTTTAATGTTTTACTGGGCTTATTCGCTAAACGCACATCAGCCACAATCCCCATCTCTAATGCGAGGCGGTTACCCTGAACATACAAACCACTTTCACCCTGACCGGTCACAATCTCCAATGCACCTTCACCACAAGCCACGACAAGTGGCGACGTGGAGAGTACCGTGCCGGGGAGCTTTTCGTGTGCAATATCCAGCGGTCGCGCACGCCAAATAATCAATTTACGTTGCCCCAGATAACTGAAAGCGCCAGGATAAGGTTCCGTCACAGCTCGCACTAAATTATTGATAGCAAAAGCCGATTTATGCCAATGGATTTCACCATCAGCGGCAGTGCGACGCCCATAATAGCTGGCTTCAGCTTCATTCTGAGGAGTAAAGTGCAGTGATGTGCCTTTCATTTTTGGCAGCAAATCACGTAACAGCTCTTGGGATGCTTCACGCATTTTCTCATGTAACGTTAATGCAGTATCTGCATCGCTAATAGAGACCTTATGTTGACCTACAATTGGGCCTGCATCCGCTTTATTTACCATTTGATGCAACGTCACACCGGTTTCGGTTTCTCCGTTGACTAATGCCCAGTTTATCGGCGCACGACCTCGGTATTTCGGTAAAAGTGAACCATGCAAATTAAATGCACCCCGTGGCGCTGACGATAAAATATCGTCACAAAGCATATTGCGATAATAGAAAGAGAAAATAATATCAGGCTGCAATTCTTGGATACGTTCAATCCACAGCGGGTGATTAACATCCTCAGGGGCAAATACCGGCAAATCCAAATCAGCGGCGACTCGCGCGACTGACGAGAAAAAGCGATTCTCATTAGGATCATCAGTATGGGTAAATACCGCCTGAATATCATAACCCGCATCAACGAGCGCTTTCAGTCCAACACAGCCAATATCATGATAGGCAAATACAATCGCTTTCATTTTTCTACTTCCTGATTATTTTCGGTCTGCTCACCGCCGACCACTTTCTGAATAAAATAACGTGGGCGTGCACGTACATCGTTATAAATACGGCCGATATATTCCCCGAGTAACCCCATTCCCACGAATTGGGCACCAATGAACATGAACAGCACAGCAAATAGCGTGAAGACACCGCCGCCAGCCCACTCAGGGCCAAAGACCAAGCGTAAAACCACTAACAAGACGGCGAGTGTGAACCCCGAAAGAGCGATGACGCTGCCCACCAGACTGAGCAAGCGCAAAGGCGTTGTCGTCAAGCAGGTGATCAGGTCATACATCAGATTTATCAGTTTCATCAGACTGTATTTTGAATCGCCAAACTCACGTTCAGCATGATGAACAGTGATCTCTGTGGTACGGCGAGCAAAAGTATTTGCCAAGATAGGAATGAAGGTACTACGTTCGTGACAGTGTAACATTGCTTCAACAATATGACGGCGATATGCACGTAGCATGCAGCCATAGTCACCCATCGACTTCCCAGTCGCACGTTGAATCATCATATTGATCATGCGGGAGGCTGTTTTACGGAACAGCGAGTCCTGACGGTTCGATCGAACCGTGCCAACCACGTCATAGCCTTCTTCCGCCACCGTCACTAGCCGGGGGATCTCTTCTGGTGGGTTTTGCAAATCAGCATCCAGTGTTATCACTAAATCGCCACTGACTTGATTAAATCCAGCCATAATCGCCGAGTGCTGGCCATAATTACGATTCAGTAAAACAGCAATAATGCAGCTATCAGGCTCATTAGCCGCGGCTGTCAGGATATCGCCTGAGCTATCATTGCTACCATCATCAACCAAAATAATTTCATAAGGTTGCGTCAGCTGCTGACAGGCAGCCGACGTTCTTGCTATTAACGCTGGTAAGCTCTCTTGTTCGTTATAAACAGGGATAACAATTGAGACTTTCTTGATTGCTTCATTTTGCGACACGGTATGGCCCCATAATCGTTGTGAGTGCATCAACCACCCGATCAACATCGCTGTCCTGCATGTCGGGGAAAAGGGGCAATGTGCATAATCTGGCCGAGTTCCATTCGGTATTCGGTAGGTGTAAATGTGGATAACGTTCGCGATAATACTTTTGGGTATGTGCCGCGCGGAAATGGAGGCCTGTCCCAATCCCGCATTCTTTCAACTGAGCCATCAGTGAATCCCGGCTAATACCACAACGTTCCTCATCCACGCGGACCATGAAAAGATGCCAAGCATGTTGGTGGGAATAATCAGGAACAGCCAGTGGTTGCAGAGGTGAACCCGCGAGTGCGGCATGATAACGAGCGACTAATGCCTGACGACGGGCGTTGATTTCAGGTAAGCGCTGGAGCTGGACAACGGCAATAGCCGCATGGATATCGGATAAGTTATACTTATAACCCGGTTCAAAGACCTCAGCTTGTGGGCTACGGCCTTGAACTTGACGGTCAAAAGCATCAACGCCTAAGCCATGAAATTTCAGCCGACGAACTTTTGCAGCGAGTTCATCATCGTCGGTCGCAATTAAGCCCCCTTCTGCACACGTCATGTTTTTGATGGCATGGAAAGAGAAAATAGCCGTGCCCTTCTCGCCAACCCATTGATCCTTATATCTTGTACCCGCAGCGTGGGCGGCATCCTCAATGAGTGGAATCCCACGTTGCAGGGCTATGGCGCGTAAAGGATCAAGATCACAAGGGGCACCCGCGTAATGTACCGGAATAATGGCTTTAGTTTTTGATGTAATGGCGGCTTCAACTTCAGCCGCATTGACCATTAATGTGTCGCGATCAACATCAATCATGACCGGTTCAGCGCCAAGCAGCACAATCATATTCAGCGTCGAAACCCACGTCTGAGAAGGCGTAATGACTTCATCACCAGGGCCTATCCCTAATGCCATCAGGGTGATGTGCATACCCGCAGTGGCAGAACACACCGCCACCGCATGCTTGCATCCAAACGTGGTACAAAAATCGGTTTCTAGCTGCTGATTCTGTGGGCCTGTGGTGATCCACCCAGAACCGAGGACGCTGACGACAGCGTCAATTTCATCCGTACCGATTGCGGGACGAGAGAAAGGCAAAAAATTCTGCATTAATAAATCCCTAAGACACTTTAAGCTATCGGCAACTATAGGCCCGAATAAGTTAACGAAAACTAAACGTTGCTCAGATAGATTCGCGGCTGACTTGGGGAAAGTTTAGTGTATCAACCTTAGATAAACCTTAAGAACGGTTTATTTAGTCGATATATTTTTTGCCATAGACTCAATTCCAAAAAAGACAAATTAATATGTAAAATCATAGTGATAACTAAAGTAATTATATTATCTAACAAGGGATTTAATTGATTGTAGCGTGGCGGAAGTGTTGAAAAGGAAACTATTAGATTCATACGCGAAATTATCAATATATAATTTTTAATGCCTACTATTGATAAATTAACAAAAGTAACAATCAAACCTTATTTGTCATAATCCAATTCTGTTGATTAAAGCTGTGTATTTGAAAGTCCACCTCAAATACGCTTGATAATGTCTCTGCTTGCATAACATGCTGTGTATCTCCATGTGCAAGCACCTTCCCTTGAGCCATTAGCCATACCTGATCGGCCTGTTGTAAAGTGTGGTTCAAATCATGTGCGCTAATGATTACGCTGCGACCTGTTGAACAAAATTCACTTAGCAATTTATCCAATGCGACTTTCTGCGCTACATCTAACCCAGTATAGGGTTCATCGAGCAGCAATAACTGACTGTCTGGATTGATATCTGGCCAGACTTGCAAAAATATAGCCGCTAAACGAACTCGCTGCCACTCACCACCAGAAAGTTGCGACACCATACGAGGTAATTTGTCAGTTAATCGTAGTTGGTTACAAAGATAGCCAATGGTTGTTGCGACAGCCTCTGGCTCGGCACCAGCAGGTTGATACAGCGAAAGGTATTGAAAAACCGGCATCATCGTCAGTGCCGATTGCTGTTGACTCAAGTAGGCCCTTAACCGAGCTAATTCATGTCCGGAATAGCAAGATAACGGTTTGCCTGCGATAAGAAGATCGCCGTGCGCGGGTAACAAACCCGCTAACGCTGCCAGTAATGTGCTTTTCCCTGCCCCATTTGGGCCGATAAGATGAATTTGCAACCCAGCAGTGACCTGAGTAGAAAAAGGAGCAAGGCGGTGTTCTACATTGAGTTGGCTGAGTTGCAATAACATCAAAATGACATTTTCATCCGTAAATTAGTGGTAACCCAGTGCGCGGTTAATCGCATCAAGAATAATGGGATCTTCTGGCGTCATATCAGGGGCGAAGCGCTCGAGTACCACACCATCACGGCTAATCAGAAACTTTTCAAAATTCCACAAAATATCACCCGGCTGTTTTGGCTCGCGCCCCTTGCTCGCTAAACGCTGATAAAACTCACTACCTTCGGGTTTGATAGCAACAGATTTGGCGGCGATTAATTGCTGATACAACGGATGCCGTTGCGGGCCATTCACTTCAATTTTGCTGAACATTGGGAATTCAACACCAAATGTGCCGCGACAAAAAGCGTTTATCTCTTCATCACTCCCAGGTTCTTGGCCTGCAAACTCATTGCTTGGGAAACCTAATACTTCAAAACCTTGTTGATGATAGGTTTTATACAGATTCTCCAACCCTTCATACTGCTTAGTCAGGCCACACTGAGAAGCCACATTGACCACTAACAGAACCGAACCTTTATATTTTTCTAGTTGAACAGATTGATGATCAATGGTTTTCACTGAGATGGAATAGATTGGATGACTCATCAAGATGACCTCTTATTCAGCAATGATATACAGGCGAATTCGCCCTAAAGTGACGCAGTGACAGCCGTTCACTTTACACTTTTCACCCGTGTCAGCAACCAGATAAACAACGGCGAACCGAGCGTAGCGGTCACTACGCCAATGGGCAATTCCGCCGAGAATAAGGCAATGCGCGCGATAACATCAGCGAACAGCAGTATTCCTCCTCCCGCCAACGCACAGCCCAATAATAGCCGGCGTTGATCAGTTAAACCGCTCAATCGTAGAATATGGGGGATCACCAATCCAATAAAACTGATCACGCCCGCTAAGGCGACACTGATTCCCACCAACAAGCCAATAGCCAACACCAACAAATTACGCCACAAATGCAACGGAATACCCAATTGATTAGCTTGCTGCTCACCTAAGGACATAAAATTAAGCACTCGCCCCTGGCAACAAAGCCAGACCACAATAGGGAACAACGCAAGCACCAAACCCTGTTGCCGCCAATCAATGCCACTAAAGCCCCCCATCATCCAATACATCAGCTGGCGTAAATCCAAACTGGTACTGAAATAGACAGCCCATGTCATGATGGCACTGCAAACGATCCCCAAAGCCACCCCCACCAGCAACAAACGGGCATTGGTTAATAAGCGCCGGCGAGCAAAACCAAGCAGCAATATCGTCATCAATAAAGCACCCGCAATCGCACAAGCACTTAAAAACCAAATAGGCAGCAACCCGTGACCGAGCAAAACAGCCATGACCAACGCAACACCTGCGCCATTAGCAACCCCAAGTAAGCCAGGCTCCGCTAACGGATTTTCAAATAATGCCTGCATCACTGCACCAGAAACCGCGAGACTCGCGCCAACCATCATCACTGCTAATGCTCGTGGCATACGCAACTGCCAGACAAATAATTTCCCGCTCTCACTGAGCCATTGAGTCGGCATAATCCAAACATCACCGGCGCACAAGCTGATGATCAACGCCAATAACAGCAAGGCCACTAAACCAAAAAGGTAGCGGTGATCTCGCTGACGTTGCCGATGTTGGAGTCTGGTAAATAGCTGACTGGTCTGCATTATATCCTCGGGATGACCTCAGGATTGATCTGAAAAGGTCTGATATTCATGATTAGGTATAGATAGTAGGGGGTTAACATGATGAGGGGAAGTTTTGCATCAAGATTAAGGTGTTTTAAGATGAGAAAGCGCTAATGCTGCCAACCTATTTTAGTGACAACACTAACGCTTTTTATTGATTTTTTGCTACCAACACTGATTCACTATCAACGTTGTCCCTTATTTTGCGGTGGATAAACCTGTTGATCACCGTGGTTGCCATTATTAGGGCCATTTTGATTTCTTTGGCCACTGTTATTTGCCCCACCCTGGCTATGATTTGCGCCGCCTGGGGTATTCGAACCACCTTGCTGTCCCTGCCCGCCTGGGCTATTTGGTTGGTCGCGCCCATTATCGCCACCATTATGATTGTTAGGTGGCGATTGAGTATTGTGACCGCCGCGCTCATTTCGACCCGGCTCCCCACGCTGTTGCCCGCGAAACGGATTATGCCCCTCCTGAGCTGAAGGTGGCTGCCAACGTCCACCATCCCAGTAATAACCGCGCTCATTGCGATCACCAATGTGACCACCACGGTGCTCATGCCACCACTGCGGTGGTCGCCAATCATACCCATCCCAGAAATAACCTCGGCTATCTTGATCCCCTAAATGCAAACTAACCCCAGGTATATTAATATCAAGTGACATGCCAGCCTGCACACCAAGAGGCATCAATGGTAGAAGACACAGTAGTAATAAATACTTTTTCATATAAATCCAAAAATAGCCTTTGAACGTTGATGGATTTATATCAGTGAAAATCAGAAGCCCCAATCAGATAACCTGCACTTTTCAATTCAATTTCACATCGCTTACAGGTTTCATACAGTTATTTCTGAGTGGATCATATAGAGATCAGTGTATTAGGAAAAGCACACTCCACAAGCGTTCAATTAAAAGTCATTTATTGGTTCATTTTTGAGCAATTGTGTGTAAAATGCCGCCTCCCAGAAGGATACTTAGGAACACATAAACCAAGGATAGCCATTCACTTGCTGTTTTAGACGTAGATATGCTTAAGATTTTTATTCATTCAATGGTGGTGTTAACCGCATTAATTACATTTTCAGCTTCAGCTTCGACGGATACTCAACGAAAATTTCTTCAGTCATCCACGATGACGCCAACGTCCAGCCATGCTTTTTCCACGCATAATGACACTGAAAAACTCAAAAAAATCCTGACTCATTATGATAAATGGGAAGGTGTCAGCTATAAGCTCGGCGGTAATTCACGTAAAGGTATCGATTGCTCTGCTTATATGCAGCGCATTTTTGAAGACGAATTTGCTCATCGCTTGCCAAGAAATGCCCGAGAGCAGGCGAAACAAGGTGCGAAAATAAAGAAAGACTCTCTGCAGACGGGCGATTTGGTCTTTTTCAAAACC
Source organism: Yersinia massiliensis (assembly GCF_003048255.1). NCBI lineage: Bacteria > Pseudomonadati > Pseudomonadota > Gammaproteobacteria > Enterobacterales > Yersiniaceae > Yersinia > Yersinia massiliensis. The sequence continues at coordinate 2,583,600 of NZ_CP028487.1, forward strand.
TCAAGGCGGACAAGCCATGTCGGCGTGTATATTGGGGAAGGAAAATTTGTTCATGCATCCAGTAGCCTAGGGGTAACTATCTCGAATCTCGATAGTAAATACTGGGGTTCTCGGTACGAGCAAGCTCGTCGTATCAAGCATGGCGAAGTATAAATGTCGCATCAATAATAAAGGGACAATGATTGTCCCTTTATCTTTTTATATCATTGTGCTGCACGTCTCATCTAGCGGCGAGCATCAGCCAAATCACTGGGCATAGTCCCCTGCATACTGTGCCAAATCGCCCCACTCTCTTTACCATAAGTACGCAGACAATCCAGCACTTGGTCATAGGCTTTTTCATCACAGAGTGTCGATAACTTGCCATAGAACGTTAACGCCAATTTCCGCGCCTCAGGATTAGAGAAGTAGTAACGCCCGACACGGGTATAAAGCCCTTTCAACCCATTCAGTATCAAACCATAAATCGGATTACCTGAAGCAAAAGCTAACCCACGAAAGATACCGTAGTCCAACGCAGTGAACGCCTCTGAGCTGTCATCAACGGTCAGCGCTTGCGCGAGAATTTCCTGAGATTTTTCTGGATGATTACGAATTGCTGTCCGGACAAAAATAGTCGCGATGTTAGTTCGAACAGCCAGTAAGTTATCAATCAATTGGGGAACACTGTCGTGGTCAAGCCGTGCGAGCGTTTCCAATATACTGAGGCCTGAAGTTTCCCAAAAATTGTTTACTTTCGTCGGTTTACCGTGCTGAATAGTGAGCCAGCCATCGCGGGCTAGTCGTTGCAGCACTTCACGCAATGTTGTGCGAGTCACACCAATGAGCTCAGAAAGTTCACGCTCCGCGGGCAAAATAGTGCCTGGAGGGAAGCGATTATTCCAAATACTTTCGATAATATACTCTTCCGCGAAACCGGCAGGACTTTGCGCCTTTATAACCATTTTTTTGACGTTCCGTAGCAATAAATATTTGCGATTTAATGCGCTCATCATACCAGACGACTTTAATACGATATAGCGCCTGAATCGAACAAATGGCAAAAGCTGCCATAAAGTTGCAAAAATTGTGTAGATGTAAAGATAGGCAGGCAATACATATCGCTTTTAGATGAAGAACGTAAAGTAAAAAGTAACTTTGCATATGAATAGCATCATAAAAAATTATTTATGGAGACCCTAACTCACAATGGATATGACAATAAGACAAGCTGCACTCAAGAATTTTCTTGGCAGTTCTCCAGATTGGTACAAATTGGCTATCGTCGGATTTCTCATTGTTAATCCGCTGGTATTTTTCTTTGTTAACCCCTTTATTGCAGGGTGGATGCTGGTAGTAGAATTTATCTTTACACTCGCAATGGCGCTCAAATGTTACCCATTACAACCGGGTGGCTTATTAGCCATTCAGGCCATCGCAATTGGCATGACTAGTCCCCATCAAGTGGCTGACGAAATTGCCAATAACCTAGAGGTTCTGCTGCTCTTAGTCTTTATGGTGGCGGGTATCTATTTTATGAAGCAGCTATTACTGTTTGTCTTCACTAAACTTTTACTCAATATCCGCTCAAAAATCGTTCTCTCGTTTGCTTTTTGCGTCGCCTCCGCTTTTCTCTCAGCTTTCTTAGATGCCTTAACCGTTATCGCCGTTGTTATTAGCGTATCTGTCGGGTTTTATACTATTTATCACCATGTCGCCTCGAATCATGCAGATCAGGACATTACTGATGATAGTTGGATAGACAATCAGGAAAACCGCAAAACGCTGGAGCAATTCCGCGCATTTCTACGTAGCCTCATGATGCATGCAGGTGTGGGCACGGCACTAGGCGGTGTAATGACCATGGTCGGCGAACCCCAAAACCTCATCATTGCTAAAAGTGCCGGTTGGCATTTTGCCGAGTTCTTCTTACGCATGTTACCCGTGACATTACCTGTACTGTGTTGTGGTTTGCTGGTGTGCGTATTGGTCGAGCGGTTCAAGCTATTTGGTTACGGGGCCGAACTCCCTGAACGTGTTCGTCAGGTACTCACTGATTATGATAAGCAGAACAGCGCCAAACGTAGCCGACAAGAAAAAGTAAAACTTCTGACCCAAGCTTTAATTGGTGTGTGGCTGGTACTGGCATTGGCATTTCATATTGCGGAAGTCGGCTTAGTCGGGCTATCAGTGATTATCCTTGCCACCTCACTGTGTGGCATCACGAATGAGCATGCACTGGGAAAGGCATTTCAGGAAGCATTACCATTTACCGCTTTACTGACGGTATTTTTTGCCGTAGTTGCAGTCATCATTGAGCAAAACCTATTCACCCCCATTATTCAATTTGTCTTGCAAGCCTCACCATCAGCTCAGTTATCATTGTTTTATCTGTTTAACGGCTTATTGTCCTCTGTCTCAGATAATGTTTTTGTCGGGACTGTTTATATTAATGAAGCTCGAAAAGCATTTGAACATGGGGTTATCTCTCTTCAGCAGTTTGAATTATTGGCAGTAGCAATTAATACGGGGACTAACCTGCCATCAGTTGCCACACCGAATGGTCAAGCGGCATTTTTGTTCTTGCTGACTTCCGCACTCGCGCCACTCATCCGCCTTTCGTATGGACGAATGGTTTACATGGCTCTGCCTTATACTCTGGTGATGACTGGGGTGGGTCTATTGGGTGTGGAATACCTATTAGTTCCCGTCACAGAATGGATGACACAAAATGGTTGGATAAGTTTGCCTCAGATCTTGTCTAGGGTTAGCATCACAAACTAATTACGTGCATTATACTACCTGCCAGCTCTATACCTTTCTCGCTATAAGGAGGGATGCGCTGGCAAAACAATCCAATATGTTACCCAAAGTCCAATTCGTGCTCGTGATAGGTTGCCACGCGCGAGAAATAGCTGATTTTTGGCTAATTTTACCCTTAGGTAGCTGGCAGCAAAGAGGAATTGGTTTACACTGCCGGTACAATTGCTTACTGCATGGAAAATAAAGATATGTTGCAATTCCTTAACCGCTGCTCTAAAGGGCGCGGTGCTTGGCTGTTAATGGCCCTGACTGCACTTGCATTAGAATTAGTTGCGCTCTATTTTCAACACGTGATGTTGCTACAGCCTTGCGTAATGTGTATTTACGAACGCGCCGCATTATTCGGTATTCTAGGTGCTTCGTTGTTAGGTGCTATTGCCCCTAAATCTCCCCTACGCTATTTGGCTATTTTTGTTTGGATTTACAGCGCATGGCGTGGGGTTCAGCTCGCTTGGGTGCATACGATGCTACAACTGCATCCTTCGCCATTCACGACCTGTGACTTCTTTGTGAGCTTCCCATCTTGGTTACCATTGGATAAATGGGTGCCTGCTGTCTTTGTCGCCAGTGGTGACTGTTCAGTAAAACAATGGGAATTTCTGTCCTTAGAAATGCCTCAATGGTTGGTCGGGATCTTTGCCGCCTATTTATTGATTGGCGTACTCGTACTGATTAGCCAATTCGTTAAGCCGAAAAGACGCGATCTGTTTAGCCGATAATCGCTGTACATATCTTTATCGATTGTAGGCGCCTTTTTGGCGCCTTTTTTATTTCTGCTTTATCGCGTATTTATCCAGCATCACGTTGTATTCAAAAACAAAAAGGCCACCCTGAGGTAGCCTGATATTTATCTAACAGTCGTAAATTACGCTTTCGTATGGGTACAAGTGTATTGATTAGCCTGCTCGCCATCAACAATAGCCAGACGAATGGGTAGCCCTGATATATTAAGGGAAGCAATAACTTGCTCTTGGCTGTTCGCTTTCTGGAAGATAAGTGATTCCCCTTGGCCTTCTGGATTCACTTTAACAAACTGAAATACGGACTGATCAATGGTCAACTGCTGATTTGGGCCATCCAATACCGCAGTAATTTGGTTGCCGTCTTTCAACTGACAATCAAGATTGATTAATGAAGCTCCACCCGCCAGGGCCTGATGCGAAACGCTACCTAAAGTAGCGGAGATGCCGATGATAACAGCGGCTAACGTTGAATATTTCATTATATTAAGTTTCTTGGTTAAATTTTGGCGTTAGTATGCCATAGCAACCCGATGAAGAGGTACGGGTTATCTAGCCCACTGAGGTTTATTCAAAATGTGGTCCTGCCAGTCAACCACTTCACTCTCGCGAACAGCAATATGACGTACAGAGATCCGTTCACCGTGCATAGCCGATTTCGATCCGGTTAATAACGGATGCCAATGAGGTAAGTCATGCCCCTCGCCAATAAGACGATATGCGCATGTAGGGGGTAACCATTCAAAGGTGACGAGATTTTCGCGGGTTAACTTGATGCAGTCTTCTTCCAATTCGAAACGGCGATCATAGTGTCGACACTGGCAAGTTTTGATATTGAGCTGATCGCAGGCGACATTAGTGAAGTAGATTTCATCGGTGTCTTCATCGATCAGTTTGTTCAAACAGCATTGGCCGCAACCGTCGCACAGCGATTCCCATTCACTGTCTGACATCTCAGCGAGTGTTTTTTGTTGCCAAAATGGACGTTGTGACATATCGGTATCCGGTGTGAATAAATGAGCGGGTCGTTATAGACGCTTTAGCTGTCAGATGCAAGCCTTGCCGCCTAGACCATTGGCATAAGCGGCAGCGGTGTTATTAGATGATGCGGGTGTTCAATGTCTTACCATTAAGCATTATTTTAAGCATATCACCCGATTTCATTGGGCCTACACCCTGCGGCGTTCCTGTCAGGACGATATCACCAGCACGTAACGTAAAGAAGCGACTGATGTAACTGATCAGCGGAATGATTGGAGTAATCATATCGCGGGTATTACCCTGCTGACGAATTTCATCGTTGATAGTTAGGGATAAATCCGCCTGTTGTGCATCACCAAATTCAGCCACAGGGATAAAACCGGAGATCGGGCATGAACCATCAAATGCCTTGGATTTCTCCCACGGTTGCCCCACCTTCTTCAAGCCCGCCTGCAGTTCACGTAGCGTAAGATCTAACGCAACACCGTAACCCGCAATCGCACGTGCGACTCTATCTTCGCTGGCTTGCTTTAGCGGTGTTCCGATCAAAACGGCCAACTCAACTTCATGATGGACAGCCCCGAAGTCTTTAGGAATGGACACGGGTTGACGAATATCACATAAGGCCGTTTCAGGTTTAATAAACAGAACCGGTTCGACTGAGGCTGTGCTCCCCATTTCTTTAATATGCTCTGCGTAGTTACTGCCTACACAAACCACTTTACTCACTGGAAAATCCAGCAAAGCCCCTTGCCAGTCTCTATGTTGATACATACTGCCTCTCCTGAATTTACATCCTGATAGACGCGACACCACAATCAAACGACTATGGCATACAGATACTATCACGCCAACTCAATAATCAAGTCTATCCGCAATTTAGCCTGTGATGCCGACAAGTATTTTAGCCAAATCCCTCAACCTGCAGCAAATAACGGATAGATGGGAACGATAGAAACCTAAGCTAGGATTGCACGTTGTTTTCACCCAAATGCATTTTCAGCAAGCTCTCAGGTGGCGGTGGGACTTGCAGATAGAATCCCTGCTCAATCAATGCGCTTTTAACTTTATCAATATCGGCTGTCGCGAGTTTATTACGGTTGTTTAGCGCAAGTTGCATCGCAAATTGGGGTTTGCCAAAACTAGCAAGTAGCTCTGCGGGCACCCTTGAGAAATCGTCTTTCTTTTCGATATAAAGGTAGGTTTGATCCCGTTTCGGACTTCTGTAGATAGCACAAAGCATGTTCTGCACTCTATTGGATGTTTTTGATAATAGGATGGTACGGATGCCAAAATTATAACACGCTCAACCAAACTACACTCTCATCAGCTCGGGATTTGTCGATGACTCGGTAAGATTTCTCCGAAATAATACTGCCAAAGTTTTCATAGAACCGATAATAATCAGGTGTGGCGATCGTACTTATAAAAGACAACCGGTCACGATAATAAATCATGCCGTTTGATAAAATGATGAATTTTACGAATACCGCCAGTTTAGTATTGAGAAAAATGAATTGTTGAAAAAATATACAATCCAAACATGACAGTGATATCAACCAAATATAGGCCGTTCGGGGCTAGCGATTAAGTAGAAGTTATGCTGTAATTTCTTATCAGATTGGTGTCATTGTGGTCTATAGATTTCAATATATTGATACGGATAGATTTATCTTTATATTACCTATAACATGCTTAGGAACATCAGAATAATGTACCCCCGAATGATATTCTGGGGATTAAACGCAGCTGAAACTGAGTCAGGATAGATGTCACAAACGCCAATTGAGTTAAAAGGCAGTAGTTTTACCCTTTCGGTCATTCATTTATATGATTCGCGACCGGAGGTAATCCGTCAGGCATTACAGGAAAAAGTGGATCAAGCACCCGCATTCCTGAAAAACGCCCCTGTTGTGATTAACGTTGCAACGTTACCTAACGGTGCTAACTGGAAAGATCTCCAACAGGCTGTCACCTCAGCAGGTCTGCGTATTGTTGGCATCAGTGGTTGTCAGGATGAACGTCAAAAGCGAGCGATTGCGCGAGCAGGCCTACCGTTACTGAGTGAAGGGAAAGGCCAAAAAGTCGCACCGGAACCTGTTATCAGCCCTCCGGAAAACGCGCCGACCAAGACACGAATCATCAATACACCAGTCCGTTCCGGCCAACAGATTTATGCGCGTAATTGCGATTTGATTGTTATCAGCAGTGTCAGTGCTGGTGCTGAATTAATTGCCGACGGCAATATTCATATTTATGGAATGATGCGAGGCCGTGCGCTAGCAGGTGCATCCGGTGATGCCCAATGCCAGATTTTTTGCACACACCTAGGCGCTGAACTAGTCTCTATCGCAGGGCAGTACTGGTTGAGTGATCAGATCCCGCGCGACTATTTTGGTCAGGCTGCACGTCTACATCTGCTAGATAATGCACTAACTATACAACCTTTAAATTAAGCCCTTTTGACAAGGAATCCATTTCATGGCACGCATTATTGTTGTTACATCGGGTAAAGGGGGCGTTGGCAAGACCACATCAAGCGCGGCTATCGCAACCGGCTTGGCCCAAAAAGGTAAAAAAACCGTGGTTATCGATTTTGATATCGGCCTACGGAACCTAGATTTGATTATGGGATGTGAACGTCGGGTCGTTTATGATTTTGTTAATGTCATTCAAGGTGATGCCACTTTGAACCAAGCACTGATAAAAGATAAGCGTACAGATAATTTGTATATTCTGCCTGCTTCTCAGACCCGCGATAAAGATGCCCTGACTAAAGAGGGTGTTGAGAAAATTCTGAATGATCTTGGCGAAATGAATTTTGAGTTCGTTGTCTGTGACTCTCCAGCAGGTATCGAGAGCGGCGCTTTGATGGCACTGTACTTTGCTGACGAAGCCGTTATCACGACGAACCCAGAAGTTTCTTCAGTCCGTGACTCAGACCGTATCCTTGGGATACTGTCTTCTAAGTCTCGCCGTGCTGAAAATGGTCAAGACCCGATTAAAGAACACCTGCTGTTGACCCGCTATAATCCAGGGCGCGTTAATCGCGGCGATATGCTTAGCATGGAAGATGTCCTTGATATCCTGAGGATCCCATTGGTTGGCGTTATTCCAGAAGATCAGTCTGTACTGCGTGCCTCGAACCAAGGCGAGCCTGTGATTCTGGACAAAGAGTCAGATGCTGGTAAAGCTTATGACGATACCGTTGACCGTTTGCTAGGAGAAGAACGCCCCTTCCGCTTCATTGAAGAAGAGAAGAAGGGCTTCCTGAAACGCCTTTTTGGGGGATAAACCATGGCTTTGTTAGACTTTTTTCTGTCCCGCAAAAAACCGACAGCCAATATAGCCAAGGAACGGCTGCAAATTATCGTCGCTGAACGTCGTCGTGGGGATAGTGCTCCCCACTATCTACCTGACTTAAAACGCGATATTTTGGCGGTTATTTGTAAATATATCCAAATCGAACCTGAAATGCTGCATGTGCAATTTGAGCAGAAAGGGGATGATATTTCGGTGCTTGAACTTAATGTGACATTACCGGAAACGGAAGAAACACCTAAATGATGTCTTCGCAATAACTCACCCCTGTATTTATTTACAGGGGTGTTTGTTTTCTGCTGTTTATTTATTGCTAGTGAGAAGTTTCATTACTGGATATTCATCCAGCTTTATTATTGCTTTTATATATCGTTTCGACAAAAGAAGAGAATTCCTAGCCTATATTTTAGTTATTCACCAAATGTCGATAAATTAAGAATTGAGTTAATCAGAGTAGAGATAACTCCCCCACCCTGAATATCAATTAATACTGCTGTAAGATCTCAATCAATTCTGCCGATAACAGATCACCCCGCCAGCCACTTAATAACTCAGGCTGAGAATCAGATAATTTCAGCTTCCAATGCCAGCTCAATAATTGGTTAATTTGACGACGTGATGCCAGTAATTCACTGCTCAGCCCTGAGCGCTCACTGACAGCCGATATTAATGCTTTAATATCCTTAAAGACCTTCTTATAGCCAGGCTGATCGATCAAGTTAGCCACCGGTGGTGGAAGTTGGTCATCAGGTACTGCGTTGCCCTCGGCGACCAGTGCAAGCAGAGTACGCCCATGATAGCGAATCTCCTGCCCGCTTAACCCCAGCGAATCCAACTCACCCAGCGAGGTTGGCTGGTAACGAGCCACCTGCCAGAGATTTTCCTCTCGCACGACAAAATTAACCGCCAGATCACGCTCACGGGCCTGACGCAAGCGCCAAGCTGCTAGCTTCTGCAAACATGCTAATTGGTGGCCTCGTAGCTGCCAAGCATTGGTTATCTCACGGTAGGCTAATTCAGGGTCCAGAGTCTCACTGCGGCGGCGGCACAACAGCAAGCATTCATCTTTTGCGGCATCCATACGCCCCGCTGCTTCTGTTGCTTCCACCAATTTGGCGGCTAACGGTAACAAGTAAAATACGTCGGCGGCCGCGTAATCACACTGTTTTTCGCTTAATGGACGAGCGATCCAATCAGTACGAGACTCACTTTTATCTAATTCAACGCCTTCAAATTCGTTGACCAGCATGGCAAAACCGCAAGATAGCGAGCGCCCAGTAAAAGCGGCTAATACCTGAGTGTCAATCATCGGGGTTGGCATCCCGTCGAAAGCATTGAGGAACACCTCAAGATCTTCACTGCCAGCATGCAAGTATTTCACTACATTCAAATCTTGCAACAGCTCACGAAAGGGCTTCCACTCTGTGATTGGTAAAGGGTCAATCAGTGAAAGTTGTTCACCGTCATACAGTTGAATCAGGCCCAACTGAGGGTAGTAAGTGCGTGTTCTGACAAACTCTGTATCCAGCGCGATATGGGCATGTTTCCGGGCTTGTTCGCAGACTTGCTGCAACGCACTATTGGTCGTGATCAACTGATAATTCAAAACGTCATTCTCATGGTCGTTATAGCCGCCCTTTTTGCAAGGGCGGCTATATATGGCAAACACAACAACGCCGGTGATGACCGGCGTTGTTGATAATGATTGGGTGATGCTGTTACGTTAAGCTGCGTCTTGATCGCCAGACTTATTCATAACCAATTCGTCACGCAATTCCCTTCGTAAAATCTTGCCGACATTCGATTTCGGCAACTCATCACGGAATTCTACTATTTTTGGTACTTTATACCCAGTAAGGTAGCGACGGCAATGGGTTAGCAGTTCTTCCTGTGTCAGTGACGCATCTTTTTTCACGACAAATAGCTTCACTGCCTCACCGGAAACCTCATTAGGCACGCCAATGACCGCAGACTCCAGCACTTTTGAATGCAACGCGACGACATCTTCAATCTCATTGGGGTAGACGTTAAAACCTGAAACCAAAATCATGTCTTTCTTACGATCGACAATACGTAAGAAACCCTGTTCATCAAGTGTCGCGATATCACCTGTCGCTAGCCATCCGTCTTTTAGGACTTCATCTGTCGCGGCAGGCCGTTGCCAATAGCCTAACATAACTTGTGGGCCACGCACCCATAGTTCACCCGGCTCACCAAATGCCACATCTTGGCCCTCATCATCGACCAATCGAACATCCGTTGAGGGGACTGGCAGACCAATACTGCCGCTGTAATGTTTCAAATCATAAGGGTTACCCGTCACTAATGGCGAACACTCGGTCAAGCCATAACCTTCGAGCAAATGCTTCCCAGTGAGTTTTTCCCACCGTTCAGCCACAGCTTGCTGTACGGGCATGCCACCACCTACCGACAACCGTAGTGTGGAGAAATCTAACTTGTGAAATTCTTCGTTGTTTAACAACGCATTGAATAACGTATTCACTCCCGTCATGGCGGTGAAGGGATAATGGCTCAGCTCTTTCACCAATCCTGGAATATCTCGCGGGTTGGTGATCAGTAAGCTACGCCCACCTAATTCAATAAATAGCAGGCAGTTCATCGTTAACGCAAAAATGTGGTAAAGCGGCAACGCGGTGACCACTAATTCATGGCCAGGCTGCAGCAAGGGCGCATAAGCCGCTTTTGCCTGTTCTAAATTTGATTGCATATTGCGGTGAGTTAACATTGCCCCTTTAGCCACACCGGTCGTACCACCGGTATACTGCAAAAAAGCCAAATCAGTGTTAATTACATCCGGCTTAACATATTGCAGACGACGGCCTTTTTGCAGCGCAGTGCGGAAAGAAATGGCATCCGGTAAATAGTATTTTGGCACGAGCCGCTTAATGTATTTCACCACGAAATTCACTAGCGTCCCTTTCGCCGCGGACAATTGATCGCCCATACGCGTTAAAATAACGTGTTTAACTTGGGTATTAAAAACCACTTTTTCTAACGTATGAGCAAAGTTGGAGACGATAACAATTGCCGCAGCGCCGCTATCCGTCAACTGATGTTCCAACTCGCGTGGGGTGTAGAGCGGGTTAACATTCACTACAACCATGCCTGCCCGTAAAATACCAAACAGAGCAATAGGATATTGCAACAGGTTTGGCATCATTAAAGCGACCCGGTCACCCTTTTGTAAACCCAAACCCTGCTGTAAATAAGCAGCGAAAGCACGACTACGCTCTTCCAATTTACGGAAAGTCATGACCTCGCCCATATTGATGAATGCAGGTTGGTCCGCATAACGCAACGCCGCGTTCTCAAACATTTCCACCAAAGAAGAATAGCGATCCGGATCTATTTCTGCGGGAACATCAGCCGGATAACGCTTTAGCCATACTTTTTCCAAGGTAGTACTCCTGAAATTGTTATTGGTCGCTAAGAAAGACCCAAATTTACACCAGAACTTTAACAATATTTTAACTCAGCGTACCAGTTTGCTTTTAAACAATTTTAAGGTTGGGAGATACATCACTATTTTCTCGTGCAATGATTCCAAATAAGGTTAAGGCAACGAGAATTACACATTAATATTCAATTAAATCAATTGGTTAATATTTTACATTAATGTGATAAAACCTAACAGATTGATTTTATAATTCTTTCAACTAAGTCCCGTACTCTAATAAACATAAAAAAGGCGCTATATTCAGCGCCTTATCTTATTCATATCACCAGTTAAACAAATCGCGCTATTCAGTCACGATAGTTTGTATCGGCATTGGGCCGGGACCGTACCATCCCCAGCCTGGTCCCCACATATCTGGGTGACGATAGCCCCATGGGCCCATGGTGGGTGGCATCATCACTTGCTGTTCAATATGCCAACGCTTATAACCCGTGGCATTCATGACAACGAACTTATAGGGCGTCTTGCCAATGTGGCCTTCTTCGACACCGGTAATTGGCCCGACAACCGTGACGAGATGACCACGAAAATCGGCTGGCTCGAGGAAGCCATTCACATAAGCAATCACTCGCCCTTGCGAAGGTTCACCCAAAATAGGTCTGGCACCAGAATCTAACGGCACACTTGAAATCTCAAGGCGGGTACGGTGTACCTCGTTAGCGACACTGATGACTGTGCCACCAAAACGCGCTTCTTGACCAACAAAGACCGTTGGATCGGTTCGAACCAGATTAAGATTCTGCTGTGGTGTGGCTGTCGTACCCTGAATCGCAGGCGGGATCGTCACACAACCGGACAGTAATAGAGCCCCAAAGCCCAGAAAACCTAGTCTCCATTTACGGTTTTTATGATTTGTCGATTGAGTTATCGATGTTTTTATCATCATAGTCTGTACGCCCTATTATCATTAGCTATCCTGATATTTTAGACTCTAATTGCGATAACAAGTTGCTCAGCTCATTATTTTCATTCGGTAAATGTTGGGAAGCACGTTTCTAACGACCAGGTAATTTCTTCCAAGTCACCTCATTGCGTAAATACACCGGTTCAGCATTTTCCACGCTGACGGCCTTTCCACTTGCCCATAATGACAATGCCAGAGGCAACATATCTTCGGCGTGAGGCAAAATCATTTGACCATCAGCCAACAACAATTGCTCGCCACTAATCAAATCTGGGTAAGTCTGCCAACCCGTGCCGACCGTTGCCCAATGACCACTCAACTCTTCCGCACGTACCTGCGCCTGTGCTGGCGTCATCACCGCTTCAGTCGTATCACCAAGCCAGTGCCCTGCAGCATCTCGCTCAAACTCACCCCAGTAAACCTCGCCCATTCGTGCATCTATCGCAGCCAACACTCGAGAAGCGCCGGTGAGACGAAATGCCCCTTGCGCCATAGTTTGTAAGGTGGATACACCGATCATTGGCAAATCTGCACCCAATGCCAGCCCCTGCCCAATGCCAATACCAATACGTACGCCGGTAAAACTACCTGGGCCACGACCAAAGGCCAATGCATCAAGCTGACCCAAAGTGATGCCCGATTCAGCTAAAATTTGCTGCACCATCGGTAAAATTCGTTGGGTGTGTTCCCGTGGGCAAAGCTCGAACAACGTATGAATATCGCCGTTGTTCCAAAGTGCGACAGAACAAGCTTCTGTTGCGGTATCGATCGCTAAAATTCGCGTGGACATTGCCAACCTCGGCAGGAAAAAAGTATGAATTCAACACAGGGCGCGCATGATATCACACCCTTCCTCGCTTTTCCCTTGCTCGCTTAGTCTGACGTGCGCTGTTGGAGAAAAGCGATGGCTTTGGCCAAATTACGCGTTCGAGGCGCTGGCGGCAGGCTATTAAGGAACATTGCGCCATAAGGCCGCATGACCAACCGGTTATCACAAATCACCAGTACCCCACGATCATCAATATCACGAATCAAACGCCCCACCCCCTGCTTTAGCGTAATGACCGCATCAGGCAGTTGCACATCGTTAAACGGGTCTCCCCCGCGTAACCGGCAATCCTCAATTCGAGCTTTGAGTAAGGGATCATCCGGTGAAGTGAAGGGCAGCTTATCGATAATAACGCAAGATAATGCATCCCCGCGCACATCCACCCCTTCCCAAAAACTGCTAGTGGCCACTAATAAGGCATTGCCTGCCGCCACGAACTGCGCCAGTAGCTGACCTTTGCTAGTTTCACCTTGGACCAAAACTGGCAATGTCATACTGGCGCGAAATTCTTCCGCCAGCCCTCGCATCATCTGATGAGAGGTACATAAGAAGAAACAACGCCCTTTGTTCGCATCAATTAATGGTTTGAGCATGACCGCCAATTTACGCGCAGCGCCCGGCTCATTGGCGGAAGGAAGATTACGCGGCACGCAGAGCAAAGCTTGATTGGCATAGTCAAATGGGCTGGGTAACAGCAAGGTTTTAGCGTTCGTCAGGCCTAATCGAGTGGTGAAATGCAACAATTGGTCATTAACAGATAATGTTGCGGAGGTGAAAATCCAGGTTCCCGGTTTCTCTTCGATCAATTCGCGAAAGCGGTCCGAAACAGAAAGCGGGGTCAGCGCTAAAACAAAATGGCGTGAATTGCATTCATACCAATAGCTGTAACCTGGCACTGTGACGTCTTTTAAACGTTTGAGGCGGTTACGGTAAACCGTGGCACGTTCAAAGGCCGCATCTAACATGGCCGAACGCCCTAATGACAATTTCATGACGTCGTAGCAGAGTTCTAGCGCATCATCGAGCAGCAACAACGCACGTTGTATAGCCGGTTGCTCCATGACATCACGTAAATTGCCACGATAACCGGGGTCGCCCAACACCAAACGGAAATCTTGGGTGCTTTGCGACAACCGGTCAGCACTTTTCTGCAACTGTGCGGAATCCCGTACTTCCGTGCGATAGGCAATAATAATGTCTTTCGCCAAATCCATCAGTTGCCTACTGGAGAGCTGCTGACCAAAGTATTGGCTGGCAATGTCAGGAATTTGATGGGCTTCATCGAAAATCATCACATCTGCGGTGGGGATTAACTCAGCAAAGCCACTCTCTTTGACCACCATATCGGCCAAAAATAGATGATGGTTAACCACGACAACATCAGCGTCCATCGCTTTGCGCCGAGCTTTCACCACGAAACATTCTTTATACAACGGGCAGTCACTGCCCAGACAGTTATCATTGGTGCTGGTGACCAGTGGCCAGACGAAACTGTCCTCCGCGACTTGGCCGCAAGTGCTGATATCGCCATCAACGGTTTCCGCCGACCACCCTCGCAAACGAACCAAATCGACCAATGTCTCACTGGCCAACTCGCCACCAGCCAATGATTGTTGCTCAAGACGTTCTAGACAAAGGTAGTTTGAGCGCCCTTTCAGTAAGGCCAATTTCCCTTTGTATTTTAACGCACTGGCAACTGTCGGCAGATCGCGAGAATAGAGTTGGTCCTGCAACGCTTTAGAGCCGGTAGAAATGATCACTTTGCAATCAGCCCGTAATGCCGGGGCCAAATAGGCAAATGTTTTACCCGTGCCGGTGCCCGCCTCTACGACCAATTGCTGCTTGGCATCAATAGATTCACTGATAGCCGCAGCCATCAGGCGTTGGGATTCTCGGGGATTAAAACCTGTAATGGCCTGCGCTAATGCGCCATCTGTTGCAAAATCGTCTATCACTCTGTCTCTTCCGGGCGAAATCAGCGGTGATTATGCCAATCCTATCGTCCTACGACCACACATTCTCGCCGCAAGCTATGCTACCCTTACCCCAACAACTGAGATTGACATTGATGCAAGGGAGTGAAAATGAGTATTGAACGAATTAATCCAGAAAAACGTTGGTCTGATGCGGTAGTTCACAACGACACTATCTATTACACCAGCGTACCGGAAAATTTGGATGCTGATGCCACTGCGCAAACGGCCAACACCTTGGCTGCTATCGATATGATCCTGAACCAACTGGGTTCAGATAAAAGCCGTATTCTGGATGCCACCATTTTCTTGGCGGATAAGGCAGATTTCGCCGCGATGAATGCAGCTTGGGACGCGTGGGTCGTTGATGGCAATGCACCGGTACGTTGTACCGTCGAGGCCAAACTGATGAATCCAAACTATAAAGTTGAAATTAAGATTATTGCGGCAATCTAGTTTTTTGCCCCTGGCGGGCAAAGGCTAGAAATTATTCTGTCGTCATGAGTGTTGCAGGGGCATCTCCCCTGCAACTTATTTTCCGCCGCAACTTACGTTCAACTACAACTTACGGTTCACTAGAACATAAAGTAAGAAGTCGATCTCAAGACAGCTTAATCATCACCATCCCAGCCAGTAGCAACGCTAAGCCTATCCAGCCTTTATAGTTGAGTCGTTGGTTAAATAGAATCCAACCGGCGGCCACTGTGGCGGCAATACCAAAACCGCCCCATAAAGCATATGCCACTGATAGCTCAATACCTTTGACCGCCTGAGCCAAAGCACTGAATGCCCCTAATACTGACAGCAACGATAAGATACCCAGCCACACGCGGCGGAAACCATCTGACATTTTCAGCAAGATATTCGCGATAATCTCCAGAATGACCGCCAAAATCAGAAAAGCAATATGGTACAACTCAAGCTGTTGCATGATGCTCACCCGCACGCCTGTTTTGGTCGCTTGGCTTTTTCGGTTTACGTGTACCCGACTTCACTAACATGATGCCAGCCACTAAGGTCGCTAAGCCTGCTATTTTCATGGCTGATAAACTTTCATCAAACCATAGGACGCTGAAAATAGTAATAATCAGGATCCCGATCCCTTCCCATAAAGCATAAGCCACACCCAAGGCGACTTTTTTTACCGCTAGCGCGAGCAAAATATAGGAGCCAGTTATCATAAAATACATCACGATATGCCCCATCATTTCACCACTGACACTGGCGTACTTCATCGACAAAGTGCCAATAATTTCAGCGACAATCGCTAAACCTAAAAATATCCAATAAATCATCTTTCTTCTCCTAACATACAGATACCCGATAGATTTCAAGATGTAGGAAGCTGATAAAACTGTTAATCCTTATAGGCTGACTCGAGCCAGACTTTTGGCTTAACAAAGGCAGCAAACGTACAATAATTTGAAATAAAGGGTACAAACGCACGCTAAGGTCTATTTATTACGGTTATCCTTATTCGACGCCCCATTGGTCAGGAATAGGCGTGCATAGGCCGTAAGAAATAGAAACTCACTTGGCGTATAAATTTTGTCAAAAATTTACTGACGACTGAAGAAGAAAGACGCTACAGCTCGCTGCACCAGTGATGCTCACTGGCCAGAATGGCAGACAGGAAGAGTTGGCAGGTAGACGGTTTGAAAGTAATTCCATTAGTTTTAATCATAATATATCTCTTTTTTTTAGCCACACCTGCTTGTGCCACATACTTGTTAGCAAAAACCAGTGCGATACGCCTAAAACCCTCATCAAGTTGGAATAATTCACTGTTGTATTTTTACCACAGCCAATCTTATAAAGCAAACCATCAATTTAACAAATAGCTCAAAAAAGAGATTTAAAAATAATAAGTTAGTGATTCCGGAAAATAAAAATTAGCACTCGCTTCTCTCTTTAGCCTGAAGACGACTGGTTGATTTACTTCTCATTAAGCTAATTTTTATGGATTAGAGATGAATTGGTTAACACGTCTATCGATCACTTTTATATTCCTAAGCGGCTGTTAACCATACAGGCCCTGCTGAATGACCAAACTTTGAGGAGCCCCAGTATCTCTTTCCCTTATAAAATAAGTCATAAAATCTCCTTAAAATTATTAGTTATCACTTATCTACCTTAATGCTTATGACCTTTTTCGACTTACTTTGATCCCGCCTTAGCCCTCGAGTTCAGTTCAGGATAGATGCGCTAGATTGCCTCTCTCGAAAATTGTTTTTTTAACCTAATTCACTCTTCAATTAAATGAATTGGAGTTGAACGCTATCTGGAGATGGCTTTATGTTGCATCCTACTTTACGCACGACACCTATCGCCCTGAGCTTATTACTCGCTTTAGGGTTCTCATCCACATTATCTGCCGCCATTTCAGATGTTCGGGTCAATCAATCTGTTCAACAAGCTGAAACAGCTGCCAATCATCTTGAAGTCTCTCGACAAATTCTGCTAGTCCAGAATGGTTCTCCCAATTATTTTATAGAGCAGCAGAAGCGTAAGTACTTAACTCATCCCACTCAATCCAGTGGCTTCTGGGCGAATAAAAGTGAAACGCTAAAGATTGAATACCAGCATCATGGAGAAGACATTAATGTGTTACCTGAGCTATGGATTGTGCCAATCAATAAGGGTAAAGATGAAAACCGTGGTAAGCAGATTGTTAAACTGAAACCGGGTATTAATGAAATCGAAGTTAAGCATGCCGGTGCAATTTATTTTGCTGCAACGAATCAACCCGGCAGCAGCGAAATCATCATTAATTTGCTCGAAGGCGGAAAGCCAATGCCTCGCTTCATCCTAGGTGAGAATACACCTGAAGATTGGCAGATAAATTTGAAAAAGTACGGCGACTCACCTTTTGCTGAACTGGTTGGCAAGCGCATGATCCTCACCATGCCAATTAAAAATATGCGTAAGCAGGCAACCGACCCTGAGGGAGTACTCGTGTTGTGGGACCGCATCGTTGATCTCGCCGAAGAACAATTTGGACTCAGTTCTAAAAGAGCCTTCCCCCATCGTGCAACCCCATTCCAGTATCAGTTCACCAGTAAGTCTGACAGCACATCAGGTTATATGTCAGCGTCGGATTTTGGGTTAAGAACGAATATGTCAGGTATTCCAGAGGTGATAACGACTGACTTACTAAAAAAAGCATGGGGACCATGGCATGAGTTAGGTCACCACTACCAAATGCGAGCATGGACTTTTGATAACGATGGTGAAACAACTGTCAATCTAACTTCTTTGTACGTTCAACGCGCGCTGGGAGAAACGTCTCGTCTTGAAGCCGAGTCGCGTTGGAATAATGTTTACGAGTTAATGGCGTCAACAGGACACAATTATGAGGATGTAGACTCTTATATCCGTTTTGCGATGTTTTGGCAGTTGGATCTGACTTTCGGGCAAGACTTCTACCAACGACTTGGCGATCGTTATCGCACGATGACACCCACTGAGCAGCCAAAAAACAACGATGAAAAAAAGCAGCGTTTTATACTTGAAACGAGTCGAGTTGCCGGCGTAAACCTGACATCGTTTTTTGATCGTTGGGGCCTGAAACCGACGAAGGATACAAGCGCTCAATTGGAAGCGATGAATTTACCTCAGTTAACGAAGCCGATTTGGTTGAATACCGACGCTAATATTGCTCACACTTACTCACTGACTGAGCAGAATATGACCGGTGATGTCCGCCTCCCCGACACGGTCAATGCAGGGGATATATTCAGCGTATCTGTCGATGTGACTAACCGAGATGCTTCAGCGCTGACTTACCGCTGGGATATTCCGTCGGGCGTTCAAGTGATTGCGGATAGAGGCCATGAGATCACCCTGCGTGCGCCTCAGAACGTACTTCAAAATGCGATGCTATCAATTCCAGTTACAGTGACCGATAACAATAATATGGCAATTAGGCTAGCCAGTTCGACTCGATTGAAAACCACGGGTGACAATATATCGTTTCGTGACGCTTTTAACGACGTCATCAAGCAACGTTACCAAATAGAAGGAGACATTAATCTTTGGAACGATGCATCACCTAAAGGTGTTGTTGGCACTTATTATCAATCCGACAATACATTAACTCATACCCGTGACTATTACCGACTAAAAACGCGCTCATATTGGTATTTCCCTTCCAATCAGACCAGTAATG
Organism: Yersinia massiliensis; assembly: GCF_003048255.1. Classification (NCBI taxonomy): domain Bacteria; kingdom Pseudomonadati; phylum Pseudomonadota; class Gammaproteobacteria; order Enterobacterales; family Yersiniaceae; genus Yersinia; species Yersinia massiliensis. The sequence continues at coordinate 2,602,796 of NZ_CP028487.1, forward strand.
AATATTGGGAATATTTGGAGAGTTATGATGGTAGCCAATTTCTAAAGGGTGAAGTCGGTGATGTTGACCAATCCATTGAAGCTGAACAAGTGGTGGAAGAAATTAAGCCGGTAACTCAATGTAATGTGCCCTCTTGGGAGGTAAAAGCTTACAGTGAGCCGACCACCGTCAGCAAAAATGGCCGCATTTACACGAATAAATGGTGGGTATCCGCTACCGCTATGCCTGGTGATGTTGCTGAAACAGACACAACTGGCAACGGCACAGGATGGGGTAAGGTTTGGGAAGATAAAGGCCCATGCGATGTCGCCGTTAAAGACGAACTACAATCCGCCATCGAATCCAAACCCGTCACACCTCAACAATGTAATACGCCATCATGGGAGCAGAAAGCCTATGGTGAACCGACAAAAGTGAGTAAAAATGGACGGATTTACATCAATAAATGGTGGGTTGCTGCTGACAACATACCCGGTGATGATGCTGTGACTGACACCACCGGCAACGGTACGGGTTGGAGCAAGGTCTGGGAAGATAAAGGTGCTTGCTAAGACATAATGTATTAAAGGCAGGGGAAAACCTGCCTTTTACTGCTCACGATGCTTATGTTAACCCTTCAACTTCGGGAGTGAGTCAATTATGCAGTAGCACCCGCAACAGCTTGTTTCGCTAATTCAGTGATACGCGCATAGTCACCATTTTCCAACGCATCAGCAGGAACCAACCATGAACCACCAATGCACAGTACACTTTTCAGCGCCAGATAATCACGGTAATTGTTTGGTGTAATGCCACCGGTTGGGCAGAAACGCACTTGGGAGAATGGACCACCGATGGCTTGCAGTGCTTTAACACCGCCATTCGCTTCAGCTGGGAAGAATTTAAACTCACGCAGACCATAGCTCATGCCGAGCATTAACTCTGAAACAGTACTGATCCCTGGGATCAATGGGATATCACCTTCAGTGGCCGCTTTGAGCAATTCATCTGTTAACCCTGGGCTAATAGCAAACTGAGCACCTGCGTCAACGACGTCAGCTAGCTGCTGCGGGTTCAGTACGGTACCGGCACCCACAATCGCTTCTGGGACTTCTTTGGCGATGGCACGAATGGCTTCAACAGCACAAGAGGTGCGTAGCGTCACTTCCAACACCCGAACGCCACCTGCTACCAAGGCTTTTGCCAAAGGTACAGCTTGCTCAAGCTTGTTAATCACAATCACCGGGACAACGGGGCCTGCGGTCATGATCTGTTCTGCGCTCGTTTTCCAGCTTTTCATCAGTTGTTATCTCCACTTATGCCGATTGGCATGTACTCACCCGAAGGTGCCAGTTGAAATATGGCACGCAGAATATTCACAGATGCTTTCCGCCTGCCATAAAGAATCAGATTGCGAGCCAGCTAACAGCTCTTTATTATTGCGTGGGCTTCCTGCCCCTAGCTGCCCGCCCTACTTCCTTGGCGGTGGCACGCCACCTAAATAGCGGGAGGTGGCGTAACTTGTTAGGACGAGTAGCCTACTCGAACTCGTTCCAAGAACGGCCATCACGGGTAATCATGGCAACGGATGCCACTGGCCCCCATGTACCAGCTTGATACGGCTTCGGCGCTTCGTTATCAGCAGCCCATGCATCCATGATGGAGTCTACCCACTTCCAAGCCTCTTCGACTTCATCACGACGAACGAACAGTGCTTGGATCCCACGCATGGTTTCCAGCAGCAGGCGCTCGTAGGCATCTGCGAGATGCTTCTCGTTAAAAGTTTTAGAGAAACTGAGGTCAAGTTTGGTGGTTTGCAGGCGGTGCTTATGTTCCAGACCTGGCACCTTATTCAGCACTTCGATCTCAATGCCTTCATCTGGCTGCAAACGAATGGTCAGCTTGTTTTGCGGCAGTTGTTGGTAGGACTCACGGAATAAGTTCAGCGCAGGGTTTTTGAAGTAGACCACGACTTCAGAACACTTACTTGGCAAACGCTTACCGGTTCTCAAATAGAACGGCACTCCAGCCCATCGCCAGTCATCGATATCAACACGGATAGACACGAACGTCTCAGTGTTGCTGCTCTTGTTGGCCCCTTCCTCTTCCAGATAGCCGGGGACTTTGTTGCCCTGTACAAATCCAGCTGTGTATTGGCCGCGTACAGTGGTCTCTCGCACGTTGGTATGATCGATGCGACGTAGTGATCGCAGCACTTTCACTTTCTCGTCACGGATACGGTCAGTACTTAAATCCGCAGGGGGTGACATGGCGATCATGGTCAGAATTTGCAGCAGATGGTTTTGGATCATGTCACGCATCTGGCCAGCCTGATCAAAATAGCCCCAGCGCCCTTCAATCCCGACTTCTTCTGCAACCGTAATCTGCACATGGTCTATCGTGCGGTTATCCCAGTTGGAGGCAAACAATGAGTTAGCGAACCGCAGTGCCAACAGGTTCAACACCGTTTCTTTACCCAAGTAGTGGTCGATACGGTAAACCTGACATTCGTTGAAGTATTCGGCGACCTGATCGTTAATCACCCGCGAAGACGCTAAATCCGTCCCCAGTGGTTTTTCCATGACGACACGGCTTGGTTCTTTATTCAGCCCCGCTTCTCCCAATCCTTTGCAAACTGCACCAAAGGTACTGGGTGGCATGGCGAAGTAGTTAATAGTGGTGCGATTTTTTTGGTCTAACATTTTACCTAGTTTGGCAAAATGCTTGCTGTCGTTGACATCTAAATTACAGAAATCGAGACGTGAACTGAGCTTTTGCCACAATTCATCATCTAACTTCTCTTTCATAAAGGTATCGAGGGCTTCTTTTACCACGGCTGTGTACGCGTCTTTATCCCATTCGGCACGGCCTACACCGATGATCCGAGTATCAGGGTGGATATGACCCGCTTTCTCTAATTGGTAAAGGGAAGGCAGCAGTTTGCGGCGAGCCAAGTCTCCCTTAGCGCCGAAAATCACCAGATCACACGCCTGGGCTGCTTGGGCTGTATTAGTTACCGCCATGTTATTCTCCTCGTTGCAGGATATTTGTAATTTTCTTACATTACTAATGTACTCTCTTTGACTATAGCCAGTAAACCCAGATAAAAGCAGGTCAAAAAAGGTTAAAAAATATCCATTCAGGCGGCAGGCCGCGTCAAATCAGGCGGCGCTACTTGAAAATGTAATTTTATGACGATTTTGACTACTATTTACCATTATGAAAATTAGACACAGGTCATATTCTGGTGAAAAAGCCTCACATCCAACCAGATGCCACTGCCAACGGGTCCCAGCTCGTAGTATATTTTCATTAAACAGGCATAGATTTCTCCTTTAAATGAAATCGGTAAAACCCATGGGTGGCTCTCGTTATATGAATACGCTGGAAAATATCCAAAATAATCTGGACCTCCTGAGCAAATCAGAAAGGAAAGTTGCCGAGGTGATCCTCGCCTCCCCACAAACCGCTATCCATTCGAGTATCGCTACACTCGCCAAAATGGCGAACGTCAGTGAACCAACGGTAAACCGTTTTTGTCGTCGGCTGGACACCAAAGGCTTCCCTGATTTTAAACTTCATTTGGCGCAAAGTCTGGCTAATGGCACACCTTATGTGAATCGAAATGTTGAAGAAGATGATAGTGTAGCCGCTTACACAGGCAAAATTTTCGAATCCACTATGGCTAGTCTGGATATGGTGAGAACCAATCTAGACATTGCCGCCATTAATCGGGCTGTTGATTTATTAACACAAGCGAAGAAAATATCGTTCTTTGGTCTTGGCGCATCAGCTGCCGTGGCCCATGATGCGATGAATAAATTTTTCCGCTTCAATATTCCAGTAATTTATTTTGATGATATCGTGATGCAGCGTATGAGTTGCATGAATTCCAGTGAAGGTGATGTGGTGGTATTAATCTCCCATACTGGCCGCACAAAAAGCTTGGTAGAGCTCGCTCACCTAGCCCGTGAAAACGATGCCACCGTGATAGCCATCACCTCACGCGATACCCCACTGGCACATGAAGCAACATTGTCGCTGCTGCTGGACGTACCTGAAGACACCGATGTGTATATGCCGATGGTGTCACGTATTGCTCAACTCACCTTAATTGATGTCTTAGCGACGGGGTTTACCTTGCGCCGAGGAGCAAAATTCAGGGATAACCTAAAACGGGTTAAAGACGCATTGAAAGAGTCACGTTTTGATAAAGGTTTACCGCACATCAACAGTGGTGAATAGCGGTAATAGCGAGAAAAGCATCTGGCAGAGAAGTCACTTTGTATTGTGTTAGCGCATCTTCTGCCGTAACAATTTGACGTATTATTGAGGAATAGTCGTCACTTTGGCTCAGGAAAATACAACCAGAGCCACTATGCTCAACACTAGCTCACTGGGTAATTCGATTGTTTTTTGTGTATTAATCGTATTACATCTGCAAGCGGGTAACATGCATGACACTATTTTGTCGTATCCATGACAAACTTTCGTCGTAAAACATGAACAGGTTTCGTCGTAAAATTTGTAACTGAATGACATTTTACTATCGGATTCATTATCCGCTGTTTTAACAACACCATGCTTCATCAGTCAACGGAGTAAGAGATGTCCAGACGGCTCAGAAGGACCAAGATTGTTACTACACTGGGGCCGGCTACGGACCGCGACAATAATCTGGAAAAGATTATTGCCGCTGGTGCAAACGTAGTCCGCCTGAATTTTTCCCATGGTAGTGCTGAAGATCATGAGTTGCGGGCCAATAAAGTCCGTGAAATTGCCGCTCGCTTAGGGCGTCATGTTGCTATTCTTGGCGATTTGCAAGGTCCTAAAATCCGTGTGTCTACGTTTAAGGAAGGAAAAGTTTTCCTGAATGTGCACGATAAATTCCTGCTCGATGCCAACATGGCAAAAGGCGAAGGCGATAAAGACAAGGTCGGTATTGATTATAAAGGCCTGCCTGCTGATGTAGTCCCTGGCGATATCTTGCTGCTTGATGATGGCCGGGTACAACTGAAAGTTGTTGAAGTACAAGGCATGAAAGTCTTCACTGAAGTCACCGTGGGTGGCCCTCTGTCCAATAACAAGGGCATTAATAAACTCGGTGGTGGCCTGTCTGCCGAAGCGCTGACAGAAAAAGACAAAGCTGACATTATTACCGCCGCTAAAATTGGTGTCGATTTCTTGGCAGTGTCTTTCCCGCGTACAGGCGAAGATTTGCACTACGCTCGTCGTCTGGCCCGTGATGCAGGTTGCAACGCGCAAATCGTAGCAAAAGTTGAGCGTGCTGAGGCGGTAGCAACAGACGAAGCCATGGATGACATCATTCTTGCTTCTGATGTCGTGATGGTTGCTCGTGGTGACTTGGGTGTCGAAATTGGTGACCCAGAGCTAGTCGGTATCCAGAAAAAACTGATTCGCCGTGCGCGTCAGCTTAACCGTGCTGTGATCACCGCGACTCAAATGATGGAGTCGATGATTACCAACCCAATGCCAACACGTGCTGAAGTCATGGACGTGGCAAACGCCGTGTTAGATGGTACCGACGCCGTCATGCTCTCAGCTGAAACCGCAGCAGGTCAGTATCCTGCCGAGACAGTCGCTGCGATGGCACGCGTGTGTCTGGGCGCAGAAAAAATCCCCAGTATCAATGTGTCAAAACACCGCTTGGATGTGCAATTCGACAATGTCGAAGAAGCTATTGCGATGTCGACCATGTATGCAGCAAACCACCTCAAAGGCATCACAGCAATTCTCGCGATGACCGAATCGGGCCGTACTGCACTGATGATGTCCCGTATCAGCTCCGGTTTACCGATTTTTGCAATGTCTCGTCATGACCACACCTTAAATCTAACGGCTATCTACCGTGGTGTGACGCCGGTTTACTGCGATACCCACACTGATGGTGTTATGGCTGCGACTGAAGCGGTGAATCGCCTGAAAGATAAAGGCTTCCTGATTTCTGGTGATCTGGTTATCGTGACGCAAGGTGATGTCATGGGGACGATTGGTACCACCAATACTAGCCGCATCATTCGCGTTGAATAATCAGTTTTAAGCATTAAAGAACAAAAAACCCGCTTATTAATGGCGGGTTTTTTTTATATTCAATTTTCTCATTTAGGCTAAAGGGCCTTGCTGGCGCCTAGCGAAATGGGCATTAAAGATCCTTGCGAACATAAGGTTCAATCTCGCCTTCCTTACGGGTTTTCAGCAGCTTAAGAATCCAAGTGTATTGCTCTGGGTTCGGCTTAACCAAGATTTCAACTTCTTCATTCATTCGGCGAGCGATGTACGCATCGTCAGCATCTGCCAAATCATCCATCGGTGGGCGTATATAAATATCAAGGCGATGTTCACGATAATTATAAACGGGGAACATCGGCACAATCGCCGCTTTGCAGACTTTCATTAAACGCCCGACGGCAGGCAGTGTCGCTTTATAAGTAGCAAAAAAGTCAACAAATTCACTTTGTTCAGGGCCATAGTCTTCATCTGGCAAATAGTAGCCCCAGAATCCCTGACGCACTGAGCTGATAAATGGCTTAATACCGCTTTCCCTTGCATGGATACGTCCACCAAACCGCAAGCGCGCGCTATTCCACAAATAATCCACCAGCGGGTTACGCTGATGGTGGAACATACCGGCAACCGGTTTACCTTGCTCGGCTAGCAACATTGCCGGAATATCAATCGACCAAGCATGAGGCACCAACAGAATAACATTACGTTCCTGCTGCTGTAGTCCATCCAAAATATCTAATCCATGCCATTGGACGCGGGATAACACTGTTTTAGGGTCACGAAAACAGAGCTCAGCCATCATCATTAATGGTTGCGCAGCAGTCGCAAACATCTGATCAATAATATGCTCACGTTCAGCTTCTGGCAGCTCCGGCATGCAATAAAGAAGATTGATACGGGCACGACGACGGGCGCTTTTAGCGAACTTCCCCGCAAGGCGGCCAATACCGGCTAACAAGGGATCACGAAATCTCGGTGGCACATACGCCATCCCCGCCATTAAGCCCGTCCCTAACCACACCCCCCAAAAACGTGGGTGCAGGAAAGACTTTTTAAATACCGGAATAAAACCAGCAGCGTCGTTTTTCTCTTTATGCATGGAAGAACTCTTGGAATTTTCGAGTGGACTAATAATAGATTTTATTTTTGAGTCTACAGGGTGACTTGCATCAGATATAGACAATCCAGTAGCCCAACGGCTACTGGATCAACATTAATCTAATTGCAGTTGTGGAATAACCTGCTTCGCGATAGCCAGATAATCGCTGCGGTCTTTACCACTTAAACCTTCTGAACGTGGCAATTTCGCAGTCAGTGGATTTACTGCTTGCTGGTTCATCCAGAACTCATAGTGCAGATGCGGGCCTGTTGAACGACCGGTATTACCTGACAATGCGATACGATCACCGCGTTTAACTTTTTGCCCCGGTTTCACCAGAAGTTTCTTCAAATGCATATAGCGTGTGGTGTATTGGCGACCATGGCGAATCGCCACATAGTTACCTGCAGCACCACTGCGTTTTGCAATAACCACTTCACCATCACCGACAGCAAGTACAGGTGTCCCTACCGGCATGGCAAAATCCACACCTTTATGGGGTGCAACACGCCCGGTCACGGGGTTAAGGCGGCGAGGATTGAAGTTAGACGAGATCCGGAATTGTTTCATGGTAGGAAAACGCATAAAACCACGGGCCAAACCAGAGCCTTGGCGATCATAGAACTTGCCGTCATCGGCACGGATAGCATAATAATCCTTGCCTCCAGAGCGCATGCGCACCCCAACCAACTGGCTTTGCTCACTACGACCATCAAGAATTTCGCGAGACATCAAGACTGAGAATTGATCCCCCTTGCGCAACTTCGCAAAATCCAGCTGCCACTGTAATGCTTTGGTCACTGCGCGAATCTCAGAATTGGTTAAACCCGCTTTCTTCGCACTGGTGACAAAACTACCATCAAGGCTCCCCGTTAGAACTTTGTTGCTCCACTCACCTTTTTGTAGCTCTTTCGTCTCTTTAAAATTATTGCCAACACGATCATAAACACGTGTTTCACGACGAGAGACTTCCCAAGTCAGACGTTGCAAATCGCCTGCATCATTCACAGTCCAGGAAATTTGTTGCCCAATCTTCAGGTTACGAAGATCACGGTTCTGCGTCGCAAGCAATGAAACATCTGAAATATCAATGCCATACTGAGTCAGAATGCTGCTTAACGTATCTCCTGTTGAGACAACATACTCATGGACCCCCGTTTCACCGGCATCTTTGGCATCTAATTCGTCTTGCGGGATTTCATCATCAGGCGTTGGTTGATCGATGGGTTCACTGGCTTCGGGCAGTAGAATACGGGGTTGAGCAGTATCTAGCACCACACTTTTGGCGACCGGCTCATGCTCTGGGTGATATACAAAAGGCCGCCAAACAGCGACGGCCAGTGTCATAACAGTCAACGACCCCAGCATAACGCGATGGGGCCGAGGGAGATTGCTATACGCAAGGGTGATAGTTCGGACTATCTGCTGCACTTATAAGTATCCTTTTAATCTTACTTCAGGCAGCTCACGTATTGGTTCGACAACTGAGACAAAAAGTTCACATAGCTGTCCTGACCTAATACTATGCCGCTGCCCAACGGATCCAGTGTTCCTGAACGAACGTCTGTTCCTTTGGCAACGGCATCAATGACGGCTGGCCTGAATTGTGGCTCAGCAAAAACGCATACCGCTTTATGCTCAACCAACTGTGTTCGAATTTGATGTAAACGCTGTGCACCAGGTTGTATTTCGGGGTTGACCGTAAAATGCCCTAACGGGCTCAAGCCAAAGTGTTTTTCAAAGTAGCCATAGGCATCATGAAAAACGAAGTATCCCTTACCTTGGGCAGGCTTTAGCATATTAGCAATATTTTTTTCATTTTGCGCTAATTGATCCTCGAATCGGCGCAGGTTAGCATCTAGTTTGTCCTTATTTTGCGGCATAAGTTCCAATAATCTGTCGTGAATCGCGATTGCAGATTGTTTGGCGATAGTGGGCGATAGCCAAATATGCATATTATATTCGCCGTGGTGGTGCCCATCATCGTGACTATCTTTAGCATGATCATGGTCATGCCCTGCTTCTTCACCTTCATGCTCGTCATGTTCATCGCCTTTCATTAACAATGGCATAATCGAGGGAAGCTCAGATAGTGCAATCTGTTTATTATCAGCCAGTTGAGAAAGTGGTTTAGCTAAAAAGGCTTCCATTTCCGGTCCAACCCAAATTACAAGCTCAGCACTGCGTAACCGCTGGACATCCGATGGACGAAGCGCATAATCGTGCGGAGAAGCGCCATCAGGCAATAAAACCTCGGTCGGTAACACGCCATCTGCAATGGCTGAAGCGATAAAACCTAATGGCCGTACTGATGTAACGACCGCTGCTGAGGCAATATTAAATGGATTTGCGATGATAATTGCGCTCGCGAGCATTGCCTGTTTTAGCCACTTATTTTTATGTAACATAATACGAATTCTCGACGTTTAGTTGAGTAAAGCGTAATATTATAACATTCACTCGGTTCTGCAAACGTAATCATAATGTCCACTTTGGTAACTCTAAATAAAATATCCGTCACTTTTGGTCACCGGCGGGTACTGAATGATATTTCTCTTTCACTGCGCCCAGGAAGGATATTAACCTTACTTGGCCCGAACGGTGCCGGTAAATCGACACTGGTTCGCGTCGTGCTTGGATTGATTGCCCCTACCAGCGGCAGTTTGATTCGTGAGCCGGGTTTACGCATTGGTTATGTGCCGCAAAAACTCCATCTCGATGCAACATTGCCGCTCACCGTCAGCCGCTTTATGCGTTTGAAGCCTGGTGTTAAAAAAGCCGATATTCTGCCTGCCCTCAAGCGTGTTCACGCTGCGCATTTGTTAGAGCAACCCATGCAAAAATTATCTGGTGGTGAGAATCAACGGGTACTGCTCGCGCGCGCGCTACTCAATCGCCCACAGCTATTGGTGCTAGATGAACCGACGCAAGGTGTTGATGTTAATGGCCAATTGGCACTGTATGACTTGATTGAACAACTGCGCAAAGAGTTAAACTGTGCCGTATTGATGGTCTCACATGACTTGCATTTAGTGATGGCAAAAACTGATGAGGTATTGTGCCTAAACCAACATATTTGTTGTTCCGGCGCACCAGAGGTGGTTTCGACGCACCCTGAATTTATCGCCATGTTTGGCCAGCGCGGTGCCGAACAGCTCGCGGTCTATCGACATCACCATAATCATCGCCACGATTTACACGGAAAGATTATTTTGAAAAGCAGTGGGAGTCGTGACGCATGATTGAATTATTACTACCAGGTTGGTTAGCCGGTATTCTTCTGGCGACTGCGGCTGGCCCACTGGGATCATTTGTCGTTTGGCGGCGGATGTCCTATTTCGGCGATACATTAGCTCATGCCTCTTTATTAGGGGTCGCTTTTGGCTTATTGCTAAATGTGAATCCTTTTTATGCTGTAATTGCCATGACCATGGTGCTAGCACTCATTCTGGTGTGGTTAGAACGTCGTCCACAACTCGCGGTTGATACCTTATTAGGTATCATGGCTCACAGTGCATTATCACTGGGTTTGGTGGTCGTTAGCCTAATGCATAATGTACGGGTCGATTTGATGGCCTATCTATTTGGTGACCTGCTCTCGGTCACACTAAGTGATATCTGGCTCATTGCAGCGGGTGTGCTAGTGGTATTAGGGGTGCTTTGCTGGCAGTGGCGTGCTTTGTTGTCAATGACCGTCAGCCCAGAGCTAGCTCATGTTGATGGGGTTAACTTGGAGCGGGTGCGGATGATGCTAATGTTAGTCACCGCCCTGACGATAGGGTTGTCGATGAAGTTTGTTGGCGCTCTGATTATTACTTCATTGCTGATCATTCCTGCTGCTGCGGCTCGCCGCTTTGCCCGCACACCAGAACAAATGGCAGGCATTGCAATTGGTATCGGTATGATTGCGGTGACTGGCGGCTTAACTTTCTCAGCTTTATATGACACGCCAGCAGGGCCATCAGTGGTGCTTTGCGCTGCGGTGATGTTCGTACTGAGTCTGTCGCAAAAAGCACGCGGATAATGATTTGATTAAGCGGGGGTTATCACATTAGCCCCCGTTTTTAATGACCACCCTTCCCATTTAAAACAAATCACACCTAATCTTTATCCGTCGCGTTTTATTCTTCCCGCGTAATACCGAAATGTTTGTAAGCGTGATTGGTGGCGATTCGCCCACGGGGTGTGCGCTGGATAAAACCTTGTTGGATCAGATAAGGTTCCAATACGTCTTCGATGGTTTCCCGCTCTTCACCAATGGCAGCCGCAAGATTGTCCAACCCCACTGGGCCGCCCATAAACTTATCAATCACGGCCAGTAATAGCTTACGGTCCATAAAGTCAAAGCCTTCGGCATCCACATTCAGCATATCCAATGCTTGCATGGCAATATCACCATTAATGGCACCATCAGCGCGGACTTCGGCAAAATCACGCACTCGGCGCAAGAGGCGGTTAGTAATTCGTGGTGTCCCTCGCGAACGACGTGCCAATTGGTGCGCGCCTTCAGCAGTGAGATCCAACCCTAAACACTTAGCACTACGCGAGACGATATGTTCTAAATCAGCCACCTGATAAAACTCGAGGCGCTGCACGATACCAAAGCGATCACGCAGCGGTGACGTCAACGAACCCGCACGGGTTGTCGCGCCTATCAAAGTAAAAGGGGGTAAATCGATTTTGATTGAGCGTGCGGCTGGACCTTCACCAATCATAATATCTAACTGGTAATCTTCCATCGCGGGATACAGAATTTCTTCTACAACGGGTGACAAACGGTGTATTTCATCGATGAACAATACATCGTGCGGTTCTAGGTTGGTCAACATCGCCGCCAAGTCACCCGCTTTCTCCAACACAGGGCCGGAGGTGGTGCGCAAACTCACGCCCATCTCATTGGCGACAATATTCGCCAATGTCGTTTTGCCCAAGCCCGGAGGGCCAAAGATCAGCACGTGGTCAAGTGCGTCACCACGCTGTTTTGCCGCCTGAATGAAGATTTCCATTTGTTCACGAACATGGGGTTGCCCGACATATTCAGCCAATAATTTCGGGCGGATAGCGCGATCAAGGCTCTCTTCATCACTGATAACACCCGCTGAAATCAGGCGGTCTGCTTCAATCATCATCTACCTCTTTATATCCATCGTGCTTGGTGCCACAGAGAAGTTCGCAGCCTTTTGTGGTTGTCTAGCCGCAACGCCAATGACTTTGGCCTATAAATTCATTTTCTATAATGCGGAACGTAAGGCATCACGGATCAACGTTTCACAATCTGCACCCGGTTTGGCTATTTTGCTGACCAAACGGCTAGCTTCCTGTGGCTTATAACCTAAAGCCACCAACGCTGAAGCCGCTTCAGCTTCGTTATCTGCATCAGAGACTTTCGCCGAAGTGGATACAGGTAAGGTAATATCGCCGGTATTGTTGAACAAATCACCATTCAAGCCTTTGAAGCGATCTTTCATTTCAACAACCAAACGTTCTGCGGTTTTCTTGCCAACGCCGGGTAATTTCACCAATGTGGTGATATCTTCGCGCTCTACGGCTGAAACGAATTGCTGTGCTGACATGCCGGAAAGAATAGCTAACGCCAATTTCGGCCCGACGCCATTAACTTTGATCAATTCGCGAAACAGTGCTCGCTCCTGCTTATTATTGAAGCCATACAAGAGTTGCGCGTCTTCGCGGACGATAAATTGGGTAAAGATGATGGCTTCTTGCCCCAGCTCGGGCAACTCATAAAAACAGGTCATGGGCAGTTGGACTTCATAGCCAACACCGTTTGTCTCCAGCAGCACTAACGGCGGCTGTTTTTCCAAAATGATACCTCTGAGGCGCCCTATCACGTGAATCTCTCCTTACCCAAAATCTTCGTCTTTAAAGCAGCAGACAAATGTGCAACTTTCACTGGCCTAAGGGCATGTTCATTTGCTGCTGTTCTGCCACTTTAATATCATTGTGTACAAACATAATTGGCTGTTTATAGCATAAAAAAGGCTGGATGGATATCCAGCCTGCCATAACAGTTAACTTGCTCGCATTAAAATGCGGCTTAACGGATCCGGCCTCGCGCCAACGTCAGCTGATCATTGCCCATTCGTAGGGTATTTTGGCTGAGATGGCAGTGCGTGATAGCAATGGCTAATGCGTCAGCCGCATCGGCCTGAGGATTCGCAGCGAGTTTCAACAATGTGCGGACCATGTGCTGAACTTGGCTTTTTTCAGCCGCCCCTGTTCCCACTACGGTTTGTTTGACTTGGCGAGCAGCGTACTCGGATACCGGTAAATCCAGATTAACCGCAGCAACAATCGCCGCGCCGCGCGCTTGCCCTAACTTTAAGGCTGAATCGGGATTTTTCGCCATAAACACTTGTTCGATGGCAAAAAAATCAGGCTGAAATTGGGTGATGATCTCCGTCACGCCAGCATAAATCAACTTCAGGCGAGTGGGCATATCATCAACAACGGTACGTATACAGCCACTCCCCAGATAAGTCAGTTGGCGACCTTGTTGGCTTATCACGCCATAACCGGTGACACGAGAACCGGGATCGATACCTAAGACGATCGCCATACCAGTTTTTACCTTGTTTGCAGCGCTAAAAAATGCTGGCCACAGAGTGTGACCAGCGATACTGACAGATATTGCGAATGAGCAGAATGCGATGACGCTTTTTAGAGTGTAGCTGCGACTTCATCAGAGATTTCACCGTTATGGTAAACCTCTTGCACATCATCAGAATCTTCCAACATGTCGATCAAACGCAGCAGTTTTGGTGCAGTTTCTGCATCAAGATCTGCTTTGGTTGATGGGATCAAAGCGACTTCTGCGCCTTCTGCAACCAGACCGGCGGCATCCAAGGCATCTTTCACCGCACCCAGTGATTCCCAAGCCGTAAACACATCGATGGCACCATCGTCATACACCACGATATCATCTGCGCCAGCTTCCAACGCTGCATCCATCACCGCATCTTCTTCCAAACCAGGCGCATAAGAAATGACGCCTTTTTTGGTGAACAGATAAGAGACAGAACCATCCGTTCCTAAGTTGCCACCGGTTTTAGTGAAGGCATGGCGAACTTCAGATACGGTACGGTTACGGTTATCACTCAAACACTCAACCATCACGGCAGTGCCACCAGGGCCATAACCTTCGTAAATGATGGTTTCCATGTTGTTATCTTCGTCACCGCCAACACCACGCGCAATCGCACGGTTCAGTGTGTCGCGCGTCATGTTATTGGACAGCGCTTTATCGATAGCCGCACGTAAACGTGGGTTCGCACCGGGATCACCGCCACCCAAACGTGCCGCAGTCACTAATTCACGGATAATTTTAGTGAAAATCTTACCGCGTTTGGCATCCTGCGCCGCTTTGCGGTGTTTTGTGTTGGCCCATTTACTATGACCTGCCATAAGTATCTCCAAAATAGCCTAAAAGACGTACTCTTCAATCGCCTGCTGATTGCTCCAGGACTTGGTCAAAGCGGCGGCATCTGCTGCATTGAGCCACTGGTAGGCAAGATGTTCAGTGATAACCACATCTCGCTCCTCGGGTATTGCCACACAGAACCAATGTTCTTTATTCCGCGTGACACCCGGTGCATAGCGGCGGCGCAAATGCGCAAAGAGTTCAAATTCCACACAGCGATGGCAGTCAAGCAGCGCTAAGTTCTCACCCAGTATATCGATGCCGACTTCTTCCTTTACTTCGCGCTGCGCGGTTTGCAACGGCGTTTCCCCCTCTTCCAGACTGCCAGTGACGGACTGCCAGAAGTCAGGGTCATCTTTGCGTTGCAACATCAGCACCCGACCGCTGGATCTGGCGTAGATAACCGCCAGAATCGATTCGGGGCGTTTATAATTCATTACTGGTTCTCTTCTTCCGCCGCACCTTTCTTCGCCACGACGCTGATAGACAGCTCTTGCAGTGAAGCAGGGTTGGCAAAACTTGGCGCGTCAGTCATCAGACAAGCCGCAGCCGTGGTTTTCGGGAAGGCGATAACATCACGGATATTATCCGTACCGGTCAACAGCATCACTAAACGGTCCAGACCAAAGGCCAAACCTGCATGTGGAGGTGTGCCGTATTTCAATGCGTCTAGCAAGAAGCCAAACTTCTCACGCTGTTCGTGCTCATTGATCCCAAGAATACCAAATACCTGCTGTTGCATTTCAGTACGGTGAATACGCACAGAACCGCCACCCACTTCATACCCGTTGATCACCATATCGTACGCATTGGCGATCGCTGTGGTCGGTGCTGCCGCCAATTGTTCTGGGCTCATGTCTTTCGGCGCAGTAAACGGATGATGCATCGCCGTCAGGCCGCCTTCACTGTCATCTTCAAACATTGGGAAATCAACAACCCACAGCGGTGCCCAGACATCAAGTTGAGTTAATTGCAGATCGCGCCCGACTTTCAAACGCAATGCGCCCATCGCATCAGTCACGATTTTGTTGCTATCCGCGCCGAAGAAGAGAATATCGCCACTTTCTGCCTGAGTGCGGGTCAGAATTGCCTCTAACACTTCAGCGCTGAGGAATTTAGCGATAGGGCTTTGTACTCCGTCCATACCGGCAGCACGGTCATTGACTTTCAACCAAGCCAAACCTTTTGCACCGTAGATGCCGACGAATTGACCATACTCATCAATTTGCTTACGTGTGACGTGAGCGCCGCCCGGTACGCGCAGTGCAGCAACACGGCCTTTAGCGTCATTTGCAGGGCCGGAGAAGACTTTAAACTCAACTTCTTTGACCAGATCGGCCACATCCACTAATTCCAATGGGTTGCGCAGGTCTGGCTTATCAGAACCGTAACGGCGCATGGCTTCCGCAAAAGTCATCACTGGGAAATCGCCCAGATCAACACCTTTGGTTTCCTGCCACAGTTCACGCACCAGCTTCTCCATCACTTCACGCACTTGGTCGGCGGTCATGAAAGAGGTTTCAACGTCTATCTGGGTAAATTCAGGCTGACGATCGGCACGTAAATCTTCGTCACGGAAGCATTTTACAATCTGATAGTAGCGGTCAAAACCAGACATCATCAGTAATTGTTTGAACAACTGTGGTGACTGAGGCAAGGCGTAGAATTTGCCTTTATGTACACGGCTTGGAACCAGATAGTCACGCGCACCTTCAGGGGTCGCTTTGGTCAGCATTGGGGTTTCAATATCAAGGAAACCATGGCTGTCCATGAAGCGACGAACAAAACTGGTGATCTTAGCGCGATTTTTTAGGCGATCAGCCATTTCTGGGCGACGTAAATCCAGATAGCGATACTTCAGGCGCTGTTCTTCACTGTTGGTCTGATTAGAGTCCAGTGGTAACGGCTCAGAGCGGTTGATGATATTCAGCGCGTTAGCGAAGATTTCTACTTCACCCGTCGACATATCTTTATTAATTTGGCTATCAGGACGTGCACGCACAGTACCGGTGATCTGGATGCAGAACTCGTTACGCAGCTCAGAAGCTTGCTCATAAGCGGCTTTATGGTCTGGATCGAAGAATACCTGAACGATGCCTTCGCGATCTCGCATATCAATAAAAATCAGGCCACCTAAGTCACGGCGACGATTAACCCAACCACAAAGAGTCACTTCTTGGCCCACATGGGACAGATTCAACTGCCCGCAATACTCAGTACGCATACAATATCCTTTTACTCAGCCGATGCCGCACGCGTTATGCACTGCCCGTGCAGCTGTTTTCTTAGGTATTCTGGAGTTAAGACTGTCGAAAAATGGGGGCTATTATAAAGGAAATTCGAGGCGTAGATAAGAGCGAACGCACAGCTCAGGCACGACTTAATCCCTTTCGACGGTGTTTTAACACATCATTTAACAAATTTTCCCCCTACTATGGACTGGCCGATAACATATGCTGGCAGAAATGGGCTGTCAGTTTAACCCTTTCGTCCATCATCAAACGTTATGATATCGAGGCTAGACACAATGAAACTTGATGCTAAAACCACCGCATTGGTGTTGATCGATCTACAACAGGGAATTTTACCCTACGCCAAAGGCCCGTACAGTGCTGAACAGGTTATCGCGACTAACGCCCGTTTGGCGGAAAAATTCCGCGAACTCGGCGCGCCGGTCGTATTTGTGCGTGTAGGTTGGTCTGACTCATTCGCCGATGCGCTTAAACAACCGGTCGATCAACCAAGCCCGCCGCCTGAGGGTGGTTTGCCTGATTATTGGTGGAGCTTCCCTGAGGCACTTGCTGTTACACAGCATGATATTCAGGTGATTAAGCATCAATGGGGTGCGTTTTACGGTACTGATTTAGATTTGCAATTGCGCCGTCGCGGTATAAAAACCATCGTGTTAGCCGGGATTGCCACCAATATTGGTGTGGAGTCGACCGCCCGTGCAGCTTGGGAGCACGGTTATGAATTAGTGATTGCCGAAGATGGTTGCAGTACCGCAAGCACTGAGATGCAGCAATTTGCCGTCAATAATATCTTCCCGCGGATATCACGTGTGCGTAGCAGCGCTGAAGTGCTTGCAGCACTGGGCGCATAACGCTAAATTCGAGCGAATAAAAACCGAATCACTCACTCCAATCAGTGAATCCCGATGAGCTGACTCCAGTCAGTGACTCGGGTGAATGAACACCGCTAACAACGCGGCAACGCCACGTTAAAATGGAATATCCAAACTAATTGGCGTTGCGGCTAGGCAGCAAGTGAGTGAATCCCGATGAGCTGACTCCAGTCAGTGATTCGGGTAAATGAACGCCGCTAACAACGCGGCAACGCCACGTTAAAATGGAATATCCAAACTAATTGGCGTTGCGGCTAGGCAGCAAGTGAGTGAATCCCGATGAGCTGACTCCAGTCAGTGATTCGGGTAAATGAACGCCGCTAACAACGCGGCAACGTCACGTTAAACTGGAATATCCAAACTAATTGGCGTTGCGGCTAGGCAGCAAGTGAGTGAATCCCGATGAGCTGACTCCAGTCAGTGATTCGGGTGAATGAACGCCGCTAACAACGCGGCAACGTCAAGTAGGAAGGATATTTGTTTATAGGACTGCCGCAATGGCAACACCCCGCCTGGAACCGGCTGGGCATCAAGGATCTCGCTGACTACAGCCGATACTTCAATTGCGTTGAAGGCAATACGACGTTTTATGCTCTGCCTCGATTAGAAATCGTGCAACGCTGGCGTGATATGACCTCCGACAGTTTTCGTTTTTGCTTTAAATTCCCTTCGACTATCAGCCATCAGGCTGCTTTGCGTGAATGCGAGCAAGAGCTGCATGCTTTTTACCAGTGTCTAGCCCCTTTGCATGCGCGTATTGGTCAGTTGTGGCTACAGTTACCCGCTGCCTTTGGGCCTCAAGATTTAGGCCGCTTATGGCAATTTTTGGATAAATTGCCTCATGGTTTTCATTACGGGGTCGAAGTACGCCATCCTGAGTTTTTCGCCAAAGGGGCTGCGGAATTGGCGCTGAATCAAGGCTTACACCAACGTTCTATTAATCGAGTCATCTTAGATAGCCGCCCTATTCATGCGGCAAAGCCTTTAACGCCCGCCGTGCGAGATGCACAGAGTAAAAAGCCACGTTTACCGGTCCATGCCGTCGTCACCGGAGGGCAACCACTGGTGCGTTTTATTGGTGGCGACCAGCTCGATGATAATTTGGCCCTCTTTGCACCTTGGATGCAGAAACTCCCCCTCTGGGAACAGCAATATCAGCCTTATGTATTCATTCACACACCTGATAATGGCGACTCCCCGCAACAGGCACAAAAGATTTGGCAACACTTGGCCGCAACGATCCCTACGCTAGCACCGGCACCCGATTGGCCTGAACAAGACACCTTATTTTAAGTTCATCTTTCCAAACGGTTAACTTAACCTCATGAAATGACATTCCTGTTATTTTTCTAGCGACAGTTACCCAGTAGGCGGTTATCATTATTCAGCCAGTCTATGGTTGGGCAATGGAGTTGAAAATGGTTAGCTCGCTTTATGTTGTGTTGGGCGCACTGTTATTGATCAAGCTTTCATTTGATGTCGTGAAGTTAAGAAACCAGTATCGGGTTGCTTACGGTGATGGTGGTTTTTATGAATTACAGACTGCCATCCGCGTACACGGTAATGCCGTAGAATATATTCCTATCGCTGTAATTTTACTCATCATGATGGAGATGAATGGTGCATTGACGTGGATGATTCATCTCTGCGGATTGATGCTGATCGTTGGCCGCTTGCTACATTATTATGGTTTACGTCATCGCGAAATTCGCTGGCGTCGCTCGGGGATGAGTGCCACTTATGTTTCTTTGGTATTAATGGTTATCGCCAATATTTATTACCTACCTTGGGATCAGATTTTCAGTCTAACCTGACCCTGTTATTGCGTTATCCGTTCCCTGCAAGCACGCCGCAGGAACACGGTTAGTTCGGGCGGGTTATCCCCGCCTTCATGCCTTTCCCGCCGTTCTCTGACCTGTCCACGGTTTATCGCGCTTCTCTACACCTTTTTCTGTTATAATACGCGCCTTAAATTTCTTGTTAATGCCAATGACAGTCATGCCAAATCGCGACACTCAATCTCAAAACGACGCGCAACGCCATCCATCTGGGGCAGCAGAGCCACTGCGTGATAGCCTGTTCGCAGCCCCGATCGCCAAATTAGGTGACTGGACCTTCGACGAAAAAGTCGCTGAAGTGTTCCCCGATATGATCCAGCGATCAGTCCCCGGCTATTCCAATATTATTTCGATGATAGGCATGTTAGCGGAGCGTTTTGTTCAGCCGCACAGCCAGATATACGATCTCGGTTGTTCGCTCGGCGCGGCTACCCTATCAATGCGCCGCAACATCAAAGCCGACGGCTGTAAAATCATTGCCGTAGATAACTCCCCCGCCATGGTTGAACGTTGCCGTCGTCATCTCGATGCTTTTCGGGCTGATACGCCTGTCGAAGTGGTGGAATCCGATATTCTGGATATTCAGTTGGAAAACGCCTCAATGGTCGTGCTTAATTTCACGCTGCAATTCCTTGAGCCTGCGGATCGTCAACGGCTACTTAATCAGGTGTATCAAGGGCTTCGCCCAGGTGGTGCCCTTGTGTTATCCGAGAAATTCAATTTTGCAGATAGCGACATCGGCGAACTGCTGTTTAACATGCACCACGATTTTAAGCGCGCCAATGGCTACAGCGAACTGGAAATTAGCCAAAAGCGCAGCATGCTTGAGAATGTCATGCTAACCGACTCCGTTGAAACCCATAAGCAACGCCTACACCAAGCAGGTTTCGAACATGCAGAAGTGTGGTTCCAATGTTTTAACTTTGGTTCGCTGATTGCCCTGAAAGCAGGAGACGCGCAATGATTGAATTTGGCGATTTTTACCGGCTCATTGCCAAAGGTCCGTTAAGCCCGTGGCTTGATACCCTGCCCGCTCAACTCAGCGCTTGGCAACGTGAATCCTTGCACGGCAAGTTTAAAACGTGGTTTAACGCGGTCGAGCATTTGCCACTACTCACGCCAACCTCTTTAGATCTACGTGATGGCGTGCGGGCTGAAATGTCACCGCCGATTTCTGCGGGTCAGCGTGAAGGCATGGAAAATATGTTGCGCGCCTTAATGCCATGGCGCAAAGGCCCCTTCTCTTTATATGGGCTGGATATCGATACCGAATGGCGTTCTGATTGGAAATGGCAACGCGTGTTGCCGCATATCAGTCCACTGGCTGGGCGCACTATTTTGGATGTTGGCTGCGGCAGTGGTTACCACCTTTGGCGCATGATTGGTGAAGGGGCTCACCTGGCGGTGGGTATCGATCCGATGCAGCTGTTTTTGTGCCAGTTCGAAGCCATTCGTAAACTGCTCGGCGGCGATCAGCGCGCGCATTTACTGCCGTTAGGCATTGAGCAACTACCTGAACTGGCGGCCTTTGATACGGTATTCTCCATGGGCGTGCTTTATCACCGCCGCTCCCCTCTGGATCACCTCTATCAATTGAAAAATCAGTTGGTCAGTGAAGGCGAATTAGTGCTTGAAACGCTCGTGGTTGAAGGTGATAACCGGCAAGTATTGGTGCCTGGAGATCGCTATGCTCAAATGCGCAATGTCTATTTCATTCCTTCCGCACCGGCGTTGAAAGAGTGGTTGGAGAAGTGCGGGTTTGTCGATGTCAGAATCGCGGATATGGCGGTGACCACCACTGATGAGCAGCGCCGCACAGACTGGATGACCAGTGAGTCGTTAGCTGAGTTTCTAGACCCGCAAGACGCGAGCAAAACGATAGAAGGTTACCCTGCGCCGCTTCGTGCTGTGCTGATCGCACGCAAACCATAACACCTACTGATAAAAAACGGCCTCAAGTTGATCACCGAGGCCGCTAACCACACTGTCGCTTCAAGTACGTAGGAACTAAGCACTTTGTGAAAGCGGTGCACCCATCACCAACAAACTCTTCATCGCCTCAACCACTTCACCATCAACACAATAATGTGCAAACTCATCCACATCACTGTCGGCGCACATGGTCACACCGGCCTTGCGATACTTCATACTCGATGGCACTGAACGGCCTGCCGAACTGTGCAACTCTTGAATACCTGCATCAATAAACTTCTGCATATTGGTCAGGCGAACACCTGCACCAGCCATGATAACCGGCCCATGTGACTGTGTTGCAGCCACTAAATCTTTCAGCAAGACCAGCCCCAACTCCGCATTCTGCTGCTGACCTGAGGTAAGAATTCGTGCCACATTCAGATCGGTGAGTTGCTGCAGGGCCACCATCGGATTCTGACACATATCAAATGCGCGATGGAAGGTGACGGCTAAGTTGCCACTGACAGACATGATTTCCCGCATTCGCGGCATATCAATATGGCCGTCAGTATCAAGTACCCCCACCACGACACCGGCAAAACCCATATCCCGAATACGAGCAATATCATTTTTGATGATAGCGAAATCATTGTTGCTATAGCAAAAATCACCGCCTCGAGGCCGTACGATCGGGTGCACCGGAATTGTAACGGTTTCTCTGGCTTGCATTAACGCACCAGCACTCGGGGTTAGCCCCCCTTCGGACTGACCGCAGCATAATTCAATCCGGTCGGCTCCTGCCTTTTCTGCTACTTGTGCGCAATCGACGCTATAGCAACAAATTTCCAATGTCGTCATTCTCTCCCCCGTTTGATGGATGCCACTGCGGCAGTTATTTTCACCCGTATTTTTGGGACATATATCGCTTACATAGATAGCGAAGCACAGCTATCACCTTAGAATTAAAAAATTCCATTATTCAATAATTGGGATGCTTAATATATCAATCACAGCAAAACAAAATCGAATCAGCGATACAATTCACTTACTATGGCACTCATTTTGAGTCCATGAGTAGATGTTAGTCACAGCGATAACCATAAGTGATCATCAAGAATGAAATAAATAACCTATTGACGTTAGTTGTTATGCTCACTCTCTATTATTTGCCGCAAAGTATAAGGGTGAAACTTAATCGTTATCTCACCATCACTAACAGCGAGAGTGGGATTGGCTAAACGCTCACGCTCCCCTTGCGGCGAGCTAAATTTTTCAGTCATCCCGGCCGGTAACTCAGCCGGTAATAAGGCTCTGGCTCTCTGCCTCAGAGTTTGTGGGTCGCCAGATATCACCAACTCAACATGCTCCCAGCCTTGATGGGGATAATGGGTTTTCCCCGGATACGGCAGTTCAATGCAATCTATCTGCCATGGCCCAACGGATAAGGGGTTGACTAAATCGAACAGGCAAATTGGCCGACCATTAATTTGCGTCTCGGACATTAAATAACCGCACTGCAATAGTCCACTGCGCCAGCGTTCAGCCGTTTCGGTTTGATAGCAACGTAATGAAATATGATCAGCGCTAAACTGTGTTAAATCCAAATTCAATTTGGCGGAGAAGTTAGCGAGTTTTTGCTCAAAAATCGGTAAGTCGATAATTAAGTCCTGCAATTGAGCAATATCTTTCAGGCTGCGCATCTGGCTCTCCGTTTAAGCAATGATTTCAGTCAAGCGGCCATAATCTACCGTTATTAGTCCGTAACAGCCATATTTTATCCGCTCAATTAATAATGTTTTTCTCATCATTGCTAATAAAATAATCAGTTGATCTATTTGTGGGTATTCTTCACCGCAACAACCGCCCTGATGCTGACGTCGGAGGGCAAATATGATATAAATCCTGCCATCTTGCGACTAACTCGCTGTCAGCCCGCCTCACTACGGTTCATTTTTGTCGTGCTCGGCGCTGACCCCGTTTGAATTAACTGGCACAGAGATTCTTTTGTGCGTCATTAATGTCTCTTTCGTGCGTAATTAAGGTAACCCGGTGAATATTCAGGCTCTTCTCTCAGACAAAGTCAGCCAGGCGCTGATTGCAGCAGGTGCTCCAGCAGGTAGCGAAGCTCAAGTTCGCCAATCTGCTAAAGCGCAATTTGGCGATTATCAAGCGAATGGTGTTATGGCCGTCGCCAAAAAACTGGGCATGCAACCCCGACAACTGGCAGAAAAAGTCATTGAACTGCTCGATCTTGCAGGTATTGCCAGCAAAGTTGAAATTGCCGGCCCTGGGTTTATTAATATCTTCCTCGATCGCCAATGGGTAGCCAGTCAAGCGGAACACGCGCTCACTGCCCCTAAATTAGGTGTTTCACCGGTAGAACCGCAAACTATCGTGGTTGATTACTCTGCACCCAATGTGGCCAAGCAAATGCATGTCGGTCACTTACGCTCAACCATTATTGGTGATGCCGCAGTGCGGACATTGGAGTTCTTAGGACACAATGTTATTCGTGCTAACCACGTCGGTGACTGGGGTACGCAGTTCGGTATGTTGATCGCCTATTTAGAAAAAATGCAGAACGAAAGTGCCAGTGATATGGACTTATCGGATCTTGAGCTTTTCTATCAGCAAGCCAAGAAAACCTATGATGAAGATGAAGCCTTCGCCTTACGCGCTCGTGCTTACGTGGTAAAACTGCAAAGCGGCGACGAGTATTGCCGTCAAATGTGGCGCAAATTGGTGGATATCACCATGGCGCAAAACCAAATTGCTTACGATCGCCTCAATGTCACCTTGACCAAAGACGATGTCATGGGTGAGAGCCTCTACAACGCCATGTTACCTGGCATTGTCGCCGACCTGAAAGCCAAAGGTCTGGCAGTAGAGAGCGATGGCGCTACCGTGGTCTATCTGGATGAGTATAAAAATAAAGATGGCGAGCCGATGGGCGTCATTATCCAGAAAAAAGATGGCGGCTACCTCTATACCACCACAGATATTGCCTGCGCCAAGTATCGCTATGAGACGCTGGGCGCCGATCGCGTACTGTATTACATCGATACCCGCCAGCATCAACATCTGATGCAAGCTTGGACTATCGTGCGCAAAGCCGGTTATGTACCAGAATCTGTGCCGCTAGAACACCATATGTTCGGCATGATGCTCGGCAAAGATGGAAAGCCATTTAAAACCCGCTCAGGTGGCACTGTTAAGCTCTCCGATTTGTTAGATGAAGCGATTGAACGTGCCGGTAAACTGATCGCCGAGAAAAATCCGGACATGCCTGCGGATGAACTGCAGCAAGTGGTGGAAGCCGTGGGTATTGGTGCAGTGAAATACGCAGACTTATCTAAGAGCCGCACCACTGACTATATCTTCGACTGGGATAACATGTTGGCACTGGATGGCAACACGGCACCTTATATGCAATATGCCTACACCCGTGTCGTTTCGGTGTTTAAGCGTGCTGGCATCGATGAAAATAGCCTGACATTGCCGCTGGTGATCACCGAAGATCGCGAAGCGGCACTGGCCACGCGCCTACTGCAATTTGAAGAAGTGATTACGATGGTCGCCCGTGAAGGGACGCCACATGTGATGTGTTCTTATCTGTATGACGTAGCAGGTTTATTCTCCAGCTTCTACGAACATTGCCAGATCCTGAATGCTGAAAGCGAAGAGATTCGCCAAAGTCGCCTGAAACTCGCGATGCTAACGGCAAAAACCCTCAAGCAAGGTCTGGATACTCTGGGTATTCGCACCGTAGAACGGATGTAATTTTCACCTATTATTGACAATAAAAAAGGCCCCAAAGGGCCTTTTTCTTTTTACGCTGTCCAGCACGGGTATAGCGTCATCAATTCGTTCGCCGAGCAAAATCCCGCAATCTAAATCCGAGTAATGCCAACGCAGCAAAGTAGGCAATGACCCCCGCCACCACCACCGCGGATAAGCGTAGTAACCGATATGCCATCCCACCGATATCCCATGCAGGCATCACCCATAATAGCCCCAGCAACACCCCCGACATGACGATGACGCCGACAACCAATTTAGTCAGAAAAATGGCCCAACCCGGCTGTGGATGGAAAATCTGCTGCTTACGCAATTGCCAATATAGCAAACTGGCATTCAGGCAAGCCCCTAGACCAATCGAGAGCGATAACCCTGCATGTTTAAGCGGCCCAATGAAAATCAGGTTCATCACCTGAGTCAATATCAAGGTGATAATGGCAATTTTCACTGGCGTTTTGATGTTCTGGCGCGAGTAAAACCCCGGCGCTAAAACTTTGACCACAATCAACCCCATCAAACCCACTGAGTACGCCACCAGTGCGCGTTGGGTCATGGCAGCATCAAAGGCGCTGAACTTACCGTATTGGAACAGTGATACCACCAGCGGCTTGGCTAATATGCCTAACGCCACTGCGCTGGGTAATGCCAGTAAGAAACATAACCGCAGACCCCAATCCATCAGTTTCGAGTACTCGTCATGGTTGCCGCTGGAGAAGCTTTTTGCCAGTGATGGCAGCAAAATAGTGCCTAAAGCCACACCCAATACGCCAGAGGGGAACTCCATCAAACGGTCAGCATAGTACATCCAAGAGACGGAACCGGACACGAGGAAAGAAGCAAAAATAGTATTGATAATCAAAGAAATTTGGCTAACTGACACCCCGAGGATCGCGGGGCCCATTAGCCGCATAACACGCCAGACACCCGCGTCATGAAGTGATACTCGCGGCAGAACCAGCATTCCAATCTTTTTCAGATGAGGAAGCTGATACCCTAATTGCAACACGCCCCCCACCACCACTGCCCACGCCAGCGCCATCACTGGCGGATTAAAGTAAGGGGCGGCAAAGAGTGCAAAACCTATCATGCTGATATTCAAGAAGGTCGGCGCAAAGGCAGGAATGGAAAAGCGATTCCACGTATTGAGGATCGCCCCCACCAGTGAAGCCAATGAAATCAGTAAAATATAAGGGAACGTCACGCGCAGCAGTGCAGAGGTTAACGCAAACTTATCGGCGTTATCGGTAAAACCGGGGGCTGTGACAAAAATCACCCAAGGCGCGGCTAGCATACCCAACACGGTGACAACCGCCAGTATCAGGGTTAGCAGACCGGAGACATAAGCCACAAATGTGCGCGTCGCTTCCTCGCCCTGCTGACTTTTATATTCCGCCAGAATAGGCACAAAAGCCTGTGAGAATGCACCCTCGGCAAAAATACGCCGTAGGAGATTCGGTAATTTGAATGCCACAAAGAAGGCATCCGTCGCCATACCCGCACCAAAAACTCGCGCCACTATGGCATCACGAGCGAAGCCCAATACGCGGGAAAACATGGTCATTGAACTGACGGCTGCCAGTGATTTCAGTAAATTCATAGGTTTTCTGATCTGGGGTTGTGATCTGTTTTCCGATCAATTTTTTTGATCTGTTTTTCAAATACGCCGTAAAGAGTAACGCCTGCATTCCGCAGGCGCTGCTTCTACCCAATAGTGGCCATTAACTAACGGTGGCCCTAACACGATATAAAACAGCCGCTAGTCTACGTAACCGGCCGTGAATTGCTATCGTAAAATGTAACAACTTGCTGAGGCAGATGAGCTTTTACTCACGCTCACCTACCCTATATTTAGCCCGCAGCCTGAGGCTGTAACATCGCTTCTATCATGCGTTGTGCATAAATCGCTTTTTCGCCCGAGACTTGAGGTGCCGTTTGGTTATTCACCGCCGTGATAAAGTGACGCACAGCACCGACGAACCCTCGTTGTTCCAGCGTAGTTTGCCAACTGGGCACCGGCAAACTGATAATCTGCCCCTCAGATTCCTGTTGCCACTGGTGCATATTGTTGATCTGGTAACAGCTGCCGGGGCTGATTGCTTGCACACTTTCGCGTTGAGTACCCGCATCACGGTGCATACTGGTGGTGATTGAACACTGCCCTGCCTCGAAATGATGCTCCGCGTACAGCATTTGACCTTGAGCATTCGTCTGTAACGTGCCAGTCGTTAATTTTGCCGGCTCGCCTCCGAGCCACAGAGCCGTATCCACCACATGAAGGTAATCATCGAGTAACGTGAAACGGGCATCATTGGGGCCGATACCGTTCTGGCGGTGCTTTTCCATCCGCAACGAAACTGGAGAAGCCAGCTGTTGTTTTAGCTGCTGATATACCGGCGCAAAACGGCGGTTAAAGCCAACCATTAACGCTAAACGTTGTTTTGCAGCCAGCGCGATCAACTGTTCAGATTGCGCCAACGTTTCGGCCAACGGTTTATCAACATAAACATGGATGCCAGCCTGTAGCAACTCACTCACCACTTGAAAATGGCTGGCTGTGCTACTGTGGACAAAAATGGCATCGCATTGTTCGGCGAGTGAATCTAAACGCGAAAAATAGCGCATACGATAGCTGTCGCACACCGGTTGCGCCTTAATCTGATTAGGTGAGAAGGCCCCCACCAACTGCCAGTCCGACGCTTGAGTCAAGATAGGTAAATAGGCTTTTTGGGCAATCCCCCCTAGCCCGACGATCCCTACACGCAGTTTTTTCATATCATCCTTATCAATCATCTAACTGGATCAAAACTTCATCCAAACGGCGGGTCAGCGCCATAACTTGTTGCTCCAACTGCGCAACTCGCGTTTCAAGGGCGCGGGTTCCACCAACGGCATTGTCTTCGTCTGGCAATGCTGGCGCGATATCGCCACTGAACAAATGCATGTAGCGACTCTCACGTTTACCCGGCTCACGGGCTAAACGCACCACAAATGGCCCGTCCTCACGTAGAGAGAGTTGATTCAGAATGTCTTCTGTCTCAGCCACATCAGCAAATTCATGCATCCGATTTGTGCGAGTGCGTAATTCACCGGGAGTCTGCGGACCGCGTAATAATAGCGTAGTGATGACCGCCAATTCCGCAGGCGAAAATTTAAGGTTACCAAACTCAGAATTACAAAAACGATGTTCGTATTTCATGACTCGGTTGCCACTTTGAGTCCGAATAAGATGTTTTTTTAGCAAAAAATCCAGCGTTTGCTGCACGTCGGAATCAGATAATTCCATCACCGGTTCACGGTTGGTTTTTTGATTACACGCCACCGTCACACCATTGAGCGACATCGGATACTGCTCAGGCGTCGTGACTTGTTTTTCCAGCAAACAGCCTATCACTCGGGCTTCGAGCGCATTTAGAGTGTGTTTCATCCTAACCTCAGCGATTGGGTGTCCATTCTTTGTTAGTCAAGGCCGTCAACACATGATCTCGCCACTGACCGTCGATCAATAAATAATCCTTCGCGTAGCCTTCACGCTCAAAACCTAGGCGCTCAAGTAAACTGCCGCTGCGATGATTATGCGGCATATAATTAGCCATAATACGGTGCATCCGCTCCTGCCGTTGCATGTAGCGAATCAACGGTTGTAACGCTTCAAACATTAACCCCTGACCCTGCCAGCGTTCACCGAGTGAATAGCCCAAAAAACAGGCGTGAAATGAGCCGCGCAGAACATTGCTAAAGTTTGCTACACCGCGTACTTCTTTCTCTTCAGGATCTAACAAAATGAAATAGTAGGCGCTGCCTTGTTTTTGCAGCTCCATGATCATTCCCAACCGCGCCTGCCACCCTGACGGCATACAGTGGCTTTGATCGCGCACCGGCTCCCACGGCTTGAGAAATGTCTGATTTTCAGCGTAATACTCCGCCATGCGATAAGCATCACGCTCATGGACCAGCCGCAATGACATACGATCAGTGGTCAAGCGTATTTTAGGTGTTGCTGAATGATAGCCGAACATCTGCTCCCCTTGGCGGTATGCTGCACATTACATAGCATTTAGCGGGTTCAATATACCTGTTACGTAGGCGCTACGTAAAACTACGCTTGTACTCTTTCCCCACATCAATACAGCAAAATGACGTCGCTGAAATGCTAATAATTCATTTTATTATGAATCTGTTGCTGAGGTAACGTATTGACGATAAAAAAATATTATCAATCTAACCCCTATCGTTTCTGATGATTTGGGTACAAACTATATTGGCTACAAATCATATGCGTAGTTTCTATTCCCTCCTTAGTTAATTTCTGACGGTGAAGCATGGCCTTGGTATCGCAAGCTCGGAGCTTGGGTAAGTACTTTTTATTGCTTGATAACTTATTAGTGGTGTTGGGCTTCTTTGTCGTGTTCCCACTCATCTCTATCCGATTTGTCGATCAAATGGGTTGGGCAGCATTGATCGTGGGTCTTGCCTTGGGATTAAGGCAACTGGTCCAGCAAGGACTGGGCATTTTCGGTGGGGCTATCGCCGACCGTTTCGGCGCTAAACCCATGATAGTGACTGGCATGCTAATGCGCGCAGCAGGCTTTGCGTTAATGGCCATGGCCGATGAACCTTGGATACTCTGGCTCGCATGTGCTTTATCCGGTTTAGGTGGCACTTTATTCGATCCACCCCGTACCGCATTGGTGATTAAGCTCACTCGACCTCATGAGCGCGGCCGTTTTTACTCATTGCTGATGATGCAAGACAGTGCTGGCGCTGTGATTGGCGCACTGATCGGGAGTTGGTTGCTGCAATACGATTTCCATTTTGTTTGCTGGACAGGTGCGGCAATCTTCGTCTTAGCCGCAGGCTGGAATCTTTGGTTACTACCTGCTTATCGCATCTCTACCGTGCGTGCTCCTATGAAAGAAGGGCTGATGAGGGTGCTACGCGATCGTCGCTTCGTCACCTATGTGCTGACGCTAACCGGTTATTACATGCTCGCAGTACAAGTGATGCTCATGCTGCCAATCATGGTTAATGAAGTTGCCGGCTCACCCGCCGCAGTAAAATGGATGTATGCCATTGAGGCTGCGCTTTCCTTAACATTGCTCTACCCCATTGCCCGCTGGAGCGAGAAACGTTTTAGCCTTGAGCAGCGTTTAATGGCTGGCTTACTGATCATGACACTCAGCTTGTTCCCGATCGGCCTGATTAGCCATCTACAAACACTCTTTATGTTTATTTGCTTCTTCTACATCGGCTCGATTATTGCCGAACCCGCCCGCGAAACGTTAGGGGCGTCATTGGCAGATTCACGTGCTCGCGGCAGCTATATGGGCTTTAGCCGTCTCGGTTTGGCGTTGGGTGGGGCACTAGGTTATACCGGTGGTGGCTGGATGTACGATACTGGTCGAACGCTAGAAATGCCGGAATTGCCGTGGTTTATGTTGGGCCTGATTGGCTTAGTGACCTTAATCGGATTGTACTGGCAATTTAATCAACGCCGGATTGAATCCGCGATGTTGAGCGGCCAATAAGTCACCTGAACATCTTATTCAGGCTTATCTGATTGGCAATAGTCCAACATTGCCCCACTATCGCGGCAATTTCAAACTCGGCTTATACCTTCACACCCAAACAAAACGTTAATTAAGAATACAAAGCAACCGTTACCCAGATAAAATGGCGGTTAGTGATACAAAGCAATAGATTAACCGGCTATTATCGGGAAAATTCGTTTTGTTTGATGTGATTGTGCAAATTGCTATGAGGCTTTAATGAAGAAAATAATGTGGGGCGCGGCGGCGCTACTGGCAACTGCAACGCTGGTCGGCTGCAACCAACTGACGCAATACACCCTAAGTGAGCAGGAAGTGAATGACTACCTGCAAAAGCATAATAACTACGAGAAACAGATTGGCATTCCGGGTCTGGCTGATGCCCATATCACTCTAACGCAGTTGCAGAGCCAGATTGGCCGTGCAGAGCCGGGTAAAGTCACATTAACGGGTAACGCGAAAGTAGATATCACGTCTATTCTCGGCCCCCAAAGTGCCGATATGACACTAACATTAAAAGCGCAGCCGACATTTGATCGTGAAAAAGGCGCTATCTTCCTCAAGGATATGGAGCTAACGGATTACACCGTTAAACCGGAGAAGATGGACTCGGTGATGAAGATGCTCACGCCTTATTTGAATCAGTCACTGAAGTCATACTTTGATCAGCAACCCGCCTATGTGTTAGATGGCGATAAGAGTAAAGCGGAAGCGATGGCGAAGAAATTGGCGAAAGGGTTAGAAGTAAAACCAGGCCAATTAGTCATCCCACTGACTGATTAATCAACCCTGTTCAAGCTTATCAACTCAACGTTACTGGCATGACAATGTGTGAGCAAGTTCCGTTGAGCCGCTATTCTGGTGAGGAAACATCGCCAGAATAGCGGTAGCGCCAATAACGGAAAGTCGTATTATTCTTCCGAACTGCCCATTTCTGATAACTCATCCCACAACGCCTGCAATGCCTCGCGGCTCAACTGCGCCAATGTACGATAAAAACCCGTGGTCGCATGCGCTTCTACTTTGCCAAGAAAACGGCCACACCATGGCAGTAGAAACTCATCAAACAGTTCAGTCTGTGCGGCAACTTCATCTTCTGCTGCCTGATCTTCCAACCAAGATGCCGCTAATAATAGCCCGCCAAAATGGTCTGTCGGGGCATCACCTAATGGCATACCGCGCTGTTGCAAAAAGGCCCTGACGTCGGCTTCGGGACGCGCATCATCATAATCAGAACCATAAGGCGAGACACTGCGGTCATCACCGACGAACATTGCCTGATAGTCTGCCGCCAGCGCATCAGGCTGATATTCTTGCTGCAAACGGGCCAGTAGCTCGCCTTGTTCCAGCGGCCAATGTTGTTCCAATTTGCCCTGACTGATCAGCGTAAACAGCGGTTCTAGTAGCGGGTCTTGTGGCTGGCGATAGAAGAGCGACCCAAGGATCCGGCATACCAGAGAAAAATCATTCATTTACATCTTCCTGTTTTTTTATCACGCTTCGAAACTAACAGTGACAACGTCACTGAAATATTATAAATCGGCTAATTCAGGGATGCCGGGACGGCCTCGTTGCTCAAGAAAATTCAGCAAACGGCGCGGGCTGACATTTAAAATACGCGCTTCTGGGAAATCCACATCCGCAATAATGCGTTCGCAATGCTCGAAAATACCCAATGAATAAGCGATATGAGAGTCGGAACCTAAGGCCAACCAGCCGCCAGCATCACGAACAGCTTCGGCGATCGCACGACAGTTCGGTTCACTACCTTTGCGTGAATGGCTAAATGATGAGTTATTCAGCTCTAAGGCAACATTGTATTTAGCCGCTGCTGCTGCGATGGCGGGAATATCAACCGGGTATTTAGGGTTACCGGGGTGGCTAATAATATGCACATTGCCTTGCGCCATGGTGGCAATCATCGCTTGAGTATTGGCGGCCTTATCTTGTGGCGGGAAAACAGGCTCATGGAAGCCAGCGATCAGCAGATCAATGGCATCAAGCATCGGGCCGGTACAATCGATATCACCGTCCAAATTTTTAATATTGGCCTCAATACCGCGTAAAATACCCACCCCATCCACCAGACGCGGCCAGACTCGCATATTCATAAAATGCCAGTAATGTGGCGCATCTGCCATGTCTGGGCCATGGTCAGTGATGGCGAACAGCTTGATGTTTTTGAGCTTAGCCTCGGCGATGTAATCGTGCAACGTACTGTAAGCATGGGTGCTAGCGATGGTATGCATATGTAAATCAACAGGATACATGACTACTCCACAAAGTCTTTTAACGCGGGGAACATTTATTTGCAGGCAAAATATAGCCCGCTAATGATAGCAGGAATTCTTCTCATCAGCAGCGCTAAAAACCTTGCTTGAGAAATACCTGTCCCCGCAGTGCAGACCTCAGAAATCGTCATTGTGTGCTAAATCAATTATTTCACACTCAATCAATAGCCCCGCTCGACATCAACCAACCCCAGCGGCTCCCTACCCGATTCGATGGCTTGGATGTTGGCCACCACTTGATCCATTGCGGCCTCAGGCAGAGTGACTGCGGCAATGTGCGGTGTGATAGTGATACGTGGGTGGCTCCAGAAAGGGTGCATTGAAGGCAAGGGTTCCTCAGCAAACACATCCAAGGTCGCCGCAGCAATTTTCCCTGCGTTCATGGCGGCTAATAAGTCACGCTCAAGCAAATGTGCACCGCGAGCAATATTGATGATATAAGCATTGGCATTCAGTTGTGAAAAGAGCGAGTGATTCAAAATACCGACAGTTTCAGGGGTATTCGGGAGCAAATTAATCAATAATTGTGTCCCTTGAAGGAAAGCAGGGAACTTTTCTTTACCGGCAAAACTGGCCACGCCATCTATCTGTTTTGGCGTACGGCTCCAGCAGCGTACGGTGAAACCAAATTCGGCAAGCTTGTGCGCCACGCTTTTGCCTAAGACTCCCGCCCCCAGTATCCCAACGGTGAATTTGTCGTGCTGATGTGGTTCCAAGGGCTGCCAGATTTTTTGTTGCTGTAACAGCTGATACTCATCCATTCGGCGAAAATAGCGTAATACGCTGGAAACAACATACTCCTGCATCTGCAAGGACATCCCCGTATCTTCCAACCGAACTAACGGCACGCCAGCAGGCAATGTCCCAGGATGTCGGCGTTCCTGATCTAAAATAGCATCAACACCGGCCCCTAATGCGAAAACTCCTTTCAGCTCAGTGCGTTTTGCCAGCATCTCCTGTGGTGGCTGCCAAACCAACGCATAATCTGCGGGTTGTGTATCTCCCCGTCGCCATTGCCTGATATTGGCGGCCGGTAAACGGGACTTTATCCCTGACAACCACTGCTTTGCTTCAAAAAACGGGTGATAAAAAATAATATTCATTATTTGCCAGCTCCTTGCGAAAGTACCTGCTAGATTTCCGCGATTAACGGTCAGATGCAAGTGCTACCCGCAAGAAATGCCGATGAAATCAGCAAACTGATATAACTTTGGCTAATCAGTAATAAAGGCGACATAAGAGGGTTGACGCTGAACACACTTTTGCCTACATTACGCCGGTCGAGCACGTTTAACGTGGTTGATAACATACGGTGAGGTGTCTGAGTGGCTGAAGGAGCACGCCTGGAAAGTGTGTATACGCGTAAGCGTATCGAGGGTTCGAACCCCTCCCTCACCGCCATATTCAATCGTGACAATGTATGCACAATGTCGCGATAGTAAGATTTATGCAGTGGCAATACAATTAAGTACAGACAGTAAAATTAAGCGGCAATTGACACAAATCAGGCGTATCTCCCCTGCATTTGAGGCTCGATTGCCGTTTTTTTTATTTCATTTTAGCCCCTTCCTGACATTCGATATTGGCGTGATACCCCTTGATTTGCCTGCGTTTCACCCTATCTGAGCGCAGAATAAGCAGATGAATGGCAACGAATAAATTCTGCTTGACCATCAAGCCGCGGATCCCTATAGTACCGCCCCGTTGCAGTGCTTAGCGCAGCAACGTACGGTGAGGTGTCTGAGTGGCTGAAGGAGCACGCCTGGAAAGTGTGTATACGCGTAAGTGTATCGAGGGTTCGAACCCCTCTCTCACCGCCATATTCGAGCGAAAGGCTCTGACGAAAGTCAGAGCCTTTTTCTTTGATACGATATATTCCTACATCTCAACTCATGCTGATTTGCGGCGACGTCTTTCTCGAGTAATACGATCCCCCAGCGGCGAGAATGGCATTAATCGGCTGTAAACGACCTGATTCCTGCCCTGTTTTTTTGCCAGATAAAGGGCATCGTCAGTCATTTTCATGGCTTTTAGCATCGACATCCCGGGTAAATACAGCGAAGCACCAATGGATATCGTGGCGCTGGTTTTGCGACCATCAGGTAATTCCACGCTTAATTTCTCAACCTGTTGGCGAATTCGCTCAGCGACCCCTTTAATATCGTCTGGATCATGGCTGTAGGTAATGATAATAAATTCCTCGCCACCAAAACGCCCCACGAAATCCTTGTCGCGAACATTTGCAGTTAATAATCTTCCTATGGCCGCGAGCAATAAGTCCCCTCCTTCATGTCCGTAGGTGTCATTCACATGCTTGAAGTGGTCGATATCCATAATCATTAATCCACAGGCTTGCCGGCTACTATGGATCGCTGCCAACCGATAATCGGCACTTGCCCGGTTATTCAGTTGAGTCAGCTTGTCAATATTCGCCCGATTCTTCATCGTGAAATAAGCGTCAATATGGCGCTCTTTAAAATTGAGTGCGTGATAACAAATTGCTAAGCAAAGAGCAGAAATTAGTTGATACACCACTATCGGCGTCCAGAGTAATTTATCTGGCACGATGAGGACTGCGACGACCATTCGGTAAATAGCGATCAAGACAATGGTGGTGTAAAAGACGCGATTATTTTTTTTCGTCCAGACTTTAGCGAGTAACAGCGAAATAAAAATGATAGCGATTAGGGCATTATCTAATGTCAGCCACCCAGTAAAGGCAATATTGATAACTAACGCCGTCAAACCACTCAACCAACCGCCATAGAACGTGACCAAAACAATTGGGATCATCTCAAAACTGTAAAAAAACGAACCTGAAATAATCCACTGGTCCTGATTGAGATAGAGCGAAACCAACCCCGCAACCAGACCAAAGACGACACGTTTCCACACATCCCCACGATAGGAGAAGGCACTGCTTTTACTTAAAACAAAATAACTAATCGAGAGCGTTGCATAGGTTACGCAAGTATCTCGGTACAATGTAGAAAGATATTCTAATTCACTCATGGTGTATCGTCAGTCCTTTGAATTCTCACAGTTGTTTTTAACCAACATTGGCGTGAACGATTGCCCATCGATGTTAAATTATATTTTAAACTGATGCTTTTCATCGGAATCCCTAAACATTGAACGTGATTATTACCCTAGTTTCTAACTTAAATAGTAGCCATGGAATAGGCTTTATCGCGGAATAATTTCATTCTGGGATCTATCCATATTTTCGGAAAACCCGCCGCCACTTAGAATTGCTGTTTCTCTGTCGAATAAGCGCCCGTTTCGATGCTAGGCTAATGTTCCATTTCCAATGCTTAGTGCAAAAAAGACTGGCTAGCACCGATAAATATCACTTTCAATTTAGCAATAAGTGAAATTCTCACAGCCACAATGAAACTGTCTACTTATTACCCTTTTTAAAAGGGGCTGTTATCTCAATTCCGGTAGAGATTGATATACATCTAGATCTCAGTCACCTATTTGGCGTATCGTAGTTATCTACCACTCGAGACGGACCCTTATTGGCCCGCCATTTATTTTGTCTTTTCTTTATTTGGTTTAGACCTTAGATGAAAACGCACGGAATTAACGGCATTAGACCGTTCAGCGCGATAATTGACGCTTGCTGGCGAGAAACCTATACACTTCAACGACTTCTAAAAGATATAATTGCCGGTGTTACTGTCGGCATTATCGCCATCCCTTTGGCGATGGCACTGGCGATTGCCAGTGGTGTCCCGCCGCAGTACGGCTTATATACTTCTGCCATCGCAGGGATTGTTATTGCCGTTAGCGGTGGCTCCCGTTATAGCGTTTCAGGCCCAACAGCGGCCTTTGTCGTTATTCTCTATCCGGTATCACAGCAATTCGGGTTGGCTGGCCTGTTAGTCGCAACCTTAATATCTGGTCTATTTTTACTTTGTATGGGCTTAGGCCGACTTGGCCGTTTGATAGAATATATCCCGTTATCAGTCACCTTAGGGTTTACTTCAGGGATCGGTATTACTATTGCCACTATGCAGGTGAAAGATTTCTTTGGTTTACACCTGAGCGAAGTGCCAGAAAATTATGTCGGTAAAGTCGGCGCATTGGCGCAAGCCCTACCCACCATCAATTTCAGCGATACGTTAATTGCCACCGTCACACTAATGGTCTTGATTCTTTGGCCGCGACTAAAATTAAAGTTACCGGGTCACTTACCAGCATTGGTTGCGGGGACTGCGGTCATGGGCGTGCTATCGCTATTTGACCATCAGGTCGCCACTATCGGTTCACGTTTTGGTTATTTGCTGGCCGATGGAACCCAAGGGCATGGCATTCCACCGATCCTGCCGCAGTTTGTTTTACCTTGGCACCTACCGGCCGCGAATGGTCAAGACTTTGCCTTAAACTGGACAACCCTTTCTGCGTTGCTGCCGGCCGCCTTTTCGATGGCGATGCTAGGGGCGATTGAATCACTTCTCTGCGCAGTTGTGCTTGACGGTATGACGGGACAAAAACATCATTCAAACAGTGAATTAGTGGGTCAAGGTTTAGGGAATATGGTCGCGCCATTCTTCGGTGGGATCACGGCGACAGCGGCAATTGCCCGCTCTGCTGCAAACGTCCGTGCTGGTGCTACCTCACCCATATCTGCCATCGTTCATGCCCTACTGGTGCTGCTGGCCTTGTTAGTGCTGGCTCCTATGCTGTCTTATCTGCCTTTAGCCGCCATGGCCTCGCTACTGTTGATTGTGGCTTGGAACATGAGTGAGGCACACAAAGTTGTCGATTTGCTGCGCCGTGGGCCTAAAGACGACATTATTGTGATGTTGCTGTGTATGAGTTTAACGGTGTTGTTCGACATGGTGATTGCCATTACGGTGGGAATTGTCTTGGCCTCACTGCTATTTATGCGGCGCATTGCACGTATGACGCGGCTTAGTGAAATACCCGCAGCGGTCAATGCGCAAACGCTAATATTGCGCGTTAACGGGCCACTGTTCTTCGCGGCTGCTGAACGAATATTTAGCGAGTTACTGGGCCGCAGTGAGCAATATCAAACGATCATTCTGCAATGGGATGCCGTGCCCGTTCTGGATGCCGGTGGCTTGAATGCGTTTCTGCGTTTCACTGAGGCGCTGAAGGAAGATCAGCAACTCATTATTACCGATATTCCTTTCCAACCACTGAAGACGCTGGCAAGAGCCAGAGTTAAGCCTATTGATGGTAAGCTAAGTTTCTACACTAGCCTGCCGGAAGCCTTGGAGGCGCTGTATTCAAAATAGCGGCGTTGTTTTAGAATGTCGACGTTGTATTTAAAACACAGATTTCAGCGATTTAAAAAAGGCAGCCCAGAAGGCTGCCTTTTACTTTTCATGCTCAAGTTACTTTTCATGCTCAGGATAAGCGCAATAGCTAATGCCACTGGCAATACCGCATGAAACTGAGTTACTTGCTAGTATCCAGCTCAGGGAAACTCTTCACCAAATCGTCGATGGCTTTCATCTGCACCAAGAATGGCTCGAGTTTCGCCAATGGCAATGCTGATGGGCCGTCACATTTGGCACTGTTAGGTTCTGGATGTGCTTCGATAAACAGCCCTGCCAGACCCACCGCCATACCCGCGCGGGCCAGTTCAGCCACTTGAGCACGGCGACCACCGGATGCAGCACCGAACGGATCACGGCATTGCAGCGCATGGGTCACGTCGAAAATGACCGGATGCCCGCCAGTGGCTTGCACCATCACATTGATGCCCAACATATCTACCACTAAATTGTCGTAACCAAAGTTGCTGCCGCGATCGCAAAGAATCACTTGATCGTTACCCGCCTCTTTGAATTTCTCGACGATATTGCCCATTTGACCAGGGCTAACGAATTGTGGTTTTTTCACGTTGATTACAGCGCCGGTACGGGCCATGGCTTCAACGAGATCAGTCTGGCGTGCCAAGAATGCGGGCAATTGGATAACGTCAACCACCTCTGATACCGGTTGCGCCTGACTGGCTTCATGCACGTCAGTGATGATTTTCACACCAAACTGCTGTTTCAAATCTTGGAAGATTCGCATCCCTTCTTCCAAACCGGGGCCACGGTATGAGTGAATGGAAGAACGGTTGGCTTTGTCGAACGAGGCTTTAAAAACATAAGGGATGCCCAATTTTTGGGTCACGGTGACGTAATGCTCACAAATACGCATCGCCAGATCGCGAGATTCAAGCACATTCATGCCGCCGAACAGCACGAAAGGCAAATCGTTCGCGACCTTGATGTCGCCAATGCTAACCACTTTCTGTTTCATACAAATACCTTTATGAAGGGTAAACCGAGATTAGTTACAGCAAATTATGTCTACAGGCATTGGCAATACAGATAATTGTTATCTTGTTGTTGCGACACAACCTTGATAGTAAAACGATCAATGCAATGTCACCCGCTGCTGCTCAATGGAGTGGATCTGCATTTTTATCATTTCAGCGATCGGGTCTTCAGGACACTGTTCGACAAAATAGCTTAAATCAGAAATAGCGATGTGATTGCAATCCAACTGAGCATATATCAGGCCGCGGTCACGGATCTCATAGGGGTCATCGGGATCAAACGCCAATACCGCCTCACTCGCACGCAATGCCAGCTCCATCTGTTTCTCTTCCATTAATGCAGCTTTCAGCGTATCGAGCATTTTACGAACAATAATGGTGTTTTCCGCTTCCTCTAAGTCTTCGTCTTCGAGCTCAGCGCTCAACCCTAAATTACCCTTGATCCACACTTCAAGCATGTGCTCGTTCAGTGTTTCACCATTTAACGGGTTAATCAGCCACATCTCTTCATCGAGCCAATCGGCACGAAGAATCAATTGAGTGGGGAAGATGACGGGCATTAAAGGTAAATCCAATTGATGGGCAATATAGAGGAAAATGACGCCTAACGACACAGGTGTCCCTTGCCGCTTAAGCAGAACTTTATCCAGCCAAATAGCATCAGAGAGGCGATAAACACCACTTGCACCGCCAAATTTCCATTGGCGGTAAAACAGATCAATAAGCACTTCTAATTGCTGATCTTGATTGAGATCGGCAGGCATAGCAGCCCGCGCATCATCGACCAGCTGTTGCAGTTGATTACGCACATCAGCTAGTGGAAAATCTTGTCGAATCTCCTGGGTCACCAGTAACACCCCATCACACAGGGACGCATTGTTAAATTCGAAATCAGCAATACTACTCATAAATATCCCATCAGCAGTGGTAACTTAGTTGTTGCCAGTTTGATAATTAAATACAGGCAACCCAATGCGAGTATAAATGCAAGCCAGCGACGAGTCTGACTGCGGGTTCGCTTACCTAATGCGACATAGCCAAGCAGGATATAGATAATAACGCCAAACAGCTTTTCAGTCAGCCATGTTCCTTGCGGACTGAAAGGATAAAATCCGGTAATAAAGATTAAAACGATACCACTAACAAACAACAGCGTATCGTTGATATGCGGCGTTATCTTTACCCAGCGTTTGTCCAGCATCGCTGAGCCTCGACATTTCCAGAAGAAACGTAATACAAACAGCATAATACTGATAACCACGGTCAGTAAATGCAAATACTTCATGGCGATATAGTCAACCCACATGGCGCTTGCTTCCTTATTATATTTTTCTTCGTTTGCATGGCTGCATGAATTTCATGTACACCGCGAACATGCACGATTAAACAGCCCATTGCCCCAAAGTCACACGCTCATTATTACCATAATCTTTATGGGTAATTACAGCACTAAAACCCGAATTTTTAAGGTGTTTTTGTACGGCCTGCGCCTGCTGCCATCCGTGTTCCAACATCAACCACCCGCCCGTTTCCAGATAAGCAGGTGCCTGACGGATGATTTCGGCCAAATCAGCCATCCCTTCATCTGAGGCCACCAGCGCACTTTGCGGCTCATAGCGGACATCGCCTTCATTAAGGTGAGGGTCATTGGCATCGATGTAAGGAGGGTTACTGGCAATCAGTGTGAATTTACCGCTCACCGATTGAAACCAACTGCCTTGTTGAAAATGAACGTTCAACAGCGCGAGTTTCTCGGCATTATGCCGTGCCAAGGCCACAGCATCATTTTTGATATCAACGCCCATCACTGTGCAGTCGGGCCGTTCACTAGCCAGTGCCAACGCAATTGCCCCTGTCCCTGTGCCTAAATCCAAAATACGACAAGGGGTGGATGGCAGATGTGCAAGCGCCTGCTCAACGAGGCATTCTGTATCAGGGCGTGGAATCAATGTAGCGGAAGAGACACTCAGTGGCAGCGACCAAAACTCTCGCTCGCCAACCAGATAAGCAATAGGTTCGCCCTGCTCACGGCGCTCGAGCAGTGGTGCTAACGCTGCTAGCTCTTCGGGGGTCAATACCGTTTCCCCGAAAGCCAGTAGAAAGGTGCGCGCCCGCCCTGTGACGTAGCTCAACAAGATTTCCGCATCACGCTTCGGGCTATCGCTTTGGTTAAAACGGGCTGCCGCAAGCGACAGCCACTGCTGGTAATCCATTAATCTTGCTCAGATAATGCGGAGAGTTGATCTGCTTGGTATTCCTGCACAATCGGCTGGATCAGCATGTCTAGTTTACCTTCCATTACTTCATCCAAACGGTACAACGTCAGATTGATACGATGATCAGTCACGCGCCCTTGTGGGAAGTTATAGGTGCGATTGCGATCAGAACGGTCGCCGGTACCGAGCAAGTTGCGCCGCTCTGAGGCTTCAGCCAGTTGGCGTTTTTGCATTTCGGCAGCACGGATACGCGCGCCCAATACCGACATCGCTTTTGCTTTGTTTTTATGTTGTGAACGCTCGTCCTGACATTCCACCACAATCCCCGTTGGAATGTGGGTAATACGGATAGCGGAATCGGTGGTGTTTACGTGCTGACCACCGGCACCAGAGGAGCGGAAAGTATCAATACGCAAGTCACCAGCGTTGATTTCAGGCATTTCGGCTTCAGGCACCGCAGGCATCACCGCCACAGTACATGCGGAAGTATGAATACGCCCCTGTGATTCGGTTTCCGGCACACGTTGAACACGGTGCCCACCGGACTCAAATTTTAGCTGCCCAAAAACACCGTCACCGGAGATTTTAGCGATCACTTCTTTATAACCACCATGCTCGCCGTCACTGGCACTCATGATTTCCACTTTCCAGCGGCGAGATTCAGCATAACGGCTGTACATACGGAACATATCACCGGCAAAAATAGCCGCCTCATCACCACCGGTCCCAGCACGGATTTCCAAGAAGCAATCACGCTCATCGTCAGGGTCTTTTGGCAGCAGCAACAGTTGCAACTGTTGTTCCAGCTCTTCACTGCGCGTTTTGGCTTCTTTCAGCTCTTCCTGTGCC
The DNA here is from genome assembly GCF_003048255.1 of Yersinia massiliensis. Taxonomy (NCBI): domain Bacteria; kingdom Pseudomonadati; phylum Pseudomonadota; class Gammaproteobacteria; order Enterobacterales; family Yersiniaceae; genus Yersinia; species Yersinia massiliensis. The sequence goes on from NZ_CP028487.1 coordinate 2,645,219, forward strand.
ATTTCCCGCATTTCAGGATCTTCCAGCATCATTTCTGCCGCTTCGAGATCATCTTGCACGCTGCGCCACTCTTTAAAACAACGAGTGACGTCGGTTAATTGCGCATATTCACGAGATAACGCGCGGAAACGGTCTTGGTCGGCAATAACGCTGGCATCGCCAAGGTGCGCTAGGACTTCTTCATGGCGCTCTTGTAACGCTTCCAGTTTGGCAACAATAGAAGACTTCATCCGTGGTTTTAAACCCTGTAATTAGAGGAAACTAATGCTGATCCAGCCCAAGGCTGTCGCGTAATAATTGCAACCGCTCCATATCGCCATCGCTAGCGGCTTGTTGGAGGGATTTGGTGGGTGCATGAATCAAGCGGTTGGTGAGCTTATAGGCTAATTCATTCACCACCTGCTCGACATCCGCCCCCTGCTCAATGGCGGCTAATGCTTTCGCGGTCATCTCGCTACGCATCTGTTCGGCCTGAGAACGGTAATCACGAATCGTTTCTACCGCCCCCTGCGCACGCAGCCAGGTCATAAAATTCATACTTTCCTGTTGGACAATCGATTCGGCCTGAACAGCAGCAGCCTGACGTTGTGCCATGTTGTGCTGAATGATCGTTTGTAAATCATCAACACTGTACAAATAGGCGTTGGACAATTTACCGACTTCAGGCTCAATGTCGCGAGGCACGGCAATATCCACAAACAGCATTGGCTGATTGCGGCGGCTTTTCAGCGCCCGCTCGACCATCCCTTTACCAATAATCGGCAACGGGCTGGCGGTTGAACTAATGATGATGTCAGCATCGGCCAAACGCGCGTCGATTTCTGGCAAAGTAATGACTTCCGCCCCGACTTCGGTCGCCAGCGATTGCGCCCGCTCGCGAGTACGGTTAGCGATAATCATATGTTTGACTTGATGCTCACGTAAATGCCGTGCCACCAGCTCAATAGTTTCACCCGCACCGACGAGCAACACATTGAGCTCAGACAGTGATTCAAATATCTGCCGCGCCAGTGTACAAGCCGCAAACGCGACCGAAACGGCACTCGCCCCAATTTCTGTTTCGGTGCGGACTCGTTTAGCGACCGAAAAGGATTTCTGGAACAACCGTTCTAATTCACCAGACAGTGATTGACCACGCTGAGACTCAGCGAAAGCTTTTTTCACCTGCCCCAAAATTTGCGGCTCACCGAGGACCAGAGAGTCCAAACCACTCGCGACGCGCATCAAGTGACTGACTGCGTCATTGCCATGATGCCAGTACAGACTTTTTCTGACTTCTTCCTGACTGAGCTGATGGTAGTTACACAACCAAGCGATGAGTTGTTCGTGCAGATTCTCTTGCTGTTCGACGCTGAGATATAACTCAGTTCTGTTACAAGTAGACAATACAACACCGCCCTGCACCAACGGCTGTTGGAGCAAGCTAGCAAGTGCCTGATCGATCGATTCCGGTGAAAAAGTCACTCGTTCACGTAACGATACAGGCGCAGTTTTGTGGTTAATGCCTAATGCAAGCAGAGTCATGGGAACGGCTTCGAGTAATACTGGTGTTAGTAAGGATTCTCTTCTGAACCGCATTCTACTTGATGCGCGAGTTCAATAAAAGTCACAGTGTAATATCCTAGGTATTATCATAAATTATGATCAGAAATTGGTTATCTGCTGTACAACAAAGTTACTTACTCTCATGACAAAACAGGGCAAAATATTGACGCGCCAGCTTCAGCCCGTTAGCGTGAGCAGCAATAATGCCCATTATTGCTACGCATCAATGGGATTTGCTTTATCATAAAGCTGCTTTATAACAATGTGCCATCAGTGCAACCCCTGCGACCGATAGGATTTATACCCATGCCTCAGCGCAAAATCAGTTTTTATCGCCTGCTTCCTTTAGCGACTTTGCTGCTGGCAGCTTGTAGCACCACGCCGCCGCGCGGCCCTGCAACTAGCCCTACATCGCCACAATGGCGTCAACATGAACAACAGCTACAACAATTAAGCCAATTCCAGACTCGCGGTGCTTTTGCCTATATTTCTGAAAAGCAGAAAGTTTATGCCCGCTTCTTCTGGCAACAAACCGCGCCAGAGCGTTATCGCCTGCTGCTAACCAACCCGTTAGGCAGTACCGAGCTTGAATTACTTGTTCAACCGGGTGTCACTCAGTTGACTGACAATCAAGGTAAACGCTACGTCAGTGATAACCCGCAAGAAATGATTCAGAAACTGACCGGCATGGCTATCCCATTAGACAGCTTGCGTCAATGGATTCTGGGCTTACCCGGAGATACGACTGATTTCACTTTGGACGATAAGTACCGCCTAAAACAGCTAACTTACACGCAAGCAGGTGTTACCTGGAAAGTGGATTATCAAGAATACAATACTCAAGTCACGCCAGCATTACCTAGCCGAATGGAATTGAGCCAAGGCGAGCAACGAATCAAACTTAAAATGGATAACTGGACGGTCAAATAATATGGCTACCCTCAATCAACATGTGTGGCCGTCACCGGCAAAACTGAATTTGTTTCTGTATATCACTGGGCGGCGTGCGGATGGGTACCATCAATTGCAGACGCTGTTCCAGTTTCTCGATTACGGTGATGAACTGACCATTGTGCCGCGTCACGATGACCAGATTCACTTATTAACACCGGTAGCGGGTGTGGCAAACGAAGATAATCTGATCATTCGAGCCGCACGATTGCTACAAAAGCAGCCCTGTGCGGTAAATACACCACGGGGTGCAGATATCAGTATTAACAAGATTTTGCCGATGGGGGGGGGATTGGGAGGCGGTTCATCTAATGCCGCCACGGTGCTAGTCGCCCTCAATTCGCTCTGGCAATGTGGTCTATCTGATGAAGAATTAGCCGCCCTTGGATTAGTTTTGGGGGCCGATGTACCGGTATTCGTTCGCGGACATGCGGCTTTTGCCGAAGGCATTGGGGAGAAATTGCAACCAGCGACACCTGAAGAGAAGTGGTATTTGGTCGTTCACCCCGGAGTCAGCATCCCAACACCGATTATTTTTTCTGATCCTGAATTAAAAAGAAACACGCCCATTCGCCCGCTGGCGGCGCTTTTAAGCGCTCCTTACGCAAATGATTGCGAACCGATCGCAAGAAAACGTTTTCGCGAGGTTGAACAGGCTCTTTCATGGCTGTTAGAATACGCTCCGTCACGTCTGACCGGAACAGGTGCTTGTGTGTTTGCTGAATTCGACACTGAGTCATCCGCCCGGCAGGTGTTAAGTATTACCCCTGAGTGGTTGCACGGTTTTGTTGCTCGTGGTGTGAACGTTTCACCACTGCACCGTGCCCGCACGGGGAAGTTTGAAAGCAGTGAGCACAGATAACGATTTACAACGTTACGTAAGGTCGAAGTAATGGCCCCACTGACCTTGGGTTCTGAAAATACCTGTCTCACTTGATTGAAAGCCGGTACATAATGCTGTTTATACCGACTACCGTTCAAAAAGCAGAAAGGCGGCACGCGAGAGCAGTCATCACCCCTGCAATTTGAAAATGACGGTTAGAGTTAAACTGTGTTTTGGCTTTAAATACCCGTATGTATATTGCTATCAGTATGAATAATCGCCCCTGATTACTGATATGACTATATCTTCTCTGGACGCATGCCTGAGGTTCTTCTCGTGCCTGATATGAAGCTTTTTGCTGGTAACGCCACCCCGGAACTAGCACAACGTATTGCCAACCGTTTGTACACCAGTCTTGGTGACGCCGCTGTAGGTCGTTTTAGCGACGGCGAAGTGAGCGTGCAAATCAACGAAAATGTACGCGGTGGTGATATTTTCATCATCCAGTCCACCTGCGCACCCACGAACGATAACCTGATGGAATTGGTTGTCATGGTTGATGCCCTGCGTCGCGCCTCCGCAGGACGAATTACTGCTGTTATTCCTTACTTCGGTTACGCTCGTCAGGATCGCCGTGTGCGTTCCGCCCGTGTGCCGATCACTGCCAAAGTTGTTGCCGATTTTCTCTCAAGTGTTGGGGTTGACCGCGTATTGACAGTGGACCTTCATGCTGAACAGATTCAAGGCTTCTTCGATGTCCCTGTAGATAACGTATTTGGTAGCCCAATCCTGCTGGAAGATATGTTGCAGCAGAATTTGGAAAACCCAATCGTTGTCTCACCAGACATCGGCGGCGTCGTCCGCGCCAGAGCCATCGCAAAACTGCTGAACGATACTGATATGGCGATTATCGATAAACGTCGTCCACGCGCAAACGTTTCACAAGTGATGCATATCATTGGTGACGTTGCGGGTCGCGACTGTGTGTTAGTTGACGATATGATCGATACCGGTGGCACTTTGTGTAAAGCGGCTGAAGCATTGAAAGAACGCGGTGCGAAACGCGTGTTTGCTTACGCGACTCACCCGATCTTCTCTGGTAATGCGGTTGAGAACATCAAACACTCCGTTATCGACGAAGTGATTGTGTGTGACACCATCCCACTATCAGCTGAAATTAAAGCATTGAAAAATGTACGTACTCTGACGCTGTCTGGCATGCTGGCTGAAGCCATCCGCCGTATCAGCAATGAAGAGTCGATCTCTGCGATGTTTGAGCATTAATCAGTATCAGGCTATGACTATTCCTGCGGCGAATTTTAGCCGCAGTTAGCCATTAAGTTTTTGCGTGATGGGCCACTCTGTGGGCGTTGCGTAGGATATTTGTGGCCTGTAGATATGATGCAATAAGTGAACTGAAGCAGATAAAGAAAAACCCGTTGAAGCAGTTGCGACAACGGGTTTTCTACTCTTGGTCAATATTACCTAAATCAATGGATTTTTGAGCCGTCATTTCCCCCTCCTGTACATCAGCTCAATTTAACAACTGAGAAGACAGGTTTTATTTTGGCGACAACATCTATTGGCTACCTTTCCTCACTTCACAATGAATAGCCGTTAGAAACTAATAACTGTTATAGGTGAATCACTTAACGTCACTACTCGTTATGAATGACGCTGATTACGAGTACAACGTTTATCAAAGTGTTTGACCCACCAATAGCGGTCTGCGACTTCTTCTCGTCCACCGATACGAGCACCAACTAACCACAACAATGCTCCAACAAAAATACTCATTACCGCTCCATGGGCGAAAAATTGCGGTAAACCGAGTTGCGTGACTTCAGTCAGAATTGAGTAACCGACACCTACTACCATGGTCAGCAAACCTAACCCCATCAGCGCATTACCCAGTCTTGCAGCAGTTTTACGTTTCATATGCCACCTCCACTTCGGTTTCCAATAAATAATCACCCAGCCGAACGATGAAACTGCTTGCTAAATGTGATTATCTGTGTCCACTTAATAACCTAGTATAGTCAGGCTAGCGAGAATGGTATTGCGCGTGTGATCACAACTGACAAATATAATCCAACAAATCTTTACACTTTCCAGACATTTAGCACCGTAATTGAATTATAAGCTGAAGCGATTATTCACTTTGTGAATCATTATTTTTAAATTACGCGCTTAATCTGTCGTCTGAATATTCCTATTCGGTCAATATAACCCCTCGCGATCGTTGTCGCCAAATAACAAACTATCCCTATGGGTTCTCGTTTACAAAACCAAAACCTTGGTTTTGTCATTACACGCCATGACAGGTAAACTGTGGCACCTAAATTCCTTTCGTAATAGCGAATGACGACGTGAGCAGTATTAAATTAATCGTTGGGCTGGCAAATCCAGGTGCTGAATATGCCCAAACTCGCCATAATGCGGGTGCATGGTACGTAGATTTATTGGCCGAACGCCACAACCAATCACTAAAAGAAGAAGCGAAATTCTTCGGCTATACCGCACGATTGAATCTGGCAGGTCAGGATGTTCGCTTGCTAGTACCCTCTACATTTATGAATCTCAGCGGTAAAGCTGTGGTCGCAATGGCAGGGTTTTACCGAATCTTACCTGAAGAGATTTTAGTCGCGCATGATGAGCTGGATATCCCTCCCGGTGTGGCGAAATTGAAGCTAGGCGGCGGCAACGGCGGTCATAACGGGTTGAAAGACATTCAAAATAAGCTCGGTAATAATCCTAATTTCTACCGCCTGCGTATTGGTATTGGGCATCCAGGTGATAAAAGTAAAGTTGTCGGTTTTGTGCTGGGCAAGCCCCCTGCCAGCGAACAAACCCTGATCGATGATGCCATTGATGAATCTATACGTTGCACCGAAGTGTTGATGCAAGACGGCATTACCAAAGCGATGAATCGCCTGCACTCTTTTAAGGCTACGGTATAAGACCTTATCCCACTCGCCTGAGATAACACTCCCCTGCGAATAGCATCTGCTGGGGAGTCATCCTTAGAGCTGACTTTCATTCATTTTTGTTGCACAGCGCATTAATCCCCTGCTGCCCTTCGTTGGTCAATACGACACCAGAAACGATTACCCTCACCTGCCCGAGAAAATTATTGCTCTTACCGTCATATTCATCAGCAATATCGCTCAGCTTGTCGGTACAAAAAAGCGTATCCCATGCCGAGGCTTTAGTCTTATTCTCAGACAACTCATGGGTACGCTCGAACTTGTCTGTTGTGGCCGTGAATGTCAGTTGAACGCTATCGAAATCCTCATAAAGAGTCTTTTTTTTGTAGCCCACATACCTGACGCTTTTGCCTGAGTGGTTTTCTATTTCTACGCCATATTGATCAACCAACTGTGCGAAGGTGGGACCTGTTGGCTCAATATCTGCCGTTATAAAACGCATTCCCACAATACCGACTACCCCACCCAGCAAAATTACTATTAGCCATTTATAGATGCTCATTTCCATTGGGATAATCCAGACTAAAAATTCAGAATGTAATATTTGGTTATCGGACATTCACCAGAAAACTTCAGATAGCAGAAGCGTGATCTCGCACACAGAGTTAGCAAAATCAATTACCTATCACCCATGGACTCTAAATTGCCATTCGTAGAGAAACAGCATGATCGAGATAAATCATCAATATGTGTATAATGGCAGCATAAATTTTGATTACATCAATTTGTTAACTCTAACAGTTTGATTTTTAAGTTATTTAAGGTGATATAAAACATGGGATTCAAATGCGGTATTGTGGGCCTGCCTAACGTAGGTAAATCCACCCTGTTCAACGCGTTGACACAAGCGGGCATCGAAGCAGCTAACTTCCCGTTCTGTACCATTGAGCCCAATACGGGTGTGGTGCCAATGCCGGACCCGCGTCTGGACCAACTGGCAGAGATTGTTAAGCCGCAACGCATTTTGCCAACAACCATGGAATTCGTTGATATCGCTGGCTTGGTGAAAGGCGCGTCTAAAGGCGAAGGTCTGGGTAACCAATTCCTGACCAATATTCGTGAGACAGAAGCGATTGGCCATGTCGTGCGTTGTTTTGAAAACGACAACATTATCCACGTCGCAGGGAAAGTCGATCCGGCTGATGATATTGATACCATCAATACTGAATTGGCACTTTCTGATCTGGAAACTTGTGAGCGCGCCATACACCGTGTGCAGAAGAAAGCCAAAGGCGGCGATAAAGACGCGAAAGCTGAACTGGAAGCACTGGAAAAATGTCTGCCGCATTTAGAGAATGCAGGCATGTTGCGTTCGCTGAGCCTGACCGATGAAGATAAAGCCGCGATCCGTTATCTGAGCTTCCTGACGCTGAAACCGACCATGTACATTGCCAACGTCAATGAAGATGGCTTCGAAAATAACCCATATTTAGATCAAGTCCGCGCCATAGCGGCGGCAGAAGGTTCTGTGGTCGTTGCAGTTTGCGCTGCTGTTGAGTCTGATATCGCCGAGTTGGAAGATGCCGACCGCGCTGAATTTATGGCCGAGCTGGGCATTGAAGAACCGGGCCTGAACCGTGTTATCCGTGCAGGTTACGAATTGCTGAACCTGCAAACGTACTTCACCGCCGGTGTTAAAGAAGTCCGCGCTTGGACCATTCCAGTTGGCGCAACCGCACCACAAGCGGCGGGTAAAATCCATACTGACTTCGAGAAAGGCTTTATCCGCGCCCAGACCATCGCTTTTGATGACTTCATTACCTACAAAGGTGAGCAAGGCGCAAAAGAAGCCGGAAAAATGCGTTCAGAAGGCAAAGAATACATCGTAAAAGATGGCGACGTGATGAACTTCCTGTTCAACGTCTAAATAAAATGTGTTGTCTTATGAGGTTTCGCTGAATCTCATAAGAATCACAAAAAGCTATAAAATCCACGCAATTGCGTGGATTTTTCGTTTCACAATGTCTCAATTCATCTCGTAACAACGCTGTCAAAAATGAGTACATGGATGAGTACAACATTCTTCCATCTTCATTTTAAGTGAGTACAATAACGGTATAATAAATAAACAAGGCCCCGTTATGCTCACCGATACGCAATGCCGCACTGCTAAGCCGAAAGAAAAACTCTATCGACTCAATGACTTCAATGGTCTCTACCTCGAAGTGAAACCCAACGGCAAAAAGGCATGGCGCTATCGGTTTAAACTCAACGGCAAATCCAGCATGTTCGCGTTGGGTGAGTACCCAACGGTCAAACTTGCCGAAGCTCGAGAAAAATGTGAGCAAGCGCGTAAACAAGTCGCGGATGGAGTTAGCCCGACACAGGCTCGCCAGTTAGATAAGATCCGCAAGGTCAACGACGCATCCAACACCTTTGAGCTGATCGCTAAAGAGTGGTTGCAGATGAAAGACTGGGCCGAAATCACCAAAACGCGGCGACTGGATATGCTTGAACGTGTGGTTTTTCCCGCCATCGGTAAGCTCCCTGTCAGAGAGATCAGTCCACACCATATACTTAAAATTCTTCAGGAAACCGCTAAACGAGGAGCACCAACAGTTGCCGCTGAAGCCCGTCGCACCATTTCATCAGTTTTTGAGTTGGCAGTCGCGACGCTTAGAGCTGATAGCGATCCCGTATGGCCTGTGCGCAAGGCCCTTCCGGCTAATAAGACACAGCACAAACAAGCACTGAATCCTCAGCAAATCGGAAAGTTATTAAGCTGTTTTGACAATAGTCGTGGCTCGTACCAGGTTAGCTATTGCATGTGGCTTATGTGGTGGACATTGGCGCGTCCTGCAGAAGCCACCGAAGCAGAATGGACAGAATTCGATCTTGATAACGCCCTGTGGACCATTCCGGCAGCGCGAATGAAAGCCCGCAGAGAACACGTTATTCCCCTACCCTTCCAAGCTGTCAAAATGCTCAGAACACTACAGGGATTAACCGGGCATCGGCAGCATCTTTTCCCGGGCAGAGATAATCCGCTAGGTCCAATGACATCGCACTCGCTGCGCCAGCTACTTAAAAGCCTCGGATGGAGTGGCATTTATAGCCCCCATGCTACCAGAACTACAGGAAGTACGCGTTTAAATGAAATGGGCTATCGACCTGATGCTATTGAGGCCCAACTTGCGCACGCTGATACCAACAATGTTCGTCGCACATACAACCATGCAACTTATCTTGATGAGCGTAAAGTGATGATGCAGGAATGGGCTGATATGTTGGACAAATGGGTAGCAGGATTCGAGTAGAACTTGCTGCACTTAGTGAACCACGAGGATAGAACTCATTCCTCAGGGTCCACTTTGTGCCAGGAGCGGGCATTGCTTATTTATGACGGTAAAAATCGTAATGCTAACTATTGGGGACTATAAGTTGTCAATCGACAGTATTGTGTTTATTTTGTAACACATCAGTTAAATTGCAGGCATTGTTATATGGATATTAATGAATTTCCGGCAGGAGTGATCGAACATCTTGGCTGGTATGTATACCGCCTAATTGATCCGAGGGATGGCAGTACGTTCTACGTAGGGAAAGGGAAAGGTAATCGTGTCTTTGCTCATATGCGTGGTGAGGTTGCAGCAATGGATGATGATGAGTTACTTAGTAACAAACTCAAGCAACTTCGAGAGATCAGATTAGCCGGTCTTGAGGTGATCCATGTTATCCATCGGCACGGTATGGCTGAAGAAAAGACCGCTTACGAGGTTGAAGCTGCACTCATAGACGCCTATCCCGGTTTAACTAACATTATGAACGGTGCTGGCAGTAATGAGTTCGGTGCTGCACACATAAAAGAGTTAATTGCTACGTACCAACCTGAAACAATTGCGTTCCAACACAAGACCCTAATGATATCGGTTAACAGAAGTTCAAAGGATATTGACCTCTATGATGCTGTACGGTTTAGCTGGCGTGTCAGCGTTGAACGAGCTCGTAAGGCTGAGGTCATACTGGCGACAGTAAGAGGTATCGTTAGGGGCGTATTTATTGCTGATGAGTGGCTCAAGTCTACTCGTGAGAATTTCCCTGAGATAGCTTCATGGGATGCAGATGATGAGTTTGAAGCTACTCAAAGTTCCCGCTTTGGTTTCCGGGGTAGGGCTGCATCTCCTGAAATTACACAGCTTTATATAGGTAAGAAGATCCCCGATGACCTCAGAAAGAAAGGTGCTATGTCTCCTGTGAGGTATTCTCCCGAGTTTTGATTTCAGAATGGAACTGGATTTTAGATTGTAGCCAATGTTCACGCATGACGAGAAAGCCCATCATAGTTGGCTCCTTAGTGCCAGGATCGGAGGTAACGGGTAAGAGTGAACGCAATAATAATAAAAGAAAGTCGTTGTAGTTGCTGCTTATCCTTACTCAGGTTATAAACACAATTCCTCTATGGATACTTAATTGGAAAATAAATGACCCCTGCAGATTTTGAAGAGTCTGAATATCGTGGCCCACTATACAATCAGCTGGAGTATGGTAATCATCTTGTTTGGGAGCCAGGTCAAGTCTTTGAAAAGCATATTGGAATTGATCGCGCGTCCTACATAACGCATCGCTATTTTTGGGAATTGCATGAAAGCAACCATCCTATGACTGGAGTGATTTTAAATAGTTATAATTGGGATTACATATGGGAAAAAAGAAAAAAAACGAAAATCCTTCCCGATTTCAATTTAAATCTTTTCCTGCAAGCTAAACGTCCTCATTCGGGTACCCGCCCAGCCAAAAAGTTAAAGGATAAGGGTATCATTGGAGACTATTGGAAATTTTCAGTTACACCACACCAGCAGATTGCGCTTGAAAAAATGGAGCAGGTTTTGCATGGAAAAGCCATCGTTTGCTATGCCGCACCTGCTTTCCATACTCAGAGTGATTTGTATAGTCATACAAGAAATCAGACTATAGTTCAAAACAGCACGTTTCCGCCTGTGGGGGCTCTTAAAACACATGGTGCGTGGTATTACGAAAATGGGGGGGTAATGGGGGTGGGTAATCCTGACTTCGTGCACATCGAATTCGATTCCTTACAAACTCGGATTGAGAGGCTTATTGAAAATGCGCAACCCATAAGTGAAAGTGCTGAACAATCACTCAGCAAGCTAGCTAATGCTATTATTAGTAGTGTTTCAGAGGTTCAGGAACCATCTGCTGTAGAGATCTGGTTTCAGTATTTACTCTCACGCATAGATGTTCTTAATATATCAGATCAATACAATATAAATGATGCATTAAAGCATTATATGCAGGTCATGACTTTTTGTACTGTCTATCACCTAAACTGGCTAGTAATTGGAAAAGGAGGGTAACTAGTAGATCATTTGGAGGTAATTCAGCCCGAATTGTATTACCTGGTCCATCGGCAAATATCACAACTCACCAACTAGACGGGGCGATTACGATCATAGCACCAATTCCCCGTGACGGATAACGTGCTATGCATTAAATAGATCCTTTAACTGAAAGCATGGGCAAGCCGCCAAAATATTTCCGCTAGCAACTACTCCTCGTCCTCTTAAGGCGTGCTGAAGTGAACTTCCGCTTTTCGCTCACAGCGGACCTTAAGCTCAGTATGTCAGCCCGCTTTGTGCCAGGAGCGGAACTTGCTTACATCATGCTATGTTAGTTTGCTGGGAGCAGGTCAAAGATGTTCACCGCGCCTATGCTTCAGCAACACCTTCCAGAACTTTTCAAGGAATAGAGAAATGGCTCGTAAGTATGTTTATGGTGATAAACCAATCCGCACAACAACCGCTGAGATAGTTGAAAACGAGTTTGCTGGAAAAGCTACGGCTGCTCAGGTCGATGCAATTTTAAAGAAAAGATTTCCACATTACAAAGATAATACTTATTTGAATCTGATAGTTAACGCAGTTAACTGCAATCGTGGTCACTGGAGTTTTAACAGGACTGCCAGACGAACAGATGATGTCACCCATCGCCACCATGAATATGATCGACTTTTCAAGCGCGGAAACGTTTTCGAGGTCTATGATTCCGCACTTCATGGTGTTTTTGAAATCTATGAAGCTTCAGACGGCAAATGGCTAACACGTCCGGTTAAAAGTGAGTTTGAAAAGGCCATAGAAACAGCGTCTCAACTTACCTCAGAACAACGTAGAGAGAAGCTGGCTACAGCTAACACCACGCCAGAAAGGGTCATTATAAAGAGCTATACCTTCAAGCGTAATCCCCTCGTTGTAGCAGAGGTATTAGCCTTAGCTGGAGGTAAGTGTCAAAGCTGCCTACGTGATGCACCATTCAAGCGGGAAGATGGTAGACCGTATCTTGAAGTGCATCATGTGGAGTGGCTTGCTAACGGTGGAGAAGACTCTTTTGAAAATGCTATTGCACTCTGTCCGAACTGTCACCGCGAAGCACACTACGGCACGCTTGTGTTGAAGCCGGCTAACATTAAGTAGTCTTCTTATAGCCCTCAACGTCTGCTCCTCGCTCAAAGCGGACGTGGATCACTTTCTGGATATGCACATCGTGCTCCAATGCGCATATCCCATTATGATTGACAACGTAATACGCCCTTATCAGAGATCGCAGATAGTTAAATTCAAGAAAGTAAGCTAGTCCTTCACCTTCATCGTGAAACCCCGCCAGTCCGGCAGTGAAAGCGCGCCCGTTGCCGCTACCCCATCGTGATCGAGCATGCAGACACGACCAAGGTTCAGACTGACTACCTCACGGATATACGCCTGCTCCACACCACAGATCATAAACGCCAAGAGTGCCTTATCCCGCGCATATTGCTGATGGTGAGTCTTTTCACGCTGATACACCTCACTATTCAGATCCAGTATTAATCCGACTTCATTAGCGTACCTGTGATAGTTCCGCGGTGATGAACAACTCTTGCGGTGTGTGCCATGCACACGTTCCAGCAATGACTCAAGCGCAGATTTCAATGGACTGATATAACGGTTCCACCAACGCAAAATCTTTAGCGCCTTTTTTTTGCTGTTACCGCACCACTTATACACTTTTGCCCCAAGGCCATCATTAATACCAATAGTCACACGCCCAATTCTGTAAGTGGTGGTATGGACCATCTGTTTGCACTGTTTCCGGGTCAGCCCGGTATGTTCCATCATCTCCGCATAGACAGAAGTATCCACACGAAAATCGACATCATACTCCCTGAACAGATGGTTTAGACAGGCCAGATTGCAGGCTTCGATGTCATAGTTGAGTAACCCGCAACGAAACTTCGCTTTCAACTCATTGGGTAGATTCTGGAACGCCTGATCGTAATACCGCCCTCCAAATGTCAGACGATAATGATGGTCATAAGTGACATATTGTCCCTCAATCCTGCCATTGTAGAGATGGTTAAGACTGCGTATTCCTGCACGGTAATAGGAATCAGGCTCTCGGCTACGTAATTCCTTCACCAGGTTGATGTGCATGCGCCCCCGCGTAACCTTGCCCAGGAACGCCTTTTCCCTTTGTTTTAGGTCAGTCTGCCGTTTCTCAACATCGATCACATGCCCGGGAGCTTTCCCATTATCCTTAAGCAAAGTCGTGAAACTGACAGACTCACCGGTTTCAAGGTCAACTAGGTTTAGCTTGCCCCGGGCAGACTTATCACACACAGGCCGCCTGGGATTGAACTGCCATGCACTGGCTTTACGCTTTTTAACATCCACGCACGCTTTCCCTGCACGAAATTCGATATCCGGCAGTGTCGGCAGGAAATCGACCAGCATAGATATGGAGGCCCTGCCTTGGTAATTGATCTCACATTCACTTAGAAGGCTGGCGTAACAGATACGGATATCCCGGACAGTGCATATAGTCCATCCATCATCGTCTGCCTCCAGCCATATATGGGCCAAGAACCGACGCAATATCTGCCGGCGGGTGACAGCCCATTGCGTATCCCCCACCACACAGTCCGTTAATTCAGTAATACGGTCATAAACCCACTAAGGGATCTTCACTGGATAATCCTTTTCAGTATTCACGGTCCCGTCTCAGCATGGGATCGTTGCATCGGCTATTACTTTGAACATTACGTGGTCTCTTACGCAGGCTTTTACACCTGCTATTCCACCTGTTTCTAAGTCGGGCAATTTGAAAGTCAAAACCCCAGTCGCGAGGATGGGCTCCGCCCATGATTTGCTCCACTCCGGTCGCAAATCTTTCCCCCTGTTCAGGCTGACGCCTTCCCTCACTCACTGCGCTCGTTCGCCGTATCGTTTAATGACATGAGAAGGGGATGAAGCCTCCGTTATGCTACATGTCCCTAGGCTCTCCGTTGCGCTCAATGGCAATGGTGCTCGCTGACCGCTCCCCCCATTGTGTGTAGAATATTCACTGGCAGAAACGCAGAAAGCCCTCGCAGATGCGCTAACTCGTCAGTTGATGACAAGGATCGGGTGCGCAGAGGCATCCGTAAGACCCTGCAGAAAACAGACGGTTACGTTAAAACCGGAGCAGTTGGAATTTTAAAGTGCATCAACGCAATCAAAATCACTGGCCAGCGCTGCAGTTTTACAACTACAAAATTGCAGTGGTCGCCGGTGTTATTCGTCGTTCCACTGCAATTTAATCACCAGCAAAAGTGCATTGCGGTTGCTGCATTACCGATAAATCAGTGCACCTTCCCTGGGAGTTGCCCAAACGAAAAAGAAACGACACCTGTTCCGAGTGAGTCCAGGGTAAGCAGGCTTTTTAACAGTGTCCGGCCTTTCAGTGGCTCTATTCTTGACTTAACAAGGGCGTCTTTATCAGTCAGTGTGTAATCTGCTGTGTGCCAGACTGTATTTAGGGCGCATGAAAGCAGCCTCGCGGGGTCTTTATACCTGAGCACGATTACCGGCGTGTTGACAGTCGACGAATCAATGAATGCCCCACCACTTCGCGACATATGCGCTTTTAGCCCCTTAATCAACGTACTGTCATTGGGCAGGAATAAACACAACTGTGGAACCCAGAAAATACGCTCTTCTGGGCCATCAGGGATATGTCGCATCATGCTAAAAGTTCCTGTGGCCGGTCCGGCGTATCCCAGACGGTTAAGAACCCGGCTTATCCTCTGCTTATAACGACCGATTTGCGCCCTGAGCGCCCCAGTGTTCTTCCATGGCGGCGGAGTTTGCGTCTCCTTGTTGTAAAACAGGACCACTCCCACGTATTCTGCTGAATTCCCCGGCAGGACATGCCACATTGCCAGTTGCTTCAGAATGCGTTCCCGCTGGCAATGCGGACAGACAATACTTTTGCACGGAGCTTCATTTCTGCACTGCCCGAGTTTTTGGGCAATGACGTTATAGCAGCGATTACTGCCTTTCAGTTTATTCAGCAGATGGATAAGATGCTGCAGTTCATGCTCACTTTCCTGCTGCGTAATAAGAGTGGGGAATGCCTGACTTAAAATCTCAAGCGTTGAGGGGGCGTGGCGAATGTAATCCGGGTTGGATGTTCTGAAGTAATAAGATTCGTTCATCTTTGATTATTCCTGATTGAATTGATTACCCTGCCACCAGAGTAGAGTAACAGGGTAAGGTTCATTTATTGACTAAACAGAAATGGCAGTCCACCGGTTACTTCAGCATGCCATCCCCATGCATTTCGACTAACTTATTTTCATCCCAGTGACAGGATGAATTCGGATCGTCCAGGTTAAAAAAATCTATACGCACTGCAGGCCCCTGATATAACTTATGCTTCCCGGTAACATCCCACCCCTGATAATGCAATTGCTGAGCTGCTGTACAATATGCACAGGCCCTGCTCCCGCAGGGAATGTATTTGCAACGCTCAAGAATTAGCGCCAGTTTGCCGTAGACATTCCACAGGCCGTCGCGTCCCCTAATATCCTGCGTGAGGGCGATGGAAACCCAGTAAGCAGATACATAGTTAAGCTTATCTATCCGAACCTTCTGCTCCTTTAACACAGCAGCTATCTGATATTGTGGTAAACCAATTTGTTTCCCCATGGTTTTAAACCAGGGAACTAACTTTTTGTTCGTTGCACTGGTGTTCGAATTTATCTCTTTCATTTTACTCTCCCGCCTGCATACGACCGTTAACCCAGTTTTGAATTTCATTTAATCCCCAGCCCACTGCCCGGCCACTATCACCAGTCAGTTTTTTAGATTCTGGAAAGGCTCCTTTCGAGATGAGTCGGTACAACGTCGCTGACGAGATCCCCGTCAGATGAAGAACCTCTTTTTTACGCAAAATACGGTTAGTGTTCATGCTTGTGCTCCTTTGAGCTGTTTCAGGAGCGGGGTTATTTACAACCACCAAAAAACGCAAGGATTCGCCCAACGCTGCCTTCGTTGAGCACATTGAAGGCATCGTTCATGTTTATGTCATTCGGAAGTACCTTTTTATGTCTCTGAAACGGTCACATAAAGAGCCCTTTTCTACTGAGGCTCAATGATGATATTTTAAACAAAACACTATCATGGAGGTGACCTGTGATTGGTAACCCAAGCAACAAGGCTGACGCGAAATGCCACCGGGCACGTAAAAGCAGTAATGAGGTCTTTGAATTTCTGGAGAAGAAGCTCTATCTGGGGCGGGATACCCGACAAAAATTGGCGCTGATTTCCCGGAAACTGACGGGAACGGGTTTTAGCCCGGATAAAATCGACGCAAAGAAAGCGGCGGATGTGCTGAGTGCCTGCGTGAATCACATGTTTAATGACCTGCTCAATGGGGGAGAGCTAAATGGGATTTATGGGCTGGAGGAGCACCCCGTGATAGTCCCGGGCAGGTCCCCTAAGGCACAGGAAATCTACACTGTTTACCAGCTCGTTAAAGGCCGCTTTGATAAACTCCACACGGGGGAGTCAGATCGTGAGAAATATGCATCGGTAGCAGAAAAACTTAATGAGTATGGAAAGTGGAAACCCCCGTTTAAACAACTATCTGACGGAAAAAAATGGACGCGTGAGGATGTTGCATGGATGCTTCAGCCTGAAAATATCAATGCACAAATTAACGTCCAGAATCAAAAGTACGCGCGGTTGAGTGCTGAAGATAAAACTTAAGTCGCTACTGAATCTCCTCAGCAGCTAAAAACACCTGATACGTTTGCTGGCGCTGATTTTCATGCTCTCACCACGGCAGTCATAGCGTGTAGTCGTGGATATGTCGCTGTGTCCTGCCAACTGGCGGACGGTGTTGATATCCACACCCTGCTCCAGCAAGCGGGTGATGAAGGTACGCCGCATGTCATGTGGAGTAAAACGTGCAATACCTGACGTATGCTGTAACTCCACCAGGATACCCGTTAACCCGGTTGTTGTCAGAGGCTGGCTGGCGGTCTTCCCGTTGCGCTGGGTACGGCTGAACAGTGCGTTTTCAGCTTCGTTTACGCTGACCTTCAGCCAAGCGCGGATAGCTTTATCAACTGCATCCGCCACGTGAATTTCACGGTATTTTCGCCCCTTCCCTTGCCTCACCGTCAGGATGCCATTGTCATAGTCCCAGCGCTCAAGTTTAACCAGTTCCCCGGCCCGCAGGCCCGTTCCACAAAGCGTCAGCACTATGGCGGCATCACGACAGCGCCGTACCGGTTGCGGATGCTGTTTTGCGGCATGAATCAGCGCGCGGATTTCCTGCCTGTCCAGCGCCCTTCCCTTGCGCTGGATATCGCCGCTCACACGCTTAACAGACCGGATACGAGCCAGCGTTTCGGCATTCATACAATTAAGATTAAAGGCTGTCTGCGCCACTCCCCTGAGCGCTGACAGCGCCATGTTGACCGATGACACGGCGTAACCGTCATCCAGCAGTGCCGCACGTACTTTAGCAACGGCGGCGTAGTTGAGTTGTTCCCACGGATAGTCCGCTGCATCCACACCGCGTTTAAGTATGCTGGCGCTGCGGTTTAACAGACTGGTGATGCCCCGCCGTCCCGAGGGGGCCAGACCGCCAATATACGCATCGAACACGGTGGTTTGCACCACCGGCACGACCTGACGCAACGCCGTCCTGCTCATGGGCGTAACCCGCAATAACGTACATTAAACCAGGTAACTTTCAGCATCACACCAGTCCCCGTTCAGCCATCGACACCGTTTCAGTTCCTGCCACGATAAAGTGGTCAAGCAACCGCACATCCAGCATTTCCAGAAGCTCCTGAAGCTTTTTGGTCAACTTAATATCGCAACGGCTGGGTTCAGGCTCGCCGCTGGGGTGGTTGTGGACAAGGATGACTGCGGCGGCGTTATGTTTTAGCACACGTTTGATAACTTCGCGGGGGTGAACGCTGACCGAGTTTAACGTACCCCTGAACAGGATTTCACGGTGCAGCAGCTGATTCTGATTATCGAGCAGGATGATGCCAAACTCTTCATGTTCAAGCGGTGCCAGCTCAACCATCACACACCGCCGTACATCATCAGGGGAACAGAGTTGAACCCCACGCTGGTAGTATCTACTGATAATGTCACGCGCCTGGTCGAGGATACGGGTTTCACGCTGGGTAAACATGGTCATTTCAGAACTCCCGTTCAATGAAGTAAATGGCGTCGGGAAACAGCTGGCGGCGGGTTACGCCAGTACGCAGGGAAAAGGCTTTACGGGGCATAGTGGTTCGCCCGTTGCTGTCGAAGAAACAGAGCGTTTCTTCATCTATTTTGACCAGAAGGGACCAGTGAAACTGGTCGCTGAGCATAATCAGGCGGGAATGATCAGTGACGTCCAGAAACCGCTGCATTTCCCTGAAAAGTCGCCCGTCTGATAACCCCCGCTTCCCTGCAAAGGGTTTGGTGATTTCAACCGGGAACTGGCGGCTGTAATACCCTTTCTGCAACACCTGAGCTATCAGCCAGTCTAAACGGTCTTCTTCAATCCCTTCAGTCAGCCATTCATGCAAAGGCCAGCGCTGCTGATAAACCTGAATAAGCCGGTTCATTAATGGGCGTCGTTTCACCCTGCCGTCATAAAGCCAGCTCAGCATGTTAACCATACAATAAGCACCGCAAAGACAGTCCAGTTCGCCCTGTTGAGACGCACGTATCCCTCTGTCAGTTGTCACAGATAATTCCTCATGAAGTATTAATAATTAGCGTGGCGGAATTAACTTTCCCACAGGACGGTAACGGTGTAGACATTCATGGCGTGATACTGAATAAAGTTGGATTGCCAGAGTTCAAATAACTCCCTTCCGGCGTTAACAGGCAGATCACCAACATGATCAAGAAAGACATATTTCTGACTCCAGCTGATATCAATTTCCTTTTCCAGTTCGGGGTAAACCACTCCCATATAACTGAAGTCGGTGATGTAATCAAAATACCATTCATCATTACGTAAAATAAGCCGTATTTCGACAGGATGGTAACGCCATTTTCAGCGCTGTAACTCAGGTCTTTAAATAACAGACTGACGGCTGTAATTTTGGCTTTATGCGGCGGTGGATTTCCCGCTTCATTTAATATGATATTTATTAATTCCTGATCGACGGGCATAGCTAGCCCTTCCTGATGGACAATATTCATCAGTGATTTTCCTGTTCAACATATTCTGATAAGACGTTATGTCTGCACCAGCACAGGTGGGGTTTAATCACCTAATAAATGGTAAGTGCATGACAACGTACTGACTGGGTGAAATATAGTTCATCAGCAATATCATTATATCAAAAATGTACTTTCACTGCAAATAGTAACAATAAGAAACTAATATGTAGTTCAGAAATGAAATAACTGAAAACTGTTTTTTATTCATTAGTAAATAATGGCATACTTTCCATTCTGCCATGTCAGACAGGTCAGGATTCCGGGGTGGTTCCTTATGTCTGGCATGGCGGAAAATTGACGCTATCACACCTTCCCGTTCAGCTTTTCAAACAGGCTCTTACGCTCATCCTCGGGCAGATTCATGATTTGTACCGCCAGCTCAGAAACTTCAGGCCCCTTAGACATCAGATCGTCTTTTACCAGCCTAAGAGCCTGCTCCATCAGTTGCGCCCGCGAAGCTGGTGACATATTGCGATATAGCTGTATCCAGAGACTAAGTTGGCGATCGCTGTCTGCGAGAGTAAACGCTTCGCCCTTAGCCCTGTTTCTCTCGTCATCAAGCGACATTGTGGCTGCGCTGATATGGTAAACAACGCCTTTCCCGGCAGTCCTTTTACGACGTATTTCCGGGTGCAGAGATGCCAGCTTTTCCAGGCGCATTCTTGCACCGCGAGGTGTGCCCGGCATTCCCTCAATACGGGTGAATTCCTCTGCTGTCAGCCAGCCTTTTCCCTCTTCCACAGAAGCTTCAGGATGGGTCGATATAGCCGATACTGCTTTCTTGCTGCTCATATAAATTTCACCAGATATCAATGCGTTAATATGAAAACCAATAAATAGATACCAAAAGAACTTTAGAGGTATCTTTTATTCGTATTTAATATCCATGTACTGATTCCATGGAGTTAATACTGTGCGTAACTCAGCAGCATCGCAGAAAAAGCAAAGCAAAGGAAGTTCAGGGAACTGGCATCGTGCCGATATTGTGGCGGCACTTCACAAGCGAGGGTTAACGCTGGCGTCACTGTCACGCAGTCACGGCCTTGCGCCACGGACATTAAATAACGCCTTAGAGCGTCATTACCCCAGAGCTGAACGCATTATTGCCGGGGCTCTGGATACGACACCGGAAACATTATGGCCGGAAAGGTATGCCCTTAAAAATGGACCTAATAGCAGGTAAAGGATGCAGCCATGGCAACCACCATCACTGAAATAACGGAATGTTTTGAGTATTTTTTCTGTTCTCTTTATCGCAGGGAGTTCGTCAAAACCCTGCGTCTGAACGAATGTAGCGAGCGGGAATTACTGCCTTTGGTACGTTGCTATTTGCTGGGTTGGTTTGCAGATAACGTATCACCGGAAGTAAAAAGCAAGCTGCCAGGAACTGTATCCGGGCACGGTTACATTGATTTTGTCATTGATGATGTAGCCGTTGAGTTTGCAGTACGTAAACCAACTGCGGCACGTTCCAATGTCTCTGCGACCGTCAACAGTACAGAAGTAAAGAAATTGATGAAACATGACGGCAAAGCCTTGCTTGTGCTGTTTGACTTCTCTGACACGCCCTACTCACAAGAACAGATCGAATCTTTCCGCAACTGGCCCTCTCTTGGTCGAGGGAATCATCGCAAGTCCGCATTCAACGTCGTTTATTTCTTTGTGGAAAAACGCAGACCGCTGGCACTGGGGAAAATCACCAAAAACATCCGTATCACTTAACAGGGAATTAATTAATGAACAGAAAACTGTTGGCCTTATTGATGGCAGCCATAACGCTACCTGTCGCGGCAGCGCAGTACGTAAAACCTGGAGCGGTTCTAACTCTGAATCCGGGAAAGGGCAATGCTGAATTCAACATTAATGCCTCAACGGGGGATGGTTCGGGCGTATGCAATATAGAGGGTACAGCACAGCAAATAGCTGCAGGAGAAAGCCAGAAGCGTCGCTGGGTCTGGAATGACAATACCAGCCAGTGTGTTGCAGTAATTAGTGAACTGAATAATGGCAAGGCCAGCGTTATGACTCGTGGTTGCGAAGATTACTGTGGGGCTTCCGCGACAGGCGCAATGGATGGTCTATTTAATAAGAAGTAATAAGTATCGTTAATTAACGAAGGAACTACAGATGAAAAGAGCAATACTTCTGGTATTAATTGCAGCTGGTTTGCTGGCTGGCTGCGGCGAGAAAACACCGAAATGCAGTAGTGATGATGCAAAAAATCTGGTCGTAGATATTGCAAGAAAGACAATTGAGAAAGGCATGACACTGGATAAGGATGTGCGTATTTCAGTTGAAAATGTTAGAACAATTAGCCATGAATCAGGTCTTGATGTTTATCAGTGTGCTGCTGATTTAACGTTTACAAAACCAGACTTGCAAAATTCCCTACCAATCACCTACCGGATTCAGAAAACAGAGGATGGCAAGGGACAATTTTATATAAATGTGTATGGTTTATGATAGTTAAACGGCAAAGGATGCCAGTCGACAAGAAGAGGATTTTTTTTAGAATTTGACCGGTGGATGGGATTGATTCAGATTGGCACAACAGCCGAAGACATTCATGCTATACATTAGTAATGTTAGGGACTGTGACCAATCAATGACCGCCGCCGTTGTTCCGACGCGCTAATTTAATTGACTCTATATGTGCGCTCCGTGCCATATGCAGATATTAAAAAGAATCGCATGTATTAATCAAAAGGGAGCAGGTCACAGGCTGAGCTCACGGGTAGCGACAGCGATACGCTCAGCCAGTTTCAGGGCTTCATCGAGGAATTAGGGTGTGTACTGCTTACGGGCCATTTTGCTGGTCGATGCTGGTTTTGTCATGAGTAATCACCGCTGGCTGAGCGTCAATATATGACGGGTAAGATCATCGAGCGTTGTTTAAGGTAAGCGTTTTCCCCCAGGTCTAATTCTCTCCTTCACTCTGCCAGTGAAACTGAAACGCCGACCTTCTTGTATCCTGCATATTGATGACGTAGAAGTTGCGGGGAAAATACTCTGTTGGTGTCTCACTGAAGGTGTTTAATCCGTACAATGCAATTTGTTTTCCTGTTATTTCCGTTGGATCTGGGATGGTGCTGGAGGGCAAACGAAAGACCTTAACAACTGAATTATCGTGTAGCTGGATCTTCAGCGTAAGAAGATGATCGTCACTTTCCGCATCAAGTAATTTTCCACTGATATCGATTCCGCCATGCTGATGGTCAGAAAGAGACGGTTGCATCTGCTTGCGTAGCTTTTCTGTCCAGGCCGGGCACGAGCAACGGCAGGAACAATTGGAGCAGTACGTACCAGGACAAGCCAACTCATATACTGAAAGTGGGATATTCCGTGGCAAAAGTCGATTAATATTTTTGATAATTGTAGTGACCCGTTCAATCAGGTCTGTATTCAGTGTCCCTTCCCAACTATCACGGCTCCCCGTCAGAACTAACCCAATGTTCATATCCGGTGCTCGCTCTTGTACCATTATGCCATAGGCCGCAATCTGTAACAGGTTAGCTTCTTTCGGCTGGTTTTGTTCATCTGTTACCTTTCCGGTTTTCAAATCAACTACGTTTAACCGATCGGGTTGCTCCTGATATATGAAGTCGGCCCGCCCATGCATATCGAAATCACTGCTGGTCAGCATAACCTCCCGGCCAACGGGTAATGTTTTTTCTTGTGCAGGGCCCCCTTTTACGAAAACAGGCGGCATAAGCGATCTGACGTAGCGGATCTGGGTAACAAGCATTTGGCGTGACACCAGCCCGGCAACGCCGTGACGGTCATATATCCAGTTTGCTACCGGCCCGGCACGTCGATTGGCGGTCAGCTCGATCGAAAAATCATTTTCCAGTTGCCTGAGGGTATAATTCCCAAAAGCGGCCTCCCTGCGTATCACTGAATTGACCCGTTGATGTATTACCTGGCCCAGAATCACTCCTGAGTGCAGCGGTAAACGAGCGTAAGAATGAGCTTCACTTTCTAGCAGGTATTTCGCCGGGCAAACGGCGAAATAACCCAACAGGGAAGGAAGCACCGGACGAGTACGCGATAGCGTCATTTCATTCATTGCATTATCACTCCTGAGATGAGGACGCCTGAGTCCGTAATTTCGCCATTTCAGTCCCCATGCGGCGGGACAATGCAAAAGTATTCGTCGCGTCTACGTCCACCTCATATGAAAATGCCTCAAGTTCGGGGTTTGCAGCAAATGCAGCATCGGGATCCCAGAATGGATGTAGTACGGCGGCCCACCGCCCGTCACCGGTGCGAATCACGGGTATATTCCCCATCACTTTTACGTTACTGTCGCTATATAGCGAAGCGGCCTCTTTGGCTAATCGTAGGGCATTTTCCGGCCAGTCCGACACGCCTGGAGATGTAAAATCACCGTTCAGCCCGGCGTTATAGGTTTGATCCAGAAGAAGTTGAATAACATCCAGTCCCAGACGCCAGTCCAGCAACCCGTGATACGGCTGATTTCCGTATCGGTGCAGGCAGTGATAACACCCTTGAAAGCATCGTTCGCGATGATCGGATTGCAGGAACTCAGCCAGCGGGTAAGCCGTTTTGTTATTTAAAATATTCTTCATGACCTCAAGTATAATGAGAGAACCGGATGCGCCCTT
The DNA here is from genome assembly GCF_003048255.1 of Yersinia massiliensis. NCBI lineage: Bacteria > Pseudomonadati > Pseudomonadota > Gammaproteobacteria > Enterobacterales > Yersiniaceae > Yersinia > Yersinia massiliensis. The sequence goes on from NZ_CP028487.1 coordinate 2,669,649, forward strand.
CTGCTGCAGCCGTTCACATAACCCTGAACCATTAACCAGACGATCGGCCATTTGCAGAACCGGTACCGACTTACCGTTTTTCAGCATTTGAACGCGGGGTTCCAGAATTTCAATTTCTTCAGGATCAATATCCAATAGCTCTTTTGATGCATAGTTAACAATGATAAAAGACGCCGAGAGCGCAGCAGCTCTGAATGCCGGAGTTAGAGTGGAATACTGTAGCCGGAGACCCGGCGGGGTTTGGGCAACCATCAGCGCAAGTAGATCAGTCACTTTAGGCGCGGCAAGATAAAATGTGTTTCGGGTTTCTCCCCGATCGCTAAAGCGGTTTTTAACTAACAGGTCGGCCTCAATTATTTGACTATCCATCCAAACCCGGTTCGCCCAAAGCGGCTGGTAGGTCCCCTGCTTTCTGAAAGGGACCGATAGGCTCCCCTGTGTTGCGCTGAAACCACGCCATGTTTTATCGGTATAAATTCCCCGATTCAGGCGGTGCAGACATGTCTGTGGCTGAAGCTGTATCGCCACATTAACGTCAGGCTCAGGCGTTGCAGAAAAAGCGTAGGCTTCTGCAATTGATACACGACTGGCCGTGGTCAGGATCTGATCAAAATCCTCTTTGGCCGATTTTGGTTCCAACGTGGTGATAAATCCATAAGGAACATAGCATTGATAACGCTCTGCCTTATCCATAACGGCACCGCAGATAGTACATTCGGTAGCCAGAGAGTTTGCCGGAGCCCAGATGTTGCACACCGGACAGGCGGTCATTGTTCTGAGTTCACCCGGTTCGCAGGCATTTGAATAAAATGATCGTGGATTTTTTCTGCTCTGTTTAAGCAGTCCACTATAACCTGCTGTAAAGTAGCGTCGTTTATCCTGAACCAGAATTTTTCCGGGGGCAAATTCCTGTATCGCAATATCCAGATCGCGGTCCATGCTGGCGAATTCGATTTCTTTTTCACCTGTGCTGACAGGCCTTGTCAGCAAAAGGCGTGATCGGGTCGGCATGCCATACATTGGGAATTTACCGTGTTCCGCCAACGCTTCTGCCAGTCCTTTCGCCTCCATCGCGCTGTCGTTCAGTACGGCGTTGATATCCTGAATCAGCTGTTCCGGCGTCAAAGGCTGAATAATTTTCTGGAACAAATGGGGGTTTTGCTGTGTGCTAGTCTGGGCAAATTCATCGCGCGCCAGGATGGTTGCTTCGATGGCCAGCCGGATTTTTGGCAGCCAGTCCGTTTGGTTTTCTTTCAGCCAGTGCACCGGGAAAAACTCACCATGGTTATCAGGGACGTGTGCGTAGTCGTCAACCGGCCATGGGTGATCGGCTTTTTCCGTTTGCTGTCTTAACCATTTGAATGCCGACACCAGCCAGATTTTTCGTACCAGTCTCTGGCAGATCATTTCCAGCTTTGTAGTCAGAAACGGTGGCGGAGGGAGGTCGCCGGTAATTTTTTCCGGATAGCGGAAGTAAAACAGATCGTGACTCTTACTTCGACACGCGGTTAATACGAATGAAAACGCTTGTCCACGTCGTCCGGCACGTCCGACACGTTGTTGATAATTAAAGCGCTGTGGCGGCATGTTGGCCTGAAAGACCGCACGTAAATCACCGATATCCACGCCCACTTCCATGGTTGTGGTTACGGAAAGCACATCAACCACCCGAGCTGCCCGGTCAAGATCTCGATCGGGCTCAAAATTTTTCATTCCTTCTGGTAAAATATCATCGTCGTCGGCAATCAAAATACCTTTAAACCGGCGTAGCCTTGCCGCCGGATTTTCGGTCATTCCAGTCAGTTCCTCTGAGCGCATCCTGTGAATACCAGAAGAATGTGAGAGACGTTTGCCGAGATAGTGTTGCATCTGGAGCGTTTTTGCCTCACTGCACGGCGTTTCTGGTAAAGGAGAGTAGCAGCGAGTACAGATTCCCGCGCCGGTGTGCATGTGTATACGTCCACAACGGGAGCAGCGCCAGACACGATCGGTAGGTTCCGCCAGGCGAAAGTGCATTTTACCAATATCAATAATACCGCCCTGATGACCCGCCAGCTCTAGTCGCCGGAGAAAACTATCAATTAAAGATAAAGGCTCGCCTCCTGAACACTGGCATATCTCCTGCGTAAAACGGTACAGGCGGTTTCTACGATTGACATCGCGCGCTGAACTCCATGGAGTTTCTGGCTTTGTATATTGTGAAGGGGTAACCCGATATGCGTCCGCCAATACACGAAACATTGCGTCATAAATCGCGAGATGTTCCCGTGAGTCGTTTCCGGTAATGGGAAGGCAGGGATAACCCCAACCGGACTCTTCCAGCGCGAAGTAGGTTTTACTGAATACGCTTTCCCCCACCAGCCGTTTCAGATCGCGTGAAATCTCCTGTCGTGCCACAAGCAGGTTGTCTTCATAGGATGGAAGCGCCTTCCAGCACCACTCCCCCTGCGCGTTCTTTTCAAAGAGTTGTTGCCATGCAAAGGTCAGCGTGCCTTCTTCATGTTTTTCTGGATCGGGAACAGGCGCGATGCCAGTACGATCGGAAGGGTGAATACCTGCATCTACCTGCGCCCTTAACAGCGGGCCAAGCGATTGACCTGCATCCGGTGATTCAGGTTCGAGGATTTCACGCAAAGGTATGCAGTCAGCTTCAGGCTTTGATAATAACCCTCTGATTTTCTTTCGTTCATCAGCAAGTTGATCCAATTCATCCTCTTCCTCATCCGACCTTACGCTGAGGTTAACTAGTGTTTTGTTCCGGTTCTCTATCTCTGCCTGGCGTATTTTTAGTTGGTTATGGGACGGTTTATCAGCCGCAATGGTTTGTAGCGAATGGACAACAATTTCTCGTCTGACGTCGTCATGGTGACCCGATTCCAGATCGAGCGCGGCCCTTGCGGCATCTTGACGACTGTCTGAAAACGTTACCAGTTGCTCACGGTTACCCGATCGCTGTAGTTCCGCCACTAGCGAGCTGACCAGTAGCTGTGTCGTTTTCGAAAAACCGACGCGAAAGCTACGGATTGGGGAGAGCTTACCTTTGCCGTATTTATAGGACGTACCGCACGCCGGACACTGAAAAGGTAGCGCCGTTCCCGGTGACTGACTGGATGACTGGCCTCTTTCCGAGGAGGCAAATTCACCGGGTTTGACGTAATAGAACCAGCCCGCGATATGGTTTTCCGGTAGCGGTTTTAAGAGCAATACTGGGTGTTGAATAGTCGCGGTAAATGGATCGTAGCTGGCTTTTACCCAAGTACCAAAAGTATTGTCATTATCGCTGTTTAGCTCCTCATCTCCTTTCGGCCAGAAACGTTCGACGACGGGCATAAATAGCGCGTATTCTTCAGCAGATCGGCGTTCTACCATGACTGATTTTGCGTGTTCGGGCAGTTGTTCCGTATCAGGGTCGTTGGGTAAAAGTTCAATTCGACTTTCTGAACCGGAAAAGACCGAAGGTTTACCCCCCAAAAAGAGATTACCGCAACATTCACAATAGAGTAATTCGACACGCCGTGATTTTTTATCTTTGCCGTATCGTAAGCCGGATTCCACGGTAAGATCGCCAAAATATCTGTGATTAATTTCTTGCGCAGATGCAGCGCTAGGGACGGGCAATGGCGCGACATATAACCCCTCAAGAGCGCGCAAAAAAGCATGGGCGCGGAAACGGGGCGCACCGATATCATCAGGAAAGGCATGTGAAAACCATTGCGGCCAGTCTCCCTCAGTCGAGCGTAACCAGATTAATGCCTGGAGCGCTTTGTCACTATGGGGTTGAGCGTTAAAAAGGCGTGAACTAAGCATTTTGATTGACGTAGCTCTCGGAGAATGATCGTCCGTATAGCAGCCACTTTCAAGCAGGTTGGCCGCCTGTAAAACGACACGTTGCGCTAGTTGTTCTGTAGAGGCTTCACTGGCTGTCATTCCCATGCTGCGGGCGACATTGTGCCAGTGTTGTAATGAGGTAAGTGGTGCTTGCTGTAACTGAAGCACTGCATGATAAAACGCCTCCAGATCCCCCTGGAAAAGAGACATATTGCCCGGGGGAAGGGTGCCACCTTTGATAATACATTCTCTCCAGTCGCCGGAAGAGGCACCTGAAGGTAATCCCCGCTGACCAAACATCCCCCATAAATATTCGACGCTTTGATCACCTTCAGGCCCTTCAACGGGTAAAGAGGCGCTGGAGGCCAGAATACGCAATTTGTGTCGGTGTTTTTCCTGATCCAGCCCTAGCCGGTTGATCAAATGTTTAAGCAAGTAGCTGACTTCAGTACCGGCGGTTCCTCGCTGTAGATGAAGTTCGTCAAGAATAAGATAAAAATAGGCATCAGGATCGCGCTCAATCCACTGTCGGGTTTGCTCAAAAATAGGATCGTCCACCTCGCGAACCAGCATCGTTGAGAGCATGCTGGTGTTGGTGATCAGAATATCGGGCGGTGTCTTTTGCATTTCCCAGCGGCTGAGAACCTCTCCGCCAGCGGTTCTGGGGAAATTAAACGATAATTCGTTATCCTTGTCCTGCTGCGCTTGTCGTACCGCCTCCTGATGGGTCTCTTCCGTTAATTGCATATACTCACGTAGCTCAGTGATTTTTTTAGCCACGCGCTTTTTCTCATTTTTTTCTTCACTGAGTCGGGGATGTTTGAGCCAGCCAGTTACTTTAGTTGCGCTGGTATAACGGCCAAAAAAGATTCGGTTGCCGCCAAAATGCTCATCCATGACATCATGAGCTTCCCTAGAATCCAGTGCCCGTCGCATACGTACCAGTTGATCTTCTACAAGTGCATTCATCGGGTAGAGGATCAGCGCGCGTACCGCTTTCGGACGTGCAGCGGCCTCTTGCTCGCGCATGAAGCTGGGCTGTTTATCCGCTACCTTATGCCACCACGGTTGCCAGTGCTTCAACGCAGGACTTTGAGGCCAGCCGGTGGCTTCTTTTGCGATTTGTGCCAGAACCGGCAGTAAAAATGATTCGGTTTTACCGGAGCCGGTCCCGGAGGTGACAATGCCCGGTTTCCCTGACTGTACCCCTCTTTTCAGCATGTCCAGTTGATGGGTATAAAGATTAAAACGTCCCTTGGTTGAATCCGTTTTATTGCGGGGCAGAAGTCCACCTAAACAGAGGTCGATGAATGCCGCCCTTTGTTGCGAATTAAACCCTGGCAACCATGTCTGACCATGAGCATCATTTCGTAATTCACTGATAGTTAAGCTATAGTTCTGATATCGGGACATCGGCTCAAGAAATAGATCGGCGCATAATGTCCCTTGCTGTTCCAGTAACGCTCGCCGTTCAGTCTGTATGTCTGATGAACCAATACGGAAGGCCGTTTCAAGGTACGAAATATAAAAATCTCTTATTGATTCAAATGTTTCCAGTGGGTTATTCATTATTAATCCTTTGCTTATAACTGGAAAAGGGTCTCAAGTACGCTTGCAGATTCACCGGTAGTCATTTCCTGAACATATGGCCCTAACTCCGGGGCAAGAGCGTCAATCGTGGTCGCAATATCTTGTGCCGTACTACGGCCTAGGCTATAAGCCAGACGGGCAACAGCTTGTGCTTGTTCATCAGGAAGTAAAGAGAGTAGCGCTGCTTCTAGCACTTCCCTTGGCGCACAAGCTTGGTGCTCTGGCTGGGGGTTGTCCACATAGATTGTCTGCCATAGTTCAAGGGTAATACGAGAAGGCGTGATGTCAGTATTTTGCTCAAATGGCCGTTCATCCGACCATATATTTTCTGCAAGAAACAGGGGTAACTGGTAAGCAAGAGGAGCCTGTAATGGAAACGTGCTTTTCCCGGTGGTGAATGTGAGTAAAAAAAGTATCGGGTGTCGGATGGGCAAATGTCGTAGAGCCTGCCGCCGATCCGTCCAACTGCATGCGGCAGGATGGCGAGTTCTGAATAAGCACTCTTGGAGTTCAGGGAGCAGCGTTTCTGGAGGAGTGCGGTTAAAACCACGCAATTCAACGATGCTCGCCAGCCCTGCCTCTTGTTGATGGGTCAAAAAATCGCCTAGTGTCATGGTATCAGTATCGCCGGATAAACGGATCAATGTGGGGGAGTTCATTAAATCACTGAAGCTAAAATGATCGCTATGTACCGATACTTCTCCCCAAACATTCCCGGCTAAGAGGTTCGCTAGTGAGGCGATAGTCTCTTTCGTCTGTTTTCCCATCAATCCGACTGCGGGTGTAACACTCACAGCGGCAATCAGGCTGGATAATAAAGATTCACTTAGTCCCGTCGCCAGAGCCTGTTTTTCGATAGCCGATGATAGTTGATGTTTGCGAGTCAGGGCATTCGTCTCTGCTAATGGAAAATTAGAATTTACTGATTCGGCTACAGATTCTGGTGCTATTCGTCGTTGGGCAGGTTGTTCCTGCACTGTTTCATTTTTAATTATCGCCCGCAGTAATGCTGTCTGGGCCAGCGTTTCAATTCCCGCTTGAGATGCAGCTTCGAAGGTCTTTTTAATCCGTTGTTCCAGTTCATTTTCTTGCTGACGTAGCGCTTTATTAATACGATCGGTCTCTTTTTTCAGTTTTTTCTTCTGGTCGTCGATTTCATTTTCAAGCTGTATTTTCTTTTCAGATAATACCTTTATTGATTGTTTAATCTGGTACTGTTCTTCTTCGTAACGAGTCAGTGTTTCTTGTTTCTCAATATTAATTTGCGCTTCGACCTCAGGTAAAGCCAATAACTGTTGAGTCGTATCGTTAAGAAAGGATCTTGTATCTGCTATCTGTTCCAGGTGAGATAATGCACGAAGATAGGAAGCCTCATTATCAGACTCATGTTCAGCAATAAAATGGGTTAAATTTTGTAGCTGTCCTTTACTGAATTGAGGGAAATCTTTTGCTGAATCAGTTCGTTTAAGCAGGCGTTTGATCCACGTGCTGGCTTCAGCGCAATCATATTTTTTACTCACCTGAGGGAGTTCAGTGATCACCCTGAGGGCATGAGAACCAAGTAGTGTCTGAGAAACCTGACGATAACTCTCTAGCGGCATATCAAAGTCATATTTTTTAGGATCAGACAAGTCACCCGGTAATCTTAGGGATACGCCATCACTTAGGTGAAAAATGACCGCCGTATCGTTTTGCGGCTGGTAGCGGGTCAGTAACCACTCTCTGACAGCATCAGGCTCATCAGAGGCATGAGGCAGCGCAACGACAGGATAAACGCGCGACAGGTAGTCAGTAATAACATACTGCGCGGGTTTATCAGACGGCTGATATCGGGCTTTCCATATTGCTATTTCACCCCGAGTAAATTTTTTGCTGAAATAGCTTTCAAAACCAATGGCTTCACCTCCATGGGGGAAAAGATCTCTTACCAGTTCCTCCGGGAGGTCTCGTAGGTTGCCATTAATTAACAGACTAATCGGCATAACAAAAAAAGCGCCGGTCGCGGTTAACGCTAACACTTTTCCAATGAACATAACTTCGTCCATCGAACTGTCGATTTCTTTGGAAACAACGGGAGGAGCCTGTATTACACTGGTACCATCTATTGTTTTAAGGTCGTAACTGGCTTCAAACTGATCGATAAGCTCACCCAATTTTCGCGCCATCGGTAAAGAATGTTCTGATAGCTTTGTCCGCCATCGATTATCGGCTGTTCGCGTTCCCCTGAGTGCATCAACCAATCCCCCAACAAACAGCGGTATAGTGCGCTCTGGCTTAGGAATTTCTCTACCCTGACTAATTAAGGCACAATGTTCAATGTCTTCATCCATGAAATTAATTGTGGAAGAGTCAGAAACACCATGTTGGGGTAAATCTATTTCTTCACCATTCAGGAATTTCGTTATAATTTCAGGGCAGTCAGAAGAAATATAGAATCCCAGAATAGTGCGCCATAACGGTTTACAGTGTTCAATATCTTCCGCATTACTTTCTGCTTCTAACAGATCTCTAAGAACATTTTGTGGGTCATTTTGTTCAGAAAACGTTAAATTTTCACGAAGCCAATCAGACACAACAAGTTTGGCCTTAGGTGGTAACGTACGGAGAAAATGTAACCTTTTCTCTGGTCCTTTCGGTAAATTATCTGCTTTAGCGCCATTTCTGGTGAGCCTTTGCTTGCACTCTTGCAAGCATCTGATCAATTCATGAGATTCTGTACCGAAGCTGTACATTTGGCCCAGCCGGTCGCTGATAATACTTTTCTTTTTAGCCATGTTAAACGTTCTCCTTACCACCTGATTCTGTAAAATTACTGTAAGGTTCTACGCAGCTTGCGTGTTGTCAGCGCTCTGTTCCGTCGTTCCAACGCGCGTTGGCACGAAGGGGAAACCATTACATTGTCCCAGAGTGGAAATTTCCCCCCTGCAAATAAGTAACCACCATTATCTGTTATCGACAAGCATCCATGGGCAACATGGATCCACCACTGTAAAACGGAGGGCGGTAACGCAAAGATTTTCTTTGACCAGCACCAGTCAGTATCGCCTTTTTGCACGCCAACCGTTTCTCCTGAACATATCATCTGAGCCATTAATGCCCAGGAGAAGCTATCAGTTTGCCAGTATCCGGTGTTCTGCCGAATAAAATAACGATAACGCTGCTTTTCCTGACACCGTATCAATAGATTATTAGCCGTTTGAGTAAGCCGCTGTTCTTCTGACCATTGGTATTTTTCAGCTTGCCATAGCGACACATGGAGTTCCGGGGGTAAAGCCGGGATAAACTGCATTTGAGACAGCGGTAGCAATACTCCGCTCAAAGCATTTACGGGGAAATCGTCGTGACTAACCAAACGTAACCCAAACTGTTCAATGAAAGCATGAATACGCTCTCTGGCTGATAGATGCAATTCAATACAACCCATTGAACAACCTTTATCCTCAACCAACCGATGCCCTATTCGCTCACCGTTATTAAGTGCTTCTTGGAGAAGACTACGTTCACTTCTTGTAAACATCCCCAGAATTCGGGCAACAATTCCCTGCTCAGTGACATCAACGGAAATGGTTCTTTCAGCCAATGAGACTAACGAATATGGCCCATGACGTCGTTGTACTACACAAAGCCAGCCAGCAGCAAAGAGCATGCGACGCAATTGCCACTCGGGTATCCTCGTTACCTGTGATACGGGGTCAATATGTTGTTTTAATTCGCCAAAAGGCAATGTGCTACGACGTTGAAAACGCAATGCCAGCGCCTCAGCGAGCCAGTCAAATGCTGCGGGTATATTATGTAACTCGGTATATTGGCATGTTACAGGAAGGCAATTTTCATACTGCCATAACATCTGAGCACCACTAAATGGTGTTATTTCTTCGCGTTTCAGTGGGGGGATCACTGCCGTATCCCCTAACGCCATTAATACTCCCGATGGTCCATCAATAAGCCAATCATGTGGCTCTGTAATTTTACAATAAGTGGCGTAAGGCGCGTGGTCTAACACGTGTACATCAAAATTTACTGGGATATCTGAATGCGCTAACGTAATTTCGTAGCGACAAAATGCCTGACCAGAAATTTCCACCAACTCCTCTGGTGGAATGAATAATCCTTCATCTCCCTGAGATAGCGAGCCATGAGTTAATTCTTCTCCGTCTTTATTGCTGATGACATAGCATCCTCTTAGTACTTCAGGCATATGAATTATCGGTGTACTGGCAGGGTTAAGCAGTATAGCCTGTCCAAATCGCGCTGCACCTGACATACGAGGTCGAGCAGGCTGCCATCCCTGTATTAGAAAACGACGGGCTTCTTCTGGTAACAAACGGGAAATCTTATCCAGCGTTTGCCTGCCAACTTTATCGGAAGAAACTATCGACCATTTGGTAGATTTAATATCCCGACGTTGTACTCTTTCGCCAACCGTCTTCAAGACAGTGAAAATACTGTCTGCATATGTATGATGAAGTATTAAATAGGTTGGAGAATTTTCATAATATTCTCCTTCTGAACTAATATGACAAAAATCATCACGAAAAAGCGGTAAACACCCAGACCGCAGCGCGACTCCCACTCGTGATCTATAGAAATAACCCTTCCGTTTTTTTAATAATAAATCCAAGGAATTTAATGTGGTGCCTGTGTCTCGTTCGTAATATATATTATTATAGTTCTCTATTTCATTAGGCAAGGAGTAATAATGCTGGATTTCTGAGGCTGTAGCAGCAGCGTCATCCATAAGAAGATAAATCTCCGGATTACCGGAATCATTAAACTCCATGTGAATACAATACTTACCATTCTCTTTGAGTTGTTCTCTCTCTGTATGTACAGTGATATCACGAACAGCGCCCCAAAAAGGAGAGTCATAAGCCTGCTGCATGGCAGCCTTTGAAAGTAATGTTCTGAACTCAATAAACTCTTGGTTAAAAACTTCGCTAAAATAAGATATATATTGATGTACTACCTTATTAACTGATTCAAAAGTTGAATGGTTATCTAATTTATTATCGATGAGAATATTCCGTAAAAAGACCTCATCTTTGTAGCAGGGAAAAGCAATTCTCTTGGAATATCCAATCAATCTTTCATGCTTTGATGGCCTTGGCAAGATTAAACGGGTACAGTTTTGTCTTATACTACTCCATCTTTCTAACCTTTCCCATAAGTTGGGTAATTCAGTAAAAACAAATTTTTTATTTTTATCAAAGCCAAGCAGCACAGAAAATCGAACCCGAAAATCACCTTCGTCATGTGTTTCATCATCAGCACTGGCAGCAAGTAATGTTAAATATAAAACGGCAAAATAAGTAGGGTATCCTTTTATTTGCGCTAAAATGTCTAATCGCGACTCATCTCTGAGAGCATCCTGGATTTTAGACGCTTTTTTTCCAAACGAAATCAGGAAACTTCGCTTAGCATCCTCTTTGCTACGTGGACCTGCAAGTTGCTCAAAAATACGTCCCGTAGTATCAATTCGGCTTAAAGTCGAGCCCGTATGCGAAGACTCAAGAAATACGATCTTTACTAGTTCAGCATTCCATTCTTCTAAAGTAACCGGGAAAGAATCATCCATACTCACCGCCTAATTACCGTTCGCTGTCATCTTTTTCAAACCAGCACCAGAAAATAAATGCCGAAAAAGTACCTCAGCCAGCAGTGGAGGAACAGCATTCCCAATTTGGGTAAATTTTGACTCGACGTCTCCTACAGGCTCAAAACCCTGTGGAAAAGTTTGTATTCGTGCACATTCCCGCCATGATAACCGCCTTGCCTGTTCCAGTTTGGGGCGAGAAGTATCAACAATTAGATGCTCATATTCATCAGAAAAGTCCCAGCGCTGCTTCCAGCCATCCTCGAGGTTTGACCATGTTAACTTCATCACCGGGCTGGCAGGATGTAATGTCACATGACGCCAGTTAGCTACGACGGTGTAAGCAGGGCTGTCCCATAGAGCTTTACGATTTCGGGACATGAAATACCATGAGAAATGCCCTTCAGGATCATGTGGTCGTTCGTAAAACTCACCTTCAGGCCATAGTGGTAAATCCCTAATAGCCTCACCATGTGAAGCATAGGGTTTTAAATGAGGATTCTTTTTTGTCGCTTTGCCATGTGTTTCAGCAGGAAATTCAAAGTATTGTCCCAGATCGTTTCTGACGCCAATAATAAACAAACGCTTGCGCGACTGAGGCACGCCGTAAGCCCTCGCGTTTACCATATGATAGCTGACTTGGTACCCGGCAGCTTTATATGCCGTGAGCTGTTTTTCCAGAAAGCTACCTGCCCCTAAATGTTTCAAGCCCGAAACATTTTCAGCAACAAAATACTTCGGCTGAACAGTCTCTAATACCCGTAGAAAGTGTTTATAAAGGTTTGTTCTGTCGTCATTGTTAGGTTCTCTGTTACCTGCCATTGAAAATGACTGGCAGGGATAGCCTCCAACAACAATATCAACATCCGGAAAAGACATAATTTGAGAGATATCACTATGCCTGATATCACTATCGGGGAAATGATTCCCTAATGTTTTGCAGGCATTCTCTACAACATCGTTGGCAAAGACGATGTCTCCACCAGCTGAGGTAATTCCAAAATCCATACCACCACAACCAGAGAAAAGTGAAAGTACCCGAATATTATCGTTCTCTCTCTCAAAAACACTGCTCATACGCCCATACCAAATATCTTCGTCTAACAAACCGTAACTGGTTGTTAATTTGCCATAAAATCATAGAGAAAGATTATACCCCTCTGTAAAGAATCTTACATCAATATACTTAGCTTTTGAGGGGGAAGTGGTGTTTTTCTTGTTAAGGTATTACTAAATGGCCGTTCTTGAGATAGCGCTTCCCACAAAATCCCCCATCAGCAACATCGGATCCATCGGCAACGGCTCAAACCCCACCCGCAGATAAAATTCCCGCGCTTCGTCAGACAACGCATCAACCAGCGTCCCGCGAATACCGATGGTTTCCGCCACCTGTATTACCCGCAACTCGGCGTCACGTATCAGTGCCAGCCCCATACCTTGCCTATGTAGCGATTTATCCACCTCTAGGCGTCCCAGCATCAGAAGGGGATCGGGTAAGACATATTGCGACAAAAGCGCACGGGGGCAGTATTTGTTGTTACAGCGCTGGAAGCCAGCGAGTAGGAAGCCATCACCTTAGCATCGTCGAAGCAGACAAACGTGCGGGATGCGATGGAAAGCTGGTTCTTCATCGCCCACTGTTGTAGCCAGTTATCCATAGAATCCACTCGACAACAGAACGAGATAAGAATATGCCCTGTATAAAGGGGAAAATGTATTTATTAAAAGCCTCCAGAATGTCAGAGGCATATCCTTCAGACCGTCGACCAACTCTCGTCGCATGCCCTCAAGCGCTACGGTCTGGAACGTGTTGTTGAGTTGTACATCGCAAACCAGTTTCTCTTATTTCTTTGTTGTTGATGGATCGATCCCTTCGGCCAACTTTTTCTTGGCTTCATCACGCAATGCCCTCGCCTGCGCGAGAGTCACGGTAGGGTACACGCCAAAGGCCATGCGCTTCTCTTTCCCGTTGAAGCGATATTTCATGCGGCAGTATCTGGAACCAGAGGGAACAACCTCAAGATACAAACCAGCGCTATCCGACTGTTTGTAGGCTTTCTCTCTGGATTTAGCGTTGTCGATTTGTCAAGCATTAAGCTTCATTAGGGCATCTCCCAAAGCCAAACGCAGAATATCCCCACTTATGCCCCCAACTATGATTTCGGTTGAGCCCAGTTGATAACAGAGATAAGGTACGGGCCAAAACCGCATCATACGGGCTTTTAGTTGATTTCAATTGACTTGAAAAGAGTTTGAAATAGTAACGATAATAGGAGCCGAACCCAGCACCTTCGCATTACGAATGTGAGCCAACTCAAAAATGAGTATAAACATGAGTACAGATAAAAATTAAATAAAATAAAACAATAAAAATCAATACCATAAAAAACAATCACAGTTCAACGTCTAATTCGTTTCTGTTGTTTGCTGAGATTTAACTGCATCTCATGAAGCCTGACGAACACCATAAAATCCACGCACTTGCGTGGATTTTTCATTTCATAGCGTTTTTCCGAACCCGATCACACTTTTCCGCCTGACGTATATCCCTATCAAAAGTATGTGTTATCATTCGCTCCGTAAATACCTTTCAACTCAACCCGAGGCTTTGATGCTGGAGAATGTAATCATCCGATAATCAGCTTACCGACCTTTTCAGGACGGACTGATTATCAATGCGCCGAAATCGAATGCGGACACCGCTGTGTGTTTGCACGTTTTGCACATGATGATTAAACAGGTTTTCCAGTATGAATTTATCCCGTCAGGAACAACGTACCTTACACGTACTCGCTAAAGGTGGCCGTATTGCGCATGTCCGCGATTCGTCAGGCCGCGTTACCGCCGTTGAATGTTACAGCCGCGAAGGGCTGCTGCTCACCGACTGCACGCTCGCCATCTTCAAAAAACTCAAAACCAAAAAACTGATCAAGTCAGTCAACGGTCAACCCTATCGTATCAACACCACTGGGCTGAATAACGTTCGCGCTCAGTTCGATAATTGCTAAGGAGTGCATGATGGATATCAGCACCATTATTTCAACATCTCGTCACATACAACTGTCAGCGGAAGAAAGCAAAATCCCTTGGGACGAACCGGCCTTTAGCCAGCGCATGCTGGAGAACCATTTGTCGCAGGATCACGACTGGGCCAGCCGTAGGCAGGACGTCATTGAGCAGCAGGTGGCGTGGATCGCCAGCTTGTTACCCGCTGGCGCACATATCCTCGATCTCGGCTGCGGTCCCGGCTTTTATACTCACCGGTTAGCGGAACGAGGATTTCATTGCACTGGCGTGGATTTCTCACCAGCATCGGTGAGTTGGGCCCGCCAGCAGGCGCAGAATGCGGGTTTGAATATCGACTATATTCAGCAGGATATCCGTACCTATTGCCCAAGTAAGCCGTTCGATTTCATCATGATGACATTTGGGGAACTGAATGTGTTCAGCACAATGGACGCGCGCGCACTCATCAACCTCTGCGCGCAGTGGCTGGTACCGGGCGGCAAGCTGCTCACTGAAGTACATACCTTCGAAGAAGTTAAGCGTCAGGGAATGGCTGAAGCGAGCTGGCAACGCTGCCCAGACGGGCTGTTTCTTGGTGTTCCCCACCTGCTGTTGACGGAACACAGCTGGGATGAAGAAACCCAGATCAGCTCAACGCAGTTCTGGGCAATCGAGGCAAACGGAGACACCACCCGTTTCGGCAACCAGATGACGGCTTGGCGCGATGAAGAATACGCTAGCCTGCTCGGTAATGTCGGTTTTACCGTGCTGCCCTCCCCTGAAAGTCACCTCTGGCCAGTCAGCGAGACATTTGAGGGAAAGCTGTTTGTACTGCTGGCGGAAAAAGCAAAAAACTCAGAGGAACTCCCCCTTAATACTCAACGCGATCAAAGGAATTCAGCATTGGATATTCCACGTATTTTTAACATCACTGAAAGCGAGCACCGCATCCATAACCCATTCACTGCAGAAAAGTACGCCACACTGGGTCGTGTACTACGCATGAAGCCGGATACCCGTATTCTTGATCTCGGCAGCGGCTCGGGCGAGATGCTCTGTACTTGGGCACGAGATCACGCAATCACCGGTGTCGGTATCGATATGAGTCCACTGTTCAGCGAGCAGGCCAAACTGCGCGCTGAAGAGCTTGGCGTTAGCGATCAGGTACATTTCATTCATAACGACGCCGCCGGATATGTTGCAGAACAAAAATGCGATGTGGCCGCCTGCGTCGGTGCAACATGGATTGCTGGGGGTTTTATCGGAACTGTCGGGCTGCTGGCTAAGAGCCTTAAGCCGGGTGGGATCATGCTTATCGGCGAACCCTACTGGCGTCAGTTACCCGCAACGGAAGAGATAGCCAAAGCATGTGGGGCTAATGCACTGGCCGATTTTCTGACGCTCCCTGAACTTGTCAGTGCTTTCGATGAACTCGGCTACGATGTGGTGGAAATGGTGCTGGCAGATCAGGAAGGCTGGGACAGGTATGAGGCTGCTAGATGGCTGACAATGCACCGCTGGCTGGAAGCAAATCCTGACGATGACTTCGCAGAAGAGGTCAGAGCTTTGTTAACGGTATCACCGAAACGCCACGTGATGTTCACGCGGGAATACCTAGGCTGGGGCGTGTTCGCGCTCATCGCTAGGTAACATCAAGTTTTCCCGGCATTTCCGATAAAAGATGCCGGGAACGCGATGCGCACTTCTTGGTATGCCAACCAACGTTGAGCATAAGCGAGAGAGTGTTATGGCTGTTACTTATTCCCAATCAGAAAGGTTTTAAACATGAGTTGGTTTGGTCACTTATCGACAAAGTCGCTTATATTTATCTGTAACACCGAAAAAATAGAGAAATATACAAAGCAGTACAAACCTCATGAAATATGAGAAACCCACCAACCATCGATTACTAATACTAAATAATTTATTATTTGAAGTAATCACCTCGTTTTAATCTTCAAATAAAAAACCAATTAAATGTCTTTAAGCCGGATATTTCTTACAAATATCTTATCTTCCGTATGACATATCCTACGGAATATGTGAGGTATTTCTTATATTTTCTTATATTATGAAAACACATTGAAAATAACTTTTATGTGGGCATAATGCGCCGAAATATTATTTTAGCCATTATTCCTGCCCCAGCCGGGCAATGAGGATGTGCCCTGTGCTGCGTGCCTATTATCCATTAACATCGGGGTTATTCATCCCGCTGCTGGCTATTTCATATTCTAGCTATTCAGCGGAATTACCCTCTGTTCAGCAAAGCATTCACCAACAAGAACGGCAACGTGCTTTGGAAGAACGCCTTTCGCCTTCAGCGCCAGATGTGCGTTTATCCGAACCCACTGCGTCTTTGGGCCGACTGGTTTTTCCCGTTGAGAAACCTTGCTTTGCGATTGACCATGTAAAACTCACGGGTACCCAGCCATTACCGCGCTGGTTACCGTTGCAACGGCTGGCCAATCAGGCGCAAGGCCACTGTTTGGGCGCGAAAGGCATTAACCTGCTGATGAGCGAGATGCAGAACCGCCTGATCGACCACGGTTATGTCACCACCCGCGTACTGGCTCCGCAGCAAGATTTGAACCGTGGCACGCTGACGCTACACGTGGTGCCCGGCAAAATACGCCATGTGGCCCTGACACCCGAGAGTGATCGCCATGTCACGCTGTTCACCGCCTTCCCTGCCCGCGCCGGTCACCTGCTGGATCTGCGCGATATCGAGCAGGGGCTGGAGAATCTCCAACGTATCCCCACAGTGCAAGCCAGCATGGAGTTGATCCCCGGCGATGCCCCCGGTGAGACGGATATCGCTCTGAGCTGGAAGCAGAGCAAAATGTGGCGGCTGGCTGCCTCACTGGATGACTCGGGCACGCGCAGCACCGGTCGTTATCAAGGCGGTGCAACGCTGTTTCTCGATAACCCGTTGTCCCTGAGTGACCAGTTTTATGTTTCTGCCGGCGGCTCCATTAAAAATCGGGGCGAAAAAGGCACCAACAACCTGACCGGCCATTACTCGCTGCCGTTCGGTTACTGGACCGCAGGTATCACCGCCAGCAGCTATGACTACCACCAAACCGTGGCGGGTCTTAATAGCGATTACCACTACCGAGGTGAAAGCGATAACGTCACGCTGCAACTCAGCCGTTTACTGCACCGCAACGCCAGCCAGAAAACTACCTTCACCTACGATGTGCTGACCCGCTCATCGAAAAACTACATCAATGATACCGAAGTGGAAGTCCAGCGCCGCCGCACCTCTGCTTGGCGCGTCGGGCTACAACATCGCCACTTTATCGCGCAGTCCACGCTGGACGCGGGGATCAGCTATCAGCGCGGTACCCGCTGGTTTGGGGCCGTACCGGCACAAGAAGAGTATTTCGGCGAAGCCACCGCCTTGAGCAAAATTCTGCGACTGAATGCGCAGTTGGACGTGCCTTTTGTCCTCGCGACACAACAATTCCATTACAACCTGCAATACCAGCGCCAGAGCACCAACACGCCACTGACCCCGCAGGATCAGTTCGCTATTGGTGGCCGTTGGACCGTGCGCGGCTTTGATGGCGAACGCACACTCAACGCCGATCGCGGCTGGACAGTGCGCAACGATCTGGGTTGGTACACGCCCCTGCCCGGACATGAGCTATATGTCGGGGTGGATTACGGCGAGGTGAGTGGGCGCAGCGATCCTTATCTGGTGGGCCGCCATCTGGCGGGCAGTGTCGTGGGCGTTCGCGGCAAGGTTCTGAACACTCATTATGACCTGTTTGCCGGCAAACCGCTCTCCAAGCCCGAGGGGTTTAAAACTGACTCGGTAACGATGGGCTTTAGCCTGAACTGGCAATACTGATGCGACTCATAAATAACATAATTTCTGGAATGACTGATGAATAAAAACCTGTACCGAATCGTCTTCAACAAGGCGCGAGGCCTGTTGATGGTGGTCGCGGATATCGCGGCTTCCGGTCGGGCCACCTCATCGCCATCCTCCGGTGTGGGTCATGCGCAACGCCGCTGCATCAGTGCCTTATCGTCGTTGAATTTTAGTCTGCTACTGGCGTTAGGCTGCGTCTCACTCTCGGCTCAGGCGGATATTGTGGCCGATGCCGGTGCGCCCGCCGGTCAGCAGCCGACTATTATCAGCAGTGCCAACGGCACGCCGCAGGTCAATATTCAAACGCCCAGCAGTGGCGGGGTTTCTCGCAACGTCTACAGCCAGTTTGATGTCGATAATCGCGGCGTGATCCTCAATAACGGCCACGGGGTCAATCAGACTCAGCTCGGCGGTTTTGTTGACGCTAACCCGTGGCTAGCACGGGGTGAGGCCAATATTATCCTCAATGAGGTGAACAGCCGCGACCCCAGCAAACTCAACGGCTATATCGAAGTGGCGGGCCGCAAGGCGCAGGTGGTGATCGCCAACCCCGCTGGCATTACCTGTGAAGGTTGTGGCTTTATCAATGCTAACCGCGCCACGCTGACCACCGGTCAAGTGCAACTGAATAACGGCCAACTGACCGGCTACGATGTTGAGCGCGGCGAGATTATCGTCCAAGGCGCAGGCATGGATAGCAGCCGTCAGGACCATACCGACCTGATTGCCCGCTCCGTCAAAGTGAATGCCAGCCTTTGGGCCAATGACCTGAATGTCACCACCGGCCGCAATCAGGTGGATGCTGCGCACCAAAACATTAATACCAAAGCCGCCGATGGCAGCCCGCGCCCCACCGTGGCCGTGGATGTCGCCAATTTAGGTGGCATGTATGCCGGTAAAATTCGCCTGATCGGCACGGAAAGCGGTGTTGGGGTACGCAATGCCGGTGAGATAGGTGCCTCTGCGGGTGATATCACCATCACGGCGGATGGCATGCTGGTCAACAGCGGCCAGATAAGCAGCGCCCAACAACTGACGGTGAAGACCACTGGCGAGATAGAAAACGCGGGCGTGCTGTATGCGCAGGGCAATACCCAACTCACCACGGCAGGCAAACTCAGTAACACCGGCACCCTTGCCGCCGCCGGTGACACTTCACTGCGCGCCGCTGAAGTCAACAGCAGCCACAACTCAGTCTTAGGTGCGGGGATTAAGTCCGACAACAGCCGCATTACCAGCGGCACACTGCGTGTTGAAGCCAGCGGAAAGTTACTCGCGCAAGGGAAGAATATCAGCGGGACGGCGCAGCACTTCACCGGGCAAAGCCTCGATCTCAGCGGCAGCCAAACGCAAAGCAGTGATTTGGCGCTGACCGCCCAAGGTGGGGATATCGATCTCACGGGGGCAGACTTGTCGGCGAACCAACTGTCCGCCTCGACCGCCTCGATGTTACGCACTGACAGCGCCCGTTTGATTGCCGAACAAATGACGCTCGACGCTCATTCACTCTCCAATGTGGGCGGGGTGATAGCGCAAACGGGAGCAGCAGATTTTAACCTGAATCTGGCTGGTGCGCTGGATAACCGTGGTGGCACCCTCCTCTCTAAGGGCAATATCGCCATCAATGCGCAGCGCCTAGACAGCGATCGTAGCAGCCTATTGGGTGCGGGTGTGCAAAGTGATGGTCGCCTGATGGATGCAGGCAATCTGAAGGTCACCACCCAGCAGGATTTAATCGCGCAAGGGCAAAACATCGCCGCAGGTGCCATGGCATTAAGCGGCAGTCGCATTGACCTGACAGACAGCTTGGTACAAGCCCACGAGATGAACATCACCGCCACCCGTGGCGATATCAGCACGCAACGCGCCAATATCACTTCCCTTGGTGCTCTGATCATCAATGCCAACACGAATGCCGGTCAAACCCTCGATAACCAGAGCGGCACATTGGCGGCGAACACCATGTCGTTAAATCTGGGTCAGTTGGACAACCACGCGGGCAAGATAACGACCAGCGAGGATCTGAGCATTCAATTACAGAGCGATTTCAGCCATCTAGCTGACTCAATACTTCAAGCTGGGCGAGATTTAACCTTGAACACCCGTGGTTCCTTCACCAACGACGGGCAGATATTGGCAGGGGGTCAACTCAGCACAGATTCAAACAGCTTACTGAACAACGGCAATATTATCGCGGCGCAAGCCAGCCTCACAACGGCAGGGGCACTGGTCAACAACGGACAGATATTGACCAGTGGCCGCCTCAATACTGACGTTAACACCCTATTCAATACCGGCACCCTGATCAGTGCCGAAGCCACTCTCCAAGCACGTGAGCGTATCACCAATTCCGGCCCTAACGCCCTGATGGGTGCCACCGATGAGAATGGCACCTTAGCCTTGCTAGCACCGGTGATTGAAAACAGCGATACCGTCACTGACACCGACACGGCGCCAACGACCACCATTTTAGGGATGGGTAACGTCATTCTGGCGGGCGTTTTAGACAATAACGGTCTCTACCAGCAAGCCGCTCAGGTACTCAATATCTCTGGCTTAATTGAGTCAGGTAAAGACCTGTTGGTTTACGCCACGACGCTCACCAATCGTCGCCATATTTTGACCGCCAATAGCAACTTTGTTGTGGCCGACACTGTGAATGGGTCAGCGTATTGGACTGCGGATAACCCTGACATTCCGGGTGGACGCTATGCTGAGCCCCCTCATGGTGGCTCGATGAATAGCGATTATATCGGCACAGATTATACGTCGACTATCGCCTATAACAGCATCGATAACATCAGCCCTGAAGCGCAACTGTTGGCTGGCGGGAACTTGACCGCTCAAGTCGGCACACTGGAAAATTACTGGAGTAAAGTCAGTGCGCAAGGCGAGATTGATCTGACCGGTGTCACTGTGCAACAAGATGGTTGGGGGAATGCGCAACGGCTGATCGAAAGAACAACCTCCACAGGCGTGTGGCGTTATCGTACCTATAAAGGTGATTTATGGGGCACCGCTTGGGGTCCACAGGTGAGTGAACAGGCGACCAACCAATACGCCTCCAGCCTCACCGCAAAAACCATCAGTGGCAGCGGGAGCACGATCAATAATGGGGCCAACCCCGGTGCTGTTACGCCTCCCGGAGGGAGCAGCAATACAGGGAAAGATCTGGCTGTCGAATTTAACGGTATCTCCCTGACACAACCTAATGGCGGACTGTATCAATTCAGTACTGACTACACCGTCAACAGCCAGTACCTAATAGAAACAAATCCTGCCTTTGCCAATCTGAATAACTGGCGCGGATCAGACTACGTTCTCCAGCAGTTGAATAGCGATCCTAGCGTGATACACAAACGTCTAGGAGATAATGCCTATGAACAGCGTTTAGTGCGGGACCAGATTCTGGCGTTAACGGGCCAAGCGGTCGCCAGTGATTATCGTAGCGCGCAAGAACAATTCGAGCAGTTATTTGCGGCGGGCCTTGAGTACAGTAAAGCGTTCAATATTGCCCTTGGTACTCACCTCAGTGCTGAACAAATGGCGGCATTAACCACCAATATCGTGCTGATGGAAACCCGCGAAGTGTCGGGGCAAACCGTGCTGGTGCCAGTGGTCTATTTGGCGGGCGTGAAGCCGGGTGACCTACAGGCTAACGGATCATTGATTGCAGCAGAGAATATCACTTTAACCGATATGCAGGGGTTCAATAACTCAGGCGCGATGATCGCCACCAATAACCTGAACCTCAGCATGGCGCAAGACATCACGCTCAATAACCGTGGCGGCTTACTTCAGGCCGGTGGCAATATGTTGCTCAGTACACTGAACAGCGACATTGACCTGACCAGCGCGCGCTTAAATGCGACCAACCTGCAACTGGATAGCGGCCGCGATGTGATACTGCGTACCAGCAGTGAACAACTCATCAGCAATAATGGATCTGTGCAGCGGAATCAGACCCTACTAGGGGCACTGGCCAGCATCAACGTCAGCAATCATGCGGTGATCAATACTGAACGTGACTTTATCCAACAAGGCGCGGGCCTGAACGTGGGCCAAGATATTCAGGTCAATACCGGCGGCGATTGGCTACTCAATACGGTACAAACCCGTGACCAGATCAGTTCGAACTATGGCCACGGCAGCGCGACCAGCGAGCATATTCGCCATCTGGGGAGCGAGGTCAATGTCGGCGGTGCGCTAACGGCTAACGTCAACAATCTGACCGCCGTGGGGGCCAATATTAATGCCGATTCACTTGATGTGCAGGCACAAAATATCCACCTAAGTGCCGCCACGGACAGTCTGCAAGTGACCGGTGAATCCTCGAGCAAGCGCCATACCAGCTCAGTGGAGCTCTATGATGAAACCCTGCGTGGCAGCCAGTTAAACGCCACGGGCGATATTAATCTGAATGCGGCAAAAGACATCAATATCAGTGCCAGTGGCATACAAACCGATGGCGCGCTAAAACTGGCCGCAGGCGGCGATGTCACTCTCACCACGCAGACAGAGCAACATGATGAACAGCGCAATCATACCGGCACTAAAAAAGGTCTGGCCTCCAGCACCACCACCCGCACCGAAGACAGTATTAGTCAAACCTGGGCGGTAGGCTCCATGCTGTCAGCCGGATCAATTGATGTCAGCGGCAAAAATATTGCGGTCATGGGCAGCAATGTGGTGGCCGATAACGATATTAATTTGCGGGCGAAAGACAATATCACCATCGGCACTGCGCAGCAGAGCGAGAGCGAGTCTCACCTGTTTGAGCAGAAAAAATCCGGCCTGATGAGCACCGGCGGCATTGGTGTTATGGTCGGCAGTAACAGCACCAAAATGACCGATACCGGTCAATCAATTTCCAATGTTGGCAGCACCGTCGGCAGCGTACTGGGCAATGTCAACATGACGGCCGGTGAAGACCTAACGGTAAAAGGTTCTGATGTGTTAGCCGGTAAAGACATCAGTCTGACCGGTAAAAACGTCGCCATTTTGGCGGCTGAAAACCAAAGTAACCAAACCCACAGCGTCGAGCAAAAAAGTAGCGGCCTGACGCTGGCCCTGTCTGGCGCAGTCGGCAGCGCCCTGAACACCGCGGTGACCACCGCCAAAGATGCCAGTGAAGAAAGCAATGGTCGCTTGGCTGCACTGCAAGGTGTGAAAGCGGCCCTCGGTGGTGCGCAGGCAGTACAAGCAGGCCGACTGGTAGAGGCTCAAGGAGGTGATACCGCCAGCATGTTCGGTGTCAGCGCCTCATTAGGCTCACAAAAGTCCTCCTCGCAACAGCATCAGGTGCAGACCAGCGTGACCGGTTCGACCCTGACGGCGGGCAATAATCTGATCATCAACGCCACCGGTGATGGTCACCCCGCGAACAGTGGCGATATTGTGGTGCAAGGCAGCCAACTCAAAGCCGGTGGCGATACCACTCTGGATGCGGCTCGAGATGTGTTGCTACTCGGCGCGGCCAATACACAAAAAACTGACGGCAGTAACAGCAGCAGCGGCGGCAGTGTGGGCGTCAGTGTAGGGTTAAATGGCACCAGTAGTGGCCTGAGTATTTTTGCCAACGCCAACAAAGGGCAAGGCAATGAGCACGGTAACAGTACGACCTGGACGGAAACACAGATTGACACGGGCGGCACACTGTCGCTCAGCAGCGGTCGTGATACCTCACTGGCGGGCGCTCAGGTGAGTGGCGAAACGGTGAAGGTTGATGTGGGCCGTGACTTGTTGCTGCAAAGCCAGCAGGACAGCGACAATTATGATTCGAAGCAGACCAGTACCAGCGGCGGTGTCAGTGTCGCGGTGACCGGAGGTGGTTCAGCCAATCTGAGCATGAGTCAGGACAAGTTACACAGCAATTATGACTCGGTGCAGGAACAGACCGGTATCTTTGCGGGCAAAGGTGGCTTTGATATCACCGTCGGCGAACACACCCAGCTTGATGGCGCAGTGATTGCCAGTACTGCTGACAAGAGTAAAAACAGTCTGGATACCGGCACGCTGGGCTTCAGTAACATCGAAAACAAAGCCGATTTCAAGGCCGAGCATCAAGGTGGCAGCCTGAGTACCGGTGGCCCGGTGGGGTCTGACCTACTGAGTAATTTGGGTAGCGTGGTGCTCTCCGGTCTGGGCAATGATGGTCATGCCGATGGCACGACGCAATCAGCTATCGCGGATGGCACAATTACCATCCGCGATACCGATAAACAGCAGCAGAATGTCGATGACCTGAGCCGCGATACCGACAACGCCAACGGTAGCATCGGCCCTATCTTTGATAAAGAGAAAGAGCAGAACCGCCTGCGTGAAGCGCAGCTCATTGGCGAGATTGGTGGTCAGGCGATGGATATTGCGCGTACGCAAGGGGATATTATCGCCACCAAAGCGGCGAACGAGAGGATGAAGAATGTCACGCCGGAAGATATTGCGGCAGCAGAAAAACAGTGGGCAAAGGCCAACCCGGACAAAGTGCCCACTGCTGAGGATATCAATAACCAGATTTACCAGACCGCTTACAATCAGGCGTTTAACGAGTCAGGGCTAGGCACCGGCGGCGCAGTACAGCGTGCCATGCAGGCAGCAACGGCGGCGGTACAAGGCTTGGCGGGTGGGAATATGGCGGCAGCACTGGCGAATGGTGTGGCACCGTATATCACTAAACTGATCGCCGATACTTTACCTGACGATCCGGTATCGCGCACACTGGCACATGCGGTAGTTAATGCCGCGCTAGCCGCAGCGCAGGGTAATAACGCTCTAGTGGGTGCGGGTGGCGCGGTCACTGGTGAACTGATAGGCATGATCGCTTTAAATGCTTACGGCAAGCCGGTTAGTGAACTAAGCGAAACGGAAAAACAAAAGGTCTCGGCACTGGCAACGTTGGCGGCAGGATTGGCGGGTGGATTGATTGGCGATAGTACAGCAGATACAGTAGCAGGTGCGCAGACCGGTAAAACGGTGGTTGAGAATAATGCGCTGGGTTGTTCAACATTAACGTGTTTGAATAACCCTCTCGACCTGAGCAAACCCACACTAGGTGGTGTAGGCGCGGTATTCGGTGCTGCCGGCGGTGTTGCGATAGCTGATGCATTGAATGGAGATAAAGAGAATGAATCAGGCCCGAACATAGGCAAGGATCTGACTGAGGCAGACAAGGCGGAATTAGGAGGGACGGGTTCTGGTACACCAGGTGGCTGGGGACCAGAAGATGAGGAGAATGCAAGGAATAATGATTTAGTCATAGATGAAAAAAAATATGACTATTTATTCGGCAATTCAGCTAGTAACCCACATAATGCAGCTCGCTCTAACCAGTTAGCTTCTACGATGGAAAATCTAGGTATATATAACGATGCTGGAGGCCAGAGGATTTTAGCTGAACATTTTAAAGCAACAGCAAATACTCCTAGAAATGTAATTAATACGTTTTCAAATGAATTTGGTACGTTTGAGGTAAGGGAATCTCTTCTGATGGGGCCATCAGGTAAGGCCGCTCGACTACAAACAACATTTGAAATATTACCTAATGGTTCACGAAAATTTGTGACTACCATTCCTAAATAGGAGTTTAATGATGAACATAAAAAACTATCCAGACTCTATTGATTTACTTGATTTTTTCGATAGTGAACCTGTTTTTATAGATTTAAGCTCGGGAACATACTCTTATCAGGTGACTGATTGTTTAGGCATTAACGTTACGTTCACATTTTCTGTGGTTGAGGGTTGGATAAGTGCTGAAGTGAAAATAGGAGATAAAAAAATACAGTATTTTATAGTTGAAGGAGTGAGTGAGTTTTCAATTGTAAAAGATGTAATGGCCAAGTATATCAGCGTGAAAACACTATCTATTGATAGAGAGTGCAAGGTTGAGCTAAAGATTAAACCTAATATTATATTGAATATTAGTTCTATCATTCGCTAATTCATAGCCTTTACCCAACACCATGAATATTAATGAAAAATACTCTTCTTTGTCATATTTACTAAGGTGTTACTTTAACCAGGACTTTGAGGTGTTGTTTGGTAACGTAGATGAAACATTGGCAGCTTATAAAGCAACTGAGACTGTGGAAGAGCGGTTGCAGATGAAAGCTGAAATAGATTATCTGTTGGCACTTTCTCTGCCAGATGATGAATTACAGGACATCCTGCTTAACAAAATTGATTGTAACTATTATTACCCCAATGAATGGTCTTCATCTGAGGAATGGTTGAGGCATATATATAAACAAATGAACTGAAAACTCCCGGCCACTGGGCGGGATCTTTTCTTCTAAGCCCTAAATCTTCCCACTTCCCGCCGCTGTAACCGGATCAGACCGGGCGCAGCGGTGACGCATAGTCGTTCAACATTGGTGATCCAAGACTCGGCAACCGATTCTGACATGTTAGCCGGTAAAGACATCAGTCTGACCGGTAAAAACGTCGCCATTTTGGCGGCTGAGAACCAAAGTAGCCAAACCCACAGCGTCGAGCAAAAAAGTAGCGGCCTGACGCTGGCCCTGTCTGACGCAGTCGGCAGCGTCCTGAACACCGCGGTGACCACCGCCAAAGATGCCAGTGAAGAAAACAATGGCCGACTGGCCGCCCTGCAAGGCGTGAAAGCGGCCCTCGGTGGCGCTCAGGTGAGTGGCGAAACGGTGAAGGTTGATGTGGGCCGTGACTTGTTGCTGCAAAGCCAGCAGGACAGCGACAATTATGATTCGAAGCAGACCAGTACCAGCGGCGGTGTCAGTGTCGCGGTGACCGGAGGTGGTTCAGCCAATCTGAGCATGAGTCAGGACAAGTTACACAGCAATTATGACTCGGTGCAGGAACAGACCGGTATCTTTGCGGGCAAAGGTGGCTTTGATATCACCGTCGGCGAACACACCCAGCTTGATGGCGCAGTGATTGCCAGTACTGCTGACAAGAGTAAAAACAGTCTGGATACCGGCACGCTGGGCTTCAGTAACATCGAAAACAAAGCCGATTTCAAGGCCGAGCATCAAGGTGGCAGCCTGAGTACCGGTGGCCCGGTGGGGTCTGACCTGCTGAGTAATCTGGGTAGCGTGGTGCTCTCCGGTCTGGGTAATGATGGTCATGCCGCTGGCACTACGCAAGCAGCCATCGCTGATGGCACGATTACCATCCGCGATACCGATAAACAGCAGCAGAATGTCGATGACCTGAGCCGTGATACCGACAACGCCAACGGCAGTATCGGCCCTATCTTTGATAAAGAGAAAGAGCAGAACCGCCTGCGAGAAGCGCAGCTCATTGGCGAGATTGGTGGTCAGGTCAGTGATATTGTTCGCACGCAGGGCAGAATAGCGGAAGAAAAAGCGCTGAAAGACCCAGAAGCGATTCAGGCGGCAAAAGAAGCGCTGGCTCAAAAAGGGATCTTGACGCCAACGGAAGAACAACTGACCAACCAGATACGCAATACCGCCATGGCGCCTTACGGTACTGGCAGTGCCCTGCAACAAGGCATTCAAGCAGCGACGGCAGCGATACAGGGGCTAGCGGGCGGTAACATGGCGCAGGCACTGGCGGGCGCTTCAGCACCGTATCTGGCGGAAGTCATTAAGAAAAGTACCGGCGATAATCAGGCGGCTAACGCCATGGCACACGCCGTGCTGGGTGCAGTCACTGCCTATGCCAGTGGTAACAGTGCATTGGCAGGCGCTGCGGGTGCAGCAACGGCAGAACTGATGGTACCGGTGATTATCGCGGCGATGGGCTGGGATAAAAACAATCTCTCGGAAGACCAGAAACAGACGGTTAGCGCGCTGGCAACACTGGCAGCAGGACTAGCGGGTGGCTTGACCGGTGATAGCACCGCTGATACGGTTGCGGGTGCGCAGACAGGGAAAAATGCGGTTGAGAATAACTTCCTGAAGGTTGTTGCGGAAGGTTGCGCTATCGCTGCGCCATGTCGTAGTAAGGTCGCAGAGCAGTTACTGGAGATAGGCGCAAAAGCGGGTATTGCAGGGTTGGCAGGGACAGTCGTGAAGGATATAGCGGATAAGATGACGTCCGATGAACTGGAGCATCTTGTTACCTTGAAAATGATGGGTAACGATGAGATCACTAGTAAATATCTGAGTTCGTTGCAGGATAAATACGCACCTTTTCATACCGGTAACCAAGACACAACAGGCAAAGGACCGAGCAATACCGGAGGAAATCAAACGCTAGATCTTAGTGGTACACCGACTCATACCGGAAACAATCAATCGTCAGGCCAAGGAGCTACGAATACCGGGAACACGGACGGTAAGCCTGATACTGGTGGAAACAGCACGGTAACACCTATCCCTAATGGTCCGAATAAAAATGATTTAGCTTATATGTCAGAAAAACCATTAGGACTAGGTTCAACTGGCAGAACGGAACCAAATTCCTTGCAAGAAAAACTAGCAATGGAACAGACTTTATCTAACCCTGCTGCTGGTCACCCTCTGCCACTTCCCATGGCAGATACACGATGGCCGAAAGAAGATGGCTGGGTGAAAATGACGCAAAGCATTAACGGCGTCGAAATACATTACGTCCGTAATACGAAAACTGGTCAGATAGATGACTTTAAATTTAAGTAGGTACAAAAAATGTTGATTCTATGTAACTCGACGTCCGGTAAGGACCTGCCCGATAACGCAAGGGTTATGGGGGAAACTGAAGAGACAAAATTCACTCCTTTGGAAATAGGTGTTGAATACAAGGTTTATGGTGTCATGTTTTACTCAAATCGGACTGACTTTTTACTCTGTCCTGAGGAGAATATGCCTCTTTGGGTGCCTTCAAATCTTTTTGAAGTCTTAGATGATAGGTTTCCAAATGATTGGGGATGTGTCATTACAGAGAAAAAAGAAGGGTATGTTGACCTATATGAGGCCTTTGGAATCAGTGCGATATGTGGCTATCTTGAGTTGGTTAGGTCGTATCAGCATTATCTTGGTATTCTCGAAAGAGAACCGAGTGAATTGCAAAAATTTTATATGTACAAGACGAGTTACTGAAAGGTTCCGTCCAAATGGACGGACTTTTTTGCTTGTACGCTTTGAAAACGTCCACTTCTCGCCGCTGCAACCAGATAACACCGGACGCAACGGCCACTCTCAATACAACTGAAAGTGGGTAATGCGAGACTTGCTAAGCCCGTCATGGTGCATAACTATCTGAGCAGCACGGAAGATAGCTTCCCAACGGAGTGGGAACGTCAAACAGAACCTGATGCATTGAATCATAAGGATTTGGAAAACGTTCTTGCGGTTCGCCCCCATATGAAGGGGAACCGTTGAACAACTTCTGCCCTATCTTTGATAAAGAGGAAGAGAAAAAGAAAGAGTAGAACCGGCTACCTTTTAGAGGAAGATGCCGCTTTTATTGATGTTCGTCTCTCTGACTCTGAAGTTGTCATATTCTCAGACGGCTTAAAAAAATGTTTTAAATACGATTCGGATGAACAAATAAATCAGTTCACTGAATATTCAATTAAAGAAGCGTTATCTTGGTTTTAGCCAATCTCTTGGGTCTAATAAAACCCATGGAGTCTACGCGATATATTTCTAAAAAATATAAAAAACCGGATTAATATTAATTTCACAAACTAGGACTTTATTAAAAATGAATGTAAAAATGATGGCAACACTTGCATCAATGATCGTTTTAACAGGATGTGCTAGCTCGCTCAAACCCGAAACTGTCAAAGCTGAGAATGGGAGTTCGGTTGATGTATTTAGTGTACCAGCCTTAGCAGAACTGAACGATAATCGCATAGCAGACAATAAATTGCGTGAAGTCACACCTACCCATAACACGGTGGGAAAAAGCCTAGCGGTATTATCTGTGTTAGCTGGGAGTTTTAGGAGCAGTGATTTTGATAAAGAAAACTATAAAGGAACTGCCATTGATTCTTTACCAAATCCAACAGATACATATCTCACCCCAAAATTGAAGCAGAATATTAGTCAGTGGATGGCTAAAAATGCCAGTGGGTATGTCTACAAGCAACCGCTTTACATCGGTCACGCAACATGGGCTCTTATTTTCAAAGACGCTGCAGCAAATGACACCATGTATCAGTTGAAGTATAAAGTCATAATCTATAAACGCCCTGAAGATGGAAGCATGTTCTCTGCATATGCTGTCGCTGAATGTGCTCCAACACCTGTGGAAGCGACACAGGCTGATTGGAGTGCAAATAGATATGCTAAAGTAACCACTGAAACAGAAAAATATATGAACAGTTGTTTGCTCGAGTTTAATAGTCAACTTCCACGCTTACTTAATAAATAAACGAGACACTTGAAAGACGCCAGACATCATTGCTGGCGTTAATTGTTGTAAATAATGAGGGGCAGTGATTCACATCCCTAGATGGGTATCAACTTGTTGTATTTTATGTCACCTGAAAAAAGTCATAGAAAAAGTCGTGAGTTTTCATCGCGTACCACTCTATTTCCCCCGAAGAGAATTAAATATACTCAAAACACGCATTGAAGAATCGCAATTGTTTCGGCTCATAAATAAATTTCAGTCCGCAAATATCTTCCTTGTGCTGATAGAGTTTGATAATACCATCTGCAACAACATCCATATGCGCGTAAGTGTACACTCGGCGAGGAATAGTCAGGCGAACGGTTTCCAGTTTGGGTCGGTGATGATCGCCAGTCTCTTTGTCACGGCCAGCAGAAATGATACCGCGCTCCATACTACGAACGCCCGTCTCCATATAAATGCTTGCTGCCAGACTTTGCGCCGGGAATTGATCCTGCGTCAGATGATCACAAAAACGGTGAGCATCAAGGAACACAGCATGGCCGCCCACTGGCTCGACAATCGGAATACCAGCACTCTTCAGTTTGTCACCGAGGTAGCGAACCTGCTTCACGCGATGCTCAATGTACTCATACTGCATTGCTTCGCGCAGACCAATTGCCATCGCTTCCATATCGCGCCCCGCAAGGCCGCCGTAGGATGGCATTCCTTCGTAAACCACCACTAGCTCTTTCGCCATCGAGAACATTTCATCATCGTCCATACACAAAAAACCGCCTATATTTACCAAGCAGTCTTTTTTGCCGCTCATGGTGCAACCATCGGCATAACTGAACATCTCATGTACGATATTTTTAATACTCTTGTTTTCGAAGCCTTTTTCCTGCTCTTTAATGAAGTAAGCGTTCTCCACGCAGCGCGTCGCGTCATAAAACACTTTAATTCCATGCGCCTGAGTCAGTTCTCTAACAGCACGCATATTAGCCATCGAGACTGGCTGCCCGCCCGCAAGGTTAACTGTCACAGCAAGGCAGATATAAGCAATATTCTCTGCCCCTTTATGATCAATCAGCATTTGTAGTTTTTTAAGGTCAATATTACCTTTAAAGGCGATATTCAATGCTGCATCATGTGCTTCGTCTCGAACAATATCTACAAAGGTTGCGCCATTCTTTTCTTGGTGAAAACGCGTAGTAGTAAAATACATATTTCCTGCAACATATTGACCTGGTTTAATGGCCAGTTGGGATAAAAGGTTTTCTACCCCTCGCCCCTGATGTGTCGGAATAATATGTTTAAAGCCAAACAATTCGCGAACGGTTTTTTCCAGATGAAAAAAATTTTCACTTCCTGAATAAGCTTCATCACCCATCATCATACCGGCCCACTGCTTATCACTCATGGCATTGGTGCCACTGTCTGTCAGCAGGTCTATATAAATATCTTTAGAGCTTAACAGGAAGGTATTATAGCCAGCTGCCCACATTTTATTTATGCGTTCATCACGCGAAATCATTGACACAGTTTCAACGCTTTTAATACGGAATGGTTCTGCCGGATAATTCATTTCACTCTCCAGTCAATAATGGTAATGTTCACATTCGGTTTAAATGAAACATATACATCCCATTATCAACTGAATAATGAAATGTAAATATGCATCGTCTGAGCCAACAGAAATAATAATATTATATCATTATGTAGGAGATGACAGTATAAGGAAATGGTCTTGTACGAATTAATGAATAGCAATAATAGAAAACATGTAAAGACGATGAATTCAAATTACGCAAGCTATATTTATTTTTTAATGTTCAACAAGTTACTCCCCCCCGTTGAGTTTCATTGACCAACAGGCCATTTAAGAGAGAGAAGAAACCGAAAACTAAACTTTCCAACTTCTTTTATATAATATGAAAGAATATGTATACCAAGATAATTTGTGATTATTATCACTATTCCTCATCAAATAAATGACCATTCTCGCTAATTATGTAAAGTAAATTTTACAGAAGAGATACATTAAAGTGAGTTAGATGCATACAACAACCAAAGTAACCGTCAACACGGTTACTTTGAGAAAATAATCACTCGGAGCAGTAAACCGTATCCACTATTCAATAAATCCCAATTTAAACTGTGCCTTACCTGCCAGTGACATCAGTTCGAGGTTCTCTGGATAGGAGGCTAATAACGGGAAGAATACAGAACCGCCAATAATACTCCGGCTATTGGATCCTGCTGGCCGCAACCCCCATATATTTTGATAGGTCATCGGTACATTCTGTCCGTTAATCACCGTGTTGCCGATATACAACATGATATGCCCCGGAATATAGACCAGCGTGGTGAATGGCTTGCCGTGTTCCGTGAGATAGCGGATCCGTGCACTGGTATCCTCTTTACTGAGGTCAACAACACGGGTTGCAGCCTTTATCTGGTCCGCCGAGTTTCTGGGAAGAAATATACCGAAAGGCATCAGTAAGCTGCGTATTTCGGCAGAGCAGTCGTTATAGAAATTATAATTTCCCCAACCATAGGGTCTGCCTTTCATCGACTTCATCAACGTTGCGATATTATTGGGCGTCATTTTCCACGGCATAGCAGTGAACTCGCCTTCTTTCAGGTTGACCCAGCGAATTTTCGCGCGACCATCAACGTCACGTACCGGTATTGCGGTCAGAAAAAGGGCCGACTGTTTATTGCGAAATGGCAAGATAGTGCCGGGGCGGGCTGTGAAATAATACTTTCCGTTTTCATGGACGGAAACCGGCTCTTTAATGAATGCGCCCAAACTTTCTCTCGCCAGCGTCAGCCATTCGGTGACAAATTGCTGATCCACCCCCGCGATATCTTCGCTGTGAACCCATCCAGTGACCGATGGGGATATGACGTATTTCCAGCTCCCGTCGCGGCTATCTGCAAGGACGTACACAGGGGTACCGGGACGGATGGCCGAGTCCTGTAAATTGTCAAATGGGTATCCCTGCCCGGCTTTGCGAGGGTCGTCATAAGCCGGATCTGCGGTCGGAAGTATTCTGACCAGTGCTTCTCTGACAGCAATAGCCCGACCGGAGGGGTGATAAACAGGGTCAATGCTGGTATTCGCGTTATCGATTATCGCCTGTTTCCAGCCACCCGAATGGACCCTAAAGTTTTCTCCCCAAGAAACACTGTTCTTATCGAGGTGCTTGTTAATGCTGGCATCGCGGGCACTTTCAGCGCCCTTGTCTAGGATGGATGCGATGTGATGGGGGTTCCAAGGCGACTGTTCATCTTGCCCCATACCAAAATAGTGGGATTTGAGGACAGAAAAATGCCTTTGCTGCGTGGCGGCATCGATGACTGGAATATGCATTTCAGGGCCAGGGGGGAACCATTTATCGACAGACTGCGAATAATTCTCCAGCGGGAAAAGCGATTTAGTTGGGTCAATGTTTTCTGCTGATACAGACATCGTGTTGTTCACTTGCGACTGGAATGGAGGGGTATGGCATGCCGATAACAGCAGAGGAATCATCAAATAAAGGGGCTTCACGCCGCCAGACAGCTGAATTCTTTTCATACCGTCTCTCCGGTAATATCCTGCTCAGTCAGCCTGCGACACAGCAATGTCCGGTATCGAATACATGTATTATCTATGCGACCAGCGTGCAGCTTTTCTGTCCATGCCTGTATTTTCATCTTCATCTCCGTGAAAGGTAAAATTCCTTTTTACTATTACCGATGATGTATGTGATGGATACAGAAAAGCCCCAGTGGTTAATTCCCGGTTTAAGAATAGGGACGCTTATAAGGATGAATAAGAAGGTCATCACATGACCTTCTTATTGTTATTGCGCCACCTAATAGCACCCATAATATTTTTGAAGTTTGCTATTGAGTACTTCGCTTTACCCCAATGGCGTAAACATCGGCAATAATAACGAAAGTTTGATGACAATCGCGTTGGCTATATCCAAGAAGAATGCACCAACCATCGGGACAATCAAAAACGCCACATGTGAAGGACCGAAACGCTCGGTAATCGCCTGCATATTAGCAATGGCGGTGGGTGTCGCCCCTAAACCTAAGCCACAATGCCCAGCGGAAAGCACTGCCGCATCGTAATTTTTACCCATCACCCGATAAGTCACAAATATGGCATACAGCGCCATCGTCAGCGTCTGCACAATTAAAATCGCCAACATGGGCAATGCCAAAGAAGCCAACTCCCATAATTTTAGACTCATCAGTGCAATGGCAAGGAAAAGCGAAAGACTGACGTTACCCACCACCGAAACCGCGCGATCGAATACCTGATAAAATCCAGTATAAAGAAGTAAGTTACTGAGAATAACCCCAATAAAGAGCACATATACGAATACCGGCAATGCGAAAATAGTCTCTGCCAACATTCCCGCAATATAGCGACCCGCCATCAAACAAATGGTAATCATGGCGATAGTTTCGACTAAGACCAATGCAGTAATCACTCGCCCGGACTGAGGTTTTTCGAACGTCGTCGGTTGCAAGCTATCTTCCGCCCTCCCTTCTGGCGTAGCGGAGTGCTTGATAAGATAAAGTGCCACTGGGCCCGCAATCAATCCGCCCAAGACTAAACCGAACGTTGCGCAGGCCATAGCAACTTCCGTCGCATTGCTTAAACCGTAACTATCCGTAAAAACAGCGCTCCAAGCAGCGCCTGTTCCATGCCCACCCGAGAGGGTGATGGTCCCGACCAGCAGTCCCATCAGCGGATCCAGACCTAGCAAGGTCGCCATGCCGATACCCACCATGTTTTGCAGCAACAATAGCCCTATCACGACCACAAAAAATCGAACCAAAACCTTACCGCCCGCCCGTAAACTGGCCAAATTTGCATTCAGCCCAATAGAGGCAAAAAACGTTAGCATTAATGGGTCACGCAGCGAGGTATCAAAGTTGGCTTCCCAACCTGTCGTCTGATGAATAAGCAGAAAGAGTAATGCGAGTAATAATCCCCCCGCAATGGGTTCGGGAATGGCGTATTTTTGCAAGATAGCAATGTGCTTGACGCATTGCCGTCCAAGCAATAGTACCAGCGAAGCAATAACGAGCGTGCCATTGGCATCAAATTGAAACATATCGAAGCCTCACCTATTTAAAATAATGATCTGTTATTTGAGTTTTTGGATGGGTTTAACAAGTCGATATAGGAGGAATCATTGTGAGGCTCCTGCAAATCCTAGG
This sequence comes from Yersinia massiliensis, assembly GCF_003048255.1. Lineage (NCBI taxonomy): Bacteria > Pseudomonadati > Pseudomonadota > Gammaproteobacteria > Enterobacterales > Yersiniaceae > Yersinia > Yersinia massiliensis. The sequence continues at coordinate 2,705,036 of NZ_CP028487.1, forward strand.
GATAGGAAACACACTCATGGGATAGTTTTATCAATAAGCTTTATCGCTTTTAAGTGTGGCTCATCAATAATAAGCGTCGTTCAGTCTTTATTGGGTAAAGAAGATTAATAAGCGTCGAGTCATTACACTCGACGCTGACAAACATTTATTTAGTAAACAATTAGCTTACAAACTCAACCGCGCCGCCATTGAGGTTATACATGGCACCAACGATTTTAATTTTCCCTTCTTTCTCTAGTCCGCGAAGGATCTCACTTTGTTTGCGTATTTCTTCGATCGTATGCAGCACATTACTTTTAGCGACAGCATCAACAAACTGAGCGTTTTTGCCGGTTCTTTCACCGCTAAACTCAGTTTTAGCAATGGCAGGTTTAATTTGGTTCAACAGCCCGGTCAAATGACCAAGCTCTACACCATCGATAGCTCCACGTACTGCGCCACACGCAGTGTGTCCCATCACCAGTACAACTTTTGCCCCCGCGGCAGCGCAGGCAAACTCCATGCTACCAAGTAAATCATTATTGGAAACATTACCGGCAACACGGGCATTAAATGTCTCACCAATCCCAGTATCAAAAATAATTTCAGCCGGCGCACGTGAATCAATACAACTTAAAATGACTGCAGCCGGAAATTGGCCTTCAGCACTGGCACGTTTTTGCGCTAAATAGTCATGCTGTTGCATCTTGCCATTTCTAAAACGAACGTTACCTTCTTTCATTCCAGCAATAATTTGATCCGGCGTGAGTTTATCGCGTTCCTCACGCGTTAATGCTGCCGCATAAGATATCCCAGGCACGGCTAAAGTTAGCCCGCTGGCAATACCCAGTACAGACATGCCGACTGCACCTTTTAATAAGGCACGACGTTGTTTGGAATGTTTGCTATCTGTTTGACTGATCGGGGATTCTGACATTCTTATCTCCTCAAATATTATTTTTTGATACATCTTTGTGTAGACACTATAGGGAATAACTAAAAGTGACTATGAAAAGTAGTTGATTATTAAGCAATGCTTATTATTTTCAGATGTTTCTTGTCTATATTCATGAGAGATCCCGCGTGTGCGGCCTGGATAAAAATCACAGAATCAGTATGTTATGGTTACGATTATAGTTGATAGTTTTCTTATTATTTATTCTACAAAGTCTCGGGAAAGGCAAGATTAATCTTGTTAATAGGAGGGGGGTGAATGCTAACCACATAATAATATTAATTAAAATATTCCAGCCGCAATATTTCGCTTGAGAATGCTCGTCATAAATATCATTTTAACTAATCTGGTCAAACTCTGTTTTCAATTAACATTTCGACATCTTTTTATTGTTCTTGATTAATTGACACAATATTCCACTGAGTTTGTAGGGTTATACCTCGTCTACACGATTTTCTTTTATCCAAAACAGGAAAAAGCGACGTTTACCTCATACCACTGTCATCTTCGTGGCATCAGGCCGATACACCTAACACCACGATATTCTTGATAAAATCTAGCTGTTGATAAAATCTAGGTCGTCATGCCTTGTTTTAGGACTTAATCGTTTTTCCAAAGAACTGATCTAACTTACCCATGGCTTGATTGACATATTCCGGTTTCCAATAGGTTTCAATGTGAGTCGCCCCCTCAATGAGGAATAATTCTTTATCTTTCGCATGGGTCGCGTTTTTAAAGGCCTTTTCGGTCATATAGAGGGAATCGGCTTTACTACCAGCCATCATTAATAGTGGCTTATCAATTAAGTCCATATTACTGGCCGCATCGAACCTCATTAAGTCGAGTAAACTGCTGGCGGTATATCTGAAGGTTGAATTAGGATGGGCATGCGTTTTGCCGTAGTACTCAAAACCTTGGCGATACAAATCAAATGGTAATTTGGCAATTTGCTCATCTGTCAGTTTGGCATCGCCAATGTAGATGATTTCTCCGCCAGCCGCTTCTTGCGCTCGCGCATCAGAAGCTTGCTTTAAGCGCTCTTGGATGGTGGAAATCTGTGAGTCCTGATAACCGTTACGTCTCACTAAACCAGAATCAAACATACTTAATGTGGCAATAGCGCTGAATCGTTTGTCGGTTTGCGCCGCTTTTAGTGAATACCCCCCCCCACCACAGATACCCAATAGACCTAGGCGGTCAGGATCAACACCGGGGTATTGGGTGATAAAGTCGGCCATGCCGTGAATATCCTCAATGCGATAAGAAGGTTTGTCTACATTACGGGGCTGCCCCCCACTCGCCCCTTGATATGCCGCATCCGCCGCAATGGTGATAAACCCTTTTTCGGCTAAACGCTGAGCATATAGACCCGCAACCTGTTCTTTCACGCCACCATTAGGGTGCGCCACCACGACTGCTGGGTATTTTTTGGCTGGATCATAATTCGCTGGGGTATAGACGTTAGCTGAAATATCTAAACCATTTAGTTTATAAGTGACCGGATGAATATTCACTTTGCCTTTCACATTTTCAGTAATTGCGCCGTCATAAACCAACGTGAAGGGATTTAATTTGTAATCTGCTGCCATAACGCCTCCCGATGAAAGACTGATTACCGCTGCTAATAATGTCGACTTGAAAATAGTGCATTTCATTTAAGTAGCCCTCTAAATATTTAGAATAAACAGATAATTATCTAAACATTCCGCTTAATTATATTAAGGGAACTCAGACTTTCAAATAGTCTAAGGAGGATTGACTGACATCAGCATGACCAGCGGATAACATTTCTGTCAGTTAGCTAAATAGCTTTCCTGACAAAATTGTCAGGAAAATGTCAGCGAGCTGTTAGGCCTGTTCCGTTAGAATGAAGGTAATAAGACGTTTATGACCCATCGTGCTATTAAAGGAGTGACAAACATGCGACTGCTCTTAGTTGAAGATGAAGAAAAAACATCTTCCTACATCAATCGCGCACTCAGCGAGCTGGGGTTTACTGTCGATGTCGCGGCTAATGGTACGGACGGGTTATATCTGGCCCTCGAATACGAATATGATGCGATAGTGTTGGATGTGATGTTGCCCGGCATGGATGGCTACGGCGTGCTGGAGGGGCTTCGGGCCTGCAAACAAACCCCCGTGTTGATGCTATCTGCTCGCGGTTCTGTGGATGAGCGCGTCAAAGGATTGCGGCTTGGCGCAGATGATTATCTGCCAAAACCCTTTTCACTGATTGAGTTAGTGGCCCGTATACAAGCGTTGCTCCGTCGCCGCCCTAGCGATGGCGCGGATGTCACTCAGTTATCGATCAGCGATCTGCATCTCGACTTATTGGCAAGACGCGTCACACGAGCAGGTGAACGTCTTGAACTCACCGCAAAAGAATTTGCCCTGCTTAGTCTGTTAGCCCGACATCAGGGTGAGATCCTGTCAAAAATGATGATTGCGGAACAGGTCTGGGACATGAATTTTGACAGCGATGCTAATGTCGTCGAGGTGGCGATAAAACGCTTACGCGCCAAAATGGATACGCCCTACCCAGTCAAGCTGCTGCATACCGTGCGAGGCATGGGATATGTCTTAGAAACCCGCCCTGAGCAGCAGATTAAAGGGAGGGCAACCCCATGATCAAACGCTCTATTTCAGTACGGTTGGCACTGATGTTCGCCCTTGCTTCTGTTCTGATCATTTCAGCCGTTGGTATTGTGCTAAGAAGTTCTCTGCATGATTCATTGCAAAAGCAAATGCATAACGAATTGCGGTTCAGGGAATCGCTCATGGCACCGTGGATCCTTTCGCGCACCACCTTGGATGGCTGGCAAACACTGTCGAGCAAATTTACCGATTTGGCGACTGCGGAAGGGGGACGAGTACAATACTGGCTACTCAGCGATAACCCCCAACTTCAGATTGGAGGCCCTCCCCCCGTTGGCGTTCAGTGGGGTTCACTGAAAAGTGGGTTTAGCAAAGTTCCCGGTGCAACAGAGGATTCATGTTCATTATTTATCTTTGTGGCAGAAATACCTGCCGAAGGTGAACGCCCCGCACTGCGCTACGTCGTCGCGATCGATTCCACGCCCTATATGGGGACGCTGAATGAATTTACTCGCACGCTGGTGATTATTGCCATCATTGGTGTCTTTTTGATCGCGCTGTTGGGATTTGTCATTGCTCGAATCGGTATGCGTCCGGTCAACAAACTCAGCGAGCAAGCCCACCATCTCGCACCAGGGGATCACGGGCAACGCTTGGATACCGCAACACTGCCAGATGAGTTGCAAAAACTCGCTATCGCCTTCAACGGGGTACTTGAGCGGCAAGCGATCGCCTGGCAACAACTTGAGAGCTTTAATGCCGACGTTGCACATGAATTAAGAACGCCGCTAACGAATCTGATGGGACAAACACAACTGGGTTTATCGCGTACCCGCGAGATTAGCGAGCTTGAGGATTTGTTGGCCTCAAATTTGGAGGAACTTGAGCGGATGACATCTATCGTCAACGATATGCTGTTTCTATCTCATGCTCAGGCGGGCGATCATGCGATCCAATTAACGGAAGTTTCACTTCGAGAAGAAAGCTATAAGACTACTGAATATGTCGAACCCTCATTTGCCGAGAAAAACCTCGTCATTCAGGTGAATGGGGACCTTTCTGCTCAAATTGATCGCCGGTTGTTCCACCGTTCACTGGCAAATCTACTGGAGAACAGTGCCCGTCATGCGATCGATGGCAGTACCGTCACCGTGACGCTCGCCCGCGAAAATAATTTCGCGTCCATTGCCGTGACTAACGTCGGCGAACCTATTGCCGCAGAGCATCTCACACGTTTATTTGAGCGTTTTTATCGCGCGGATACCGCCCGTGCGCACAGTACCACCCACCATGGATTAGGGCTTTCTATCGTCAGGGCTGTGGCAATAATGCATCGAGGTGATGTCTTTGCCAGCAGCAATAACGGGATTAATACCTTTGGTTTTACCCTTGCTCTTGGCAAGCCCACCGATAACGCGCCCAGTCATGAACCTAAATTTAACCCGCATTCTGACAGGCATGTCAGTGAGCAGTCAGCATAGTGACATCAATCATCACGTAAACTTAATGCGATCTTAACTTCATCTCATTGATTGAGCGTACTCACATTAACGGATTGATTGAATATGAAAACGTTGCTTATCGCGCTGGCGACCCTGTTATTGCCAACAACACAAGTCGCTGCTGCGACTCAGGATGACATCACCGTCACACCGTCAGGCTCACCACCCACGACCATCGGCGCACTCGAAAACTTTACCGGTACAGCAAAAGTTGACTCGCGGTTTCAACGCAGTACACCGGCACGTGTTGGCGGCGGTATTGTTTCATTTGATGCGGGCGCTCGGACAGCATGGCATACCCATCCTCTTGGCCAGACACTCATCGTGACATCGGGTACAGGATGGGTACAAAAATGGGATGGTGTGGCCCAACAAATCAAAACAGGTGACGTCGTATGGATCCCGCCTCAGGTAAAACACTGGCACGGCGCATCCGCGAATGAACCCATGACCCACATTGCCGTATCAGAATCGTTAGAAGGCAACACGGTGACATGGTTGGAACACGTCACCCAAGAACAGTACCCAGATTGAGCAAAAACAGGGCGATTGATTAAAATGAGTACCATGGCCAACACCTCTCTTTTGTCGATATCGCCACGAATGACTCATTTATTTTGCATAACTGCCCCGTATTGATATCAGGAGTAACCATTGAAAAATTCACTTAAAACATTTACCACCTGTATGTTAACTGGAGGATTATTAGCAGGTGGATTGTTCATTCAATCTGCTGTTGCTGCCTCAACAGAACCCTTAGTCATCCAATCGCAAGGAAGTTTTGCCGCAGGTGGAACGATGACGACAGCACCAGGGCAATTCGATCCGAAGAAACCTCTAGACCCTGCTGGTCAGACTTATCACGGCGATCACGCCGCCGTGTTTTATCAAATACCTGAAAACCCGCATCAGTATCCCATTGTGATGCTCCATGGTGCTGGACAATCATCCCGTACATGGGAAAGCACCCCCGATGGCAGGGAGGGATTTCAGAATATTTTCCTGCGCCGCGGCTTCTCGACTTATCTGGTCGATCAACCCCGTCGCGGTCAAGCGGGTCGCAGTATGGTAGAGGGCACAGTCAAACCGACGCCAGATGAACAATTATGGTTTAACCAGTTCCGTCTGGGGGTTTGGCCTGACTTCTTCGATGGCGTGCAATTCTCACACAACAAGGAAGCATTAGATCAGTATTATCGCCAAATGACACCCAATACTGGCCCCTATGATATTGGTGTCATTTCGGATGCTCTCTCTGCCGTCGTAGATAAAAGCGGCCCAGCTATCCTATTTACCCATTCTCAAGGTGGAGGCCCGGGTTGGTTCACGGCGATAAAAAACGCCAATGTAAAAGGGATTGTCGCGTTTGAACCCGGTAGCAGTTTTGTCTTCCCCGAAGGTGAAGTTCCGCCACCGATGAAAAATGCGTTCGACACTGTCACAGGGGAATCAGTCCCTTTAGATCAATTCAAAGCGCTCACTAAAATTCCCATTCTGATTATTTACGGTGACAACATCCCAGATAAGCCTACCGCCATGCCGGCACAAGATAGCTGGCGCGCCAGACTGGCTGTTGCCCGCCAATGGCGGGATGTCGTGAATAAGCATGGCGGCGATGTTACGGTTGTTCATTTGCCGGAAATTGGAATCAAGGGAAATACTCACTTCCCGTTCTCTGATTTGAATAACGTTGAAATTGCTGATCAGGTATCAAAATTCCTAAAAGAGAAAAATCTTCAGTAATCCCTTATGAATGGCGTCACTTTTACGCCATTCATGAGTTCAACTAATAAAGTCATGCCGATTATTGTGCCTAATCATATGAGTCTGTGTGCGCTACTCTTTTCCTGCTAATCAAGGTAAATCGTTAATCACGCTAAATCTTAAATCAGAGAGCATCACATGCAAAAACGTATTCTTGGCCATTCGGGGCTTGAAGTCTCAGCATTAGGATTAGGCTGTATGGGGCTGAGTTTTGGTTATGGTCCTGCGACTGATACCAAGCAAGCGATAGAATTAATTCGGGCTGCTGTAGACCGTGGTGTCACCTTTTTTGATACGGCAGAAGTGTACGGCCCCTACCTCAACGAAGAGGTTGTCGGTGAAGCACTGCAACCCATGCGAGATAAGGTGGTTATCGCCACTAAATTTGGCTTTACCTTTGGCGATGACAACAAACAACAGATTCTAAACAGTCATCCGGCACATATTCGGCTCGCCGTTGAAGGTTCTCTACGACGGCTGAAAACGGATGTTATCGACCTGCTGTATCAACACCGTGTCGATCCGGATGTCCCCATCGAAGATGTTGCAGGCACGGTAAAAGACCTCATCGCGGAAGGGAAAGTGAAGCATTTTGGCCTTTCAGAGGCGGGCGCGCAGACCATCCGCCGCGCTCATGCTATTCAACCGGTGACGGCATTACAAAGTGAATATTCACTGTGGTGGCGTGAGCCGGAACAAGAAATCCTGCCAACACTTGAGGAATTGGGTATCGGTTTTGTGCCTTTTAGTCCATTGGGTAAAGGGTTCCTCACCGGAACAATCAAAGCAGATACCACGTTTGGTCATGATGATTTCAGAAGCAAAGTACCCCGTTTTTCACCTGAAGCGCTGGATGCAAACCAACAGTTGGTGATGCTACTCAATGGCATTGCCAGTGAAAAAGGTGCTACTCCGGCGCAGATTGCGCTTGCTTGGTTATTGGCTCAGAAACCCTGGATAGTGCCCATCCCAGGGACAACCAAACTCTCGCGACTGGAGGAAAACCTCCATGCAACTCAGATAGTATTAAGTGAAAACGACTTGCAAAGTATTGCCGCTACGTTGGAAACCGTTCGTATTCAAGGGGAACGTTATCCGGCTGCATTGCAGGCGCGAGTGGGTCGTTAAGTGGCGAGAGCTCGACGTTAATTATCATTATCCCAACTCAACGTTGGGATAATATTTTGACGCGGTGAGCGTTATCATTTAGTGCATGGCATCAGTAAGCTGTTCTTCTTGCTGCAATTTTAGCAACAACAGCTCACGTAACTGGAACTTTTTAATTTTACCCGATGCAGTACGCGGTAAGCCATCCACCAGCTCTAACCGCTCAGGGTATTTATATTTAGCGACCCGTTTACTGCGGAAAAAATCGAGCATCGCAGCAAACGTCAAAGGCTGCTGCTGGTCAGCCAGCACCACATACGCGCAAGCCCTTTCCCCCAGTCTGTCATCTGGCATGGCCACGACGCCGACATCCCGCACTAAAGGATGTGAAAGCAAGATCTCCTCCAATTCTCGGCTACTGATGTTCTCACCGCCACGCACAATAATGTCTTTCTTCCGGCCCGTTATTTTGATGTATCCCTCCTCATCCATCCGGCAGAGATCGCCGCTGTAATACCAGCCCTCTTCGTCCAGTGCGCGGGCGGTTAATTCCGGTTCACCCAAATACCCGACAAACACATTAGGGCCTCGGGATGCTTCTTCTCCTTCTTCACCATAAGGCACTGTTTGGCGGTCTTTATCGACGACTTTAATTTCTACGCCAGTGACCGCGGTGCCATCCGTATTAACCACTCGAGACAAGGGATCATCGAGCTTCACCACCGCGTGTGGCGAACTCTCTGTCGCCCCATAAACGCTCATCAATTTGATGCCGACCTGTAAGCAATCGCGAGTAATTTGTTTAGGAATGGTGGTGCCGCCACATAAAAAGAATCGTAATGAAGAGAGGTCAAAAGGTTGCTGTTGCACGGTACACAATAGGTCATAAACGAACGGTGTTGCCCCCATCACACAGGTGCATTTTTCTCGTTCTAACAAGGTCAGGCAATCTAGCGGATTAAAAACATCTAACAGCACACTGCGTGCGCCGATGATAAACGGAGCCGTCACGCCATGCAGAAAACCGGTCGCATGCCCTAATGGTGCGGGCATCAAAATGGTATCCATCCAATTCAGATTCAGCGTTGCACAATAGGCACGTTCACTCGCCAACACATTGTTATGGGTCAACATGACCCCTTTCGGCACCCCCTCCGTACCCGATGTAAACAGCACAACCGCCAGTTCATCACCCTGCACCTTGACGCAATTTTCCAGCGGGGAATAGTCACGCAACAGTTGGCTCAGTGATGGTGATAACGCCGCGGGGGCTAATTTATCGACCGCCACCACCTGTTGTAGATGCGGAAGTTGAGCGCGCAACGGTGCCACCATCACTTCCGGCGACGTATTTTTAAACAGGGTCGGAACAAATAAAATCCGCGCCTGACTCTTATTGAGAGTCCAAATAAGTTCGGTTTCACGATAAGCAGGAAGCAGCGGCACCGACACGGCCCCCGTTTTCAAACAGGCCAGATAAATCAGTGTAAATTCGCACCAACCGGGCAGTTGGAAGGCCACTCTATCACCGGGTTGAATACCACAGTCCACGAGATAAGCAGCAAGACATCCCGCAGCATGGTCCATCGCAGCATAGGTGTAGGAAGTGCCTTGATTATCGAGCACCGCTATTTTATCCGGTGCCACTTGGACTGAATGATGCCAATAGTCAGCCAGTGAGGCATCTCCCCAATAGCCCTGTTGCCGATACGCATGCCTGCGTGCCTCGTTAATATTAATCGTTATCGTCATTCGTGTTATCTCACTGATTAACCGCAACTGGCTGATTAACCAAAACGGAACTCAACACCAAACGTACCCTGAGGGTATTCCCACTTTTCAAGGATCGTATTGCCACACAGCACTCGACACGTGCCGCATTCCAGACATCCGGCATAGTCAAAATGAATATTTCCAGCGTCGTCTTGCTTGTAAAGACCCGCAGGACATGCGTTTATCAGCTTACGAAACTGCTCACGGTCAGGGTTTTCAACCAAGACAATGTGCGGATGACCCTCATCCACATGGAATTTATTGATGCCTAATTTGACATCAACATTGACCTTATTTGGACTGTTCATAGCGCGGTTGCCCCCTTAATCCCGTCCTTCAGCAAATTGATGATCCCCACCTTCTTCGCATGATTAAGTATCTTCTTACGTATCGGTTTGCTCGGGCTACCATCGATAATGAACATATCCGCCATGATGTCAGCGATCATGCGGGGGTACTGCGTAAACATCCGTGGGTTTTCCATCATTGCAGGCATCTTACGGAAATGATGCATCTCCTGTAGCACGAAACTTTGCTCCAGTTTTTTCTTGTAGCTCATTAGCCCACTAGCAGAAAAGTCCTGCTGCTGTTTAGCCTCAATGGCGGTTAATGCAGCCGCTTCTGCGGAGGCAATCGCCATATCCATACCGCGCACGGTATAACCGAGATTCAGGCACAACCCTGCGGCATCGCCAACAATCATCACACCGTCGTTCACCAATGGCGGCACCATCTCCAGCCCCCCTTCTGGCACAACATGTGCTGAGTATTCCAACAGGATTCCGCCTTGAATCAGCGGCCGGATCGCAGGGTGTTGTTTGAAATCCTCCAACATCTGTGGAACGCTTTTCGTCGCATGTTCGATATCTGCCAACCCACACACCAATCCCAAAGAAACGGAATCCTGATTGGTATAAAGGAACCCGCCCCCCATCAAACCGTTGGAGGGTGAGCCCGCAAACAACCATGCCGCGCCTTCACCCGCCGAGAGATTAAAACGGTCTTCTATTTGTGTGGGCGACAGTGCAATAAGCTCCTTGACCCCGACAGCATAGTGATGAGGTGATGGCGGCGGCACCATGCCAATGGAACGCCCGAGCAACGAGTTAACGCCATCGGCCAGAATAACAATGTTGGCTTCCAACGAGTCTTCACCGGCTTGTACCCCTGTGACGCGAGTGCCCTCCCTGAGCAATGCATCGACCCGAACGCCAGAGATAAATTGCACCCCAGCTTCTTCTGCCTTCTCCATCAGCCAAGGATCGAATCGATTACGCAGGACGGTGTAAGAGGCTTTGTGTGCAATGTCGGGCTGTTCGCTATGGAAATCTAAGGTGACGGCACTTTCATCCGTGAGAAACGAAATTTTTTCCTTGGTGACTTTGCGCTCGACCGGAGCCTGTTGCGCAAAACCGGGCATGATCTTCTCCAGACTGTGCGCGTAAAGGCGGCCGCCCGTCATATTCTTACTGCCCGCGGTATTACCACGTTCAATCACCAGCACATCTAGCCCCGCTTTCGCCATGACATAGCCAGCAATGCATCCCGCTACACCCGCCCCGACGACGATGGCATCAAACTTTTCATCTGACATTGTTTTGGCTCCTTACCCGCCGCAGCACCCATGATTGTCTGCGGCGAGGTGCTCTGGCGGTTAACGATTCAATTGTTCAATCAAGGCAGGAACCACTTTGTAGATGTCTCCCACTAAGCCGTAATCGGCATACTTGAAAATAGGCGCATTTTTGTCTTTATTGATGGCAACTATCGTTTTTGCACCATTACCGCCCACCATGTGCTGAATCTGCCCCGAAATACCCAACGTCAAATAGAGATCGGACTTCAACAGTACGCCGGACACCCCGATATAGCGCTCACGCTCCATCCAATGCTCCCCTTCGGCAATCGGTCGTGAACATCCCACTTCCGCGCCCAGCAGTGTCGCCAGCTCTTGCACCATATCCAGATCAGATTGAGAGACCAAACCACGCCCGACACCAACCACACGTTTCGCTTTACTCAGGTCAACGCTGCTCAGCGATTTCGCACGGCGTTCCTGACACAAAATTTCCTGACGTGGCGTCACATAGCTGGCCTGATAGACGGGGCAATCGTGCGCAGGATTAGCCGCGATCGGCTCAACCGCACCTGGTGCCAAGGTCACAATGGCGATAGGTGTCAGCATTTTCTCCCGACCAAACGCTAGCCCCCCGTACATCCGATGCTCGGCAAAGGTGCCTTCATCACTGACGGATAGAGACGTGACATCATTCACAATCGATGCCCCTAGCAACACGCCCAATCTGGCGGCTAAGGCTTTCGCACGTTTGGTGGCCGGCAGCAAAATCAAGGTCGTTGGCGAGGACGCCACCGCGGGTTTTTCTATCAAAGAAACCAGTGTTTCAGCATAATTTTCAATACGCTGTAGCGCAGATTTCTCGGCCAGAACATAGAGTGCATCAGCACCCAGTGGCTTCACGGTAGTGATCGCGTCATCACTCTGTACCACGGCGTTAACCTGCGCTCCCCACTGGCGCGCACCCGCTAGCAATTCGGCGTAGCGATCAAGATTGTCGCTGAACACCCAGACATTCGTTAATTTGCTCATTGTCATTTTTCTCCGTAAAGGGTTAGTTCAGCGCTTTTTTCAAGTGTTCGGCCAATTCTGCAATGGTTTCTGGCGAGTCATTTTCAAAAATGATGTGCTTACGCTCAGCTTGTGGCGGTACACGAATTTGACTGAGCTCGGTATAAGGTTGCGCCAATGACCAACCAATATCGCTGGCCGTCCATTGCGTGACCGGTTTTTTACCTGCGCCAAGAATGGCTTTCATTGAAGGTACTTTTGGAACATTAATATCTGAAGTAACGCACAGCACCGCCGGAAGCGGTAATACCAACACTTCAACTTCGTCTTCCAAGGTGCGTTCAATCAATACGCCACCTTCGACAACTTGGATGCTACTGACGGCATTAAGCGCAGGAACTTGCAGCATCTCGCCCACTAATAGGCCAACCTGCTGTGCATATAAGTCGCCAGAGCCTTCGCCAAACAACATCAGATCAAAGCCTATTTTATTCGCCGCAGCGGCAATAACCTGAGCAGTATCATTGGGCAGCGCGCGTTCTAAAGCAGCATCTTGAACTAAATAGAGTTCATGGGGGCCACGTGATAAGACATCTTTCCGTACTTTCGTATTATCTAAGAATTTCCCCCCCACACTGAGTGCCACGACGTGACCATCGTCACCCGATAATTGCACCGCCGCCTCTATCCCATTGAGATCGAATTGACTTATTTTGGCATCGGCACGTTCAAAATTGAGTGTCTGTTCGGCAGTGACGGCAATATCTTGTTCTTCTGGCACGAGCTTGAAGCAGGTGATAATTTTCATGAAATCTCCTATCGGCAATAACAGATATACAAGGCTGATGGAGATATATTGATATTTCAGGGGTAAAAAAACGACATGATAATATGTTTTAGTTACCAACTATCTTGCAAAAAAAACATGTTCTGCTTATCACTGCGCACATCGATAACTTTCCCGTTAACCGCATGGATAGATAATGAAGAAAAAATAAAGTAAAAATGGCGCTCAGGTAAAAAATCTCATAACAGCAATATTATGTGACATCCATCATCATTATAAGGTGTGATTTTTTAAAAGTAGTCTTCAAGAAACATGATGCAAATAAAATTGATTTTGCGATGTAAAAACCCTGTTTTCATTTTGTATATTATCAGTCAAATAAAATGAGGAAATAACACATATAGAAGTGCCAATTGGATAGTGAGGGTGGCGTTTAGACCTCTTTTCTACCCACATATTATCTTGCACTGGAGGCAAACAATCTTGTTTTGGCCGGCTAAATTCATGGTATACATTAATGACTGCGGGGCATCTTAGGACTAAAGCGGAGGTCACCATGTATCAGCGTTGTTTGGATAATAATACCGATACCATTTTTGAAAATGGGCTAACACCTAAGCTCGCCAGATACGTCATTAGCGATGACCCCAACTGGGAATCTGGCCATCATATACATGAGGCCGAAACTGAGCTGATCTACGTGAAACAAGGCGTCGTCAAACTGACCATCGACTCATCAAATTATGTTGCTCAGGCTGGCGATATTATTGTTATTGAACGTGGTTGTCTGCACGCTTTGGCTTCCGATATCACTTCTCCCGCGACAACCTATGCTTGTGCTGTATATGGTTTCAAAATAAATGGGTTGGAAGAAAACCGGATCATGCAGCCTAACTCATACCCTATCGTCTCAGCAGTTAAAAATAAAAAAGAAATTCATGAAATCAGCCTATTATTGCCCCATAAAAAAGAGAACTTTTCATCTTCCGTCTATGATGCCTTTGGTTATCTTTTGACAGTGATATTTTATGAAAATTTCAAGAATGCCTATCGAACCAATGCAGGGCATATCATTAAAGACGTTTTGGTAAAAGATATTCTGATTTATTTAAATAATAATTACCGTGATAAAATCACGTTAAGCCAATTAGCAAAAAAATTCCGCGCCAGCGTCAGTTATATCTGCCATGAGTTTACGAAAGAATATCGAATCTCACCGATCAACTATGTGATTAAGCGGCGGATAACAGAAGCAAAATTTGCGTTGACCAATACTGAACGCTGTCTAAATGAAATCTCATTCCTCGTGGGTTATGAAAATGTCGATCACTTCACGAAATTATTTATTCGGCACGTCGGCTGTTCCCCATCGGAATACCGTAAACAGTTTAAGAGTGATCTTAATCGAGTGGAGTCTCAACCTGAATTGAGCGCAAACGCTGAGGTGTTGACTTAAGATAACGGGTAAACCAACTTCCACGAATAAATCACGCAACGGATAAAATCCATCCGTTCACATTCAAGCCTGTGAACGGATGAGTCATGACGCTATTTATTCTGGTAATCTTTCAAGATCTGACGCCCCGCAATATAAATCATAATCTCGTCAGTACCACCGCCAATACGCTCGCAGCGCACATCACGCCAGAATCGAGAAACGCGCGCATCATCGGTATAACCCAATCCACCCATAATCTGTATGGCGTCATCAATCACTTCCAACGCAGTACGAGCACAATATAACTTGCACAATGCAGCACTGGTTCTGAGTGATTCATGCATATCAGCTTGCCAAGCCACTTTTAACACCATATTGCGCATGTTTTCAATTTTGATGGCCATTAGTGCCAGCTTTTCTTGGATCATTTGGTTATACCCAATGGGCTTACCAAACTGAATCCGCTGATTGGCATATTTCGCCGCATCCTCAAAAGCGCACTCAGCAAAACCAGTACTACGAGCAGCGTTAATTAACCGTTCCATTTCAAAGTTATACATGACATTGAGGAAGCCCATACCTTCCTCTCCGACCATGTCGCTTTCATCCACTTCGACATTATCGAGGTAGACTTCGCAAGTGCTCAGCATGTGCCAACCGATTTTACGCAATGGGTTAATTTTGATACCGGGACTATTAGATTCAACCCACCAAAGCGTAAACGCCTTTTTCGGATCCTTCGGTTCAGGATCCCGAGCCAGTACCAACATATACGGATATTCTTTGGCGCCCGTGATGAAGGTCTTCTGGCCATTGAGGTACACTTTGCCGTTCTTGCGCGTGTAACTGGTGGTCGCACTATTATTGTCTGAGCCTGCGCCAGGTTCGGTCAAGGCTAGTGCATAAGCAGGGTCACCTGTGGCAAGTGTACTTTCTGCCGTTTTCTTTAATTGTTCTGGCGAACCGAATCGCAGCATACTGTGAATACACTGCCCATTCGTTATCAAAAATGCCGGTGCCCCGCATTTTGAAACTTCCATTAACGCCAACATTTGCGTCACGTAATCTGCTGGAATGCCATTATATTCTTCAGGAACACCCAGTAAGGAAATACCACTGTCCGATAACGCCCTCATAAATTCTTTGGGATAAGTTCCGGTTTGGTCGCATGTCCTAAAATACTCTTCCGGGAAATCACTGGTAATCAGTTCCCGAATACTCGCCAGCAATAACTCTTGTTCTTCGGTTAAGCTAAAGTCCATATTCTTTACTCCCCTTAATTATTTTCCTTCCGGCAAAATAAATCCCATGACATCATCGTAAAACATTCTTTCATCCATCAATTTCAGATCACTCGAGATAATGGGTGTAAAGTCCATTTGAGAGAGAATGTCTCTTTCCAGATCTACGCCAGGGGCAATTTCCACCAGATGCAATCCATCTTCTTTTAAGGTAAACACAGCACGTTCAGTGATATAACGAACATCTAAACCTCGCTCTAATGCTATTTTTCCACTGAATGTTATCTCTGGAATTTCCTTAATGAATTTTTTAACTTTACCTTCTTGAATAATTTTCAACGAGCCATCGCCAACTGTGGTTTTTAAACCTGCTGCTGTTAATGTTCCGCAAAATATAATTTTCTTCGAGGTGGCACTGATATCAATAAAGCCCCCTGTCCCCATAATTTTGCCATTAAACTTATGAACACCCACATTGCCTTGCTGGTCTATTTCAGCAAAACTTAAATAGCAGACATCCAAACCGCCGCCATGGTAAAAATCAAACTGCGAGGTCATATCAAGAATGGCTCGGGTATTCACGTTAGCCCCGAATGCAACGCCCTGTGTTGTAATCCCGCCAATCGGACCCGTTTCCACGGTGAGGACAAACTCATCAGCACAGCCTTCTTCCCTAGCGACCAAGCCAATTCCATCGGCGATCCCCACACCTACATTCCCGACAGCGCCTTTGCGCATTTCAAACAGTGCGCGGCGGGCAACGAGTTTGCGTTGGTTCAGCGGAATGTCCATTTTGGTGCTGTCATCCAGCACAAAATCACCGGATATAAATCGATTGACCGGTGCGCCGCCATAAAGCTGGGTTTGCGCGGGATCCACCACCACAATATCGACAAGATAACCGGGGATCCTGACTGCTTTGGGATGAAGGGTCGCTTTCTTGACCATCTTCTGCACCTGCATCATCACAATGCCACCATTGTTATGCACAGCTTGGGCGATCACTAAAGCATCGAGATACATCACTTCATCTTCGAAAGAGGCATAACCTTCGCTATCGCAGGTTGTGGCACGAATAAACGCCACGGTCGGGGCAATGGCTTTGTAGAAGAGATATTCCTGATTATCAATCTCGATTAATTTAATCAGCTCTTCTTTGGTCACTTCATTGAGCTTTCCACCTTGTTGGCGCGGGTCAACAAAGGTGCCGATACCAATGTGACTCAAGATGCCAGGCTGATGTGCGGCTGATGCTCGTATGACTTGTGTCAACACACCTTGCGGATAGTTATAGGCACTTATTTTATTTTGTTCAGCCAGCTCTGAAATACGCGGAGATTGTCCCCAATGCCCGCAAAGTGCCCATTTAATTAAACCTTCTTGCGCCAATGGGCTAATCCCTCTATCCGCTCTATCACCCAATCCTGTTGGACTAATGAGTGATAAATTTTTCGGAGAGTGGATATTTTTATATTGCTCAGCTAATGCAGTAATTAAGGTCGTCGCTTCAAGAATCCCACCGCCTGCACCTAATACACACAGCGTCGCTTCATCCGGGATATATTTTACTGCATCCTCAGCGGATAAAACGGGAACTCGACCATTAATACGTTTCGGTCTTTCCAGTTTCATAGGTACTCCTAATTATGACTGAACTTATTTTTATTCAATAGATAAAAGGCCTTAATAGCCATTAAGGAATGAAAAATAACAACTCGGTATATTGGCTCAGAAGTTAATTTAATTCCTGAGCCAGGGCTTAATTAATATCAGATTATGATTGATGTATTATTGTTAAAGCAGATCTTAAATCTTTAATATCTATCTGCCCAGGTGCAGAAGCTTTTTTCAACGCACCAAAAGTGGCCGCTGAACCAAAGACTTCGCCCGATAAACGAGAAATAATACCCAGCTTAGACATTGACATCGTAATAATCGGTCGGTCAGCATATTTCTCATGCATTTCCAACGTGGCGGCTAACAGTGTTAGCACATCACTTTTGTTTTGCGGCATTAACGCTATTTTGGGAATATCCGCGCCGAGTTCTTGCATTTTACGCAAGCGCTTAACAATCTCGTCTTTCGGCGGCGTTTTATGGAAATCGTGATTAGACATGATCACTTTGACACCTTTGCGATGAGCATGCGCTATCATGCCGCTCACGGCTTGGTCGCCAGTAAACAGCTCTAAGTCAATCATGTCCACTTGGCCGCTATCGATAAGCGTTTTATTCAACGTAAGATAATCTTCAGTAGATATCTCTTTTTCGCCCCCTTCTTTCGCGGTGCGGAAGGTAAAAAGGATCGGCTTATCGTGAATAATACTTCTCAGTTGATGGGCTGCATCAAGAATAGCCGCCATATTGTTTACATCATCAAAATGGTCGATACGCCATTCTAAAATATCAAAGTCGAACGCTTGGTAATATTGCGCTTCAGAATGGATGGAGGACACCTCTTTACCCATCAATGACACGATGATTTTGGGTGCGCCTTCACCTATTTCCAGACCTTTCACTGTTACGGTTTTCATTCTTTCCCTTCCATTCATACCTGATAACGGGAGACAGTCCGTCTGACCCTCGCTGAGGATAATTACGCGTTGAACCCCATCACCTTTTTAACATGCTCCAGCGGGAATTCTTTACCGGTCCACAGTTTAAACTGCTCAGCCCCCTGCCATAACAACATTCCATATCCATCAACCGTTTTACATCCAGCATCCATGGCCATTTGTAATAACTTGGTGATGTGCGGATTGTAGACACACTCAGAAACCAGCAACTCTGGGCGTAGCATAGCAATATCACTGACAATACTTTCATTTTCCAGTGGTTTCATTCCCACTTTTGTTCCATTGGTCAGAATATCTGCACCGGCAATCGCATGGGCAAAGGCTTTCTGATTCGCTAAATCGTTAACGGTCACGGTGCAGTCTGTATTGTCATTGACGCGTTTAGCAAAGGCGAGTGCTTCTTCGTAAAACTCATCCCGCCGGTTAAATAGCATGATTTCTTTGATGCCTTCAATGGCAGCCTGAGCACCAATGGCTGTCGATGCCCCACCAGCACCCACTAGCACCATTTTTTTGCCTTTGATATCAAAGCCCGTTTCTTTGATGGCCCGAATATGACCCGTCCCATCCGTGTTGTATCCCCGCAGAAAACCGTTGTCGTTAACGATAGTATTAATGGCCCCAACCAATTTTGCCGCTGGCGTTAATTCATCAACATATTGGCAGGCCAATTGCTTGTTAGGCATAGAGACACCGGTGCCGCGCATTTTTAATGCTTTCAGACCTTCAATCGCTTTACCGAAAGTCGAATTATCAACTTCAAAAGCCATGTAGGTATAAGGTAAGCCCACCTCTTCCAGCGCTTTATTCTGCATTTCAGGCGATAAACTGTGTCTGATCGGATAAGCCATTAAGCCGATCAATTCATATTTTGCGGTAACATCCATTTGCAACTCCTCACTCTATTATTATGCCTGATAGATGCCCATTAATATTCTGTGGTAGATGCGCTATTCGATAAATAGACAATTCCGCCGTATAAAATAATGGGCACTTTTATTTAATTGTAATACCGTGCTCAGTCTCATTCATGACTGCCGCATCGCTAATTATTGGAAGAACCGCTCACCAAAACGAAAATCAGTTTTAGGGATCTTGAAGACTTTATAGTAGCGAACGAACACAACCAGTGCGGTAATTAAGGCGACTACCGCGAATACAATATCCAGCAATATGATATATTGCAGACCAATAGTGGATAAATAGCCGGTTATGAGGGGAATAATAAAGTTGGCTAGTCCTCCCATCATCATATAAACACTGGTGACTTTGGCTTTGCTCTTTGGGAAAAACTCTGACATAACAGAGACACCCAATTGTAATATCCCACCGGCAGCAGAGAAGCCAATAACAAATGCACCGACATTACAAACCAGCGGGGAGGGATACAGATAGATCACCGTGGCCGCAATAACCGCCAATCCCGTATTAAATACATTAGCCCAGACTGGGCGTACCATACTTTTGAGCAGAAATGCGAAGAGGAACACGCACACTAGTGAACCCAGACTGTAGTAAGAGATGGTTTTTAGCGCTTCAGCTTCAGCCATTCCGGCAAAAGCCATGGCGTATTTCGGCATCCAAACCACAATGACGTAGAATGTTGAAAACGCAGCAACGCCAAAGATGACCGAGGCCACACCTTCCAGCCAAGCCAGTGGTTTACTACTCATCTGAGGTAAGTCCTTGGCGATGGCAGCATCAACAATCTGACTGGGGAATTGACTTCTCATGACCAATACGGTAACCAAAATAAACAGTAGACCGGGAATGACCATGGCATAGCCAAACCAGAGTTGGCTGACCAACAAATAGCTGACTAACATCGGATAGAACATTTGCCCAAATGAAATTGTCGCCTTAAGCAGGATGACAGCCGAACCTGACGTTTTGGGGTAGCACTCCATCAATGCAGGATAGCCACCGGTATCCAATGCCGCATTCGCAGCACCGACACAAAACGCCAGTATAAAAGCAACAATCAGATTAGGGCTGGCGAGAATACCAAAGAAGAACACGATATATAATGCGATACCCATCAAAATAACTGAGCGTCGACCGAACTTGTCAGAAATGACGCCGAAAAATAGGATACAGACCAATCGTCCTAAGCCTATACCCGAGATCACATAAGCTATTCCGGCACTATCAGTATTAAATTTTTCTGCTAAGTGAGTCATATTCTGCGCCAATGTAATGACACTGATGCCATGAAGAAAATAGCTCAGGTATATACTCAACGCAGCTAATAAGAATGGCGAATTAAAGGCCTTACTCTGGCTCATGCTTCTCTCCGTTTATTGTTGATTTTTTTATTTTCAATCATTTTACTTGTTTTAAAACCAGTGGAATCAAATCATTTACTGCATTTCCAATAAACCATCCGCTATCATTAATGTATATAACGGCACCAATGATTAATACGTAATATAACGTTTTCATTTTCAACTTTATTGCAGTGCAGGGTAAACACGTCAAACGCCGATTGTTGATAATTTGTTTTTTATTTTACAAGCTGAATACTTCAGTGTCGTTGGCAAAAAAACACCTTGACCAGCATTCTCATTTTTCCATTTTTTGTGAGGCAGTTAATATTTCTACTCTTTAAAATGAAACTATGACGCGAGAGATTTTAAAAAAAATGCCTAATTGATGATGACCTCACGATAATGGTGAACTTTCAGGCATTATCACAAAATAAGTTCACGTGAAGTCAGTCACACGAATAAGCAATGAGTATTGTTTCCTCGCATTATGACGAGAAACATTTAACAATCCGTTCACTCACGCTGTTCTTATCCACCAGAATAAATACATGCTTTATTGCACTGCACCATAATAATTTTGCATACGCCATACATGTCCCTTTGATCCTTTCCCGTTCGCCTCTTAAAGTACGGCATAATTATTCACCGATGAAATAAGGTAACTCGCCGATTTTATTCAATAAATCCAGTTCAACTAGCAACGAACCACGACGTTATGTGACCAATACCCTAGTACAAACTGTGGGTTTATCGTATGTTCAACCATTCACTCAAACGATCAGGGTGCTCATCGAACAGCAATTCCAAGAGCGCACAATATTAACAGGGCAAGTAGCCGTTATCGCCCTTCTGCTGACGTTAATGTCACGAGAAACAAAATGAATTTAAAACAATTACATTACTTTAAGCGTTTGGCAGAAAAGCAGCATTATACGGAAGCCGCCACCAGCTTGTTCATTGCTCAACCGTCATTAAGCCATGCCATATCGGAACTTGAAAAAGAGTTAGGCGTGACCTTATTTGAAAAAACGGGCAGAAATGTGAGGATAACGCAGTGTGGAAAAATATTTTTACCCTATGTTGAGAATGCATTGCTTGAATTGGAAAACGGGCGTCTTGCATTACGGCAAATGAACGGTAACCAAAATAACACCATCAGGCTGGCATTTATTTACACCATGGGAGAAAGAGTTGTCCCTCAGTTAATCGACCAATTTATACAAATTCCCGACAATAAAAATAAGCGCTTTTGCTTTTATCAAGGCACCTCTTCTTCCATTGTTGAAGATCTCAAAGCCGATAAATTCGATTTGGCTTTTTGTTCTCTTATGCCAGAGGAGCCTGAAATAGAGTTTATTCCGCTAATTAGCCAAGAACTGGTATTGGTCACTTCCCGTGACCATCCCTTGGCGCAACGTAATGAAAGTGAAATCGCTTTAGAGGATACCATCCCCTATCCGTATATCTTTTTTTCACAAAAAAGCGGGCTACGTCAGTTTATTGACAAAATGTTTATGCAGAAACAACTGATCCCAGAAATTACCTGTTATGTCGAGGAAGATACGGCAATGGTTGGGCTTGTGGGTATCAATTACGGTATTGCGATTATGCCGCGTATCAGCACACTTTCGCATTCCAACGTCCATGTTATGCATATAAAAGATCCCGGCCCAACACGCTATATCTATCTGGCGACCCGTAAAGATCAGGCGCTATCACCCGCAGCCTATGCATTTAAGAAGTTTGTCTTTAGTGCATGCCAACGAATGACCTTCACATAGCCGGGTTATCAGCGTTAATTACCTATCGTGTAGACAACTGGCGTGTAGACAACTGCCTTGCAGACAGAGAGGATAACATCCTAAATATCCTCCCTGCCTACTTCTGATCATTCGCTGCCATACCTCAGTGCTTCATGCCTCAACTTGATTCATCTTAAGCCGATAGCCACGCTCTTTTCTGCTGCGATAACCAATGAATAACGCCGTTAAAAAGCCTGCTGCCGCGAGGCCAACATCAAACCACATAATGCTGGCGATACTGGTTTGCGAAAGTTTGGCGGTAATTAATGGGATGGTGAATGTGGCTAAACTCCCCGCGCTATAAAAAATAGCCGTGGCCTTGCCTTTGCCTTGAGGGAAACGCATAGCCATCAGTGTTAACCCTAGTTGCATGACGCCACCTGCGGCCGAGAAGCCAATGACAAATGAAAAAATAAAGACCGTCATCACCGTGGTATGCAAACAAACTGCTAGCAACGCAATAAATGAGATAAAGGTGTAAAGCATGAGTAGTGTGGTTGAACTTACCGTTTTCTTCACCAACCCTGCGGTGATAAAAACACACAGCAGCGAGCCTAAGGTGTAGACACTTAATAATTTAATCGACAGCGTATAAGACATCCCTGCTACAAATTGCCCATACTGCGCCAACCACTGGCTGATGAGATAAAACGTCGCCATAGCGATGTAGCCATATAACGTAAAGCTAGCGAGATCTACCATTGAGCAGGTATGACTTTGAGACGCAGTCACCTTAGCAACAGGAGGCTCGACCTCAGTACTGGGTAGTACATTATGCGAGGGGAATGGGCATTTGAACAAAAATAGTGCATTCATGAACATGATGCTGGCCGCCACCAAAAATGACCAACCGAACCAAAGATCAAACCACACAAGAAGGCTTATCATAAACGGCAAAATAAACTGGCCGCCGGAAACAAACGCTTTGATGAGGATATTGGCTGTGCTCGGTGTCTTGGGGAAAGCCTCCATCAACGAGGGGTAGGTTCCCGAATCGAGGAAACTGTTTGCCATCCCTGCCAAGAAACCGAAACAGTAGGCGACGACGATACTTTGGGTGCTGAGGACACCGAGGAAAAAACCGATGTAGCAAGCCATTCCCAAAAAGATAAAAGGTTTTCGACCAAAACGATCGGAGAGCATCCCCGCAATCAGCAGAATGCTGAGTCGCCCAATGCCCAATGAAGAAATCACAACCGAGACACCTGCTGCATCTGTTTGCCACTGTTGCTGTAGATGAGGCATATTCAAACTGATCAATATGACCCCCATGCCATGGACCAGATAATTGATATACAGGCCGATAGACGTGGGTATGTAATTTTGTTTCATATAAGCCTTTTTCAGCAAAGAAATTTTTTTATTTGGTCTAGGGATGCTTTACGTGCTTTGATAGAAAACTTTTTATGGATTTTAAAAATGATGCCGATGGGCATAATGGCCAC
This sequence comes from Yersinia massiliensis, assembly GCF_003048255.1. Taxonomy (NCBI): domain Bacteria; kingdom Pseudomonadati; phylum Pseudomonadota; class Gammaproteobacteria; order Enterobacterales; family Yersiniaceae; genus Yersinia; species Yersinia massiliensis. Next base: position 2,728,853 of record NZ_CP028487.1, read on the forward strand.
TGGTGATTTCGGTCGTAAAAGATAGAAAACTCTCATCATTAAATTTAATACGGCAGGCGAAATCTCACCTTATTTCCATACTAGCAATCCTATCCAGCAATAAATAATTCATTTTTTTAAAGCAATCCATAGATTATTTCTATTGCCAAAGAGTACTCATGCCTTTCGTTTTCTCTCGCCTTATCGCTGGGTTGATTTCAATGCTAATAGCTTATTATTAACTACATAATCGCAACATCCATGTTGGGTACTTAACAAATGCTAATTGTTATTTTTGTGGGCCAAGCTCTGCTTTAGCATAATCTTTCCAGATCATGAGAATAGAGCTCGGCTGCGACTGACTGATATATCTTCCATTCTAAAAAATCCCCTTCAGGATAGATTGAACGGAATGCCTCATAATCAGGGAAAAAACGCATCGTATTATTCCCAATACGATTGTTTATCTTGTCGATAATGGCATTAATCCTTTTTCTTCTCTTTTCGTTCATCAATGTCAGTGTTTCTATCACCGCAACGGGGATCACTTGTTCTCCATTCTCCCACTGTTGCCACATCTGCACTTTTTTAATTTCTTCGATATTATCACCTAAAATAAACTGCGCTGATTCTTCGATACTCATAAAAAAAAGCTGACGTAACGCCTGTAATTCTAAATAGTTCATAATACGATAACTCCTAGAGTGATCAGAACAGATGATTAGATAACACTAATTAGCCTTGGGACGAAATGATCATTATCACAATAAGTTAAACCGGTTATTCCCCTGCCTGCGGAGCAAGTGCGGTTATCATCGGTTTCCGGCTTATATCTCGTCGCCATTATGGACAACGACAGAACACTGTTTGGGTATTCGCGATTGTATCGCCAACAACGCCATTATTAAGTCTCAACTTTTTGGCGTAGATTTTGACGCTTACCGCTCAAATGTTAATATAGCGCGCAAAAGGAACCCAAAAATACGATGAGAAAGGACATGTTTTGAACACTGAAGGCAAAATACGTTTGTGGCCAAGGTTCGCGTTATATGCACTAGTGATCTTCCTATTGGCGGGATGCTCAAGCAAAACAAATCGCGACTACTCGACCCTGCCTAAAGGCAGCTATAACGACAAAACCTATACTGTTCAGCGGGGGGATACGCTGTATTTTATTGCTTGGATCAGTGATTCAGAAGTCAGTGAACTTGCGCGTATCAACAAAATTCGTCCTCCTTATCAACTCGAAGTAGGACAGAAACTTCATCTCAGCAGTTCCTCTGCCGCAACGCGTCAAACCGCCAGCAAACGTAAATCGTCCAGTACGGCGATAGTTAAGTCGACACCACCGCCGGGAGCCAATCGCTGTTGGCGCTGGCCGACAAGTGGTCAGATAATCTCGAAGTACTCCACCGCCGATGGAGGGAACAAAGGCATTGATATCGCGGGTAAACGCGGTCAGCCCATCTATGCATCAGCGAAGGGACGGGTTGTTTATGTCGGTAATCAGCTACGGGGTTATGGGAACTTAATTATGATTAAGCATGGCAATGACTTCATTACGGCTTATGCCCATAACGACACGATGCTGGTGAAGAATGGACAGGATGTCAGTGCTGGGCAAAAAATCAGCACCATGGGGAGCACGGGGACCGATAAACTGATGTTGCACTTCCAAATTCGTTATCGGGCCACCGCCCTTGATCCCCTACGCTATTTACCCGCACAAGGGACATCGCCGAAATGCTAGTCTACCAAGAATGCATTAACGGCTCACATCATCACAGCTCATTTCCCCGCTTATTGCTGTTGCCATAAGTCAAAAGGCTCCTGAAAGGGAGCCTTGAGACAGCTGACAAAGTGCCGATTGCACAGAAGACAAGCAGATCGTAAAGACGCCGTAAAATCATCCCTGAGGGCTCGAGCCGCGCTATCCTTGGCGCGGACGCTTTACTCTTCTGCCTGTCCTCACTATTCCTGATCAAGTCATTGGTGTTTTTCAGAAGTCAAAAGGCCCCCAGTGGGAGCCTTTTTATTTTGGGTACTTAATCTACTTTGCGTCTGTTACTACTCAGCGCAACATTTGATTCATTACGCCAGAATTTGTTTCACGAAAGTTTTGATTTCTTCAACCTGACAGTTATCGAAGAAGCACTGCTGGAAACGCTCACCGCTCACGGCAGTTTTCACCAGTTCTGGATCGATAGCACGCAGGGTATCCAGATAGTTATCTTTCACCACTGCCGCTTTCACTTGATTCAAGATACCGGCATTACGCACTTGTGGCTCTTTACGATCCAGTGGGTAGCCTTCACCTTTCACGCCGGTAAATGCTTTTTCAAAGATATAACGCACATTCAGCTCAGCACCCCAGCCAAAACCTTTGGCGTATGGCAGTGATAATGCATTACCGTTATTGATTTGAGCAAACAGGAAAGCATCCGCTGGATCGATGCAGTAACCACACACCACACCTGGGTGAATGTTTAAAGACATCATTGCGCCTTGACCTGTACCACAACCGGTGACCACAAAATCAACTGCTTTAGAGTTCAGCAAGATGCTGGCCATGATCCCCAAATGGATATAAGTCAGATGGTGATCGTTCTCATCACTCATACCAACGTTATAGACTGGGTACGCTTTTTCTGAGGCTACAGCATTCAGCTCTTTCAGAATTATCGCGTTTTTCGTTGCCTGACTGTTTTCCATCATCAGTGCAATTTTCATTATTTCATCTCCGATTGGTCAATGGCATGTGGTCCATTGAAGGTGTCATGTTGAATTTAATTGTATCGAAGATAGCACCACTAAAACAACATTTCAATTTTAATGAAAATAAGTTCTACGCAAATCACACATCGGAATTGATCTGGCTAGGAAGCACTCTTCACCCTTGAATTTTCTGTTTATGCACCGTTATGCGGCGACGCTGATAAGAAAGGATATAGCGAGTTTATCGGATTAGCAGGCAGAATGACCACAGCAGAGTTGCCCTTATAAACGAAGGCAAGCCGTGTCGGTACACGGCTTGGGGGACATCTAAAACCAAGGCATATCGATGTTAGTGATGTAACATCTCATGGACGATGTCATCCTTATTCAAGGTTATCGGATAGAAAGTAGGCCAGTTATCCATTTCTTGAAGCAATTTTTCTTGCGATTCGTTGCCGGTATAGATATGAAAATGATGGGATTTTTGTGCCTTAATGATATGGTCGCTAAATTGAACATACTTAGGGGCTTTTGAATCACTATCTTTGCATTCAAACAAATAACGTACGCCCTTCTTCCCTGACGCATAGTGCATGATTTTAAAGCCGGAATAGGTATATTTGCAGGAATTGACTGCTTTCGCAGTGTGAAAATCGATCGTACCATCTTCGATGCCAATCATATTGACATCAGTCGCGTAGCCTTTCTTGTAATACTCTCGGTATTCCTCAACGCTTTTATCTTTATTTTTATTCGCCTTGCTCACCAATACCGCGTCCAAGTCACCTTTCAATAAATAGGGATTAATGGATTGCCAGACTCCATCCCAATCACTGAGTGTTCTATCTGTCACGTCTTTATCTTCAAATATACCTTCACTTGCTTTGCGCTCCGCTTCAGTTTGTTGATGCTCATGGGCATGGCCATGATTACCGTGAGCTAATAAGTTAAAACTCATTAGTGAGGTACAGACACTAAGCGCGATAAGTGATCGGCGGGCAAATTTTTGTGGCATGACAACTCCTCATTGAATGCTTGAAATGTAATGTTATACTATTACATAACCAGCAATCAATAGGCATGTTTGCTAAGGCTAAAGAATCGCAGCACGTCAAAAACTAACGTTTTTTGCGATTACGATGCATATCAATGGCAACGGCACTGACGATAATGATCCCTTTAATAATGTCTTGGATGTAGGAGTCCACCCCGATAAAAGTGAAACCACTTTTGATCAATCCCAAAATCACCGCACCAATAACCGTTCCTGTTATTCTGCCGACGCCACCCATCAAGCTGCTACCACCGATCACTGCGGCAGCAATCGCATCCAATTCATAGGATTGCCCCATGCTGGATTGTCCGCTACTCACCCGCGCAGCTAGAACCACACCGGCTAACCCCGCCAGTCCTCCCGCAATGGTATAAACGGTCACCAAATACCGATTAACGTTAATTCCAGAGACTTTTGCAGAGATCATATTTCCACCGATGGCATAAACATATTTGCCATAACGGGTATGTCTAAGAGCAATATGGAAAATCACAGCAATAACCAAGAAAATAATCACCGGCATCGCGCCTTGGCCTATTGCAGTAAAATTATCGGATAGAAAACTGACTGGGTTTCCTTTTGTGTAATATTGAGCAAGCCCTCTGGCCGAAACCATCATACCCAATGTTGCAATAAAGGGGGGAATGCCCGTGCGGGTAATCAAGAAGCCATTAATAAAGCCACATATTATCCCAACCCCTATTCCGGCGGTAATGGGGATAGCAGCGGGTAAATCTAACAAGTGGGGATACATCGGGGAAATACTGTCAGAGGTCTGCGCTAAACTCGCAGCAACGACGGCAGTTAGGGCAATTAAAGAACCGGAAGAAAGATCAATACCCGTGGTAATAATCACTTGCGTTACCCCAACCGCAATAATACCGATAATCGAGACTTGCAGAATAATCAGTAGTAACCGGTTAGGATTTAATAAAAATGATTGATCGCGAATAAACCAACCCATAAATTCAAATATTAAAGCAATACCTATCATAACAATAAAAATGCCGGTGTCTTTTGGTAATTTACCTTTTAGCCCTGACATAAAGGGTTGTGCTGTTGTTGAGTTAATCGTAGATGATTTATCAATTTTAGCATTACTCATTATCGTTACCTTTCTGCAATTATTCAGAGGCCAATGCCATTATTTTCTCTTGGCTGGCATCTTGTTTATCCAGTATTCCAGTAATATGACCGCCGTGCATTACCATGACTCGATCGCTCATACCGAGGATCTCTGGTAATTCAGATGAAACCAAAATAATGGCAACACCACGGTTCGCCAATTCACTAATTAAACGGTAAATTTCCGCCTTTGCACCGACATCAATTCCCCTTGTGGGTTCATCAAGAATCAGTATTTTAGGCTGAGCCAATAACCAGCGAGCGATCAGTACCTTTTGTTGATTTCCGCCACTCAAGTTATTAATGATTTGATCCATTGTTGGTGTTTTAATATTTAATCTTTTAATCTGCTCTAGACAGTCTTGAGCCATTTGTCCATGACTGACGAATCCTTTTTTATTGATATACTCTGAAAGATTCACAATACTCATATTCTCAACGACGGATAGCACTAAGAATAAACCTGACTTTTTGCGATCTTCGGTAAGAAATGCTAATCCCTGTTCAATCGCTTTTGATGGCGAATGGATGTCGACTGGTAAGCCCTCAATGAGAATCTCACCACCGTCAGCGGGATGCATACCAAATAAGCTTTCCATGACTTCACTACGCCCAGCCCCCACTAAGCCTGCAACACCGAGTATCTCACCCCGCTTAACGGCGAATGAAATATCACGGAATAATCCTTCGCGATGTAATCCAGTAACTCTAAGCACTTCCTCCCCAATATTATTGTTAAATTTCGGGAACATATGAGTCAGCTCACGGCCTACCATCATCGTGATAAGCGATTGTTTAGTGAGGTTTTTTGTTTTATCGGTGGCGACAAACATACCATCGCGAAAAATACTGACTTCATCCGTAATTTCAAAAATCTCATCCATTTTGTGGCTAATATAGATAATCCCTTTACCCTGTTCTTTTAATTCATTAATAATCGTAAAAAGGTGAAAAACTTCCCCTTCTGTCAATGCTGAGGTAGGTTCATCCATTATTAGTACATCTGCATCATAGGATACTGCTTTCGCTATCTCGACCATTTGTTGACTAGCGATATTCAATTCCCCTACGAGTATATCGGGTTTCAATTTTATATTAAGATGCTGCAATAAACTCTTTGTTTTGCTATTCAGTACATCATGGTTAACCAAACCAAAATGAACAGGTTCACGCCCTAACCAAATATTTTCCGCCACCGTCATATGTGGCACTAAATTGAGCTCTTGATGAATCATAGCAATTCCGGCATGAAGTGCATCAAGCGTGTCATTAAAAGTAACCTGTTCACCTCTTATTTTTATTGAACCTTCATCAGGCTGATATATTCCAATCAAACACTTCATCAGCGTAGATTTTCCCGCACCATTCTCGCCCATTAGTGCGTGAACACTTCCTGATCTTATTTTAATGCCCACTCTATTCAATGCTTTGACACCAGGGAATTGCTTACTGATACCTTCAGCTTCGAGAATGTAAGGGTACATATCATCATCTCCGGAATCATCACGATGCCTTAGTTTCATCATGCCGTACTCATTTATATTTTAAAAATAATAAGTACGGCATATTTTTCTGACTCAAATAGGCTTGATGAGGTTTTTATGGACAGTGATAAAAATTAAATAATAACTAGCCTATCTCTTGTAATTATTAATGGTTAAAATTCCAATAACAGACTTCATTTTTACTTTTGATTTTTATTGGCGAAATCTTGATAGTTTTCTTTGGTAATTAACTGATAGGGGATCATCACACTACTTTCCACTTTCTGCCCAGACGCTAATTTAATGGCAGTATCAACAGCCCCTTCTCCTTGGCCTTTAGCATCTTGGAAAATGCTGATACTCAAGTCACCTTTTTTAATAAATTCTAGAGCGTCTGGAGTGCCATCAATACCACCAATGACGACACCTTTTTTCTTCGCTTGTTTTAAGGCAAGGATCGCACCAATCGCCATTTCATCATTATTCGACGCAATGGCATCAATTTGTTGGCCAGAAAGAATCCAATCGGTAGTGACATCAACGGCTTCTTTACGGAAGAATTTTGCTGTTTGTTTATCAATAATATGGATATCGGGATACTGGGCAGCAACTTTCTCAACGCCACGGGTTCTATCGCGGGTCGCTTCACTTGATAGTTCCCCCATCAAGATCATCACGTTCCCCTTGCCTCCCATCAATTTGGCAATCTCCTCCATCTGTAAACGCCCTGCCAGTTCTGAATCAGAACCGACATAGGCCATACCCGCAGGCAGAGTGATTTCCGGACGACGATTGACAAAAACCAGTGGGATTTTGGCTTGCTCAGCTAATTTGATCATCGGCTTTACGCCTTGAGTATCAACTGGGTTAAGAATGATCGCGTCCACACCTTGGCTGACAAAGTTTTCTACCTGTTGAATTTGTTGCGCAATATCACCTTTAGCATCTTCAAATTGCCCAGAAACATTCCCCTCTTCCTTCATTTTATTTTGCATTGACTGACGCAGTATTGTCAGGAAGTTATCATCGAAGTAAGCCATGGACACGCCGACTTTTAGGTCTTTAGCGTTAGTCACCAACGGCAGCAGGCAGACAGCAAGTGAGGCAATGATGATCTTTTTCAGCTTCATGAGTTATACCCTTCAATAGTGGAATGCATTAACATTTTTATACCTGCTGATTGAAAATAATTTTTTACAATCACATAACTTAATCTGTGACTATTTCCTCAGTCTTCGGCATTTCAATGCGCTTTCCGTGAATGCAACCGCCCCATCCCCGGTCTCTAAATTATAAATATCTTAATTAAAAACAATAAATTGGTAGGAACTTCTTTTTTATCAGCTATCTCCTTCACTCTTTATTAAATGTTTATTTCAAAATTAAGATTATTGAAATTTTTAACACCAAACAACCGAAATATGCATTTTGTATTGAGCAAATAACAAAACTATGACAGGGATCTAACAAATGCGGGTATTTTGAGCATGCTCGAGTGGTTTAATGGGACGTTCTACGACAACAAAGTGACTCAAACCCATTATGAGTTGGCAAGTCAGTGATCTAGAAGTGTTAATGCGTGAAGCCCACAGGAATCTGCGGGCATTGTTCGAAACGGATAGAGTTTGTATATATATTATAAATCAATATGTTAATGACTGAGTGACGATAATGAACCAATGCCATGAATCACTTATCGCTCAGGAAATAAATCAACCCATAGTAAGCAACTGCCTTCAGCGAGTGGCTGCAATTGGCCGCTTTTGATTGTCGGTAACCACCAGCAGCCCTGCGATGCAGTAAGCTGATGTGATTCCGTGTGGTTGATTAGCCATTTTCCTTTTACAACATAGGCCAGCCCTGCATGTGATGAGGGTAGCTCTCTTGCAGAATTTATCACCGTGACAGAGGATTGCCAGCAACCCCGCCGAGTCATGATATTAAAATCTTGGCTAGACCCGCCCAGTAGCTGCGCATGAATAGGGATATCACCAGGAAAAGCGAAAGGTTGCAGTGGCTGGGAAAGGGTATGGTCTTCCCAATCAGGGCTGGAGAGTATGACGCCATCCCCAGAGAGTAGCGTAATCGAACGGTCAATATTGGCAAAAACTGAGAATGGGCCATCTTGCTCTATTGTCGCAATACTCGCACGCCAAGCAAAATCATCCCCCCCTACTGGCCAGCATGCGATCTCTCGGGTTTCACCTCCCCCATTTCGCCAACGGCTAACCGGTAAACTGGCAAAGTCAAAAACGGTAAAGCTCATCAGACCTCCTGTTGACAGGTTTTCAATACAGCCAGAAAAGCCTGTGCAGTTTGCTGTTGTAATGGATGATATCTATCCACGATTACCGCTTTACCTGCCACATAAACATCTCGAATTTGCGATTTGCCCCCCGCAAATAACCACCGATTCAACAATGAAGCAGATTCTGTACCCGCAATATAGGGATCATCGCCATCCAAAACTAACCAATCAGCACGATAACCTTCAGCTAACTGACTAATTTTGCTGGCGCAAGCCTGCCGTCCCCCCGCAAGCGCTTGGCTATAAAGCAAATCAGCCACTGCGGGATATTGTTCATTTGTTAGGCGATTACGCCGTTGATCACGCAAGCGCTGACCATACTCCAACCAACGTAGTTCCTCTACCACATCCAATGATACGTGGCTGTCGGAGCCGATGCCCCAGTGCCCTTTGTGCTGTAAATAATCTACGCCGGGGAATATCCCATCGCCCAGATTCGCTTCCGTGGTGGGGCACAACCCTGCCACTGCTCGACTACTTGCCAAGCGCACCAGTTCAGATTCATCGAGATGTGTGGCATGAACTAAGCACCAACGGCTATCAACCGGCACATGATCATACAGCCATGCCACCGGCCGTTGCCCACTCCAAGCTAAACAATCATTCACTTCTTTTTGCTGCTCTGCGATATGAATATGCACCGGCAGCTGCTTATCAGAAGCATCGAGCACCACCTGCATTTGACTTAACTCCACTGCACGCAGCGAATGGAAGCACAAGCCATGATTTTGTAGGGGCTGGTTAGCCAGTTGTTTGCTGATGACCTGCTGCTGTTTTAGGTAGCTCTCGGTATCTTGAATAAACCGGCGCTGACCTGGTTGAGCGGGTTGGGATCCAAAACCGGCATAGCTGTACAAAACTGGTAACAGCGTCATTCCGATTCCCGCATCTTGTGCGGCTTGGCTTAACTGCGCAGTCATTTCTCCTCGATCACTGTACGGTTTACCGTCGGTACCATGATGTAAATAATGGAATTCCGCGACTTGGGTATAGCCGCCTTTTAGCATTTCGATATATAACTGACGTGCGATCACACCAATATGCTCTGGGGTTAATTGCTGCACCAAACGGTACATTAGATCCCGCCAAGTCCAGAAACTGTCTTGCGGATCACCGGCAACCTCAGCCAGCCCGGACATCATGCGCTGAAATGCATGTGAGTGAAGGTTTGGCATGCCTGGCACGATTGGCCCTGATAAAATGTGGCAACCGGCCTCACAGCTATCATTCTGACTGCTTTCATTGCCACTACTGCCGGTAATAATGCGCTGAATAATGCCCTGTTCATCGACAGTAATCTGCACATCTGTTGCCCATCCATCGGATAAAAAAGCACGTTTGGTAAAATAAACTGGCATAGCGATATCCCAATATTTTGTTCAGAGTCAAACGCGCTAGCAACAGCGACGTCAATTAATTAAAACATCTACTTGTCTATACATATACATACGCTAAATTCAACCTTAGACTTAGCATACAACTTTTATATTCAACGAGGTCAGTGCCGTGGCGGAACAACAAACAGTCTTACAACTCAGTGCCGCAATGGACGATACGCCTGCGCCAATTTATCAACGGGTGAAATTGGCGATCATTCATCAAATCAGAACCGGTGTCTGGCAACCCCACCAGCGTATTCCCTCAGAAAGCGAACTTGTTAATGAGTTAGGCGTAAGTCGCATGACCATCAACCGCGCGCTTCGTGAACTCACCAGCGAGGGCTTTCTCATCCGCATGCAAGGTGTAGGCACCTTTGTCGCTGAAGCAAAGGCACACAGTGCCTTGCTCGCCGTCCATAATATTGCCGATGAAATTACGGCTCGTGGCCACCGCCACAGCAGTAAAATATTGCAACTCGAAACTCGCCCAGCCACCCCTGAAGAAGCCACGAGTTTAGGTATGCAGCCTAATCAGCAACTGTTCTACTCGCAAATTGTTCATTATGAGAATGACATCCCTATTCAGGTTGAAAACCGTTGTGTTAATCCCAACACTGCGCCTGACTATATGAAGCAGGATTTCAATGTGATCACGCCTTACAGCTACCTCACCCAAGTGGCCCCACTCACCGAAGGTGAACATATTGTTGAAGCGGTGATCCCCAGCTCAATCGAACGACAACTCTTGCAACTGGACGAACATGAACCCTGCCTGTTGATTCGACGCCGAACTTGGTATGGGAAAGCCATCGTGACTTCCGCCCAATTACTCTATCCAGGTTCTCGCTATCAACTCTATGGTCGTTTTACCCCACAAGGCACGGTGACGTCCTGATCAATTTTTTTTCTCTGCGAGAACTGCGAAGTGTTACGCAATTGTTGAATTCCCTATCTTGCTGATAGTGAATTTATACGCTAGGTTGTCCATGATTGTATATACAACTTAAATTCGTAGACGTTTTGGGGAGTGAGATCGTGTCAGAAATTCACTGTGATAGCCTGTGGTACGGTGCCGACATCGTGACCATGCGTGATGGGAAATATCATCTGATTCAGCAAGGTGCGATGGCAGTGACGGAGGGCAAAATCGTTTGGATTGGGCCTTATCGCGAATTGCCTGCTATCAATGCCACTCGCGAGGTTGTCTATCAAGGCGGCTTGATCACTCCCGGATTCATTGATTGCCATACTCATTTGGTGTTTGGCGGCGATCGTAGTGCTGAATTTGAACAGCGCCTTAACGGTGTTAGCTATGCCGAAATCGCTGCTAAGGGTGGCGGTATCGTCTCAACGGTTAATGCCACACGGAGCACCAGTGAACAGCTTCTATTAGAACAAGCGTTATTTCGCCTAAAGCCCTTGCTTGCCGAAGGGGTGACGTGTATTGAGATTAAGTCCGGTTACGGCCTTGATCTCGAAAGTGAAATGAAAATGCTGCGGGTTGCACGTAAATTAGGGGAATTACTGCCTGTGACGGTGAAAACAACCTGTCTGGCTGCCCATGCTTTGCCGCCAGAGTTTGCCGGCCGCCCCGATGACTATATAGATTTTGTTTGTCATACCATCATTCCACAAGTCGCCGCGGAAGGGCTTGCTGATGCAATTGACGCTTTTTGCGAGCATTTGGCATTTTCCCCCGCGCAAGTTGAACGTGTATTTTTAGCCGCGCAGCAAGTCGGTTTGCCGGTCAAACTTCATGCTGAACAACTGTCATCACTGCATGGCAGCACTCTCGCAGCCCACTATCATGCGCTGTCTGCCGACCATCTCGAATATGCAACAGAAGCAGATGTTGAGGCGATGGGGGAAGCCGGTACCGTTGCCGTCATGCTACCCGGTGCCTATTACCTACTACGTGAAACACAATGTCCCCCCATCGAATTATTCCGCCAGTACAAGGTTCCCATGGCCTTAGCCAGCGATGCAAACCCTGGAACATCTCCAGCACTTTCTTTACGCTTAATGCTAAACATGGCTTGCACATTATTCCGCATGACACCAGAAGAAGCATTGGCGGGCGTGACTTGTCATGCCGCTCGAGCACTTGGTTTACATGAAACTCAAGGCACGTTGGAAACCGGTAAATTAGCAAACTGGGTTCACTGGCCGTTATCTCGTCCTGCTGAATTGGCTTACTGGCTAGGAGGGCAGTTACCTGCGAGCGTCGTTTTCCAAGGAGAAACCCGACCATGAACATCACAGACCCATTGAGTTTCCATGCAGGTGAATTGCCATTATTAATTAGCATTCCTCACGCTGGTACGCGACTAACACCTGCCGTTGAAACAGGTCTATCCGATGCTGCCCGCCCTCTTTCAGATACTGATTGGCACATTCCTCGGCTTTATGATTTTGCCCAAGACATGGGTGCCAGCATAGTGATCGGCAACTACTCTCGCTTGGTGGTTGATTTGAATCGACCGGAAGATGATCAGCCACTGTATACGACGGCAACGACCGGTTTATTCCCTGACACACTGTTCGATGGCCGCCCTTGCTTTATGGCAGGTAAAACGCCCTCGTCGCAGGAACGTCAATCCTATTTGCAACACATTTGGCGTCCATATCATCATCAACTACAAACAGAGTTAGATCGTCTTAAAAAGCAGTTTGGTTATGTATTGTTGTTAGATGCCCACTCAATTGCATCGGTCATTCCCAGATTGTTTGAAGGCCAGTTGCCTGATTTAAACTTTGGCACCAACAGCGGAGCCAGTTGCGCGCCATTATTGAGTCAAGAACTGATCGAATGCTGCGAGCATCAGTCCTTATTCAGCCATGTACTGAATGGCCGTTTTAAGGGAGGACATATCACTCGTGCGTATGGCTCACCTGAGAATAATCAACACGCAGTACAGCTAGAGTTAGCGCAGCTCAACTATATGTCTGAAACTGAGCCTTATCCCTATCTACCCGAGCATGCAGCACATTTGCAGCAACTCTTAAAACAGTTGATTAAGACCATGCTGATATGGGGCGAACAGCACTATCGGCATTAAAACATTAGCAGCATCATAAACGCCCATAGCACAGCACCATAAACGCTTGCAGCACTGAGAGCTCATCAATAATCTGCCTACACATCTGGGGAGATTAAAAACAAAAAGGCGGGATTATTCCCGCCTTTTTTATTCACCAATTTCCGACACAGAAAAGGGTAATAATCACTGCTTTAATTAACTTAGAAACGGTAAGTCAAGTTAACCGCAACAATGTCATCAGTCCCCAGACCCAGCGGGTTGTCTTCATCCAGCAAGTTAATCTGGTAATCAACATAGGTGAACATGTTTTTGTTGATGTAGTAAGTCACACCAATTTCAGCATATTTCAGCAAATCAGCATCGCCTACAGCAGAAAGGTCTTTCCCTTTAGACTGAACATAAGCGATTGATGGGCGAATACCATTTTCGAACTGATACTGAGCAACTAATTCTACGTTCTGAGTTTTATTTGCAATCAGATCTTTATATGGCGTCATGTTCAGCGTTTCGCCGTACATTGCTGCGATATAAACTTGGTTCGCATCATATTTCAGCGCGGTCGCCCAAGCCTGAGCTTTGTCACCAGTAGCGCTGTTTGCTAGGTTTTTCTGGCCCAGAGTACGGTTTGAAGATGAGAATGCGGCTGCAAAACCAACACCACTGCCTTCGATGTCTTGGTAATCAACAGACAAACCAAAACCGTCACCGTTCGCTTTCTGGATAGCGCGTTCGTTCTTGGTGGTATCGCCATCATCATTGCGGCCTTGGTACTGTGCTGCAATGTTCAGACCTTTGACCAGACCGAAGAAATCTGAGTTACGGTAAGTCGCCAGACCGGTTGAACGGCCTGTCATGTAGTTATCGGTGTATGCAATTGAATCACCGCCGAACTCTGGCAGCATGTCGGTGTAAGCCAGTGCATCATAAACGACACCATAGTTACGGCCGTAATCGAAAGAACCGAATTCAGCAAATTTCAAACCTGCAAAACCGAGACGGGTTTTATTCCCTTTATCACCTTGAGACTCTGCATTTTTTGCGGCGACGTTATATTCCCACTGACCAAAACCGGTCAATTGGCTATTAATCTGTGTTTCGCCTTTAAAACCAAAACGAACATAAGTATCGTCGTGATTATCATGATTTGAGAAAAGGTATTTAGCGGCTACACGACCATAAAGGTCCAATTTATTGCCATCTTTATTATAAATCTCTGCTGCGTTTGACAGAGTAGGAACCATACTCAAAGTGACCGCTAAGGCCAGCACACTGCGCTTCATCATTATCTTTTCCTTTAAATTTTAATAATATTAACCCGCTGGGCTAAATTGGGTTTAGCCTCATAAAAGTTAATTTTTAATTTTTTATAGTGACCTGTCTTGTAAAGCGAATAGACATTATCACTAAGCACGAAAAGTTAAAATGGTAAATTTGAAGATATATACGTATAGACAGGTAATCAATTGTAACTAAATGTGTTTTTCGGAACTATTCATAACCCATTGATTAACAGTGATTTTAAGTAATTAGATATAACCAAAATAGTGCATTAGCACCATTTGGGTGCAAAGTCATTTCTATTTGTTTCTTTTTTGTTCTAATTCACAATAAGTTTTGTAAAATGGAGCGAATATCACACTTCCAATGCACTTTTTTATATATTCAATTCAATTTAATGGCTATTTAAGATACAGGAAATAGGTTTTTAATTGTCATTATTGGTGCAGAAAGCTTGAGTGAAATAACCAGATTAACTAAAAGATTAGTATGATGAATTATTAAATGAGGAGTTAATACATTACTGATAGGCGAGGAGGATAAAATGCCGTTAGATAATTTTTTAAATTTAAAGAACAAAAAATGAGCCATTATCTTTTTTAGCTCATTTTTTAAAAAAATAAGAAGATATATTGCTTTAAATTTAACTTAAGGAATACTTCCGGTGGTGATATTACCCTGCGTCATTATCCATTTTAAAGGCCATCATTCCTCTGACCTATGCTATTGGTAACTCAGCTTCATCCATCTGCACCAACATGATCCCTGCACGTAGCCCCATCGCGACTCGTGGATTGGGAAATAAGATCCATTCCATTTCATGTTGAACATGATAACTGTCGTTTGGTTGCTCACTTAACAATGTTCCTCGCTTGAAAGGCGTAAAGTTCAGCGTGTCATCTGCCACCAAAAGTTTAAAGTCTGAGTGCTGTTTAAGCAGCGATTTCACGACCCGATACAGGACTATCTTTCCTGTGGCCCGCGCAAGCAGTTGCCTACGACTCACCAACGCTTCTAATCCCGCAATAATCCCCTTAAATTGGGCCAGTTGATTTTCACCAAATGGCCGTGCCTTACCCAGCTCCAGCGTGCAACTGGCGGCCGAACAGAACTCACTACTGAAGTGAGCAAAAGTTCCTCCCGCTGAAGTATGCATGACTAACGCATCCAGCTCGATATCTTGCAGCCAGCGGAACATATCCGCGCAATAGGGGGCTATTTGGTAAGGTAACAAGCCAAAACGAGTATGATGCGAACCTCGAATCGCGGTGTGTAAATCAAAGTGTTGCCGTGTCGAATCGCTATCAGCATCAAAAAAATTCACGACGACCTGTTCGAGATAGGCTGCTCTTTCGGGTTCATCGCCTGATAAATACTGTTGATGACGCCCGCCAAACATACGGTTGATATCCGCAGTGAGATAGCGCTCCCCCGCTCTGATTGCAGGCGGATTACCAAGTATCACGAGCAGGCGCACCGCCAGCGGCAATTTCCCTGCGAATAAATCAATGACTAACTGGTTAACGATCTCGATCGGCGCGGTTTCATTCCCGTGGATACCGGCAGATATCACTACCGATTGCGTGTACACACCATGAGGCGTCAACATCAAGACCCCTTCGCCGAGCCATTGCCATTTAAGGTTGCTGGTTTCGCCTTGGGTCGTTTGCGGTATGTCGCCAGAGAGTGTGATCGATAAAAAATTGAGCATTATCAGCCTTCCCTTTGCTTTGCTATGTTTTTCTTTGCACTTAAGCTCGCTGGAACGGGTATACCGACCCAAGATTGAGTATTCGTGTCAGTTCATCCAGCGCTTGCCGCCCCTCACGCAGTAACTGCGGGTCGGCTAAATCTTTAAATTGCAAATGGTCACGGTAATGCTGATCAACCCAATTATTCAGTGCCACAAACAAGGCGGGCGTCATCATCACACGGCTATTAACAGCCTGTAGCTCAGTATCATTTAAAGCTACACGTAACCGTAAACAGGCAGGGCCGCCGCCATTGCGCATACTTTCACGCAAATCAAATACCTTTATCTCATCAACCGGGCCACCACTACTGATTAACTCAGATAAATAACGCCATACTGTTGGGTTGTCTTGCGACTCCTGCGGGATAACCAGTCGCATTTTACCGTTGGGTTTACTGAGTAACTGGCTGTTAAATAAGTAGGTTGATACTGCATCAGCGACGGATACCGCAGAAGCAGGCACTTCAATCGTGAGGAGTTGCTGTTCAATGCCGTCCATTTTTCGACGTATCTCATCCATCACTCGAATATCGGGTATAAACGCATGCTGGTGATGGAACAGCACATTCTGATTACTGACCGCGATGACGTCATTGTGAAAGACCCCTTGGTCGATAACCGCAGGATTTTGCTGCACAAAAACCGTTCGTTCAGGGGCCAATTGATGTAGGCGAGCGACGGATTGACTGGCTTCGAGTGTTTGACGAGCAGGATAACGACTTGGGCTGACGCCATTTTCTAGCCCTTTGCGGCCATACACAAACACCTGAACCGCTGGGCTGTCATAATCACCGCCCAATCGATTGTGGTTTGCTGCCCCTTCATCGCCAAACAGCTCGACAGAAGGTAAAGCCTCATGATGAACGAAGTGACGATGATTATTAAAAACCGCCTTTAATAAGGCAGATGTAGTATCCGCCTCAATCGCGCGATGAAACTTATTATTCAAATTAGCGACGGTAAAATGAACCCGGCTGTCTTGACTATCAGCGGAAGGCGAAACCGTCGCGGCGTTTGCGGTCCACATCGAGGAAGCCGAGCTAACCGCAGACAACAAGCGCGGAGATTGACGTGCCACCTCACTCAACACTTGTTCATCTGAACCACTAAAACCTAGTTGGCGTAGCGCGCCGATTGAGGGACGCTCTTGCGGTGGCAAAATACCTTGTTTGTAGCCTAAATCGGCCAGCGCCTTCATCTTTAGTAACCCCTGCTTTGCTGCTAAACGGGGGTTAGAAATACTGTTTTGATGGGTCGTCGATGCCTCATTGCCAAATGACAAGCCCGCATAGTGGTGTGTCAACCCAACCAATCCATCAAAATTAACTTCATATCCTGCCATCATCTTCTTCCTTTATGGATAGGTGCGTGTCTGTCATTCAATCGCAGGTAAATCAAAAGAGATACCCGGTGACAGTGTGGCAGGCAGTGTCAAGCTATCACTTTCGAGTGACGCCATTGGCCAAGCACAATAATCAGCAGCATAAAATGCACTTGGGCGGTGGTTGCCAGATGCGCCAACTCCACCGAATGGGGCAGCACTGGAGGCACCCGTTAGGGGTTTGTTCCAGTTAACAATTCCCGCGCGAGCTTCCAACAGCAATTGCTCAAACTGTTGGCGATCGTCAGACACCAAACCGATTGCTAAGCCGAACCGAGTCTGATTGGCAATTTTCAGCGCCTGCGCAAAGTCGTCATAGCGAATCACACTGACCAGTGGGCCAAAATACTCTTCATCAGGCACCGCACTGACACCTGTAATATCAATGATTCCAGGCGTTAAAACAGCGCTTTGGCTATCTGGCCGCGTCATCGTCAATAAAGGCTTGCCGCCTAGCGCAAGCAAGTGCTGTTGCGCTGCCAACATTTTTTCGGCTGCCTGAGCGGAAATCACTGCGCCCATAAAGGGTGCCGGTTGCATATCCCAGCGGCCAATGCGTAATGCTTTAGCCACGGCAACAAAGCGTTGTAAGAAGGCGTCGCCTGCTGCACCGGATTTAACTAACACGCGACGTGAACAGGTACAACGCTGGCCCGCAGAAATAAAGGCAGACTGGATCGCAAGATTGACGGCCGCATCGCAGTCCTTGAATTGTTCGACGATCAAGGCGTTGTTACCGCCCATTTCCAACGCCAATATCTTTTCAGGTTGCCCGGCTAACTGCCGGTGTAAATGGTAGCCGGTATTTGCACTGCCGGTGAACAATAAGCCATCAATATCAGGTTGTGCTGCCAGCGCCTCACCCGTTTCCCGCCCGCCCTGCACTAAATTAAGCACGCCGTCAGGTAGACCAGCCAACTGCCATAACTTGACTGTCTCTTCGGCGGTGACTGGGGTTAATTCACTGGGCTTAAATACCACGGTGTTGCCGGCCAGTAATGCGGGAACAATATGCCCATTGGGTAAATGCCCAGGGAAATTGTACGGGCCAAAGACCGCCAAAACGCCATGCGGGCGATGGCGTAGCACTGATATGCCATCCGCCATCGGGGTTTGGCTGCTGCCGGTACGTGTTTGATATGCTTGCAGCGAAATCGCGACTTTACCTATCATGGCCTGCACTTCTGTCAGTGTTTCCCAGTGTGGTTTACTGGTTTCCAAGCTAATTGTGCGCGCCAGTTGTTGCTTATGCTGTTCCAATAAAGCGGCGAAACGTTGCACGAATGAAACTCGTTGTTCCAGCGGCGTACGCGCCCAATCAGGGAAAGCTTCACGTGCAGCATGGCAGGCGGCGGCTACATCTTGAGCGTCGGCAGATCGTGCCTGCCACAATAATTGCTGATCCATGGGATCATGTTTGTCGAAATGAGCGCCTTTACCGGTGCGCCATTCACCCTGAATAAACAGTGCGGGATGGGTCATTTTTTTGTCTCCGGAGCAAAGAGGCTGATTATCCGAACCGAATCGCCGTTAGTCACACCCAATGCAGACGCATTCTGAGTACTTAAATGCAGTGATTCATCTGATAAATGGGTGTGAATCAAAATTGAGCGAAAATGATGATAGTTTTCATTTGCCACCAAATAAGCCGTGCCATTTGGATCGATATCAATGTCATCAATCACCACTTTGCGTAGGCTACTGTCGCGTATCGCGCGGATTTCATCAATGTTCGCTTCGAGCGTCGGGCCGCCATCAAAGATATCAACGTAACCTTGATATTGTAGCCCTTCGGTCTCTAGTACGGCCCTTGCAGGTGCCGTATGCGGATGTACTTGCCCGATGACCGCTCGCGCTTCTTCCGCCAAAAAATCCACATACAGCGGGTGTTTAGGCATCAACTCTGCAATGAATGCTTTTTGGCCGGTGCCACTGAGATAATCCGCTTTAGCGAACTCAATTGAGAAGAAATGGCGGCCCACATTCTCCCAAAATGGTGAACGCCCTTGTTCATCCGTGTAGCCCCGCATTTCAGCAATGACTTTTCGCGAAAAATACTGGCGAAAAGCAGCAATAAACAGGAAGCGCACTTTTGATAAGAAAGGACCGTTTTTGTTGATGCGGTAATCAGGATCGAGGAACAGTGTGCATAGTTCGCTATAACCCGTGTGGTCATTACTTAAAAACAGCGTTGGGACAGATTTGTAGACATTGAGTGTTTTGGAGGCGTGTACCAACGTCCCCACACGGAAGTTGTACCAAGGATCATTCATCCCAACCGCGACCTCGATGGCACTCACACCAACGACTTTTTCCCGCTCGCTGTCCTCCAGAACGAACAAATAACCCTGATCACCTGCCGTCAAAGAACCTTGCCAAGTATTTATCGCACGCTCAATCCGCGCGGCGAGGTGTGGCTCATTTTGCGGCAGTGAAGTCATGCCAACACCGGTCTTTCCAGCTAATTCATAGATATCAGCGAGATCACGGCGTTCTACCGGGCGAATGATCATCATATTCAAGGTCCTTTGTGTACTGCGTAAATGTTACGATTTAGCCTTTCGACAAACCTGTTCAATGCCTAAAGCGAGTCGGGCTAGACCTGCATTAATATCCTGCTGAGAGATAATCAATGACGGCGCAAAACGCACCACGTCTGGCCCTGCGATAAGCGCAATCAATCCATGTTGAGCAGCCGCCTGAATAATGTCTTTGGATTTACCGGCATAATCACTATTGAGGACACAACCAATCAGCAGGCCGCGTCCGCGTATTTCCGCGAAGACTTTGTGGCGAGCATTGATTTCAGCCAACCCATTCAGGAACCACTGATGCCTTTCTTTCACACCAGCGAGCACTTCAGGGGTATTGATCAGCGATAAAACCGTCCCCGCAACAGCGCAAGCCAGAGGATTACCGCCGTAAGTTGTCCCATGGCTCCCCACGTTCAGTGCGCTAGCATATTTTGTGGTGGTTAACATTGCCGCAATGGGGAAACCGCCGCCCAACGCTTTGGCACTGGTCAAAACATCTGGCGTGACGCCGTAGTGCATATAGGCATAGAGCTCACCGGTACGACCCACACCCGTCTGCACTTCATCGAAAATCAGTAATGCGTTATGGCGATCACAGAGCGCGCGTAAACCGTGCAGAAATTCTCTGTCCGCAGGCAGGACACCACCTTCACCTTGAATCGGTTCGACGATCACGGCGCAGGTTTGGTCATTAATCAGTGACTCTGCGGATGCCAAATCGTTGAAGATACCGTGGCTGATCCCACCGGGTAGCGGCGCAAAATCCTGCGAGTATTTCGGCTGCCCACCCGCCGAAACGGTAAACAGCGTACGGCCGTGAAATGCATTTCTGAACGCCACAATCTGGTTTTTTTCGCCCTGCTGCCCTGGCTTATTGGCAAAATTATCCAGCGCATATTTACGTGCTAGTTTCAGTGCTGCCTCATTAGCTTCGGCGCCGGAGTTACAGAAGAAAACTTTTTCCGCAAACGTGGCATCAATCAGTTGCTTCGCCAAGCGCAACACGGGCTCGTTGGTATAACCGTTGCCCAGATGCCACACTTTATCCGCTTGTTCAATCAATGCAGCCTTGACCGCTGGATGCCCATGCCCCAAGGCGTTAACGGCAATACCACCCGCAAAGTCGATATAAGATTTGCCCTGTTGATCCCACAGCGTCGCCCCTTCACCCCGCACGATAATAAAATCCGCTGGCGCATAAGTTGGGACTATCCATTCATCAAAAGACTGTCGGGTAACCGGGATTGGCTGTTCCATAGTGGCCTCTTTAATCAGCGTAAATATTGGGTTGAGAGACGCCTTGTTAGGCAGGGTGAAGTCATCCAACAAAACTCTCTTATTCTGGTAACAATTAAGAATGAAATATATTCACCTGATATAAAGTGTACAGCAGCTTTCGTGCCACACCACCCCACATGTGAATAAAATGTATAAATTCCATTAAAACAATAATTTAAAATGCATAATTATGCAAATTAGCCGCATTCATACTGTAATTTACTGACTGAATTGGCTATTTTCATCGATTTACCGAGCAAATATATGCATTCTCGACCAAATTTGATTTTTGCTCTGCAAGATCACATTTCGGCAACACAAAGGTAACAAAAAGGGCTTTCCTTGCCCTATAAATGAGCATCCAGTGCGTCATTAAGGTGCATCTAAACTGCAAAAATGCGGCGCATCGGCGTGTGAACAAATCGATTTATGCAGTGTGAATGGGGCGAAATAGCCCTCGCATGACTAGCGGATAATGCTGCTATAACCATTTTTATGAGGTTATTCACCCAATTTTGTTGGAACGTTATGACCGACAATCAGATAAGCCAACATTGTTTAAGTGCAATCACGAAACGGCTCACCCTTCCCCCACTACAGAAACCTCTCAGTTATAAGATGTTAGTGAAACATCGTTTCCATATTGTGGAATAACGTTCTATTGTAAGAATTCCTTATCTATAGGTGTAACTCGCTGTCCCTTATGATGAGACTTATATTTAGCATCATGCCTAGTACACTGAGCGCATTTCGATAGGAATCAGTGTTATCACCGAGTTGTTAAAATAGGTATCTTGTTGAATAAAATTAAATTTATTATGACAGGAGTCATCATGCATCAATCCTTTACTCTGCGGCGAACAGTCATTTCTAGCGCACTGGCCATGATTATTTCCGCCAGTTTCATCTATTCCTCCGGCGTGGCAGCACGTGACTTAGGTAGGAATATATTAGCGAATGGCGATGGATGGGGGTCATTTGGCCCAGGCGTATCAGGCGGAAGTGCAGCCGATCAGAGCCATATCTTTGTGGTCAGTACTTGGCAAGAGTTCCGCGATGCGCTCGGCGGAACGAGTGCTCATAATCAAAGCACCCCACGTATCATCTATGTTAAAGGCACGATTAATGCGATGGATAAAGATGGCACGGTGCTGACCTGTGATGACATCGCTAATAAGATTGTTGTACCCGACACCGGCAAAGTGTTCAGCATGGCCGATTTTATCGCACATTTTAACCCTGAAGGGGCGTGGGGCATGGTGACCCCTTCCGGTCCACTTGAAGTGGCGCGTATTGAAGCGGCCGAATCGCAAACTCAGCAGATACGACAACGCTTTGGCTCTAATGTCACTCTGATCGGCGTAGGTAAGGATGCGCATATTATTGGTGCTCACCTGCTAGCAAGAGATGTCTCGAATATCATTATTCGTAACCTACGGATCTCTGATGCTTACGACTGTTTCCCTGAATGGGACCCCACCGATGGCAGTGCGGGTAACTGGAATAGTCTGTACGATAATTTGTCGATATGGACGACTCAACACATTTGGGTTGATCACGTCACGCTGGATGATGGTGAGCATCCGCGCCAATCATTGCCGAAGGTCTTTGGCAGGGTATTTCAGGTACATGACGGGTTGATGGATGTCACCCATAGCAGTAACTATGTGACCGCATCTTACAATATCTTTGACGATCACGATAAAGTGAACCTGATAGGTTCCTCCGACTCTCGCCTAGAAGATAGAGATAAACTCAAAGTCACAATGCATCACAACCACTGGCGAAACCCAGGCCAACGCGCACCACGCGTCCGCTTTGGGCAAGTGGATGTCTACAATAATTATGCTGAAGTTCTGGCTGCACAAGACTTTACCAGCTTGTGGGGGGTAGGGTTTGAATCGGCCATCTATGCGGAAAAAAATGCCATTGACTTGGCAGATAACATCCCGGCCAGCAAAATCATTAAACGCTATTTAGGCCATCATATTCTCACCAAAGACAACCTTGTTAATGGTACGCCAACCGACCTATTGGCCGTTTACAATGCTTCGGTTTCGGCTGCCGATCAACTGACGGATAACGTCGGTTGGGTGCCGACACTGCGGTTACACGTTAATGACGTTAGCGATGTCAAAGCAATCGTCACGAGCCAAGCAGGGGCCGGTATTCTCGACAGCACCCTCCCCTGATGGATCTGCTGCAAGTTATATGCTGAGATAAACTTTGCTTATCAAAAGGTTCTCAGCCTCTAACAGCCCTAACAGCCCTGTTCATGGTCACGCCATGAACAGGGTAATGACCCTCACTTTAGTCACCGCCACTGTTGATAACGGCCTATCTTATTTCTTCATTGAGTAGATTCACGCAACGATAGGCTTCAAATACATCGGTGACAAAAGTTTGAATCACGTGGCCTGTCGGACTATTTGCCACTGTGGCGAGTCAATTGGTTGATCAATTGCGCCAAAATCTGGATGGCTTTGTGGCTTTGCTCTGACCATGCAAATGATGCATTCAGTCGGAAACAGTGATCAAACCGATTGCCTGTTGTGAACATTCTGCCAGGGGCAATACTGACGCCTTGCTCCAGTGCGAGCCGATACAACTCGCTGGTATTAAACGGCGGTTCCAGTTCTAGCCACAAGAAATACCCTCCAGCAGGATGACTTATTTTCACACTTTTAGGGAAGTGATCGACAGCCGCTTGCCGCAATGCATTTAATCGTTGTTCCATTAAGCGACGTAAACGGCGCAGATGGGTATCGTACCCCCCTTGAGAGAGATAATCTGCAATCGCCAATTGCGTAGGGACACTGGCTGATACCGTACTCATCAGCTGTAGATGTTGAATTCGTTGCGCATGTTCCCCCGCCGCCACCCAGCCCACACGGAAACCCGGTGCCAGACATTTTGAAAACGATGAGCAATGCAAAATCTGCCGATGTTGATCAAGTGCTTTCGCAGGCAACGGACGTTCTGCACCAAAGTACAACTCACCATAAACGTCATCTTCAATCAGCGAAATCGCGTTCTGTTGTAATAGTGCCACCAGCCTTTTTTTCTGCGGCCAAGACATGGTGCATCCCAATGGATTCTGGAAGTGAGTCATCAACCAGCAGGCTTTAATGGGATATTGGTTGATGACCTGCTCAAGGGCATCGAGATCCATACCTTGCTGCGGGTGTGTAGGGATAAAAATGGCTTTTAATCGTAAGCGCTCAATCGCTTGTAATGCGCCATAAAAGGCCGGCGACTCGAGTACCACCCAGTCACCTGGCTGCGTCACCGCCTGTAAACTCAGGCTCAGTGACTCCATCGCGCCAGCGGTAATGACTATTTCCTCGGGTGAAACGTTCATACCACTGGCCGCATACCGTTGTGCAATATTGCGCCGGAGACTTTCATTGCCCGGTGGCAAGTTTGCCACCGAACTTTGCGGTGATATTTTGCGGGCAACGCTGGCCAGAGCACGAGACAAACGAGGCTGTAACAGGAGGCTAGGATCAGGGAAAGCAGATCCAAACGGCATAATTGCCGGGTCTTTCCCCGCCTGCAAAACATCAAAAATAAAGGTATTGATGTCAACTTGCTCATCAAGATGCAGCTTTTTACCACGCTGCAGTTGCGGCAATTGAGTCGGCCGCGAGGCAACATAGTAGCCCGATTGTGGGCGAGCCACGATCCATCCCTGACTCTCCAGTAGCTGATAGGACTGTACAACGGTCATTAAGCTTAAGCCGGATTGCTTACAACTTTCTCGTAGAGAAGGCAGTTTGTCGCCAGCCTGCCATACTTTGGACTGTATTTGCGCCCGAATTTGCTGCGCCAACTGTTCATATCGTGTCATAGGTCAACTGTTATAGGTAAGATAGCTTTAATTGTCACTATTATAGTTACTTTAACTTATGGTTAACTCACTGCCAAGTCTTGATGCCGTATCTTGTTTGTTATGAGGTCCGAATGTTCGGTTTAACTGCCCTCGAATTGGCCAGAATTCAATTCGCTTTTACCATTTCATTCCATATCATTTTCCCCGCCATCACTATCGGGCTGGCCAGCTTTTTAGCGGTATTGGAAGGGTTATGGTTAAAAACTAAAAATGAGGATTATCGTGATCTGTACCATTTTTGGTCAAAAATATTTGCCGTCAACTTTGGCATGGGGGTGGTTTCTGGCCTCGTCATGGCCTACCAATTCGGCACTAACTGGAGCTTTTTCTCCGAGTTTGCCGGCAGTATTACCGGCCCCCTACTGACCTATGAAGTTCTGACCGCGTTCTTCCTTGAAGCAGGTTTCCTCGGGGTGATGCTGTTTGGCTGGAATCGTGTTGGCCCTGGTTTGCATTTCTTCGCCACTTGCATGGTCGCGCTCGGCACGTTGATGTCAACGTTCTGGATACTGGCTTCTAATAGTTGGATGCAAACGCCCCAAGGTTTTGAAGTTATCAACGGCCAAGTCGTGCCGGTTGATTGGCTAAAAGTGATCTTTAATCCCTCGTTCCCTTACCGATTGTTGCACATGTCAACGGCCGCTTTCTTGGCGTCGGCCTTCTTCGTCGGTGCTTCTGCCGCATGGCATTTACTACGCAAGCGGGATACCCCTGCCATGCGGAAAATGCTCTCGATGGCGATGTGGATGGCCTTGATTGTCGCCCCCCTTCAAGCGGTGATTGGCGATGCCCATGGCTTGAATACCTTGGAACATCAGCCCGCTAAAATTGCGGCCATAGAAGGCCACTGGGAAAATAAACCTGGCGAAGCCACACCGCTGATTTTGTTTGGCTGGCCGGATATGAAACAAGAGAGAACCCGTTTCGCGCTGGAAATTCCCTATCTAGGCAGCCTGATTCTGACGCACAGCTTGGAAAAACAGATCCCCGCATTGAAATCTTTCCCACCCGAGGATCGACCTAACTCCACCATTGTTTTCTGGTCTTTCCGCATCATGGTCGGGCTAGGCATGTTAATGATTCTCGCCGGTGTGTGGAGTTTATGGCTCCGCTGGCGTGGCGGTCTGTATCAGTCTCGCCCCTTCCTCTATTTCGTATTGTGGATGGGGCCATCAGGGTTAATTGCGATTCTGGCCGGTTGGTTTACCACTGAAGTGGGCCGCCAACCGTGGATTGTTTATGGCTTGCAGCGCACCCGCGATGCGGTGTCATCTCATGGCGAGATACACATGAGCATCAGTTTATTAGTCTTCATTGTGGTCTATGGTTCAGTATTTGGCGTGGGCTACGCCTATATGATGCGCCTGATTCGTAAAGGGCCAAAAGCGCATGAAAGCCACCAGCAAGATAACGGTGGCCCAGGTCAACATAATACCCCTGCTCGCCCTCTTTCTGCCGTCAGTGAGCCATTTGATACTGACCCGACTCACTCTAACCAAAACAGGCACTAATTATGGGTATTGATCTTCCATTGATTTGGTTTGTCATCATCGTCTTTAGCACCATGATGTATGTGGTAATGGATGGTTTCGACTTAGGTATCGGCATCTTGTTTCCGCTGGTCAAAAACAGCCGCGACCGAGATTTGATGATGAATAGTGTGGCACCGGTTTGGGACGGTAACGAAACTTGGTTGGTGCTCGGAGGGGCGGCGCTACTCGGCGCTTTCCCATTAGCTTATGCCGTCATTTTGGATGCACTGGCGATCCCGCTGACTCTCATGCTATTAGGGTTGATCTTTCGCGGTGTCGCCTTCGAATTCCGCTTTAAAGCCAGTCAGGAAAAGCAGCACATCTGGGATAAGGCCTTTATTGGCGGGTCATTGGTTGCCACTTTCACGCAAGGTATGGTGGTCGGTGCTTTTATTCATGGTTTCCGCGTCACCGGTCGCAGTTACAGCGGCGGACCGTTCGATTGGTTAGCACCTTTTTCCTTGTTTTGCGGTGTCGGTTTGGTGATCGCTTATGCATTGCTCGGGTGTACTTGGTTGATTATGAAAACCGACGGTCATGTGCAGCAAGTGATGCATAAACTGGCAACACCACTGACAGTAATGATGCTAGTAATTATTGCTGTTATTAGCCTCTGGACCCCGCTTGCACACCCACAAATTGCAGCGCGCTGGTTCACATTGCCCAATCTATTCTGGTTCCTACCCGTACCATTGTTGGTGTTGTTGGCCAGTTGGGCCTTGCTGCGCGCCGTTAAACGCGGCGGTCATTATGCCCCCTTCTTACTCACACTCTTACTCATGTTTCTTGGCTATAGCGGTTTGGGGATCAGTATCTGGCCTTACCTTATCCCGCCGTCTATTACCTTATGGCAAGCCGCCGCACCGCCACAGAGCTTAGGATTTATGCTGGTGGGGGCACTTTTTATCATTCCAATCATTCTGGTTTATACCTTCTGGAGCTACTACGTCTTCCGCGGGAAAATCAATCACGAACAGGGCTATCACTAAATGATGAAATCGCAATCACCTTCGCCAACTGCAGAACCGATAAAGTCGCCTTGGTGGAAGCGACTCGGTTGGATGCTGATTATCTGGTGCGGCAGTGTTCTGGCCCTATTGGCGGTCTCTATGTTGTTTCGCATGATGATGACCGCGGCGGGGATGAAGTCTCATTAGGGCTAACATTTACCCCATAAAACCGGTAATGTTGCAGGGTTATTAGCCTAGGAAGCCCACTTTATGAAACGTTACCTGATCCCCCTGGTCAATCAGATCTCTTTACTGATGATGCTACTGGGGGTGCTAGGATTAGCTGGCATGACGATCTCGTCATGGATGGCACAAAGCATTCAGGGTAATGCTCATGCAATCAATAAAGCGGGCTCATTGCGTATGCAAAGTTACCGGCTGCTTTCAATGGTGCCATTGGATGACCGTGACTTACCCTATCTGGTGGCATTGGAGCAAGACAAAACCAGCCGTGATTTACAACAAGCCCTCACACGGGAAGGCTTGACCAGCCAGTACCAACAAATAGAGCGCTATTGGCAGGACACGCTAAAACCACAACTCACGCAAGCCAAGCACCCTGACGAAGTGGCGGCAAGTGTGGCTGATTTCGTTCACCAGTTAGATGCGTTGGTATTAGCGATTGATCACAAAACTGAACAACGCTTATTGTTAGTCACCCTGATCCAGTTGGTCTTTATTATCCTGACACTGGGCCTACTGTTAGCGACTATCTACTATTTGCGTCGCCGCTTATTACGCCCATGGTTGCAACTTATTTCGATGGCGAATGCGATTGGTCGTGGTGATTTTAGTAAGCGCTACACCTTATCTAATCAACGCGACGAAATGGGCATGCTAGGCACGGCCCTAAACCGTATGTCACAAGAATTATCCTTGATCTACAGTGATTTAGAAAAGCGAGTCGAACAAAAAACCACAGATCTACAACAGAAAAATCAGGTCTTGGCGTTCCTCTATCACAGCAGTCGCCAGTTGCACACCAATCAACCGTTGAGCGAACGATTAGTGCCAGTTATTGATCAACTGCAAGCACTGACACCACTCGAAAATGTGCAAATTTGCTTGTACGAAAATCACCTGTATCGCTCCCACCTCACGGACATGATGGATGGAGAATACTTACCCCCACAAAATCGCCCGGCACCGTTAACTATCAGCAGTGCATCCTATGAGACAAGCCCAGCAACATCACGGGAGTCGCTCAGTTGGAGCTTGAGCGATAAGCTTGGTCAATATGGCTTGTTGTTGGCGAAGCTACCTGCGGATAACCCGCTTAACGCTGATCAGCAACAGTTAGTCAATACACTGGTCGAGCAACTGACCAGCACTTTAGCGCTGGAGAGCCAAGCAAGACACCAGCAGCAATTACTGTTAATGGAGGAGCGTTCCTCCATTGCACGCGAGCTGCATGACTCCATCGCGCAATCTCTCTCCTGCTTAAAAATACAGGTGAGCTGTTTGCAGATGCAGACGCCAGACATGCCAGAACCGAGTAAACTTTTAGTGCAGCAAATGCGTGATGAATTGAATATCGCCTATCGCCAGTTACGTGAGCTGCTCACCACATTCCGCCTGAAACTCAACGCGGCAACTTTACACGCTGCACTTCAGACATTGGTCAACGAATTCAGCGAACGTGCAAATTTACCCATTACGCTCAGTTTTGACTTAGCCTCCGACTTTGTGCCCGACCATCAGGCTATCCATATGGTGAATATTGCCCGTGAAGCGCTCAACAATATCTACAAACACGCCCATGCCAGCCGAGCGGAGATTAACGTCGTCGCGCAGGACGGTGATGTGTTGATGTCCATCATCGATAATGGCTGCGGGATAGGTCAAGCCAGTGAACGACCTAACCATTACGGCCTGATGATTATGCAAGATAGAGCCACCAGCCTGAATGGGCAGTGTGATATTCGCCAGCGTGAAGAAGGTGGGACAGAAGTACGCGTGCGGTTTAGCCCCGATAATGATGATCTCGACTGACGGTTATCTGTTCAACGCGCCAGTCCGCTATTTAACGCTTAAATCTGGTAGTCGATCACCACTTCATCCGTCGTCTCTGCCAGCACTTTCTCTTTGATATCATTCAGGGAAAGTGTTGGATTACAGAGCTGGATAAAGAACCAGATAAAGTTACGTTGTAACTGTCCGCGTTTTAGCCCCAACCAAACGGTATTCGCATCAAATAAGTGCTCTGCATTTAATCGTACCAATCCGTTATCGCGATGGGCCTCGTAGGACATATCCGCCAAAATCCCAACGCCCATACCCAGCTCAACATAAGTTTTAATCACATCAGAATCTTGGGCGCTGAGCGCAATATCGGGCGTTAACCCCGCATTTTTGAAGGCATTATCCAACCGTGACCGCCCAGTTATCCCTTGCCGATAAGTAATTAAGGGTAACGTACTGAGGGTTTCCAAGGTGATATTCGGTTCTTGTGTCAGCGGGTGGTTTTCTGGCACAACAATGGCGTGATGCCAGCGATAATAAGGAAATGCAGCGATGGTTTCATCGCTCATGAGTAATTCGCTGGCAATACCGATATCTGCCTCACCCGCGTGCAACATCGCAGCAATTTCTTGCGGGTTTCCCTGACTGATCACCAACTTTACCTCTGGGTACAGCAGACGAAACTCTTTGATGACTCTCGGTAAACTGTAGCGCGCCTGAGTATGGGTCGTGGCAATATGGAGCTGACCACTATCATTATTACTGAATACGTCTGCCAAGCGGCGAATCTGGTTAGCATCATTCAACATACGCTCTGCGACAGTCAGCAACTCTTTTCCCGGCTCTGTCATCCCTAATAAACGCTTGCCACGGCGGATAAAGATCTCAATACCCAACTCTTCTTCCAGTTCGCGAATATGCCGACTGACACCAGACTGGGAGGTAAATAATGTATTCGCGACCTCCGTCAGGTTGTAATTGCAGCGGGCTGATTCCCGAATAATTTTAAGTTGTTGGAAATTCATGCATAGCCTCTTTCATCTCGACTTAATTCGTTTAATTTGCCTACTCAAAGCAATACGGCAGAAAATCACGACAACCAAATACAAAAAAACCGTGGCTTATGTTTTTTTGTACTAAGCAAAGATAATGACCGATAGATACCAAGTCGCTTCAGCCCTAATATATATAATTTCATTTATTATCAATTACATATATATTTATTTTTTTCTTTAATTTAATAACGTCCGGTGAGAAATAACACCGCTCGCTATAATTAATAACTTTTTAATATAGTCACGCGACGATAGATTTAATGGCTCTGCTATTGAGTGTTGCCCTCGCTCTTTTCATATTCCTGACATATTTTTTATGCAAATAATTATCATTAACATTGGTTGATGTTATAATTTGCGCCGCAATAAGCCATAGCTTCCGCTGGCTGATGTTCAAGTCAAAACGCCACAACATTAAAAAGGATAAACTGTGACCACAGCAGCTACCGCAACAAAACCGCGCTATCGTCCCACTCCACCACGTTTGGTTCAGGTCAAAAGAACGGTAGATCTCTCCCCTCATCTGCGCCGAATTACTTTTGAAAGCCCGACGTTACAAAATTATCCCCCTGAATGTGGCGGTGCTCATTTGAAGGTATTCTTGCCTTTGGCGGGGCAAACACAGCCGGAGTTGCCGGTACTGGGTGAGAAAGGCCCAGTGTGGCCAGCAGCAGAAGTGCGTCCTATTGTGCGAACCTATTCCGTTCGGGCTATCCGCCCAGAATTGGGTGAGATTGATATCGAATTCGCACTTCATGACCACAGTGGTCCGGCGGTGAATTTTGCCCGCAATGCGAAACCGGGTGATTGGTTGGGGATAACTAATCCGGGTGGGCCTGAAACACTGCTGCCACCGTCAGCTTACAGCTATCTGGTGGGTGACCCTTCCTCGCTCCCAGCCATTGCCGCACTATTGGAAACACTACCCGCTGATGCAGAAGGCCATGCCATCATTCGCGTCGATACCCCACAGGATGTATTGGATCTCATTAAACCGGCCGGTGTTGAGCTGAGTTGGGTGATTGGCGGTACAGAGAAAACGAAAGACGTTATCAACCAGTTCTGCGCCCTGAATTTGCCGATGGAAGAAGCCACATTTTGGATAGCCGGTGAAGACAGTCTGGTTGTGCAGTTGCGCCGTTATCTGCGCCGTGAGAAAGGGTGTGAGCGCCAGCAGCTTTATGCGATCCCTTACTGGCGTGAAGGGTTGAATGAAGAAGACTATCATCATAAGCGCCATGAAGTTATGGATAATATTGACGACTAGTATTAATTAATTTCTGTTAAATCAATGGACATCATCTCGTATGTCCATTTTTATGGCCTTTTTTATGGCTAGTCCAGTTAAAACCTTGTAAATTTTCTGCGACAATTCCCTGTTATTTGTTAGTCTTAAGGCTACTTAGCCTGCAATATGGCGCTTAATTATCGTTAAATGGCTGTAAGGCCCGTTTAATGCAGTAAAGTTTTTAGGAGCGTTCTCAAAATGAAGTCGCAAAATGATCCTGGCCGATCTAAATCACGCCACCACGAATACTCCCTTATCCTGCCTATCATTGCGCTGGTTATTCTAAATTTATGGGGTGATACCAGCAATTTCGCTGCCGTTATCGTTATCAACCTGATCGCCTTGGTGGGGATCCTGAGCAGTGCTTTCAGCGTGGTACGCCATGCTGACGTGTTAGCCCACCGTTTGGGTGAACCCTACGGCTCACTTATCCTCAGTTTATCCGTGGTTGTTCTTGAGGTTAGCTTGATCTCGGCAATGATGGCGACTGGCGATGCTGCCCCAGCCTTGATGCGCGATACGCTCTATTCAATCATCATGATTGTTATTGGCGGGTTGGTTGGCGTGTCGTTACTGTTGGGTGGCCGTAAATTCGCAACTCAGCACGTCAATTTAGTCGGTATCAAACAATACCTGATGGCGATTTTCCCGCTGGCTATCATTGTCTTGGTCTTACCGAGCACCCTGCCAGAGGGTAGCTTTAGCGTCGCACAGTCGTTAGTTGTGGCCGCAATTTCAGCGGCAATGTACGGCGTTTTCCTGCTGATACAAACCAAAACACATCAGAATCTGTTTGTTTATGAGCATGAAGACGAAGGGGATGACCCAAGCGATCCACACCATGGTAAGCCCTCTTCCCACAGTAGTCTGTCCCATGCGTGTTGGTTGTTAGTTCATCTGGTTGCAGTAATCGCGGTAACCAAATTTGATGCCAACCCGTTGGAAGCCTTGCTGACTGAATTGAATGCGCCCGCCAAATTTACCGGTTTCCTGATTGCATTACTGATCCTTTCACCTGAAGGCTTAGGGGCATTAAAAGCGGTACTGGCGAATCAAGTTCAACGCGCCATGAATCTGTTCTTCGGTTCGGTATTGGCGACCATTTCACTGACGGTACCAGCGGTGACCTTAATCGCCGTGCTGACCGGACAGGAATTGAACTTTGGCCTGGAAGCGCCCCATATTGTGGTGATGGTCAGTGTGTTGATTCTATCGCAAATCTCTTTCTCTACGGGCAGAACCAACGTTCTGAATGGGACTGCGCATCTAGCGCTGTTCGCGGCTTATATGATGACGATTATGCTGTAGCAGCATGCTGCCGCCGCCATCAGTTGTCATAAGTCGTTGCGGTAAAACATGGTCGTTGCGGTAAATAGGTGTTGCGGAAAAGTCAGTACCTTCATGATAAGCAAAGGGCAAGCGCATTAAGCGCTTGCCCTTTTTTATGGGGTCATCCATTCATAACGCAGAACTATGAATAGGCATTCAAGGTATGTTGGCACAGCGCTGAGCGGACACAGTCCTGTTTATCAAAGCGGATAATGCCAATCATTTCATCCTCAGCAAAGCGCTCCAACGCATCACTAAGACCCGATTTCACGCCATGCGGAAGGTCGCATTGGGTGATATCACCATTAACGATTACCGTGACATTTTCACCGAGACGGGTCAGGAACATCTTCATTTGGCTGGCGGTGACATTTTGTGCCTCATCGAGGATCACCACCGCATTTTCAAAAGTACGCCCACGCATATAGGCGAAAGGCGCAATCTCTACTTTCCCGATTTCAGGACGTAAGCAGTATTGCATGAAGGACGATCCGAGCCGACGCAGCAGAATGTCATACACCGGGCGGAAGTAAGGCGCGAATTTCTCAGAGATATCGCCAGGCAAGAAGCCTAGGTCTTCATCTGCCTGTAGCACTGGCCGCGTTACAATGATTCGATCAACTTCTTTGTGGATTAGTGCTTCAGCCGCTTTGGCTGCACTGATAAAGGTTTTACCACACCCTGCTTCGCCGGTGGCGAAGATGAGCAATTTACTGTCTATGGCCGATAAGTAATGACCTTGAGCTTCCGTGCGTGCTTGGATAACGGAGGTATCACGGCTATCCCGTGCCATACCGATTGATTCGACACCGCCCATTTGTACTAACGATGTCACGTTCTCTTCCTCACGCTGACGATGGCTACGCGAATCACGTCTAATAACACGTTTCGCTTCACGACGAGCTTTGATCACTGCTTTCTGTCTTCCCATAGTGGCACCTTACAGTTTGTTTCATCTACCGCAGCAGAAATTGCCTGCGCGATTATGTTCACATACGGATGAGGTTATGGCTTCCTTCGCAGCCAATACTAGCCAATGAAAAATGCGAATAACGTGAACACTTCAGCACCCTAATAACTTGGGTGACCACGGTATCGCAAGGGAGGGTATTACAGGGTATAAAGACTAAGAGTACGGACGTTGGCGTTAATATATTTGGGAGAGATAATGATTGTACTACTGGAAATTGAGGGTCGGAAGGGAAGCCCTCGTAATAACGAGTCGCTTGAGTAAAATCTTGTTCTTGTCTTAACAGCCCAATCATGGACTCTACCATTAGCGATCCCCGCAGTGATAAACAACAGCCTAAGCTATGCACCGTGTGAAAAATACCGCCAGATGATTACAGTATAATGACACTCTTAAGTTTCGCGATATCAGAATGCAAAAAAATATTATTTTTTTATTTTGTTTGTTTTTTGTTCTAATCAATATTCATTTCACGTTATACTATTTAGCCCTGCTTTATGACTGGCCTTAGTCTCGCACTTCTCTTTCGCCCCTACTCTTTTTATCGCTGTTTTAAGTAAAGGCGAAATAAAATAATAACCCATTAATACAATAATATAGTATTAACCACAGTGTGATTAATCATCATTATCGACTGATTCTTAAATCTTGTAATCGTGTTTTCTGTTTACCTTCACTGTCAAAGTTATCCATCGCAAGCCAATCATTAAATGCCTGCTTAATTAATGGCCACTCACGGTCAGTAATGGAATACCAGTTGGTGTCTCTATTGCGCCCTTTGGTGACAATAGCCTGACGGAATTGCCCCTCGAACTGGAAACCAAATCGAGATGCAGCTGAATTGGATGGCTCATTCAGTGAATCACATTTCCACTCACAGCGGCGATAACCTAATTTGTCAAAGACGTAATGTAGCAGTAAATATATTGCTTCAGTCCCCGCCGAGTGACGTTTTAATCGCGGTGACCAATTAACAGAGCCAATCTCGATAACACCGTTCTTTTCATCAATTCGTTGTAACGCAACCGTACCGAGTGCCAAGTCCGTTTGCGCATCCACTACCGTGAAATGGAAAGAGTCGTTGGTCTCAATCAGCGATTGCAAATATTGATGAAAATCGTCCTGACTCTCAGGCCGCTCACAATAGAAATACGTCCAATCATGCGCGTCTTTGACTAAGTGATACGCCTGATATAAGCAGGCCTCGTGCTTATCGGTATTCACTGGGGCTAGATAGCAAAAATGGCCCGGTAAAATTTCCCGTTGTGGCCGTTGCGCGGTTTGCCAGCTCGATAATTCTGCTCCGATAGTTTGTCCAAAATGATTTTGCTTCACTGTATGCTCCCTTTTAAAATTCAACTGCCAGAGAAATACCCGCTGCGGCGACATTCAATTACGCATCGCACTACAATTTCTGCTAAATCATAGCAATATATGAATGGGGATTATAAAAGAAAGCGGCTTTATGCGGTATTTATCACTAAAGCAGATCTAAATTAACAGTGGGTGTCGCTAAATACCCGAAAGTAGCAATCATAAAATCAAACTTTCAGGTATTTAGCGATTATTTGACCATCACCCTCGACGTAAATTGACGACCGGTGCAACTGTAGGCAGTTGTAACCCATCTTTCACTTCCAGTAGCTGCCCATGTTCGTCGTTGTACAGCGTCATGCAGGAACCGGCTTTCAGTTTGGCGATCATCTCCCCAGAGAGGTCCATACTGCTCGCCAACTCATCGTCATCCAAACTTGGCCGATGCCCACGGCGTTCAACCTGAAAACGGACTTGGTTATATTTGGCCCATAAAATGATAATCACAGCATTAAACAATGCGATGGCGAAATACAAGGCAATAGTGGTGAGACCGCTGAGTATATAGAGCCTAAAAGGTATCGGTCCCATATTTGGCGCTCTGCCAATCATGTCAAAAAAACCCTTAGCAAATAGGAAGATAAAACCAATCCAAGCTAAAGCGGTGATAATGATATCAATCCAGCGGGGAATAGCCCGCTGTTCAGTATGAATCAGAGGTTCACTCATGGCTTAACCCTCCCTATTCCGCGATCTGGGCTCACCCAACGCGCACGTTTACGCTTGGTATTGAGCATGACTTTGGGGAACGCCACCACGGTCGTAAACAAACTTAGCATCCAGTAAACCATTGGATACCAGATAATCCAGAATAGCGAATTCCCCAATTTGGGCTCGTAGCGCCGTTCAATCACCAAACTGATAGCAAACTGCATCAAACAAGTCAGCGCCAATACCATCCCAGTAAACGCTGGTGGGAACACGGTTTGCACATGTATGCCCGGCGGCAACGTAATCACTAATCCCAAGAGGAATAAAATGATACTGAATAGGTAGGTAAACGCCCACGTGATGGAAAGTGAATACTCAAAGAATAGCAGCCACATCCGGCGATTGCGCCAGCGCCACAGCTTGAACATATTCTTCAGGAACACTTCTGCCCCACCTTGTGCCCAACGCAGGCGTTGCTTCCATAAACCTCGTAGCGTTTCTGGCATCAAAATCCAGCATAAACCACGCGGCTCAAAGAATACTGACCAGTGCCTGACCTGCAACTTCCAACTGATATCAATATCTTCCGTGATCATATCTGGGCTCCAATAGCCCACATCCGCTAATGCTCTACGGCGGAAAGCAGCCACCACACCTGAAACGGTGAAGACTTGGCCATAGACACGTTGCGTTCGCTTAATCAGCCCGATAATGGAAGAAAACTCACCCACCTGAACACGACCGACCAAGGTTGAGCGGGTGCGTATCCGTGGATTACCCGTCACGGCACCGACACGTGGATTGGCAATCAGTGGCGCCACCAGATACGGCACCGCTTTTCTATCGAGTAAAGCATCACCATCGATACAAACCAGATATTCACTGCGCGCGGCCGCTGCTCCCATACGCAGGGCTATCGCTTTGCCCTGATTATGAGCCAGATGAATCACTCTCAATCGAGGATCTTCAACCAGTAATGCGTCGAGCACTTGCGCGGTATCATCACTGGAGCCATCGTTAATGGCGATGACCTCAATGTTGGTATAAGTTTGCGCCAAGGCCGCATGAATGGTTTCCCGCGCATTTAGCCCCTCGTTAAAGCAAGGGATGAGGATTGAAACCAGCGGATTACCTTTCAATTCTGGCGGGGGAACATCGTCCCCCCAAGGCCAATGTCTTTCACGGCGTAGCCAGAAATAAACACCGCCTGTTATCCAGATCCCGGACATAAACAGCGGATAGAAGAAAACAAAATTCAGCAATACGTCACCGGTAAAGAGCAGGATCATTCCCGCAGGGATGCTCAGTACCAGGCATAGGATGAGTAACGCAATAATTCTATCGATCATATAAAGGATACCAGGCAGAAGATAGCACAGGGCGGACATCTTTTAGCGGTGGTTCGCCAGTGATAAAGTTATCCGGATAGTAACCAAAATTTTGCGCGCCATTTAACTGCAACTGGCGCATCCAGCCTGCCAGTATCGCCCCACTAATGGCATTGCTGCCCTCAGGCTTGGTCCAGTCCTTCGACTGCAGTTCAAATACAGTTTTGTTTAATGCTCCAGGGCGTTCTGCAACTTTGTTGACCAGTTGTGATAGCCACTCGTTCGACTCAGATAACGGTACTTTTTCCATCAACGGCATTGCCATCGGGGCAACCCAATCATAGTTCGCCAAGAAATCATCGAGATTCTGCGCAAACCATGCTTCACTTTCCGGTTCTAAAATCGGCATAGCGAATATATTACGAGCTGATTTGACTTGTGGGCCACGAATATCACGCACTTGGCGTGTTAGCTCGTTAGTAAAATCAACCAGATACTTGCTCTTATAGCGAGTCCAGCGCGCCATGGTTTCAGGATCGTTACGTATGGTGGTAATCGAACCAGGGAAACCGGCTTTTTCGTATGCACGGATCGCATCCGGTGAGGCATCTTCAAAATCAGACATCACAGCATCGTCGTGATAGAGCACGCCATCAATCGGAGCGCTGTAGGCCATATCGCGGTAGATATCGATAATGCGCTGTCTGACTTCAGGGTTGAATGGCGACAGACGGCGATATTGGTCAGGATCGATGCTTGTTTTGCCCGTTTTCGGATCGATACGCGTGATCCGTGGCAATGAAGGGTCCA
Source organism: Yersinia massiliensis (assembly GCF_003048255.1). NCBI lineage: Bacteria > Pseudomonadati > Pseudomonadota > Gammaproteobacteria > Enterobacterales > Yersiniaceae > Yersinia > Yersinia massiliensis. Next base: position 2,767,363 of record NZ_CP028487.1, read on the forward strand.
TTTCGAATGCCAATACTGGCATCCAAGCATAAACATCAACATCTGGTCGTGAGGCTAATTGCCATGCAACACGGTTAAATAAGTCTTGGCGCATCGGTATCCAGCGGTTAGGGAAATACACCTCGCGGATATTGCCATCCCCTTTCGGATCAGAGAACGCTTGCAAGAACACCGTCGTCACACGTAAATCAGAAATACGCTGGATCAGTTTGTCGAGATTCTCCTTCTCCTGTACGGGATCAGGATCGTACAAATAGTCTAAATCGACATGCGCGACGCGCATGATATCTTTTTCTTGTACCAACGTGACTAACTGAGCAAAGTCCTTTAGCGAGGGGTTATTGCTGATCAGAATACGAGGGATATTCATCAAATCATTGACGTTCGCAATACCCGGTTCCAATGTCATCGCCATCTGATAACCGTGTTGGCGTAAGATACTGAGTACGGTGCCATTCGGCGCGCCGTAAGGCCATACCCAGACGCGAGGCTGCTTGCCGGTTGCTTTGATGATGCGTTCGGTAATCAACGAAACATCTTTTTCCATCCGCAGCTTAAAGGCTGCTTCAGTTTCATATTTTTTGGTTTTTGGATCGTAGGCCAGATTAGCTGCCGCTGGCTCGGTGTTTCCTTGCGGGTTAGCAATGACACCATAATGAGAGGCATAGGTATGAGCACCGATTTCAATCAGCTTCGACTTAGACATCTCGCCGATCTCTTTCCACGTTAGGAAACGATCGCGATCAGTACTTAACCCACCAAAATCCACCTTTTTATTAGGCGGAGTATCAATCCATGTTCCTACCGGTGCCAATACTGCGCTCATATTGTTGGCTTCTAACAACGGGAAAACACGGGTATAAAAACTGCTGTAACCATCGTCAAACGTTAGCAATACGGCTTTGTTAGGCAATGGCGCACCACCATTGCGAGCGGCCAAAATCTGATCGACGGAAATCACGTTGTAGCGATTGTCTTTTAACCACGCCAATTGTTCACTTAAGGCACTGCTTCTAACCGACAAATAACGCTGGTCAGCAGAGTCATCTTCAACATCATGATACGCGATGACCACAAACGTATTTTTTTGCCACGGCCTTTCATTCAACGGCAATGCACGTTCGGCTGGTGGAACAAATACAGGTTTCTCGGCATAACACGCGGATGCCAGTAGCGTTATTATTCCGACTACAAGAATCCGGATTATCAATAATATCTTTGCCATAGCACTGATCTCTTAGAAACGGTAATTCAAATCGAAAGCGAGCGAGAGGTCGTGCTCACGGACACCATCATAAGGACGTTTATCGTAGGTCAATGCCAAACCAGCATCGACGACATCATTCCATTGAATACGTTGTCCATAACCTGCCGTGGTTACCAGACCATTTCCGTAGTTTTTCTCCCAATAGCCACCGACACCGAGCTGTATTTGCTGGCTCCAGACCGTTTTATAATGGCGGTACATGATGTGATTCAGGGTTATTGCAGGTAAGTAAGTGAAATCACTTTTCGGGTTATAGTAAATCACGTCTTCTTTGGTATTGTGGCTAGCGGCCAGACCCAAGCTGAAGTCGGCTGTCAGGTAAGGTCCCGTCCAAATACGTTGACGCCCGTTAAGTTCATATTCCCAACGGTTGTTACCATCAGAGAAATCGGATGGTGTGACATTGAATTCAATATCACGGCGATCATCAGCTTTCCAAAGCACAAAGGCTGAAGCGCTGTTGGCAGTGATGTTATTTTTCATCGCTCGTAACGGGGTATCTTTAGCCAACCGTTCAACCTGCCCCCCCACACGCCAATGGTCATTAAAGTCGTACCAAGTTGCTAAGCGAGCACCGGTTTTATTGCCAAAACCATAGTTCTGGTTATTCACTTCAGCTTCAACCCAATGGTCACGAGACGTCCATTCCCCGCCCAAACGCAACACACGGTTAATGCCGGTACCTTCTTCAAACTGAGAGTTGTTATAACTACCGCCCCCAAAGACCCGCCAGTTTTCGGCTATCGGCGGGCTATATAAGAGGGTTTCAAAACCATAGTCTTTGTTGCCACTGACTGGACTATTGGAGGAAAGTGCGCGGTTACCACTCACACGCAATTCATACATATTGTGAATTTTACGCTGGCGGTCTAATTCCTGCGAGGGTACATCTTCCGGCGAACGGGCAATCACATCATCGGTCAGTAACTCCATCTGATGCCATTCTTGCAGGTCCATCGCGGTTTCAGCTTGCGCACGCTCCAAAATAAGACTGCGCGGTGCCAATGATTCAACCGCTTTCAATTCTTGTTCCGCTTTACGTGGCAAATCTTTTGCTAGATAAACACTGGCTAACGCAATGCGTAAGTTCTGGTTAGCCGGTGCGGTGCTGGACAATGTCTCCAGTTTTTTCTGCGCCGCTGGCAAGTCATTGAGGGCGACCAGAGATTGAACCAGCAGCGTTTGACCTTCCATCCAGTCGTCATTGGGCTCTTTACCCGGCAGACCATAAACGCCAACTTGATACGGGGTTTGCTCGCTATAGTTTTTAGCAAATTGATGTGCCTTATCTAATTGCTCACTTTCATTCAGTGAGTAATAGAGGTCATCGGCATCAAGCAAGTCGTCACTGTTACGGAAGGTTTTCCCATCGGCGTAATATAAGCTGGTCAGAATCGGGGCGGCTTTCTCAGGCATACGTTGATCAATATAAGCAGAGGCAGCCCAGCGACGAGCGTAGTCAGGCATTTTGTAGCCTTCAGCTTCCATCGCTTCAAATTCTTTAATCAACTCAACTGTATTGCGGCGTACCAATAATGCACCAAGTCTATCAATACGCGCACGCTGGTAATCCTCTTGAGCTGCGGGATCTTTACTCCAGCGAGTTAACAAATCCTGATAGTCGGCCAGAGCTTGATCGGCAATGTAAAAACGCTCTGTTTCACTGCGCGTTGGCATGACCGCCATACGAACTTGTTCCGCTGCCGCATCTCGCTCGAGTTGACGATAATGCTCTGCGGTCACCAGTTTTGGGTTTTCTTTCGCTAACTGTAACGCCGGATCGGCAATTCGGTTTCTCTGCAATATCTCAAGATGATTTTTTAATACTTCTTCCGATTCTGGCGCCAGTCGTACCGCCTCACTGGAAGCTTGTAACGCATCATAATTACGATTGGTCGCACGGCTCAGATAGGACAGTGTCATGTAGTTTTTTGCGGAAGGATTACGCTCAGCCAATTCTTTTGCTTGCTGTAAAGCTTCACCACCACGCCCAGAGTCAGCCTGAGTCATGATCATGCCAGTAATCAGATCAGGGTTAGTGGGATCTTTCTTCAAACTGCTCTGCCACAGTGCCAACGCTTGATCCCAACGTTTTTCATTCCGATAGGCACGTGCCGCCGCCGCCAATCCTCGCGACGAAAGATTTGTTGAAGAGTGATAGCGCTCATAGACATCGATAACTTCTTGATCGCGCCCTGCCCAACCGGCAATTTGCAGCCAGTCGTCAACTTGCCCGCTATTAAGCGGGCCCGCTTTAGATTCTTTTTGTAAATAGTCAAGGACCGGCGCAGTGTCCCCTGCTCTAGCTTTGATGATTAATGAATCATACTGTGTTTCTGCCAAAGCGGAGTTAACTGAAAGGCCGGAAATTAATAGCGCTAATATAGTAATTCTGTGCCGTTGCAACGGACGCAGCAGTGTCGTAAATGCGTTATACATTATATAACCCTTAAGCCAGCAACTTGTTTGATGTTCGATAAAAGCGACTTCACGGATTTACATTTTCATGATGAAATTATGATGAAAAGACGTCCTTGGAATGTATTACAGCATGTTACATAGGATAGTTGAAAGAAAATACTGTTGCTTAATTATTATAGAATATTGTTATTCCAGCGATTGATAGCGGCGAAAATGTGATATGTACGCTATTTTTGACGACCATAGGACTATTCCTAGTTAAAAACACCATTAAATACACCATTGGCAATTTAAAATATTTTCTCTTGGCAATTAGTTCGATACAGTCTTCTGTTCAGGGGTAGCACGATTTGTTTTTTTTGCTCATTTATTGAACTGCAAGTACTTAGGATTTTGATTAGCTGAAGTATTTTTTATATATTGAACAATACAAACTCACTATTATCGGCATAATCGATTATCACCTCCGTTATCATTATTAATAAAACCATTTCAATATTATAAATAACTGTGAACATATAAATAGCAGAAGTGTTACCACAATTTATGTGGTAACACTTTATTTTATATGAATAATCTAATGACTTTTTTGTACTGATAATTAAGTGGCCGAGTACTCAAATTAATGTGATAAAACAACAAAGATGCTAATTTTCAAAGTTGAATTTTATTCATATAAAATGAGATGTTGCGCACAAATTAATGGCAACGAATTAGGTCACGTTCCAATTTGCTTAAAAATTCAAACCCGTTATTGGTAATGAGAATCATATCTTCCAGCATTATTGAACCGACGCCGATGCCGTAATAAGGTGTTTCCAGGCTTAATACCATCCCTGGACTAAACGTTTCAGTGGCTAGCGAGCTAATAAAAGGGGCTTCCTCTAACCCTAAAAATACGCCATCACCATGCCCAAGGTGACCACGGTTATAATGGGGTAAACCTGACTTTTTAATGACAGCCATCGTGGAATCAAAAACATCTTTTAATTTCACGCCAGGCGCAACCATCGATAACATATGCTCATGACCCATTCTGATGGTGTCATATATTTGTTGTGTCAGTTCATCTGGCTCACCTAAGACAAAGGTTCTGGCAAGATCTGCGCCATAACCTGCCACATCAACACCACAGTCGAATTTAATTAAATCGCCCAGTTTTGCTGGTGTGCTATCTGCCATCATTTTTGGTGAAAAATTATCACCGACAGAAATAAGATTAAAACGAGAGAAATTGGTTTCTGGGAATGTCATCACCGCAGCTTTAAATGCAGCGGTTAATTCAGCCGCTGTGCATCCAACCCGAATTTTCTTAGCTGCACAGGCAATGCCATACTCAGTAATTTCAGCGCTTTTTCGTAGGTGCTCAATCTCCCACGGACTTTTTATCATTCTTATTTCATTAAACAGCGCAGTGGAATCGATCCATTTTAGTCCCGGAGCAACTTTATCCAGCACGCTTTTGCCACCATTGGACATCGCATGTAATTCAATCGCGAGCCTCTTATCCATTACTCCCGCTTCTTGAAGTGCTGTTTTCACTAGGCCAAAAACGGCTTCAATGGGTGGTCCAATTGGACGTTCACGCTTCTTTTGGTGATTGAGTGGATTACGCGGATCATCCACATCAACCCACACGGGAAAGGTTTTTAGCACCATATTAGGCATATCGAAGTGTGTGCTGGCAGCCTCAAACTCATTCATGATGATTTGTGATGGGATAGCAGGATCGCGAAACAAGATGGCAACTGCCGCCCCGGTGTGTCGGAAGGTATACATAAAGAAACTGGCAAACCCAGTTAAATAATAAAAGTTATCACACACAGTGACGACCAGTGCATCCAGCCCTTCTCTTTCCATCACTTTACGGGCGCGATGGCTGACCGCATTTAAATGCTTAATCTTTTCGTCGTTCACCAAAATATCCTTCAAAACTTTCTTTTCTGTAGGGTGAATCATATACCCAAAGTCATTGAAGTTGCAGATTGGTGAACCATTTTACGAGTACGCTAAGTATTAGATCCGCGTGTCAGGAAGTTCTGTGCGTAATGAATATCAGCGGCCCACTAACTCAACATATAGTTGATCGACATTACCCCTTTCTTCTCCGAGATCGATTGAATAACCACATCCCCCAATTCGTGCAAAGTCTTTACATGGGTCCCACCACAGGCATAGGCAGGCAGATCACCAAATCCCACTTCCCTGAAATCGCCCTGTACCTGAGTCTGTCTCGGTAGATTCTTACTGATTAATTGCGCCAAAGACGCCTGAATAAATACAATATCGATTGGCTGAGGGTTTTCTCCTCGTTTAAATGAGACTCTGCCCTCTCCCGGCCAATGGTGCGCTTTTATAGGTAACCAACCAAGACACTCACCAATATTGCCAATGATATGCCCAGCAGAATGCATACGCGTGTTGAGTGCGCGACGTTCACTGTCAATGCGGGCTTGGTGTGTTCCCAATGCGACAGGCTTATCCAGATAGTGCGTCAATTGCCCCTGTAGCACGACCCGCAATACCTGACTGTCACCTATCCAACCAGTATCAGATGGCTGGCCTCCCCCTTGCGGATGGAAAATTGTTGCCTGCAATATCGTGGCAAACTGCTCGCCTTCAGGGTGACAGCTCAAGACAGTCACCTCAGTCGCTAATGCATCGCTCTCAAAAAATAGTCGCATCGTCATAATCATTATCCTTTTATCATTTCCAATATGATTATATTAGTGTCAACCTGACGTGATAATCCGTCACAGACTCAAAGGACTTTTGCACTATGAGCACAAATCTTCCGCTGGCACTGCTCAGTGAAATGGCGATTTTTGTTAAAGTGGTTGAAGCGAGTAGCTTTTCCGTGGTCGCTCGCCAATTAGGGGTCTCACCATCAGCGATTAGCCGCAGTGTCAGCCGATTGGAGAAAGCACTCGCAACCCGCTTATTGCAGCGTACAACCCGTAAATTGCGTTTAAGCGAAAGTGGCGAAGAAGTCTATAAGCGTTGTCATGCGATGCTCAGTGCCGCGAATGCCGTGATGGAGGTTAGCGGCCAATACAATCAAGAACCTGAGGGGCTTATTCGCATCAGTGTGCCGAAAGCAGTTGGTCGGTTTGTGGTTCATCCCCATATACCAGAATTTTTACGCCGCTACAGCAAAATTGATGTGCAACTGATACTGGATGATCGCTATGTCGACCTGATCGATGAGAATGTGGATTTGGCCATCCGGATCACCAATCAACCGCCTCCAGGTATGGTCGGACGGCAATTAATGGATATTGAGCATTTGTTATGTGCCACACCCGAGTATCTCGCCACTCACGGCACACCACTGCATCCCCATGATTTAGCACATCACAGTTGCATTTATTTGGGAGAAACACCGGCGGATGCACGATGGAAATTCCGTCAGGGCAGCAAGGCTATTACGGTTGCCGTAAAAGGCCGCTATGCCGCCAATCACACCGGTGTCAGGCTGGATGCCGTTTTGCAACATATTGGCATTGGCAGCCTGCCTTACTTTACCGCGAGAGATGCGTTACAAGAGGGCCAGATGGTGCCGGTGTTACCCGCGTGGCGCTTTATCAGCTCATACAGCGGCGGATTATGGATGCTATACCCACCAACACGCTACTTGGCCCCTAAACTACGGGCCTTTATTGACTACCTCGTTAATTGCTTGCGAGATGAACCTCACTTACCGCCCGCTAAATGAAGGGGCATTCAGCTTTTAGTTTTCGCTTATCTACGGCGGTAAGCTTTGGTCTAAGCACTCCATTTCGCGCTATGCGGTCATTAGCGTTTTTTTGCCAACAATGTCGCAAAACGCAGTTTTATGCGGTTACCTTGCGCATCAGTCTTATGTAACTGACCGACATCTTCGTTGTACTTAATGATGTCCCAATCTTGATAATACTGGCTAAGTTCACCTGACTTTAATGTGAAAGAAAATGGCACTGTACAAGGGAAATCATCAGTCGACATGGCGGAGATAATCAAGTTATAGCCGCCGGGCAAAGTGCATTCTTGCATGTTGTTAATAATATTGGGAATTCTTTCTGGTTGAAGGAACATTAGCACCACCGTCGACAAAATAAAGTCATAACGATTATCCAAGCTAGCTTCATTAATGTCGTACGTATCAGCCGTGATATTGTGCAGATCTTCCTGCACAATGATCTGCTGCAAATTGCTGATACTGTCTTGATTTTTATCTACCGCTGTAACATCAAACCCCAACAAATTCAGGTACAACGCGTTACGCCCCGAGCCACAGCCTAAATCTAATGCTTTACCCGGCTGGACAGTTTTAACCGCTTCAATCACTTCAGAATGTGTTGGAGTTAAATTGTACTTTTTAGCGTAGTAATCCTCTGCTGTGCAGTAAAAGCTCAGTTGGCATTGCAGATCATCAGAACAAGCGGCAATACGGTGCCAAGCTTGCGGTTCAATAAACGGCGGCTGGTGTTCCTTGGAAAAAGAATGTCTTTCCAGTGTATTACCCGCTTCGTCTAGAATGAGAAAATCCATCTCGCCACTAAGAATGGTGAGTTTGGCCCATGTACCTGCTTTAGTGTTGTGTTTCTCCCGAAACATCGCTGGCACGCCAGCACTGTTCCAGACAGGTAATTGTTTGTAGCAAAGCAGCGCTGATGTATTTCCCATGCTGGTAGTCCTCAGATAACTTAAAGTTGCATTTAATATGCAACATATAATACAGCATTCAACCCACCAAATGAAGTGACCCAAACACACATATTCAGTGATGGTGCCATGCTTATCTGATGTATAAGATCAACTGATATGGCGGCACCATTTTGATTAAAAAAACCTGAATTAAGGCGTTTTGGACTTAGCTGTTTTTAGACTTTCAATATGATCCGCTAACTTCTGGATATCTTCATCTGACAGATGCGCTTTGGCTTTGTTGCCTCTTCCGACAATCTTGCCATCTCGCCGCGCGGTGAGGCCATCAACAATTTCATCGCGGGATAACGACACCAGTGGTGGCGCTTTATCTAACCCCTTGCGATCAGCAAGACGGCCATGACAGCTTGAGCAGGTTTGCTTGTAGATATGTTCGCCATCAGTGGCGGCCTGCGCGGTAAAACTGAATACAACAACACTTACCGCTAACAGCAATACTTTCATTATGCGCCTGCCGCCCATTGTTGGAATAATTTGGCCAAATCCTTTTCATTACGTGCACCCTGATGCACTTCAGTGACCTTGCCCTGACGGTCAATCAGAAAAGAGGTGGGCGTTCCGATAACCTGATAACGCTCCTGAGTAATGCCGAGCTGGTCGCGGATCACAGGATAGCTGAGTTTGCGTTGCTCCAGTATCGGGCTGATATCGACTTTTTCCGAATCCGTGTTGATAGCCACCACGACAATATCATTTTGATATTCATCACTCAGCTTATTGAGTGCAGCCATTTCAGCCAGACAACCACCACAACTTGCTGACCAAAAGTTAAGATAAACCTGCTTACCTTTCCAGTAATCAAGGGCGACGGGCTGGCCTTGCAAATCATAGGCAGCTAACTGAGGTGCGACTTCACCCACCGCCACTTCTTCTTGTTTGCAGGCGCTGAGTAGCAATAATACGCTGCATAGACCGATTGTTTTTAACCCATTACGCCACATGATGACGACTCTCTTCGTTAAGATATTTACCGTGCTGGAGCCGGATGATCCGATCAGCAACACACCCTAAGTCTGGATTGTGGGTAACCATCACAATGGTTCTTCCTTGGCGATGTATATGGTTTAACAGGTCCAATACCCGCTGTTCATTCTCTTCATCGAGGTTACCGGTCGGTTCATCGGCAAAAATAATGGGTGGCTGATTGACCAGTGCGCGTGCAATACAGACCCGCTGTTGCTCACCGCCTGAAAGCTGGCTAGGTAAGTGATCCATACGCGGTGTCATCCCCACCTGTTCTAATACCTGCCGAGCGGCCTCTTCATCCACCACACTGTGGTAATGCTGCGCGAGCATGATGTTTTCTAATGCTGTCAGATAGGGGATAAGGTGAAACTGTTGGAAAACTAACCCTATCTTGTCTGCCCGAAATTTCCTGCGCCCTTCTTCATCTAAGCCTGCAGCATCAATACCATCGAGCAACACTTGCCCTTCGCTGACGGTATCCAGACACGTCAAAATATTCATCAGCGTCGTTTTACCTGAACCTGACGCGCCCATAATCGCCACAAATTCGCCACGATTAATGCGGATATTAATGTCTTCCAGCGCCGTGACCTGCCCGAAACGCTTATATAAGTGCCGAGTTTCAATGACGGCATCCTTAACCTGTTCAGGTTTCACCTGTGTTAGTGACGATGTCATTTGCTACTCTCCTTTCAGAACTTTCGCGGGTTCAATATGAATCGCCCGACGGGTGGGAACAATGGCCGCCACAGCGGCAACCAACAATGACAGTACTAGCGTCAATGGTAATACTGGCGCACGCAAAGCGATTGCCGCACTGAATACCGTCTGCCCCAATACCTGCGCCAATACATACCCGAGTAAAGCGCCACAAACCGCAGCAGCCAACGAGATAATCAGTGTTTCAGTCAGCATCTGGCGAATGATGTCTGCCCCACTGGCACCCAGTGCTTTTTGTAAGGCAAACTCTTTCGAGCGCTCACCCACTATCGCCATCAGCGTGGTGTTAACGCATAACGATGACAAAATCAGGATCACGACGGAAACCAGCCCCATCAGCCCTTTTATCTTATCGAGCACTTGCCCTTCAGAGGCGGACACTTTTCGAATCGGCCGGATTTCCAGATCGGGATATTGTTCACGTAGATGGGTAGCAAAGGTTTCAACTTGACCGACATCATTGCTGACGCTAAGCAACGCGTTACTGATGTGCCCCGGTTGATTAAGCCATTTCTGTGCCAGTTCCAGATTCACAATAAGCATATTGTCGGTCGCATCGCCCGCCTCAACAATGCCTTTGATTTGCAGCCGTTGGCGTTCACCCTCTCTCACCAAGGTGATGCTATCCCCGACTTTGACATGTAGACGTTCGGCCAGTTTGACACCGATCATCGCATTACGATCATCAAAGCTGACGCCAATCCAATTTCCCGTGACTTGCCAATACGGCACCAGTTGCTGGAGGGATTCAAACCACACGCCCATGAGCACGATTTTCTCTAACTCGGTACGAGCCATTCCATAAATATAGGGACTGGAGGCGTTGATCAGCCCTTTTGGAGCGGCATCAATGATGGGTTGGAATCTGTCTTGTTCAAACGAACTGCCATGCCCAGGACCAATATAAAAGTTCGCTCCAAAAGTGCGTAACTCTTGGCTCATCTTGGCATTAATATCGAAATAGACTGCTGACATGGCGGTGACAATCGCGGCCCCAACCGTGAGTGCCGCAAAGACCACACTCACTCGCTGCATCCGTAACCGTAATGCCCGTAAGACAAGTCGCCAAAACATGCTATGACGACCTTGATGAGGCGCTGTCTGGTGATTATCGGCCATAGAGCACCTCCACCGGATATAAGCTGGCAATACGCCGCGCAGGGAACCAAGTGCCGATAACTGCAATCAGGATTGATATCACCAGCACACAAGGTACGACCATCCAAGCGAAGCTCAGTGGTGCGCCAAAGAGCATCAGCCCGATGGTTTTTGCTAGCCCCCATCCCGCCAAACATCCGGCTAGGCCGCCAATCAAGCCACTCATGGCAGCCTCAAGATAGAACAACATTAAAATCTGCCATTGGCGCGCCCCTAGCGCTTTCATCAACCCAATCTCTTTGGCCCGCTCCATAATCGTACTGGTCATCAATGAGGCTATCCCCATTGCGGCGGCAATCAATGCCGCTAATGTGACGACGGCTAGCAGCAATTGTATTTTTTCTATCACCACACCTTCAGAGGCGGCAACTTGCCAAATAGGCCGCACCACTGAACCAGAAATAGCTTCTTCGAGTTGGTGGGCAATGGAGGAAACATAAGCTGTGCAGTACCACAGGTCATACTCTTCAGCATTGAGGGCTTCGAGATTCTCACGCGCTCTGCGGGATAATTCATTTTCCGGCACGGTTAAGGCTGAAACCCGTACCGCTTGAATCTTCCCAGGTAGCCCTAGTAGCGATTGCACTGCAGCGAGAGGTAGCACTAAGCGACTCTCTTCTTCACCGCCACTACTCAACACGCCACTAATTTTCACCGTCAACGGTCCAGCAACACCGTTGAGGTGCAGTTCATCGCCTATCTTCCAACCAGTTTGTTGTGCTAGTTGTTTACCCAGCAGCGCCTGAACTTCTTGATCATCGGGTTTGATGGGTTCTTGCGGCCAATCACCATTAACCTGCCAATACGGGCTGATAATCTGCTGGCCCGTGTGGTAATCCTCTTCATCGGGCACATCAACCGGCTGATTAAAATAGGTGCCTAACAGCGGGATGGCTTGCCCATTGACTTCAGTTTCGCCACTGAGCAACGGGGCAAAACCAACAATATTGTTACGCCAAAAAATGTCTTTAATATTGGGTAACTCTGCTTGATCCAAAAAGTCCTGCCCACTCAGCGGATTACTCTTCTCGCCAAAGAGTGATGGCAACGCCACTTGACCCGCAGGTTCTATCAGAATATTGGCACCATAAGATTTCAGCTCACGGGACATTTTATCGCCAATATCTATCGATACCGCTAGCAATGAAGAGATCAACCCAGCGGCAAGGAATACCGTAAATACGGCCAGTGATTTACGCCGAACATTCCTGAGCCAAGACTGCTTGAGCATGCGCCACAACATAATTATGGGTTCTCCTGCGTGTCACTTTCTTCACTGTCTTCACTGCCAACAACTGGCGTCACAAATTGCTCCGGATGTTCACGGAAACGGTTGTAATTCGCCTCATTGGAGAAGAAGTAAGTCTTATCGCCATAGCTATATTTAAACTCGGCCTTTTGGTTAGTCAGATGTGTTTTATCAACGGGATCGATAACATCTAATGTCACCACTGTGGTGAAGTAATTAACGCCCGCCTCTAAAGAGGCTTTAGGGATAACCAGTTCTTTTTCATCACTTTTCCAATCTTCTAGCGGTATGGGGTTGCACCCCCCAGCTTTACCAATGGACGGGATGAAAATATGGACTGCACAGGCAACACAAATCACCTGGTTGCCTTCCATCACATAACCTTGGTCGCCACAAAGTAGACAAGCGTCAAAAACCACACTCAAACGCAAACGATCGGGATAACGGTTAATGATGAAGAAACGTACTGCTTTGCCATCATCGGCAATCCAAACAAAACGGTGCAATTTACCGTCCCGTACTTGTTCGACCGGAATATGAACCAAACCATCAGCGGCTATCGTGACGGGCAATGCCTCAGACAGCTGTGGGGGCTGGGACGCCACTTTGTCCCAATAAAGCTGAGCACCTGCCACGACAACCCATGCCAGCAGCGCAAAGACAAAAATCCTTCGAACATTGCGATAACCGGCCAACGCTTTACGGTGGGCAATAGGTTCAGCATTGGCCCTGACTATCTGGTGGGCATGACGCAGCGGTATCAAATAGCACAGCGTTGTCAACGCCAATAGCAACGCACAAATATAGCTGAGCCAAGCATGGCCGTTAGTCACCAAGGCCACGTAACTGAGCAGTGATTTGGTTAACGGTATGACCTGTAATTTCATCAATAACAGGAGAGCATCGCCACTCAGTGGCAAAATTAAAAGCAGCGTTAGCAGTATCAGTAGCAGCCAGCGACAGCGCGGTAATTGCCGAATCATCATCAGCAGCAATACCGCGCAGAAAACGACCCATGCAAAAGCGACAATGATTGCCGCGAGATTCAGTAACAAGTCGGTATTAATAACATGCGTATTGGTGAATGCACCCAAGTTTGGGTTATTCCCCCAATTGAATGCCGCGCCGAATACCAGCAGAACTTGCCAGCAATAACCTAATGAACGGCGGGGGGTGAGTTGACTGAATAAGAATAACAACAGTGCGAGAAGTTGAACTCCCGCCAACGTTAACTGCAATTGCTGCGATTTAGGGTAATGAGTCCCTGCCCATATTCCCACTATTGCCATGAGTATTGTTATCCACACCACCCGATTTAACGCAGGGGCGGGCCGAATCGACCAACTCAACCCCAGTAGTAAGGCTACCGGTAAAAAGGCTTGCAGTACGGAAACAAAAAAATAACTCATGAGCACACACCTTGGGCAAGGACATCAAAACACCTGCCAGTTATCACTGATCAGCGCTTTTATCGCACTGAAAACAACAATTGTCTGACTATTTAATATCGATAGAAAAAGCCGCAATCACTCAATCAGTCATCGCGGCCATTCATATCAATTCAAACCGGTATATTTAAAGTCATAACTCACATCAAAGGGTTTCCACCAGCGGCCCACACCTGTTTCGCTATCAGTATGGCGATGTAAACCTGCTTTAGATGGCTCACTGATGTGGTAAGTCACTTTATAGTTACCCACGCCCATCATTTTGATGTTAGCACCGTAATGTGGACCATCGCTGGCAACCATTGGCATAAAGGTGCCTTCTTGTTTAGCACCGGTATCGGTATTGACCAAGGTGTAAGCGATAGTCAGGTACGGCATCCACTCACCTGCGCCGAAACCGTTTTTATTGCCTTCAGTTGCATGGATATCCGCTTCTAAATGGATATCAGCTTTCGCTGCGGGCAAGCCCATGCCGCGAGGTTCCATATCAATAGGCTGCAAGTAAACCGCTGCAATTTCCATATCATTAATTTTGATAGGTTCGCCAGCTGGATACTCTTTAAAGGCAAATGCGGCAGGCGCAGCAAAAATGCTGGCGATGATACTGCTGGCAATAATCGTTTTCTTCATGGTCATGTAGCACACCCTCTGGTATCAAATGATTAGTACATTGTCGTAATTCACACCGGCATCATGCCGGACCATTATGCTGGGATTGCACGACCGCGGAGTTGCATTACCCAAAGGGCAACCAGTGCAGCGATCAGTAATATCCCTTGAGGAATCAATGTTTCCAAATACGGATAGATTCCCAACCAACTAATTTCAGGTACACCCGGCAGCAAGGTCGGTTCAAACAACTTGCCTTCGATCAACTCGAGTACGCTCTTACCGGCAAAGACAAACGCCATGAGATACATAAAGCCGCCGGTAAACATAAAGAACGGCTTGAGTGGCAATTTGACCACGGTAAAACGCATGACCAGATAAGCAATGAGCAAGAAGATGCAACCAACGCCGAAACCGGCCAAAATCGACAGGTGACCGCTCGTGGTACTTGCATCCCCCATTAAGGCCAGATAGAACAGGACGGTTTCTGCCCCTTCGCGGTATACCGCCAAGAAGCTGGTGAGCCATAGCCCTATCATTGAACCGCTACTCAGTGATTTGGAGAACTTACCTTCGAGATAAGCTTTCCATTGGCGCGCTTCCGTTTTTGAAAGCAGCCAATAACTCATGGAGAACAACATCACCACGGCTATCATCATGGTGAAGCCTTCCAGCAATTCACGGCTTTGTCCTGAGTTAGCAAATAGCCACTGGAAGACGAAGGCAGTGAGTACACTGGCAATCAGGGCTACCACAACGGATTGGCGAATCAACGGTAGCTTGTCTTGATGGTTGTTTTTCACCAGATAGGCAACGATGGCCGCCACGATCAATAAGGCTTCCAGACCCTCACGAACAATGATCAGCAGGCTGTAAATAAACAGGCTCCAGTCTGTTTCATCCCCTCCGCCTAACATCTCTACTGCGCTAGACAGATCCTTTTGCAAGGCCGCAGCTTCAGCGTGTAACTTCTCAACTGGCTGACCTGCTTTCATGTAGCTGACTAAGCGAGTGAAGTGGCCTTCGAGAGTTGACTTAAACGCCGCATCACGTGAACCGACTTTGTTTTCCATGCCACTGGCTTCGAACAAATCAAAATAGGCATCCTGCACGGCCAACATCGCCGGTGAGGTTTGTCCTTTTTGGTATTGGCCGATAGCTGTAGTAATTTCCTGATTTATCTTTTCTGAGACTGCGGCCCAATCCGCGTTGGTTTGCTCTGCTGAGTTAGCTCCGTCCGCAGAAGATTGCCCCGCATTGGGTTGGTCAGCCGTCACTTGTTGCTGTTCGCGGGTAGTGGGTAGCCCTGGCAGGATATCTTCGATGGTTTGTAGCAAGCCAGTCACGCGGTAAGCCACTTCGGTAATTTGATCAGGCTTGCTGGTTAAATCGATCAACGCGGTGAATTGTTGGTTAATCGCAGCGGCGTCTTGCGCAGAACGATTTCCCCGCACCGACATTTCCATTTCAGAGTTTTTAAAACCTTGATAGTGCGCCTGTTGCACACTTTGACTCGCGGCGGCAAAATGACCCGCCTGATATTCAGTGATAGCCTGCGCCAGTAAATCATCAATGATTTTGAAACTTTGCTGCCAGTACACAGCGATATCACTGTTTTCATAAGTGGCATGTTGCTGTTCTGCAGTCAGCTTATGACCATCGGCTAATACGGGTAACACCCCCGCC
Organism: Yersinia massiliensis; assembly: GCF_003048255.1. Classification (NCBI taxonomy): domain Bacteria; kingdom Pseudomonadati; phylum Pseudomonadota; class Gammaproteobacteria; order Enterobacterales; family Yersiniaceae; genus Yersinia; species Yersinia massiliensis. The sequence goes on from NZ_CP028487.1 coordinate 2,783,594, forward strand.
AGCTCACTCTTCAACCAGTTGATCTTACTATCGACTTCGGCTTGCGGCTTACCCTCACCTATCATGCGACGAATTTCGCCAAATGCAGCCTCCATCTGATAGCTCTTTTGGGCAGAGATATTGATACGAATCGGCCCTTCCAGATTCTCAAACACTTCAAAATACGCCATCTGCACGGTAGTGCGGGCTTCATCATTATTGTGTTGTTGATAGAGTTGAGACGTTTTATCTAGGCGGGATTGGATATCATTAACAAGTTGCTGATAATCCACAGCAGCCCACGCTAATGAGCCTGACAGCCACCAGCAGCAGCAAAGCAGAATAATTTTTTGCCAAATTCGCATTTTAAGTGACGCACATGAAGTTGATAATGAGATTTATTAACATTAACACTAAATAAGGGAAATGTGTCTTGATCAGTATCAAAAAATATTTAGTCTCTTGAATTTTTGTTTAGAAATGCGGGGCGTACCGCAATTCTTAGCAGGAAAGCCGGTTTTCCCTACTTATGGTGGGGTTTAATTCAGCGGATTATATTGTGCTTGTTGGCATGGCTGTATTTTGACGTGACATGTGGGTAACCACAAATACTCGCCTGCTGCGGAAATACCACAGGTGAAGGTGACCTAAATCCGCAGACAGGCGTTTGTTTCAGTAAAGTTTATTCTGAGTAATAATAGTTAATTGATAATATTATTTATCCAATCGTTGATATTAAATTAGAAGAAATACTTGAATCGAGCACGAACACCATAACGGTCATCATTATCGCCATTAGCCACTTTATTATTATCAGCGACTTCCAATTTAGACCAATAAGCACCCAAGTATAAATTAAAGTTATTCATATCCATGATATTAGGGATTTTATAAGAGGTGTGTATTGTGTGAATATCATATTTATCAGGTGAGGTTAATATTCCAGAGGTGACCACACCCGCATTCGCGCTGTTGAAGTATTCAATATCATTGTGGGCGTAAATATAGCCAATTTCAAAATTTCGCCATAAGATGTTAGCGCCAGCACTAAAGTTCTTCTCATTAGTCGCATCCATATAAGCTGAACTCAGGTTTGCGACAATGCCATTTTCGGGATCTTTATCCTGATTGTTGAAGGTAAAAGTGGCACCATAGCCATTACGTTTAGACTGATCCTGCCATATTCCTTGATCATCCCGATAACCATAGGCATTGCTGATGACGTTACTTTCCATCGCGATAGCGGCTGAGAAGCTGTCTTGTTTCCACGAAATAACGGGGCGAACATAGGCCACATTTTTTTCGTTTTCCAGCGCATTACCGTGGTACGTATTATTGGCAAATAACGTTGTGCCATCTTTCAAGATGGTGTTCACTTCAAAATACCAGTTCCCTAGGTATTTGCTAACCAAGAAGTTACCACCATTATTACTGCGCCCACGGCCTTCTTTCATCATATAGATATAGCCATAGCCATCGCTATATAAGTCATTCGCGGTATTACCTGAATGTTGAACAAAGGTATCTTGATTGAGAGGGAACATGTCGTAAGCCTCAAAGCGGCCGACTTTAACTTTCCAATCTTTTTCATGCCCAAAGAAGAAAGCCGCATCATCAAGATTCATACTACCGCCAACATCAGCCAACGGCTGCACGGTAAAGCCGGCAAAGTTGCCATTATTTAGTCGGCGATAACCATCCAGCCCAATTAAAATTCGGCCATTAATATCCCATTGCTCTCTATTACTGGGTTTCCAATCTTTATTAGCGCTCGTACGTAATGAGGTGAGCTGCCCGCTCTTACTTGCGGCGTCCATATTAATTTCAACATCACCATATAATTTAAGATTCCCTTGTGGTGTTTCCCAGGTAACTTCAGCAAACGCAGGCAATGACAAAAGACTGGCAAGTCCAACCAGAATAAACTTATTCATATTGACCATCTCTATTTAGGATAATGTGAAGTAAAAGTTTTTCTTTAAAATCAGGGCAGCACATGACCACCCGTCATTAAAGAGTTAATAATGTATTTATTTTTATACCCAGAAGTATCAATTGGCAAATAAATCGCCATGGCTAAATATTCATATTTGACCTCGACAATAATAATATTTTAATTTTAATGATTCATTCTTTATGCGGGGTTAATTATCCCCGCTGATACAATAGGACTAATTCATTGGTTAATTCACGGGCTAATAACGATGTCATTAAATGGTCCTGAGCATGGACCATAATTAGCGTCATCGGGGTTTTAGCTTCCCCCGCATCTTGTTCAATCAGTTTGGTTTGCATGCGATGAGCCGCTTTAGTAAACCCATCAGATTCGGCTAAGAGTGCATGCGCCTGCGTGAAATCCCCCTCCCTGGCGGCACGCAAGGCTTCAAAGCACAGGCTCCTCGCCTGGCCTGCATTGACGATGATCTCCATGACAGCTTCTTCAAGATCAATCATTTTTCGCTACCTCATCAAAACCTTGATTGCTAGCCGTTGCAGCAAACCATTCACCACTCTTTTTCACAATCCGTTGCTGAGTTTTCAAATCTAGCTGGACGAAACCATAACGGTTTTTATAGGCATTGCACCATGACCAGTTATCAATAAACGTCCACATATGGTAACCCAAGCAATGGCTGCCTTCGGCTAATGCTTTATGTACCCATTTTAAATGTTCAGAGACAAACTCAATGCGGTAATCATCATTAATCTGCCCGTTCTGGCTAAATCGCTGTTCATTTTCAACGCCCATGCCATTTTCTGAAATAAAGCAGCGCGGATTATCGTAATTCTCTCGAAGGTTAGTCAGGATGTCATAAATACCGGGCTCATAAATTTCCCAACCGCGATGCGGGTTCATTTTGCATCCCGGCATTTGGTAATAATCAAATAGCCATTCAGGCATAAATGGCGCATCAGGATTCACTCGACTATCACGGCACTTTATTCTGCGTGGCTGATAATAATTAATGCCAAGTAAATCAACCTTCCCTTCAACAATTAATGCACTATCACCAGGCTGGCAATCCGGTAATTGATCGTAATCTTTCAGCAGAGAGACAAGCTCTGCAGGATATTCACCACGTAATGCAGGGTCAAGGAAACTCCGGTTAAACATTAAATCCGCGATATTAGCCGCTTTGACGTCAGCAGGATTCTCAGAACGAGGATAAGATGGCGTCAGGTTTAAAATAATACCGATCTCGCCGCCTAATTCGCGCTGGCGGTATTTTTTTACCGCAAGAGCATGGGCTATTACAGTGTGGTAAGCCACCGTTGCCGCCCGTTTGAAATCCACCACATTGGGGTAATGGAAATCGTACAGATAACCACCTTCAACAGGCACGATAGGCTCATTGAACGTAAACCAGTGCTGTACGCGATCCCCAAATAAGCGGAAGCAGGTATCAGCGTATTCGGCATAAGCCTCAACCACATAGCGACTCTCCCAGCCCCCTTGTTCTTGCATGACTGTCGGCATATCAAAATGGAACAAATTGATAAACGGGGTTATCCCTTGTGCCAGCAATTCGTCAATCACGCCATTATAGAAATCCACTGCCTCTGGGTTAACTTCACCCCGGCCATTTGGTATCAAACGCGCCCACGAAATTGAGGTGCGAAAGCTGTTATGATTCAACTGCTTCAGTAACGCGATATCTTGTTGCCAATGCTGATAAAAAGTTGATGTCTGCTGTGGCCCAACTTGCTGATGAAAACGCCCTGGCTGCTTATCAAACCAAGTGTCCCAGATTGTGGCACTTTTGCCACCGTTCAGACTCTCACCTTCGGTTTGCGGCGCGGAGCTAGCGCTGCCCCACCAAAAATCACGTGGAAATTGATACTTCATCGTACTCTCCATAAAAATAGGTCTTATCAAAATTTAGCGAGTTTCGGCTGATTCAGCAAAGCTCAGTTGTTGCTCTTTTTCTTCATCCGCTTTCAGCAGGCTGCGCTCATAAGCTTTGAGGAAGGGGTAATACATCACCGCAGAGAACACCATACATAATAGACACATAACGACAGGACTGAAGGCCCAGTTTGCCGCCCAAGAAGCGCCAATCGGTGCTGGGGTTGTCCAAGGTGTTAATGACACCACTTGCGCTATCCAACCTAACTTGGTGGCGATATACGCCAATGTGGCGTTGATCATCGGCACAAAGATGAAGGGCAGGAAGAACACAGGGTTCATGATGATCGGTGCACCGAATAAAATCGGTTCGTTGATATTAAAGAAACTCGGCACAATCCCCATCTTGCCAATAGTACGCAAGTGAATAGCTTTGCTACGAAGTAATAGGAAGGCCAGTGGCAACGTAGAGCCGACACCGCCAATCAGTAAGTAGTGATCCCAAAAGCCTTGTAGATAGATATGTGGCAGAGGTGCACCTGCGGCTAACGCAGCCTGATTCAGTGCCAGATTGGTCATCCAGAATGGGTTCATAATACCCGTAACAATCAATGCACCATGAATGCCGGCGAACCACAAAATTTGGCAAAGTAATACCGACAATAATATGGCTGGCAGCGAATCTGACGCTGAAACCAAAGGTGCCAGCAAATGCATAATCGCTTCTGGAATTATCATTCCGGTAGATGATTCGATGAATAAATTCAGTGGATGCAACGTACCAACGACCGCCACCACCGGAATGAGAATCTCAAAGGAACGAGCCACCCCTGTCGGGACTTCTTTCGGTAGACGAATGGTGATATTGCGGCGTTTTAAAAAGGCATAGAGTTCAGTGGAGTAAACCGCCGTGATAATGGCAGTAAAAATCCCTTGGCCGGAGAAATATTGAGTAGAGATATGACCGTCAGAATAAGGTGCTGCCACTAGCAGGAATGACATCAATGCCAATAGACCCGTCATGATGGGGTCCAATTTATATTGCCGCCCCAAGCTGGCACCAATTCCCACGGAGATGAAGAAGGTCATGACGCCCATGCTGAGATTGAAAGGCAACATCAATTCATTACGATAAGTGCTGGAGAAATTCAGCCATGCGCGGGCAAAACCCCATGTGGTATCAGCGGAAAATGGTGGGAAGATAAAGACCAACATAAATGAGCCGATGATCATAAAGGGTAATGCTGAGGTAAAGCCGTCGCGGATCGCGATAATATATTTTTGTTGTCCTAACCGCCCAGCCAGCGGCGTGATGGTTTGCTCTATCATCCCAACCATTGTTTGGTAAAGAGAACTCATTGCAGATACCTTTTATTTCACTGCATTAATAAGAGATAAGGCGAAATCGAGCACCTTATCACCGCGTTGCATGCCGTAATCCATCATGTCGATAGTCATCACTGGAATACCGAAAGGTTCAGCTATCGCAGCCAAATCTCGTTGCATGTACTTCACCTGCGGCCCCAACAGCACAACCTGATAGCGGCTGAATTGCTCATTGAATTCGCTAGCACCAAAAGCATCAATCTGAACCTCTAACCCACGTGTTGCAGCCTCTGCCAACATTTTTTTGACTAGCATACTCGTGGACATCCCTGCGGAGCAGCACAACATTATTTTTTTCATCACCTATTTCCTCACTGTAACCTTGTCATATTGAGCACCATTGGAAACAAAATGGAAACCGGTTTCCATCCAAACGGAATAGATATGAGAGCGCGCTCATATATTTACTTACTGAAAGATATGCAGTTGTGAAAGACGTCACAAAAAGCTAAGCAGAAATCGGTGCTTTACTGGATACTCTCTGGTAACAACGGTTTCCGTAATGGCAATCAGGGTATAGAATGGACGAAGTAGAATGGGAACCAAGGATAAAGGGAACTGACCAGGCCCTCTGGCCATTGATCAGAAAAAGTGGAGTGAAGTTATGTCGACTATTAATGATGTATCGCGGTTAGCCAACGTATCTAAAGCCACTGTGTCGCGCGTGTTGAGCGGGTCGCGCGGTGTCAAGGAAGAGAGCCGTTTGGCTGTTATGAAGGCAGTCGAAGTTCTAAACTATAAGCCGAATGTGATTGCCCAATTTCTGACGGCGCAGTCAACCGGCTGTGTTGGTGTGATTTGCGCGACTGAACACATTCAGCAAACGACCAGTTATCTTTTTGCTTTAGAAAAGCAGTTTAGCCAGCATCAAAAACACTTATTACTTCGCTTTGCCGATAACAGTGTTGGGGTCGCCAATGCGGTGACAGAGTTGGCCAATGGCCTGTGTGATGCCATTATTATCATCGGAGCACGCTTTCCACTACCCGCCCCCGATGAAAAAACCATCATGATTGATTGCCTCGAATCTTCGACGCCTAACAGTATTTTATTCGATCACTCTTTTGCAGCAGAAACAGCTTGCCACTATTTGGTCAGTCAGGGGCGTCGGCATATTGCGCTATTAAATCATGCCTCAGGTACGGTGGCAGAACAGACGCTATTAGGTTATCAGCGGGCGCTGGAAAACTACCTGATTCCCTATAACCGTAATTTGGTGATGGGCAGTGTTAATGCCTCCTCCGAAGCATTACAGACGCTATTGAACAATGGCGCGCAGTTTAATGCCCTGTTGGTCATGGACGAGATTGAAGCCCAGAAAGCGATTGCCCTATTACATCTGTTTAAACGTACCGTTCCCGATAAAGTGATGGTTTTCAGTCTGGACGGTTCCGTACAATTACCGGGTGTTCCGGCGGTGCCCGCTATCGAGTATTCGCTAGAGACATTGGCTAGGAGAGTGGTCGATTTGATTGATTCCCGTGCGGGCAAACATATGAATCCACAAGTGTTTCGAGGTAATCTAGTCGTCCCACATGGATTAACCGAGTAACTGACTGATTTAGGGACTCAATGATGGATAACACGCAATCAGATTATGACTCTCTTCGTGCATCTCTCAGCGTTAGCACCGCGATGACGTTGTTGCAGATTGGTGATGAATCGACCAGTGTCGTGACATCTGGCGTAGATAATGCTGTCGTGACGCAGCCACTTACCGTGGGTGCCAGCCATATTGCGCGGACTTATTTCAAGCACAATCCGCCGACACCAGATGAGATGGAAACAGCCATTATGGTGGTCGAAGACGAGGTGATTCGTATTAGCCCTGCGGTGAATCGTACCTCGCAGTTGTTGACAACAGACAGCAATCTTGCGGATATTGCCCAGCTCGCGGGTTTGCCGCTACAGGCTCAAACCATCATGTCATTGGAATCCGTTGAGCGGATGTTTGATAGATTAGCAGCAGTTATGATGGGCAGGCCTGCGGCTTCAGAAGGCATACCAGCCGACAACGTGTTTGCTGCCAGATTGCTGATTTTAAGAGAGTTTATGCATCACTTACAATTCTCATCGATTACCTATATTGCCTTACCCAAGCCCCGCTTTCACAAATAAGATGATCTTTTGCTCCAAAAGAAAACTGACAGTGGCAATCTTCATTACGCACTGTCAGTCTTTTTTATCCCGCTTTCCTACCAATATCGTCGTTTATTTATTGGCTTTCGGATCCAGATTATCGGCAGGTAATTCACCTGGTAGATAGTCAGGTAAGCGACCCGCAGGGAAGATTGCCACGAGAGATAACAGCGCCATAATCAACAAACCGAACTTCAGTGCGCGTAAACGTGCTTCTTCATTCACGCGTACCGCTTCGACAACCTGCTCAGGGGTAGCGTTCGTTTGCGCTAACACACCTTGCAGGCGATCATTGCTGACGAAGTTAATGCTATCCATATTGACCTGAGCCTGAAGCTCAGCCGTTAGAATCGGTGTTTCAGCCACGCCACGCATCACATTAGCGCTTAACAAGCCCACCAACAAAGCACCGGCGACCGCAGTACCGATGGCATTGGCTAAGTTATTCGTCGTGCCACGCAATGACCCAACATCGCCAGCCAGTTCCTTCGGTGATGCACTGACCAACACGTTGAATAGCAAAGTCACCAATGCACCTTGAGCAAGACCGAAGATGACCAGACCGATCAGTACTGCGAACTCACTCCAGTTGTTGCGCACGACAAATGCCAACCACAGTAAAGCAATAGTACAAGTGATAAAGCCATAACGGCCGATTTTACGCGGCGTGAGTTTTTTGTAGAAACGGACAATCAGCATGGCTGAGAAGAACACAGACAAGTTAAACGGCATCATCGCGATTGCGGTGGCCATTGGCGTACTGCCCTGCACTATCTGGATATACAACGGAACAGAGAAATTGAGCATTGCTTCTAATGCCACGACCGAGAACATGGCAAATACCGCGGCCTTTTCCGTGGATGACGTGATAACTTCCAGTGCCAGTAATGGTGTCTTACCTTGTTCTTGGCGGCGACGCGTCCAAACCACAAACGCCTGCCCTAGTACGATACCCAGTACAATCATAAAGGGTGCAGGTGAAAAACCCATGAGATCAAAAGGCGCACCGTCACGGACTAGACCAAAGCCCCAACGGTTTAGGTTGTTAAAACCAAATGACAGCAAAATAATCGCCGCCGCCGCCAGAATCACACCGATAATATCAATGCCCACTTCTGGGCGGCCTTTATCGGCTTTTAGACGGAAGCTCAGTACAAAAATGATTGCCGACAACACAATCAAAATACCAAACGCAGGACGCCAACCGATATGTGTACCAAGAATCCCGCCAATAAGAAACGCCGCCACGCCTGCGCCTGCGCGAGCAGAACCCAAAGCCCCGAGTGCGGTAGCCTGTTGTGTACCACGGTAGTTTTCAGCAATCAACGCAACTAATGCAGGGACTAACGCTGCGCCCGCTAAACCACTCAGTGCCTGCGCGCTGATCATCACGGTGGCATTCGGACTGAATGTCATCATCACCTGCGCAATACCAAACAGTAAAACGGTACCGCGAAACACCACTAACGGCCCAAAACGCTGGTTGAGTTTGGCACCCAGCATTACGAAACCGGCAACGGACAGTGAGTACATCACGATCGCGGTCGCAATTGTCGTCGGCGGCACATTGAAGCTTTTGACCATTCCACCCAAAGCAACAGGCAGAGAGGCAACGTTGAATGACATTAAAATCTGAGCCATTGCGATGGTGATCATCGGCACCCAGGACTCTTTGACTTCCACACCTGCATGATGAGTAGATTGATTCGCCATAAATTTATCTATCCTTTTGACATGTTATTCTTGGTTTCAGAACCAGTCGGTTTTCATATCCGCCCAGTTATTGAAACGATGAACTTTCAACGCAATACCGCCGTGCAAGCTCAACTCTTTTCGGTGTAAGGTTCAGAAACAAACATGTCCATCCCAAGACTGCGTGATAAGAAGCGAGCAGCCAATTGCCCTTTGACACTATTTCCCGCACCATCGAGCAACGGTGCAAAAGTCCCTAAGCCTCCTTTACCTGGTGACACTGTCACAATGCCACCACCGATGCCACTTTTACCCGGTAAACCAATGTCATAAAGCCAGTCTCCCGAGGTTTCGTACAACCCTGCCGTGACCATGACAGCTAAAGCGTAATGACACACATCATTATCCACGACTCGTTCGCCGGTCAGCGGGTTAACGCCTCCATCAGCCAATGTTGCCCCCATCACGGCCAGATCGCGGGCGCTAACATTCAATGAACATTGGCGGGTATACAAATCAGTCGCCACAAGCGGGTCACATCCCAGACGCCCATACCCTTGCAGCACATTGGCAATGCCACGGTTGCGGTAGTTAGTTTCACAGGCTGACTGATACACTTCATCATTCAGTGTCAATTCACGTCCGGCAAAACGGCACAAACCGTCATAAATGAATTTCCATTGTTCATCACTGGTCTCCCCCGGTACTAAACTGGTGGTCGCAATTGCCCCAGAGTTCACCATGGGATTGGTGCGCCCATCGGCGGCGCGTTCAATCGCAGTGACGGAGTTGAATGCCATTCCGGTACTGTTCACACCCAATTTTTCGCGGGCAACTTTTGCCCCGATAGCCTGACAAACCAAGGCGAACACAAACGGCTTGGAAACGCTCATGATGGTAAATTCATAATCTACATCGCCAGCTGAATGCACCTTGCCGTTAGTACCAACCATGCAGACACCAAAGAGATTAGGTGGAATACGTTCTAATGCGGGATAAACGGTTGACACCACACCTTCTGTATCTGTACCAAAACGCTGATGAGCTTCTTGCACCAATCTCACTACCGTGTCTGGGTCAGGTAGATGTCCGGTTGATACGTAGTCGATAATTCCATTTTTGCTATTATCTGTAGGCATATTGGTTATCTCTTGTTTAACTTCCGTTTGTTTTCTTGTCTTTCTTTTTTCTTATTTAAGACGGCAGAATACGCCTGCCGTTTTATCTTATAGAAAATAGTAATAATCAATTGAAACGGTTTTAAAGCTTAAACATGCTAATTAATCAAAAAAATCTTAAGGAAAGCCAACTAAGAGTAAGATAGCCTAGCTTAAGAAAGCTGTATATCACTTGTTTTCAACAATTTGATTATCATTAAATCTTGGTAAAATGTCGCTGATGTTTCAGGTTCATGGCATAGAAATGAATAATTGGGGGTTTTTATCGCTCAATTAATTATCTATAGCAGATTCATATGCCCGTTAGCTTTCCGTCGACATAACATAATGGCTAAGACAGAGAATTTGCTGTTAGTGACAATGAATAAAGTTAGCCACGATAAATCTGAAAATAAGAGTGACTGCTAAGCAGAGAAGAAATGAATATTGATGGCTCACCGCCTCTTCAAGTGAAAAGATTTAAATCACTGGTGCCATAACGTAAAGATTGCTCTGAGGCACAGAGCACATAAGCACCTGTCGTTTTGTATAACTATATAAATCGTTATGTAGCTAAAGTAACCCTAAGTCTTAGCATCCTAATCACTAAACAGCGTAAACTATGAGCCAACTTTGTAAGCCCGCTAATTGCGCTTACTGCGATTTGGTATTCCCCTCTTTACATCAATCTAGACGTCTGAAAACCCTTAAGATCGGTGTCTCTGGAGCATGACATGAACAACGCATCATCGGCAGGTAAGCAAAAAGTGCCGTTACGACTCAGCACCTCAATCACCCTGATGGTTTCTGCGGTGATTGTCTCAGTGCTATTGGTCGTTCACACACTGTTTTTTATCCAGCTTAGCCAGATGGCGCAAGACAGTTTACAAAATAAAGCCGTCGCTGTTGCTCGCGCATTGTCCTTCTCACCCACCATCATTAACGGTTTATCTAATCCTGCTGATGGACAGAAGATCCAGGCTTACACACACGACGTCCAGAAAGCCAATGACCTATTATTCATCGTTATTACGGATATGAAAGGCATCCGGTATTCTCACCCTAACCCAGAAATGATCGGCCAACACTTTATCGGCAATGATCTGGAACCCGCGTTACAGGGCAAAGAAAACAGTGCGGTAAATCGTGGTGTGCTGGAACGGGCATTACGGGTTTTCACTCCCATCTATGGGTCTCAGGGGAAACAAATTGGCGTAGTGGCCATTGGTATTTCCTTAACCAGTATTGACTCGGTTGTCAGTGAAACCCGTTGGACTATCCCGTGGACCATCTTGTTTGGCGCATTAATCGGCTCTGTTGGGACCTGGTTTTTAGTGAAAGCACTGAAGCGAATTATGTTGGGTTTCGAACCTTATGAAATCTCAAATTTATTTGAGCAGCGTAATGCCATGCTGCAATCTATTAAGGAAGGTGTCATTGCCGTTGATGCCGATTCACGTATTACTGTCGTGAACCACGAAGCAAAACGTTTATTCAAGCAAAGCGGTCCGATGGAGAACTTATTGTTGAGTAATGCCAGCAAATATTGGCCGGTGCGCTTATATCTACAACAAGTGTTAGAAACTGGCATCGCTCGCCGTGACGAAGAGATAAATTTTAATGGCAGCATATTACTGACCAACACTGTCCCGGTCATGGTAAAAGGCAATGTGATTGGTGCAATCGCGACCTTTCGCGATAAGACTGAAGTGAGTCAACTCATGCAACGCCTGACTGGCATGGTGCATTACGCAGACGCTTTACGGGCGCAGTCACACGAATTTATGAATAAGCTTCATGTCATTCTTGGCCTATTACACATGAAGTATTATCAGCAACTTGAAGATTATATCGTTAAAACATCGAACAATTATCAAGCAGAAATTGGCTCACTATTGCGTAAAGTCAAATCCCCAGTTATCGCTGGTTTCTTGTTAGGTAAAATTAATCGCGCACGGGATTTAGGTATCACACTATCCATCAGTGACGACAGCCTATTACCAGATACCGAGAATGAACAAGTGACCACGACATTAATTACGGTGTTAGGTAACTTAATTGAGAATGCCCTCGAGGCGATCGGCAACCAGAACCAACGCGAAATCAATGTCAGTTTTCATTATCAAAATGGCCGGGTGCATTGTGTCGTCAGTGATGACGGGCCAGGAATACCCGCTGAATTACAAAATCGCATTTTTGATAACGGCTTCTCCACCAAAGGAACTGAACACGGTATCGGTTTGAGTTTGGTGCGGCAGAGTTTAGAAAGTATTGGCGGCGATATTGAGTTTGACTCTGAAGCCGGTGTTTTCACACAGTTCTTTATCAGTCTCCCCTATGACATTATCCTTAATAATAGTGCATCGAATAATAATATGGCTTCTAGTGATATTTCTTCAAACAACATCAGTGCGGTAAATCATGATTAATGTATTAATAGTGGATGATGATGCAATGGTGGCGGAACTGAACAAGTGCTACCTCAATCAGGTCTCCGGCTTCAACTGTTGCGGTTCAGTTTCCAGCTTGCAGCAAGCCAGAGAATATTTAATGACGGCACTACACCCCATTGATTTGGTGCTATTGGATGTTTTTATGCGTCAGGATAATGGGTTAGATTTACTGCCAGTGTTACGTGAATTCAGTGTGCATACTGATGTGATCGTTATTTCTTCAGCGACCGATGTCAATACCATCAAAAAAGCGCTGCAATATGGCGTGGTTGATTACTTGATCAAGCCTTTCCAGTTTTCACGTTTCGAAGAGGCGCTGTCCACCTACCGTGAGAAAAAGAACTTACTGGAACAACGTGAATATTGTGCTCAAGAAGACGTCGATTCTTTACTACGGCGCAGCAATACCGCCCCTACCGAGCGTAAAAAACTTCCGAAAGGGCTGACTGCGCAGACACTGCGTACTGTATGCGAATGGATTCAAGAAATGCAGGAGGGAGAGTTCTCGACTGAACAGATGGCAAACGCCATTGGTATTTCGCGAGTTTCTTGCCGTAAGTATTTAATTTATCTTTCTGATACCGAGGTGCTTAGCACTAAGGTTCTTTACGGGGCAACTGGACGGCCCGTTTATCTCTACAAGCGCTTACCTAATCAGCAAGAAGTGTTAAAGCAGTATTGTCAATAAGGGGTTATCCATAAGCCGTAAGCGCCAGATCATCTTGCCAAAAAAAGGTACCCAATCAGGGTACCGCTAATCACTTATCGGCTATAAAGATCTCTTTATATAATCCAACCTAATAGCAGCGTCGCGCCAATCACCGTCGATGCACCGCCAATGCGAGTAGCTATCTGAGCAAAAGGCATCAACGACATCCGGTTAGATGCAGACAAAATCGCAACATCCCCGGTTCCGCCTAGCCCGCTATGACAGCTCGTGACAATGGAAGCTTCAACTGGATACATATTTAAATACGGGGCGATGATAAAACTGATTGCTGCCATTGAAAGCACTACGGCACCACAGACCACAACATAGCCGACAGAGAATACCGCCACGACACTTTCCAGTGGAACATACAGCATCCCTAGGCCAATCATCAGCGGCCATACCAGTGTTGTGGAGACAAATTTGTACCAACTATGCGCGCCCTGTTCCATTTTTGCTGGAATAACCTGTGCGTATTTACACATCACTGCAATCAAGATCATCAGCACAGGGCCGGGAATATGAACAAGATGTTCAAATAAGCCCCCCACAATAAAGAAAGCACAGGTCATCAACAACCCGCCCCCCATTAATTGAAAGTCAGCTTGTTTTGGTCCTTCTTGTGAAGTGAAAATGGCGTTGTCCTTTGCCGAACGAATTAACATTCCCTCGCCATTGAGATCCTTGCGGCGCATACCAATGCGCGCTAGCACTCCCGCACAGATAATCGCGAAGATATTCCCAACAACGGCCGCAGGCGCAAGTTGAGCAACATAGACATCGGGTGATTGCCCAAGGATTGCGGAATAAGCTAATGATAATGGCAAGATACCTTCACCAATACCGCCACCGATGATGGGTACAATAATAAAGAAGAAGGTGTGATAGAAGGTAAAACCGAATAGTTTTCCAACCAGTAAACCGGTAGCCACAGCTGTTATCGTGCCGACTACCAATGGAATAAACATCCGGGTCATTCCCTGAATTAGCACGACACGGTTCATTCCGAGAATACTGCCAACGACCAAACTGGCTATCACGAAATAGAGTAAATTTGCTTCCTTCATCAACAAGTGAACGGTATCCAACGTGTTCGTTTGGAAAATGCCAAAGTAAACGAGTACCGATGGCACCATTAAGCATAAAATAGCCGGTCCACCGATATCTTTTAAAACAGGTATATGGCGACCAATGTGAGAAAGAACAAACCCCATGGTCATGATCACCGCTAAACCGCCAATCATATTTTTCGGTAAATAGCTGGCATAGGCCGAAATGAATACAATGGCTGAAATCGTGATAAACAACATCACTGGCATTGTATTTATATTCATTTCGTTGATTATTGAAATAAATCTATTCACTGTGGACTTATTTGTTAAATCACTGTTTTCAGTGGATTCAAGGGCGATATCCTGATTTATTTTTTTCATTTTAGACCTACAGTTGGGTAATACATAAGGAATTGGCGTCTTATCAAATGTCGCAACAATTTAATATTCACACGATTTATACATCAAATGGAATAATCAATAAAATCAGTGAAAAACATAAAAATCCGACATCGCATATCAATTCTCTTTATTGGAGCCAATGATATATACCATTAAGCTACCACTCGGTTACAAATAAAAAAACCGCTAATGACCAATGATTTTAATTTTTGAGAATTTATCGTCAAGTTTATTATAATTAACTTATTTTGGCGTTTTGTAATTAAAAAATTCGAAGCACCCCTAATTTATTTGGTATGCTATTTAGTTGGAAGTGGTTAATTTGATTTTGAACTCAATGCAGATCATTGGAGGCGTTTTTAGCATATCCTTCAGGCTTAAGCTGGCTAATTAATAATATTCCCAACTGACGCACCATTTTCTTTTAAGATATTTCTAAACAAGCCACCCACTCATTGCTGTATCGTGTGTTTTTACTTTTTATAGATTTATTGAGTTTCTTATGCGCAGACAGACCATCACAGAATTCCAATGTGAGAATATCTGTACCACTACTCATTAAAAAACGGGTTTTACTGCAAAGACCTAATCACCTTAACAAATATCATTGCGAACGTTAACCTTGCTACATAAAAATACCATATGATTTTAAAATTCAACATTGAGTATAATGATAAGTGTAAATTATAGTCACAAACGAAACGCTCAATTCTATGATGAGAAGTAATCAGACAACATTAAGTTATGACGATGCTCATTGAGATATTAACCATGAGCTAACAATTAATATGCGAGATAAGAAATGTTTAAATTTTCGTCAAATAACCAATGCCTTATGGATCGGTGTTTTTTCACTCGATAGATGTAGGGAATGTTATCCTAGGCAAACATTTTCACTGCATATAAAACAACCCATTGATTTTAATTAATGATTCTTGTAATAACTTAAAAAAAATAATTTATATGTAAATATTTTTTTGCCTCATCACGATAGAAACGATAGCATGCGCCTCCTAAACCGAATGATAGTAATAAAAACCATAATAACTGAAGGCGCTAAGACGCTATTTATGCATTAACCTTTAGCAATCTGTGTCTGTAATACATTCACGATAATTGCTCGACCGACAGGAAAATAGGGAAATTCTATGATGTCAGGAAAATACTCCGCGGAAACCCAACACGCCGCAAAGAAACGTTGGTTAGATTCTCATGATGCTGGCTACCACAAAAGTATGGGGCGGCGTCACATACAGATGATAGCTATTGGAGGATCTATTGGTACTGGGCTCTTTTTGGGTACAGGTGCCCGTCTTCAAATGGCGGGCCCAGCACTCGCAATTGTCTATCTCATATGTGGCATTTTCTCGTTTTTTATTCTCAGAGCTCTCGGTGAACTCATCCTACACCGCCCTTCAAGTGGCAGTTTTGTTTCATACGCTAGAGAGTTTTTAGGCGAAAAAGCGTCTTATGTTGCTGGTTGGATGTATTTCCTCAACTGGGCCATGACAGGGATTGTTGATATTACTGCCGTTGCACTTTATATGCATTATTGGGGGTCATTCTCCGATGTTCCTCAGTGGTTATTTGCTCTCGGTGCGCTATCTATTGTCGCGACCATGAATATGATTGGTGTGAAATGGTTTGCTGAAATGGAATTCTGGTTTGCCTTAATCAAGGTCGCCGCTATTGCAATATTTCTAGCCGTCGGAGTGATATTCCTTGGCACAGGCCAGAGTGTTGCAGGACATCCGACAGGTATGCATCTTATAACCGATAATGGTGGGTTCTTCCCTCATGGGTTATTACCTGCATTGATACTAGTTCAAGGTGTCATCTTCGCTTTCGCCGGTATTGAATTAATTGGTACAGCGGCAGGCGAATGCAAAGATCCGGAAAAAATGCTACCTAAGGCCATTAATAGCGTTATTTGGCGCATCGGCCTGTTTTACGTTGGTTCCGTCGTGCTATTAGTTTGTTTGCTACCCTGGAATGCTTATCAGGCAGGCCAAAGCCCCTTTGTGACATTCTTCAGCAATTTAGGTGTCCCATACATTGGTAGTATTATGAATATTGTAGTGCTATCAGCCGCACTTTCCAGCCTGAACTCCGGGCTTTACTCCACGGGCCGCATTCTACGCTCACTGTCTATGGGGGGATCTGCCCCTAAATTCATGTCCAAAATGAGCCAACAGTCTGTTCCTTATGCTGGGATATTGGTCACCGTAGGTATTTATGTCTTTGGTGTACTACTGAACTATCTTGTTCCATCACAAGTATTTGAAATTGTCCTTAATATTGCCTCTTTAGGTATTATCAGCACTTGGGCATTTATTATTGTTTGCCAGATGAAATTACGACAAGCAATCAAACAAGGAACGGCCAAACCCGTCTCCTTTAAAATGCCCGGCGCCCCCGTAACATCCTGGCTGACACTTCTCTTTTTATTAGGTGTATTAGTGATGATGGCTTTTGACTACCCGAATGGAACTTGGACTATCGCCACAGTTCCAGTGGTCGCTATATTGCTCACTGCAGGTTGGTTCAGCTTACGCAAACGCGCTAGCGAAGTTGCTGCGGCCCCCGTTGATGCAACATCGCAAGATGCTTCCTTCAAAGAATCTGGGGCACAGAAAATAGTGCCTAAAGAACTATATAAGCAAGAGTCAGCAGGTTAATACGTTAATCGCTCAATTCAGCCATTGGGTTGCTACACACCTACTGGCTGAATTGAATTTTATGCATCATCTGCTCAATCAAGTTTGCTCAAAAGAAAATCACGTAACACCATGGCATGGTTTTGCTCTGTATCTCTACTGCCGTAGAGCAAAGTGATTGGGTGCTGTTTTAGCACCTCCAGTAAAGGTTGCCATGCATTTGAGTTATTAAGTTGAGTCTGATAGCGCACCACAAATTCAGGCCAATTCAAACATTGATGGAACCATTTCCGCAGTTCATTTTCAGGAGCCACCTCTTTTAGCCATACAACACCGTCCAAACGGGTTTTACTGATGCCTCGTGGCCAAAGGCGGTCAACCATAAAAGTATTCGCTTTGTAAGGTGGGTGCACATCATAAATGCGTTGTAACATAATCCTATTTGCGCTCACAGCCATCTCCCTTCACTTTTTTAGTTCATTTATGCATATTATCAGCTCACTGTAATGTGGTTAATACTTAACCATCAGAATTAAAATATTCGCCACAAAACTGCTGAAATAAGTTTGGGATGCCTAACGCCAGAGTGAATGATAGTGATTTCTTCATCAATACTGACATGTTATATTCGCTTCAACTGAATCATTGGTGAACATAAATGACGACTGTACCGATTAATACCACCAGACAGATGAAACAAAAAAACGTTATGCTGGTAATGAGTACGTTAAAATCACTGATATCAGCGACCAAAAGCGATATTGCGAGCCACACCGGCCTCAGTTTAGCAACGTGCGGCACAATTTTGAATGAACTGTGCGCTAAACATGAGATTATCGAAGAGTCTCTTGATGAATCACGTGGTGGTCGGCCCGCGAAACGTTACAAATATAACTCTAACTACTTTAGTGTATTAAGTATTTATGTTGAAGGGACCGATGGCTCAGGTGTTATATCCTCACGTCTGATTTCTGCTGACAATAAGACCATTGAAGAATGCGACGAAGATTATTGTGACTTCACCCATGAAATGCTGTTAAGTCACATTCAAAGAGTTATTGATAAAAATAATAATATCAAAGCGATAGGTTTGGGGTTACCAGGGGTTATTGTTGAGGGAAATGTACTTTCCTGCGATATTACTCACCTAGAAGGATTGGCTATTACGGATATGTTAAGTGTCAAATTTGGTATATTTGTCCAAGTCGGCAATGACATAAATTATGCGGCATATGGTTTTTACCGGAATAATTGCAGCAATATTGAAGCTCCTATTGCTTATATTTATATGCCAGAAAGGCATTGCGCTGGATGTGGCATTGTTATTTCTGGACAGATGCTAAGAGGCGCAAGCCAATTTGCTGGTGAAGTCTCAAAATTACCCTTTTATGATGATTTGACCGAAAGCATAAATATCACCATCTCAAACTCACTCGTCTTAGAGAGGCTCATCCATATCACCTCATCATTAATTGCAGTGATAAACCCTGCCACCATTGCCATATCTGGCGAGCAAGTCACTCAACATTCTAGTGAAGTTATCTCTAGTGAATTATTAAAAAGGTTTGATAAACAGCACATACCTCATTTTGTTTATCGGAATAATATCAAAACTGATTATCATAATGGTATTTCTGAATACACCCTCGATGCTTTCAATAACTTCCGTATTTTTGATATTTAAGATCTTAACAACTTCTGCATGTCCCACTTATTTCAGAGACAACCAACACCTCTTAGCAGTAAAAAACACTGCCACTGAGCAGTGACTATCCCTGCCCTTCAGTGACACATTTTATTGCACTTCACTCACCAAGAATGTTCTTGACACGATAGGCTCAAACAATATATTTTATTACTTACTAAAAGTCTTTTATTAACTAATTGTACCTTGATTGCTCATTCTCATAAGATAACAATCATCCCGAGTAAGGTCATAACTAAATGTCTACCTCTACCCTCTATTACCCTTTGAATTCTCAGGCTAAACGTGTCGCCACTAGAGCGATTTTCTTCGTTGCTGGCTTTGCAATGGGCCTTTGGGCATCTCTAGTACCTTACGCGCAAAAAAGGCTTAATTTCGATGCGGGCTCATTGGGCATGTTGTTACTCTGCTTAGGTACCGGCTCATTGCTTGCGATGCTTTTTTCAGGAAAGCTGATCGGCCGTTTTGGCTGTAAAAAGATAATGCTCTTGGGTATCGCACTAACCTGCTTTTTTTTACCCACATTGGCCTTTATTGACCAATTTCCCTTAATGGCACTTTGCCTGTTCTTTTTTGGTGCTGGCATTGGTTTGGTTGATGTTGCCGTCAATGTTCAAGGATCTATGGTTGAACAATCCTCTGATAAGCCCCTTATGTCAGGTTTTCACTGCTTATTTAGTGTCGGGTCAATTGCTGGTGCGGGAGGTGGCGCAATACTCTTTACCATTGGCTTAATGCCCTTAACCGTGACATTTATATCTATCGCAGTGATCGTGATTATCACCTCTGTTGTATTGAACGATTTAATTCCTTTTGGCGATCATAAAGAGCCAAGTGAGACTGTTACAACAAAACCGCGGCCTAATTTTAGGCTCTACTTTATGGCTCTGATGTGCATGATATGTTTCATGGCAGAAGGTGCTGTATTGGATTGGGGGGGCGTATTCCTGACCAATGATCGTGGTCTTGATGTCGCCCATGCTGGTTGGGGGTTTGCAATATTCGGTGGCGCCATGTCGGTAATGCGTTTTACGGGCGATAAAGTTGTCAGTCTGTTAGGCCGCAAACATGTTCTGATTATCAGCAGTATTTTTGCCATGGTGGGTTATGCCATTGCCGTTATTTTTCCTGACTGGCGGTTCACCCTGCTTGGCTTTGCGCTGGTTGGCGTTGGGGCCGCAAATATTGTCCCAGTACTCATAACACTAGCAAGTCAGGAGAAAGTCATGCCCGTCAATATGTCTGTTGCGATGGTCGCTACGATGGGCTATTTCGGTGTGTTAGGTGGCCCTGCACTGATCGGTTTTATTGCCCATTTAACGGATCTTTATATTGCATTTTCAATCGTCTCGCTGACATTCCTAATCATCGCGATCGGGGCTTTTAAGTTGAAATACACCCATGACTAATCGTGATTCTATCGAGATAAAGCTCGTGGAATTTTAACCTTACTATTTTAATAAATTTAAAGTGCAACTGAGTAGGTAAATTTACCGGCTAGCAGAAGTATGCTAGCTTTTTTTTAGAAAAATTATGCCAAGATATCTTCTATTAGTTTTATTTAGTGAAAGAGGAGAACGAAATGAGCATCAAAATTATTGCTGTCGACATGGATGGAACCTTCCTCAACGATCAGATGAGTTTTGATCGGAAGAGATTCAGTGCGCAATATTCACAATTAAAAGAACGTGGCATAAAATTTGTTGTCGCCAGCGGTAATCAATATTATCAGTTAATTTCTTTTTTTCCTGACATTGCACATGAAATCGCTTTTGTTGCTGAGAATGGTGCCTATGTCAGCAATCAGAATACTGAAGTTTTTTGTGGCGAGATCACTCGTGATGATTGCGATAAAGTGTTAAAAATACTGCTTCCAATCCCCTATCTGGATGTGATTCTTTGCGGTAAAGAAGGGGCATATATGCTCACTTCATCGGATAAAAGCTTCTACACCATGATGAATCAATACTATCATCGTCTCGAAATCATTGATGATTTTAAGCAAGTTACCGAACCTGCTTTTAAATTCGCCATAAGCTTACCTGATGAGAAATTACAGGATTTCATGGTGTTCATTGAACATGAATTAGCCGGTATTGTGACGCCTGT
Organism: Yersinia massiliensis; assembly: GCF_003048255.1. Lineage (NCBI taxonomy): Bacteria > Pseudomonadati > Pseudomonadota > Gammaproteobacteria > Enterobacterales > Yersiniaceae > Yersinia > Yersinia massiliensis. The sequence continues at coordinate 2,804,881 of NZ_CP028487.1, forward strand.
ATCCAGCGGGCATGGCTCTGTTGACTTGATAATACCAGGGGTTCACAAAGCTAATGGGATCAAGTTACTGCAGAATATTTGGGGAGTGAAAGACGAAGAAGTCGTCACTTTTGGTGATGGCGGTAATGATGTTGAAATGTTGCAATACGCCGGTTTTAGCCATGCCATGGCAAATGCTCCCGATAGAATTAAGAAATTAGCAAAATATCAGGCTGGATCAAATAATGACGCAGGAGTACTCAATGTTATTGATAAAGTCTTAAGAAATGAGCCGCCTTTTGTATAGAGATAGTATTAGATGGCGGGAATCATTCCCGCCTATTTTTTTAAGGCTTAAAATCAGATATCACATCGTGATCAATAGTATTCTGTTTTATATATTGCCGTATAGACTTCGATGACTTTACCATCCGGTGCCATGCTTTCTATTTTACAGGATGTCGGGTTTCCATATGAATCAGTCGCACAATCTCTTTTTGTAGCAAGTAGCAACTTTTCATCTTCGTAAATTTTAGTTTTATAATTAAATAGTTTTTTATCGCTATCACTGACCTCAGCCACTATTTTAAACGTCTTACCGTTATCATAACTCATGTCGACAATAGGGAATCCATTGTCGCTATACTCGTAATGTTTTTTAATCACATCAGAGTCAGCCATTTTGACGTCTGTGACAAACCCCTTCTCATTAGTGATGACACTAACGTTCCCACTTACAGTTTGCAGAATGTTGCATTTATCATTTAAGACAAGTTGTTTTTCTTTAGTTTTACTATCAACTAGGTAATGTCCTTCTTTCACATAATCTAAATCGACTTCCTGCGTTGGTGTTCTCAGTTGAAGGACGGTAAAACAACCATCCTGATTAATCTCGGCGTGCGCCTCAGAATAGACATCCCCCTTTGCATCTAGCATTTTTTGAGTCACCGATTTTACTGGACCTTGTATTGGATCAAACCCAAATATGTTCGAATAACTCGCAACGTTTGCTGTGAAGATGAGTGGCTCGTGCCCCCTATCGCAGGCAGTTAAAGCAAAAGCCAGCAAAAAAACACTTAAAATCCGTCCCATCAATTACTATTCCTATAATAATCAGTAGCCACACTGTAGCAGGAGTGGCATAAAAACCATGAGACGAACACCTAAAACCTTAAAAATATTCACTACCCATCCCTCAAATGCAAAAGGCCCACTAAAGTGAGCCTTAAAATACGGTAGTGTTTGTTCTTAGATGCCAAAGGCAAAGTTTAGTGTTACTGACCCATCGAGTTCAGTATCTTCCGTAATAGGACCATTCATTATGGAAGTCGGTGCTAACATAGGGCTAACGATAATATCTGCACTGAAGACTTTACCCGCTGACTGAGTATTATCCGCGGATGCCCAACCCGTCGATTGACCATTCTTATACAGCGTTGCTGCTGTGACAGCGGTAAAGGTTCCTGTTGAAGCACTAAATAATTTTGATGAAATCCCATCGACTAAAGCATTTTGTAAAACAAGCGTATAACTGCCTATTTTTCCAGTGCCATTCACCATACCTAAGCCATAAGTACTTGTGCTTGGTGGATACATAGAGTCATCGCGGTTATCTATCGGTTTTATATTCAAATAGGTTGTTGCATCACATGTGACGACCCAGTTTTTAGTCATTGGGGTTAAATTCGCAACACCAGTACTGGACACTTGAGTTGAACTAATTTTACCGAAATTATAAATACCATTATCAGGTGCACTGACATCGCATGTAGGGACTTTAAGTGTGCCTTTTACTTTCAATTCAGCAACAGGTGGGACGGCATATGCCGTAGCAATGCTGAAAAGCAAAGAAGATAATACAGTTAATTTAATTAGCTGCTGTTTCATTCATATATCCATATGTGGTTCTAAACCACACAAAATCAATAATGGCCAGATACGACGAAAAACACAGTCATGATGCTATGCACCAAGGACTCTGTATTATTTTATGAGTGTATTATGACCATTCAGTTGATTTTTAATATCAGAGACCGAGCCTATTCGTGTAGGAATTTTCTTGTAATGAGTGATGCTAATCCTGCGATTGCTGAAGCTTATGATTCTGTAGTTCAAAAGTTATATCAGCACTTGCTAGATGCCTATATTAATCATCCTGATGATTTACAGTCAGCGGAGCAACCCTTTACTAATGGGTTATCAATCTCACGACAGGTTAAGGACAGAGCAATACAACTCGCCCAACAGTAAACAGCCAGCATATCTCAGCACGGCTACCAGACACTCCAATTTTTGGCGTTTACTCGACTTATGAATCTGATGCTACCGGCTTCTATGATTTAACCGTTGGCTTATCTGTTGATAAGCCAAACAGCGAGTTAGGCGGGCTTTAAAAATCACGGAAGCCGAAGCCTCCGTGAGATATTGCACTCAATATGCAATTACATATGCTGAATAATGGCGTCGCCAAACTCACTGCATTTCAACAGTTTAGCGCCGTCCATCAGACGTTCGAAATCGTAAGTCACTGTCTTGGCCTGAATCGCGCCTTCGGTGCCTTTGATAATTAAATCAGCCGCTTCGAACCAGCCCATATGACGCAACAGTAGATAGACCAAAAGCCAGTAACCACATGATTAGTAAATGGTTACTGGCTTTTTTATTCATAAAAACCGTCAAAAAATGATGCTTGCAACCCCTTGATTATCAAGCAAAGAAAAATAGTTTTGCAGAAGGGCTTTTCAACCGAAAAAGAATTCATTACTGTATATACAAACAGTAATAAAAATTGAGAGGCATCATGGCTAGAAATCCAAAAGACGAAATTAGCGGAATGCGGGAACTGACTTCTTTTAATACCGAGCATAGCGCCTTTGGTAAGTTCATAATCATGCGCTCATCTTTCACAGACACCCTGACTGGGTTTAGGCACATTGAGCCAGAGGTTTACCCAGACCAACAAGTCATGATTCGTTTAGATGCCGCCAAGAAGCTTATCCGCGAACTACAGAGGCGCGTGGATTACATCGAATCGGGTATTGAGGACATTAACACCAAAACCCGCTATCACAGTTGAAGGGGGATTTATGCTACGTATCGAAGTGACCGTTGATAAAACCAAGAAATTACCCGCTGGCGCTCTATCAGCACTGGCCATCGAGTTTAATGATCGCGTAAAGCGTCGCTATCCAGAGGCTGAGGCTACAATAAGATTGGCAGGTATGGACGGGTTAACTGTATTCGGTGGGTCGCCTGACGACAAAGAAGTGATTCAGGAGATTTTGCAGGAAACGTGGGAAAGCGCGGATGATTGGTTTCAGGCTTGAATTACTCCTATCTGGCCGGTGACACACATCGGCCATTGCTCCCTCCTGATAAATCCCCAGTATTTGTGTTACAACTTATTCGATCTATGATGCTTAAAGAAAATTAAGGTTTGGTGTCCAGAATATTTAATTGTTCACCTGACCCAAGCTAGCCCATAGACAGCTTAAGGGGGCGCAATGAAAGAATATTTAGTTCCTGCAATCTTAGTTTTGGCTACTGTTTTAGTTATTTCTGCACTAATAGCTATCACTATAGCCTTGCTGGGTAATGGGATAAAAGTTGGTGATATGACCTACTACCTCAGCTAGTACACTGCATTTGGGTTTTGCGTAAGCTAACCGACTGGAGAATATATGAAATTAAACAGCACCGTGGTTGTTATTGTCCTCATAGTTGCTGCTTTTGTGGCTGGGTACATAGTCTCAGAGACGTTTGCTAGGTAAGTTAACCCACTGCTAGCCTGTAGAGGGGTGGGAGAACAAATACAGCGAATCTGGCAAAGACCGGAGCGCGTTAAACTTTTCCAGGGACTTACTGAGAAATATATATGGCTGAAAGTGATTCTTTACTGGATAAGTTATTTACGCTTATTGACGGATTCGATGATGGAGCCGATGTAATCCTATACAATGGTCCCATTGATAGAAATGGCTACCTGAAGATAACAAAGGCGAGCCGAAAAGCAAGTCCTGCAAGAAATGCAACGTTGATCCTCGCGACGTACGGCGGAGATCCGGATGCGGCATATCGCATAGCTAGAGCCTTACGTCACAACTATCATGAACTAACCATTATAATTCCTAGAGAGTGTAAAAGTGCCGGAACATTATTGGCAATTGGAGGTTCTAAGCTTGTAATGTGTGATATGGGTGAGCTAGGTCCATTAGACGTTCAATTACGAAAACATGATGAGATGTTCGAAAGTAGCTCTGCTTTAGACTATTATCAAGCATTATCAGGATTACAAAGTTTTACTAAAAATGCATTCAAAGACTACCTTCTTGATATAAAATCAAGTTGTGGAATAACTGCTAAAACAGCAGCGGATTTTTCTTCGACATTGACAACCGGCCTTTTTAGTCCGATATTTCAGCAACTTGACCCAATTAAACTTGGAGAAGTCCAGAGGGCAGTACAGATTGCCGAGAAGTACGGCGAAAGACTAAATGCATATGACAAGCCGATGACCGAAGACTCACTATCCAAATTGATTGCTGGCTATCCATCACATGGATTCGTTATAGATCGGAAAGAAGCAAAAACACTATTTAATAATGTCAGTTCTCCTGACGATACAGAGCTTAAGATAGCTGCATTTTTCAATGAAAGATTCCCACCACGCTCATATAGTAACGTAGTGTTTAATATTAGCCAGATGAAGGAGTTAAGACAACTCGCTTCAGATGAATTATCCGGGCAAAAGGATGAAGATAATGCTAAAAAAGATGATGAGAAACCAGAAAGACAAGCCTCAAGGAAAAGAAAAAGAAACCCAGCTACGCCTCGAGGAGGTAATGCAGGTAGAGCGCAAGAAAGCAGACAACTTGATGCAGACATTAATTCAGAGCAATAAAAGCAAAGCGATGGACTACCTCTCATTCTGATAAGCTTAACCCGGCCACGCTGCCGGGTTTTTTGTGCCTGTAATCTTGCTATGTTGCAAAAGTGTTACCATAATCAAATTGCAACACCAGAGATTGCCTTGCTCAACATTGCTTCTTTAGCCCACATAGCCTCACGTGGGCTTTTTTGTGCCTAGAATAGACCGGGCCATTAAGCCCGGTTTGTATTTTATAAATCTGATAAATCTCAACGATCGTTTTAAACGATCAATCTTTCATTATTGATCTGCCGAACCAATTTGAAAGCCTCAGACGAATCCCCTTATCCTTGTTGCACCCTTAAGTCATGGTCATACCGTAAGGATAAACTCGTCGTGATGAAGTGGAAATTAATGAAGGGAGCTGAAGATGATTTTATCCGCGCCCCCCAATGGGCCAAACGTTTAATCAATAGCGATGGCAGAATTTTGTGGTGGGACGGGATGAGAAAATTCAAACCAATAGATGGTAGTGAATTCATACTCTCCGATCGATTTGAAGATGACTATCGGTTAATTGCAGAACGAAGGTTAGTACCTAGAGTTTAATTTCCGGGCCAAATAAGCCCAGTTTTATTTTACAACCAACTCAATGGGCATCCCTGCCCTATCAAATCCTACCCCCTATCATTCTCTATACATGGACACCAACACCATCGCGGGGTTTAATCCACATTCGTGCCGCGCCTGATTTTAGCTGTCCTGCTGTGTGACTGAAGGGATCACAACTTCGTCTGGAAATTCCTGCTCAAACACGCCATCCTCGTAGCCGAGTCCTATATTAGGGAATTCGCCCTCCTTTACCTTTACGGCAATGACGCCTTCAGGAGGACTCCACCCAGTACCATCATTTTCATTAAACTCAACGCCGTCCCAAAGAGCAACGTTGATTACAATGCCGTTTTCAACCAATGCGTATTTACTCATTCTAATCACCATTCAATTACAAGATAGCCGTCCAAACCCGATGCGCCAGCTCCGCCAGGTGCGCTGACAGTAGACCTGTATGCGCCGCCAGCACCACCCCCGCCAGCACCATAACCATACCCGACGGCAGCACCAATGTTATTGTTTGTCGACCCTCGCGCTGCGGGCCCAGCCTGACCAAAAGGCCCGCTTGCACCTTGACCGCCCTGCCCACCAGTAGCCGAGGTTGCTGTGAATGAAGTAGTATTCTGAGCGGGGCCACCAGCTGGATAACCTGCACCACCCGCCGGGCCACCATAGTCGCTTGGGAATCCGGTGCCGCCACCACCTATAAGGCCTGGAGATCCACCAGCTAGATTCAGCAATGACCCTCCAGTTCCGAGCTGAGTATTACCTCCCGCTGTGGCGTTATTTGTTGCTGGCGATGCCCCCGAGCCACCAGTACCGATCGTTACTGGGATAACTTGGCCAGGAGTGACAGTGATTGGAACGGACATGGCTGGCTGTCCAGCGCCACCACCAGAACCACCCGTTACGAAAGAGCTGCTGTTAGTGGCGAGTGAAGAACCTCCACCGCCTCCTGCAGCGCAGCCACTCACAAAAATCTGAGTAACACCGGCAGGAACAGTAAAGCTTCCGTTTGATGTAAAACGGGAAAATCCGTGGGGAGATACACCAAGGTTTGTGCGGGCAGCTGCGACTGCGACTGGCCCTGCTGCTGCGATCTCTGAAAGGTTACTTGCAATCTTTAGAGTGGCATCATTTACTGTTTTAACCGCTTTCGGCGTGGCTGCTAATAGTTCACTGGTGCTACCAGTCGAACTACTTAACTGAACAATACCTTTTTGGGTTAATGAGGCATCTTTAAGATCTGGGATTCCCTCACTAACGAGCTTTTGTATCGATAATAGAACTTGATCAAAAGCATCACTATCAGCTTCAATTTCGGCTGCTGCTAAAATACTCATTAATTCGCGTTGAATGGTATTAAACCACTCTGCCGGTAGTATTGTCGGTGGTACGCCACCAGCAACATTACCATCAGTAAACTCGCCATTATTGTCGGCGCGCGTATTAGGGATATCGCCAATTTTTTGCATAAGAAACCCTCGCCAGTTAAGGCGCATAAAAATAAATAGAGAGTGATTAACTAGCTAATGTAGCCAAATTTAAGAATGGTATGGGATGGATTTAACACTGTTAACCGACATTCAAGTTGTTTGTTTCCCCACGAACGCAGTGGATCACTGCAATAAGTCAAACCGCATTGGGCATAATTAATCGTGGTTTTCGGCGAGGTGATCAGCCATGTAAACGGCCACTTTTCACCGTTTATGGCGTCACCGCAAACCGACATCCCGGCACATGCCTGTCGATATTGGGTGATTGAGATGGTGTAACCCAGCGCCCCGGCAACATGGGTAAAGTAAGCCACCGACTGGCCACCAATGCCGAACAGTTTGGAGACGACGGCCCGCTGGCGCTGGATAATGCTGTCTATCTCACCTATCGCGCATAAATCCGGCAACCCAAGCGTCGCTTCCCACTCGGGTAGCATGGCGGTCGCTGTTGAAGGAAAAGCGGCATCAAGCAGATCACGGGCATCCTCATCACTGCGCTGGTAAGACCTTGCCAGTGCTCGTAACGTGCTGGTTTGAACCCCATCTGATATTTTGGGCCAAACTAAGCCCCTCGGCATCAGCGATTGAATTGCGGCGGTATATTCATTAACAGAATATCGACTCATAGGTAGGTCACCGTGCCCCGGAGAGGTAATTGTCCGGTTTCAAGCTGGATGTTAGTCGTTGGGGAGTCGAGAATAAAACCACTGGTGCCTGTCACATCACCGATGGCCAGCAGCAGTGACGACAGTAGAATTTTACCGCCCGGTTCGCCCTCAGTAAAAAACACCTCGTCAATGGCCGTGTTTATTGCTGTGGTGGTTTCGCTATCTGCTGTAGAAATACCACTAATCACAAAATTCACCGGTGCCGCCACCGGCGCACAAACATAGATGATGGCAATAATGGGCTGTAAGGGGTAAATGTGGTCGGCTACCCGCCCCTGATCACCGGTCGCTTTTACCGCGCCCCACTCTTCAAGCTGAGATACGCCGTCAGTCCCGACCGGAAAGCCGCCTGAATCATTGCCATCACACATGATATAAATACCGACCGTGCCCACCCCCTGCAAGCGGCGCTTCACCCAACAACGAGTCACCCCCGGCACAGCCAAAGCCCAGCCGCGATAATCGGTATCGTTGCCGCCTTGAGGGGTATTTTGATAAGCCAGCAGCATACGAGAACGAAAAGCATCTTCTGATTCAATATCAGCGCCGCCAGATATCTTAACTGTGGCGGTGGCCACCGACAGAACACCATCGATGGCCACATCCAATGTCAGGGATGTCCCTGCATCGGCATTCCCGGCAATACCACCGCCCGTGTTGTCATCCAATACGCTTGGCAGAACCGCCGTAATTGAGCCAGTGCCTGTGCCGCCAGTGCCCAGCGTGACCTCGTGATCGAGGCGATATTGATAACCATCGGCCCGATTTAACAGGCTCCCAGCGGCAATCACACGGCCTGTAGTGCCACTAAATTCGACGGTAGGACAGGTGGCGGGGTTGGCTGGCTTGCGAAACACATCTTTCAATGCGGCCCATGCGGCAAGATATTCGTCGGTGGCATTATAAGGCGTGGATTGCAGTGCGATATAATCCAGATAGCCATAATGTAAATGCGCCATTCCGGCATCAGCATCACTGATCACACCGATATTGGAGAAGCGTAATAAGTTACCGCCTGTCTTGAGCTCTGATTGAATATAAGACAGGTTGCGCTGGCGCAGTTCGCTTAATGTGGGGCGATTAAATGGCATGTATTAGGTCTCCCATACCCATGAAAATTTAACAGACGCCTGTGTTTGCGCAGGTTGTTGATAGCTGACGATGAGATTCAATCGGTTGGGGTACATTATCTGGGCATTGGTGCTGATTGCCGTCACCACACCATCATCAAGCAACCAAACCAAGGCTTCATTGGCATAGTCTTCAGCCTTTAGCGCTACCTTGGTAGTAAGTTTTTTGCGGCGCAGCAACCACAGACGGGAGCCAATCGGGTACTCTGATCCCGTATCGCCCCACCACCCCCGGCGATCATCGCCCTCGATAGCATCATCAGCACGGGCCAGTCGGTCAGTGAACAGACTAATCAAAATGGCGGTCTCTAAATCATTGCCATCCAGTAGCCCACCGCCGCCGGTCTGCCAGTCGCCCAGCAATTTGTCCGGCTCCCAGATTGTTTTGATATCGGTTGTCATTCAACCACCTTCCCCGTCACTTCACTGGTTAATGTCGAGCTGCCACCCTGAACATTTTTAAGTTGGTGATTGTGGGTGTTATAGGCTTCGCGCAAGGTTTTCAGTGTGGTGCCATTGCTGCCAGCGTTATCAATAATATCGCCGCTGACCTCCAGTAAAGGCGTATTTAGCCGCACTTTTTCCGAAGCATTAATCGTCACCTCCGTAGCATTATTAATCGTGACCGGCTGGCCATTGGCTTCAATAATAATCCCTGTTTCAGTTAACTTAACGTATTGCCCCCATTGCGAATAAATAACCGTTTCACCCGTATTGAGTCCGGTATGACGAAAAGACTGATGATTTGAGCCAATAATGACTGCGCTTGACCTATCCCCACCTAAAAAACCAATAACCACATCAGTATTGGCGGGAAGTCCTGATGAAAAACCGAACTCAGCCAGCCTCGGGGTATCACTACGAACTTCTAAAGGGGTTTGATATTGGACGGTCTGAACGGTGCCACCATCATTGCTGCCCGTCACTCGCCCCACCCCGATCATCATTTTTATTTGCCGGTATAACTTGGAGAGTTGCCCTGAGTCGCTCATTACTGGTTTAACTCCATAAGATTTGAATAAAACTGATAAGGTTGGACGGTAAAGGCTTCGGGGGGCATCAGGACCATTTGCGCGGCGGTGCCGTGATCGTCTTTGAGGTAGGTCACCTCCGATAGCAGCCAGAGTTCATCCTTTAAACCAAAAACAGGTAAATCAATGGGGATCAGCGTGTTAGGTTCCCACAGTTTTCCGTCTTTATCCCGCCAGCTATCGACCGTCACCAACAGCTCTTTAGAGCGGCCATAACGGCGGTTCATTTCCCAGTCGATGCACTGCTGGGCCAGTTTTAGCGCTTTCATCGTGCTTTCAACAATGATAATACGGTTGCGATAACGCATTTTGGCCGCTTCAGGATCGCGACTGCGGGCTAACGTCACCGCGCCATATCCGGCGTCCTGTACCTGCTCCTGAAGTTGGCTCACCGACATCGATACACCAATGTAGTCAGAAAAGCGCTGATCCATACCGGAGTTATACGCGGCGTCTTCGATATTGATGCCCTGCGCGACACCGCTGGCCGCTTTGCGCGTCCCCACCCGAGTCAGATAGAGGTTCCCATCGGGCAAGTCGTAATAGAGCAGCGCCGCCCAGCGGGTGATCCGGTCAATGATTTCCTGCGAGGATTCACCCCAGTTCAATGTAAATTGGGGGACAATATCCAAGTCGGTCACATCTGTCGTTACCGTAATGCCGTAGGGCTGCGCCAATCGTTGGGCGATCTGTAGCGCTGTTGATTGGCTGATCACATTGTTTGGCCACTCTGCGGAGCAATCAACCAAGTCTTGGCACTTGCTCCGCCCTGTCGCCCTCACTTCGCGGCGGTTACGGCTGATCATCGGTGCCCAGCGGTCGATATACCCGGTGAGCACCACATCATCACCCAAATTAACCACGCAGGGGTCGCCGGGATTGACCCACTGCTGGTTATCACTCCCCGGATAAAGGTCCATCAATGACAGGCTGAAATCGCTGGGCAACCGCTCTATGCTGCGAGTGACACGGATATTATCCCAGCCCGTGATCAGCTTATTGCCAATACGCAGCGTCAAATCATCACTCATGAATTCAGCGCCTTAAATCGAAGGGGCATAAATGCCGGATGAACAGGCACCGCCATTTTCACCAGTGCATCACCCCGGCTGGCATCCTGATAGAGCCGATTGGCCAGATTAAGCGCGGGCAGTGAGCGGTTAAAATTGACTATCTCAACGCGAGACAGGTTAGCGCCCGTCTGCTGTAACAGCGTGACGATAGACTCACGTAACGTCATTAATGATTGATACACCTCATCATTGCCTGTATCAGCCGCTGAAAGCGCGGCACCGTCTACCACATCACAGACCCGCGTCAATATATCGACCGCATCGTCATAGCTTTCCGGTTGATATTGCGACGCGGCAAACACCATCGCGCCCGCACACAACACAATAATGAGCTGATAACTGGCGGCGGCGGTATTGCTGTCGCCGGGATTGGGTCGAAAGGTGTCGTCATTGATTGCCGTTAACTCTTGCATCATGCGGATTAAATCAAGGGTACTGGCTCCGCTGGCCAAGATGGCATTCACGACAGCCAGAACAGCGTTGGCATGTACTGCTACCGTTGCGGCCTCTGTCAAGGCATCGGTAGCAGCAGCGAGTGATGCACGCCCCTCGACTGAAACAGCCATTCGTTGATCCACCAGCGCGGACAGGTCCGTTGTGTCGCTCTGCGTGATGACAGATGCAGTGGCCCCTGACACGCTCCCCCCAACCGCACCGTGATTAAAACGGCCATAACGATCGCGCCCAAGGGTTGAGCGGAGAACATTCCCGAGATTTGTCGCCTCACTGGTGGTTGAATTCACCATGTTGACCCAGAATGCGGCGGTACTTTTCAGCGTTCTGATGGTTTTAGTCACTGAACGGATCTCGCCTTTGACCGTGGCAATAAAGGTGGCGACGGACTTGGAGGCCAGACCAAACCATGACGACTGAATCGACGAAACCGCATCAGCGGAGCTGGTAACAGAAAACACCCGTAAACCAGACTCAATGATGGTCAACGTAAATTCAAAAACCCGCCCTGACTCCGCCCCTTCATTCAGGCGAAGACCGCTTTCGGGAATACTGACCGTCATTTCGCCCAGAGTTGGATGTACTAATGTCCCTGCATCGGGCATTTCACAGGCGGCAATCAATGAATCGCGCTGGGTCATAACATCGGGCGCGTTATAAAGGCCGCTACTCTGAATGAGAAAACCACGGATAGTCAGGCGACGAGTGGCGCGGCCCAGATCCTCAATCCATGCGGTATCTCGATAAGGGTATTCATGAATGGCCTGCCGACGACCGAAAACACCTTCCGCACTGATAACCGCAAAGGGAACCCCACGAAATGATGCAGGGTGTAGATGCTCGGACCACTGCCAACTATCACCGCCCGTACCTAATAAATCAGAAAGTGCATTACCTATCAGAGACATTTATTCCCCCTTAAAGTAAAAACCCCGCCAGAAGCGAGGTTGGTAACGACGTTGCATTAGCTTGGGTAACTCATTGATGTTGATATTTTAGCGCCTACTGGGGAAGTAATGGTTCTGCGGGCACCTGTTTTATCATCAATCAGCGTTAGCTCTATTTCAGACTTGCCGCCAACACCTTGAGTTATGTCATCAATGTCCCTAACGCTATTATTCGGATTTGTTAAAATAGATGGTGGCTGATTTCCTGTGATGCTTTCTCCGGTTTCGTTTATCGATACTGGAGGTGATACGTTGATATCAGAAGGAGTACTAGCCGCTAACCCGCCGGACTGAGGATGAATGGCAGGTAAACCCGGCATAATCTTCTGGAGATAGTTACGCGTTTCAGCAGGCGCTTGCTCTAGCCCATATTTTTTAACGTTATTCTGTCCCCAGTTATAAGAAGCAACGGCCTTATTGACATCCCCATCAAACATTTTAAGCAAGTCAGAAAGATACTTGGCTGCTGCTTCGCTGGATTTATTGAAGTCCATTCGGTCATCCATCGAGTTTAAGCCATAATCTCTACCTGTTGGCGGCATAAACTGAAATGGACCCTGCGCCCCTGCGGGTGATAGTAGATTTTTACCTCGATTAGATTCAGTCAGGTAGACCCGATCAAGGATTGTAGGTGGAAGGTTATACTGCGACTCTAACTGTTTTAGCCTTATTTGCTGCTGATCCTCGCTGGGAAACCTGTATGGGGTATTGGCGGGAGTTATTGCCTTTTCTGCATCAAGTCGCTTCTGTTCTTGCTCATCTTTAGGCCCATAATATTGTTCATATTTTTTCCGATAACCCTCAGTCATTATTCCGTAATCTGACCCAACCTTATCCCACTCGCTCAGATTTTTATAAAACTCGGGGTCGTTATAACCACGACGTAATTGATCAGCCTCTTTCCCTCGGTTTAACCCTAAAAAATGCGCAACTGAAATACTGTCTATACCATTAGTGACGACATCAGTGACGCCTTCTATCCCGTCTTTAACTGAACCATCAGACAGGATCGCACTATAAAACTTATTCTGTCCGCGCTGTTTTAGCCCATCCCATGCGGCGCTCACCTCCGCTATTGTGCGGTCTAATTCGGTGAGTTGCTGATTGAGGGCAGGGTCTACGGTTAAATTGAATTTATCCGCTTTAGCCAGTAACTCTTTGTATCTGACGCCCTCACGCATTAATGCCAACATAGGCGCATCAAACCCTAAGGCATCAGCCACTGTTTTCTGTGTTTGCGGCGATAGTTTAGGGAATATTTTTGCAACATTTTCCAAGGTCTTATACACATCTGCCGTGCCATCCTTGAGCCGCTCAATGATAATCCCGTTTTGAGCCAATAATGCCTGCGTCGTATCATTTCTCGCCCACAAAGGGTCATTGAACGTTTTATATAAGTCTTCTACAGATTGACGGGCGGAGTCGCTATCTACTCCCAAAATCTGCATCGCGCCGCTAACACGGCTAAAATTATCAACTGACATACCGGCATTTTTAGCCGCGACATCAAGTGAGTACGCCGAATCAGCAGCAGCGCTTAACCCCTGAGCGGCTTTGATGCCAAGATAGCCAACAGCGCCAAGCGCACCAAAGCTGAGCGCCTTACCGCCTATCTCACCGACCATTTTAAGGGGCGGTACCAGATCGCCGATAAACTGCACACCGTCACGCGCAAACTGCCCCATTCCTTTGAGGCGAGTATTCAGATCATCAATGCCTTCCGTTGATTCCTGCCCGCCCAGCTTAAGTCCCTCGCGCGTTTTATCCAGATCGGGAAGGAGGTTTTTTACAGCCTCTTCGATGCGCTGAATGGAGGCCGATGCCTGATCTGACGCAGTCAGTTCAAAATCAAATGCATTACCCATCTTTACCCGCCTTAACCTTGTTAATTCTGACCGCTTGCTGATACCACCACTGCAATCGGCTATAGGTCAGGGACCAAGCATCAGTTGGCCCCCACCTATAGTAATAAGTCACATCTGCTAGCTCATTACCCCACTCTCCGGCTGGGGGGAGTAGGCTAAAAAACTCATCATGTAGACCTCACAGGATTTATAGTCGGTAAAGGCCATCTTTTTGATGGCTTCACGCGGCACATTCGACACCAGCGAAATAAGTAGCCCCATCGCACTCAGTGCGCCCGATTTAGCCTGCTCGTCATAAAACTGCTGAACCTGTAATAATACCGGCTCACTGAGTTCGATAAACTCATAGGTGGTTTTAGTCGCATCATGAGAAATAGGCTTAACAAGCGTGATTGTTTTAGTGCGTTCCAGTTCAGACATCTTAGTTCTCCGTCACCGATACAGAGCCACCTTCCCAGCGAATATCAGCCGTTGCCTCAGTGCTATCCACTTCCTGAGTATTGACCGACCACATACCACTGCCGATAATCGTTTTGCCATTGGCCAGCTCACAGACAATATTGACATTAGTCTGATCGTTAAAATCACTGATCGACGTGCCGCCACTGTCGCGGATTTGGCAGGAAATAAACGGAGCACTAAAGGTTTCTTTATAACCATGTACCCCATCCATCCCTGTGAGCGTTTCACGCTTGAATTTGGAAGGGCTGTACTTGAACTGCCCCGCCACCATGATAGTCATGCCGTCAACCGTGACATACGCTGTCCCGGCGAGGCGATTGGAGGTATCACCCATGATAATGCGTCCTTATGCAGATGCCTGTAGGCGGAATTGGTTGAGAACGGCAAAGATGCGTAACTGATTGATCAGAACACCCGTCCACAGCACATCAACGCGGTTCGGGTTGCTGGCGCTCTTTTCGACAATCAATCCCTTGGCAAAACCTTTGGCATCTTGCACGTAACCGTTAAATTCCAACGTCTGGTACTGCGCGATCAACTCGGCGCGGATCACGTTCGGGGTGATAATCGCCGAGCCGGGAGCAAAGCGGGTGCCATCAGCCGCCAGCTTCATACGGGCAAACTTCGATGTCACCTGAGTGCGCAGGAATCGGGTGACGAACATCAGCAGAAATAAGGTTTCAATCTGCAAATAGCTGTCATCTTCCGCCCCATATTTGTTCTTTTGGTAGGTGGTGATGATGTTTTCTACCTGTACCGTGCCATCGTCGGCAGTGGTGACCGTCGATATCCCGCTGTGCAGCAGGTTGTTACGCTCGGTCAGCGTAAATCGACTTGCCAGTGGCGGGGCCAGTACACCACTAATCGCTAATGTTTGTAACGGGCGTCCGGGGTCATTACGCAGACTTTGCGCAATCCCGCCAACATAAGCCGCTGACCAGACGTAGCTCGGTGTTGGCGAACCATTTACCCCCAACAGTGAAGCATGCTGATCATTACGCAATTCGCCTGCAGCTGTCAGTTGACCATAAGTGCCGGATTGAGCAGCGAAGCTGTGGCCATACAATTGCTGGCTGTAGCTCCATCGACCGGTGCTGTCTGACAGAAACTCTTTGATTTTATTCAACGATGCCGTATCGGTGTACGGGTTGATGATGAAATCAAAGGTTCGGTCCTGCAAATTAGCCAGCGCATCATCCAATTCAGGCGCACCCGCACCGCCAGCCATCGGTGTGAATATCAGTACCAGGCTATCTGGCGTGGTTTCACCGCCAGTGCTACCCAGATAATTCAGACGTAAATCAATCGTGTTACCGTGTGCACCTTTGTTTTTAGCCGTGAGCGTGATGACTGCTTCCACAGCGACAGCAGTGACAGGTAAGGCACTTGCTGCATTGATGGCGGCGGTTAATGCAGTGGCAATAGCCGCCACATCATCAGTCGCTACCACCGCGACTTGTACACGAATACCGGCGATATAAAGAGAGATAACCCCGGTTGCTGATGCCTGCGTGGTCACGGTGATCTTACCTGTTGCCGCCACCATCGATTCCGCATCACTCAACGGCAAAATGTAGATCTCACCAGCTGTGTCATTCGCTAAGTATGCAGCCATCTGACCATGCAACATTGAACCTGCACCGCATTGTCCCGCGACGGTGGCCACGGAGGAAACCAGTACGGGCATATCTGCCGGTAAAGTCCCCTCATCCAGCATCTGCCCCATAATCAGTGTTCGCTGCGTCGTTGTTGCCGTGTTCGCCTGAGAGTTATCAAATTCAGCGAAGAAAAGCGGCGTCCGAAGATTGCTCGGAATGTTAGTAAAAGGAATAGTCATTATTTGGTTTTCTCCGCTTTAGTGACTTCTGGCGCGGGTTTAGCCTCTTTAGGCTGTTCACGCACGACATCACCGTCGTTTAAACGACGACGCCAAAATGAGTTATCGGGAACCTCAGCGCCGGATTCAGGCAAAAAGGTGCCCTTAACCGGGTCGCGTACAGTGCGACCGGCTACGGGTTTAACAATCATGGGGTTTACTCCGAAAGGTCTATTGATACCACAGGTTGAGTGGTGCCGTCTGGCATCGACATAGTGATATCGATACCCTCCAGAGGATCGCCCACAATGGGGTAAAAATCCTCTGGGCCTTGGTAATACTCAATATCCAGCTCCATCAGTAGTTGAGCCATATGCCCTTCACCACTCGAATCCAGATCAATGGTTGAGCGAACTCGGGCAAACTGCTGTATTTGGCGGGTGAGGTCATAACTGTTGATCACCGCTCGTTCAATTTGTTCTCGCAACCGCTCGAGCGACAACTCTGCCTTGTTCGCCCCGTCATTCTCATTCTCACCGTCCAACTCCTGCAACCGGCCAGTAATGCGAACGGTGGTGATGGTGTTGAACTGTGGGGCGTTACGGCCTAATGACTGCTTTTCCTCGATAAGGGTTTGCACCAAAATAACCGGATACATTTCCTCGGTCGTTGGCCAGTCACGCGGGGAGTAGACGCGGTTTCCCGCGTCAGTATTCCCAACAATGGCATCAACAACCAACTGCCTGACCTGCGCTGTATTCATGTTTTTACCCGATTAAGAATGAGTTTGCTGCCACCGTGACTGTCTGGCTGAACATCTGCGACAGCAAACAAGGTATTGACTGGTTCATTAGCCACGACACCAATAAATACCCGATCCCCTTGTTTGGGTGGCGAACGAAACTCACTATCTCTGACCCCTAAAACGGGATTAGTGGTATTTATGGTGCTGCCATCATCCAGCGTATCGATGGTGGTGTAGGCCCGATCAAAGATGCCTCTGATGGTGTAAGTTGGCTTACCACCAGCGGGGCGATAATCAACCGGGTCACCAAATACCGAATGCAAGGGTGCAAGAAGATGCTGATCCCAGTTGATACCCATCAGCTACCCCGATTTATCTTCACACCATCATCGACAGTGATTGAGGGGCCTACAGCGCGTGCTGCCTGCTGCCGTAATGCTTTCACATCAGCAACCACGCCCAGACTAATCAGCCTTTCAGCATCATTATGTGGTAGGAATAAACGGCTATTCTCCTCATGAGTTTCCCCGCTATGGCGCAGGGTCTGGCCCTTTACCACCACAAGCTCCATCTCGTCAGAGTCATCAGCAGGACCATCACTCCCCAGTTCATTCTCTGTGGTGTTTTCCTGAGTCTGAGACTCACCAAAAACCGTGCTCTGATCATCTGATATTTCAGGTGTTTTAGGCGGTTCCTCACTCGTTGATGTCTCTTTTTGCACCTCAGGATCAGGCTGTGTTTCGTTATTATCCGTCACAACAGTCTGTTCCTGCGGGGTGTCAGCGGCGAACTCGGGCGGCAAGCCGCCCAGTTCGTTGATGCTGGCTTGCTGCTTGCTCGGTGTTTTTGCCATATCACACCACCGTCGCACAGAGGGAGGCATTCACCCGGCTTGGAATAACCAGCGGAGCGGATTGCATCATCAAATAACGCTGAGCGGGGTTCTTCATGGTCCATGATGACGGTGCAAACGCCAAAGGCCCGTAATTAAACTCAGGGTCCAGAATGACACCAAAGGCACGCGTCCCCATCAAGTCAGCACCTGACATCAATACGGCACCATCGGGGATCATTGGTTTTTCGATACCATCAACCGGGTCAATAAACCAATCGTTATACAACCACAAATCATAGTTTCCCCAGCGACCTTTATAGACTGCACCTTTTGAAATTCGTGGTCCGGCGTCAACCTGATTACCAAACGGACTCAATGCTGGGAATGTGATGGCATTGTCTTTAATAGAGGTATCGAGACGGAACGCTTTCCATGAGGAGGTCGTAAATACCAAGTCAGTGGCCACCGCCCCGGACTCTTTTAACATCAGTGTTTGCCAGTCTTCAATATCATCTGACGGTCGGGTGTTGGTCGTGCCTGCGGGAACAGATAAAGGCCATTTATCTGACCCACTCAGTGTAATGGTCAGAGAACTTGAGCGGCCGAAGTCAATCTCAGCCGTTTCAAACCCTTCACCCACGACCATAATTTTTGCCTTGGTCAGTGCACTGGCCGCCATCCATTCCAAGCGGCGGTTGATCATGTCAATTTGATCTTCCATTTCAAATTGAATATTGAGCATCTCACGTTCAGTGGCGGTGAACTCGCCGCCAATACGCTCGCCCATTTGGCGGCGGATAGGTTTTCGTAGATCTGGAACCCGCACATCTTTAATGTAAGCAGGCTTAAAGGTATTGGTCTGATATTTTCGGCTTTCAACCAAAAGACCGGCGACTAACGGGGAGACAAAAGGTGCCAAGCGGCGCTTACCGATGTCCACATCAATTGAAACCTCTTCAGTCTCATAGGTCACGATGTTAGGAAAGAAGCGATCCAGTAACCAGTTTTGGCTTGTTTTAAGGTTAGGAACAACCTGAACCAACGCGTTGGTATCAAAAATATTCATGTAGTATCTCTTTTAATTTTCTGGCAGCCAGAGCCACCAGATCAAGATTGAAGACGAGCAAACCCCTGCCAGGTGAGTGGCATTGAGTGCAAATCAGAAAGTGAGGTTTTAAACTGTTGCTTGGGTGCTGTCTTCGAGGAAGATTGAATACGTCCGAAGTGCCGTTTTTAACTCGGCCTGCGTCCATGAAGCATCATGAATAATGCGGTTTTGATTGAATTGTCCCATCAAGTATAGGCCCCCGCGCTGAGACGTTGTTGTTGTATCCACATCATCGACAAGGATCGCAACCGGCACTTCGCTGCCGTCATCCGCATCTTTTACTGACTTGATGTATTCGCCTGATGCTGTAATTTTTCCCATCACGGTGCCACGCAAATGGATTGCCGCTGCCTGAGCAATAACAGCGGTATCCGTGACCAGTTGCAGTGTTCCGGCGATTAACTGGTCGGGCACATACAGAGATGAGCGCATACCCGGCTGGAAAGCATTTTGTCCGAAGTTATCCATTATTTTTTACCCTTTGCTGAGTCATAGAGGCTGGTCATCTTATTGACCAGTGACGCGCCTTTTGATGCGGCGGCGGTGTCTTGTCCAGGCTGTACATTACCGTGGGCTTGCATCCGCTCATCCAAAGAACGTTTACGAGGGGCTGATGCCGGTGAAGTAGCTGCAGTGGAGGCAAGAACACGGATCACTGCGGCGGAACTCATGCCGGAATTGAGTGCCAGAGAAACCGCTAAATCTCCGCGCCCGGTAGCATGTTTGCTGCCAAAGATACGTGCACAGCGCTGACGCTCAGCACTGCGACCTTTTTTGACATTACGGTCGTCGGTATCATCATCACCGTCATCATCACGCCCTTCATCCGCGTCAGCATCATCGCTGTCATCATCGGCATCAGGGTCCTTTTCATCCTGATCGTCAGGATTATCGTTTGAATCGTCATCGTCCTCTTCAGCGTCAGGATCTTTTTCATCCTCTTCAGCCTGACGACCTTTGGCCTTTTTGGACTTTTCCTTATCGTCTTCGGTCTCTTCTGATGCTTTGGCCCCACGGCCAAACAGGTGTGAAAATCCTTTAATTTTCGCCATTACTTTTCTCCAACCAATGTTAATAAATCGCGGAATGCGACATCAGGTGAGGCAACTTGATCAGCTAGCCCCAGTTGCACGCCATCAGCAGCTAAGAAACAGGCCGCCTCGGTATCCCTGATGGTTCTCTCTGCTATCCCGCGATTGCGGGAAACGGTACTCACGAACAGGCGGCCCATCTCGTCAACATCTGACTGAATGGCTTTTTTCGCCTCTTCGCTTAAAGGTTCCCAAGGGTTTGACTCAGCTTTTCTGCTGCCAAAAGTGATTATCGTGACCTGCACCCCATCACTTTTGATGCGCTGCGACCAGTCAACATGCATCACGATGACACCGATAGAACCGACGCCGCCCGTTCGCGGGACGATAATCTTATCCGCCGAACTGGCCAGTGCATAAGCAGCTGAATAAGCATTTTCGGACAGGATTGACCAGATGGGTTTAGCGCCTCGGGCAGCATAGATTTCATCGGCCAAATCAAAACAGCCGGCGACTTCACCGCCCGGTGAGTCAATGTCAAAACAAATGCCCTTAACCGCATCATCATTCATTGCGGTCAGAAAGCTGGCCCGAATGCCGTCATAGCCTGTCATGCCGCTATAAGGTCGCAGGGTGCCTAACTTTTGCACCAACGTGCCCTGAATCGGAATAACTGCTATACCCTCGATGACGTCATAACCACAATCACGACCTTTGCGTGAAAAGAAATCATCCCCTTCATCATCCCAATCGCCATTAGACTGAATGCGCGTCAAGCCGAACCGATCAGTCAGTGCCGCCATAACCACTTCAGCCTTGTGCGGGTGAAGTGCCAGCGGGGTGTTAAATAGCCGCTGGGCTAAATGTGGAAGATTCACTGTGCCTCCGGTTTTTGTTGTTGATCAGGTGCAAAGGTGTCAGCTTGCAGCCATGTAGGGATAGGCAACCCACGCTCAATGTATGCCTCACGTTCTCGCTGGCGCTGATCCAGTAGTTCTTCCCAGTCTTCGCCCACGTTTTCAGCGGCTTCCATTTCGAGAGTAGACAATCCAGCCTCCATCCCAAGAATGGCCCCTTTCTTCTCTGCCACAGGGTCAACCCAACCACGCCCAGGCCCCATCCACTGCGCTCGACAATAGGCCGCTTTAGCCGCGAGAAAATCAGGTGCGCCATCCGGCAAGGGAACCTCACCTAAATCATGCAATTCTTCGATAAAACACGACAAAATGGGCTGGGCAAAGCCTGTTGCAAAATCATCGCGGCGGCGGGTCAGGGTTTTCCAAGCTTCCAACATGGCTGAACGGGCTGAGCTGTAGTTAACATCTGACCAATCCTGTGTCAGTTGTTGGGTGGAAATCCCCAATGATGCCGCGACATTCCGTAACGCCGCGCTTTCAAAAGCGACAAAATTACTGGTTGGTCGAACGGCATTTAATGCTGTCATGCTTTCACCGGGTGCCAGAATCGGAATTCGAGCGCCCCCTTGTAATGACAGGCGTTTTTCGTCGTGATATTCCCGACGCATGTCTTGATATCGGTTAACTTCCTCACCCGTATCAAGGGCATCCGCTACTAAACTTGGGTCATAAGGTGATGTGATAAAGGCGGCAAAAATTGAGTTCAGGATTGACGACTGCAACTCAACCTCATCGTACTTAATCAGCATCTTCAGCCGCTGAACGATGGGAGTGAAAATACTGATCCCCCGATGCTGAGAGGCCCGGTCACTGTCAAAGTCATGAATGACAATGGGGCGACCCCAGTCAGTTTCTCGCCGGATACGCTCCCACGTCATTGTCTCTTTACCGCTCCACCAGTCGCCTATGTGCGCTTTGCGAATGTGGTAAGCAATGGGCACCCCATCCTCATCAATCTCTACCCCACCGCGAATATTCAGCATGTCGAAATTTTGCTGAGGGTTGCTTAATCTATCCGGGTCGATGATCTGCATGGTCGTGGCGTACTGCGCACGACCGTAGCCAAGGCGGTCAGGGCGATATTGCATGACGCAGAGCGCATCACCGTCAGTCAGTTTGTGGCGGAATCCAAGGCGTAACAGTTGAGCGACGGTTTTCTTTCTTTCCACATCACAATAACGGTTTGGATCATTCGCCCAAATTCGCCAGCCTGATTCAATGGCCCGCCCATATTCATCAGCCCATTTCGCGTCAAATTGAGGATTCCCGGTCATTAGTGCCAGCGTCCGATAATCAACTTTGGCCAGCGGGCGGAAAGACGCCCCCACGGCATTATCCAAAATGCGGGTCACACTGCCCGAGGCCCAACCATCGTTACGAACCATGTCGCGAACGCGGGCAACCACCTGATCGCGGGAGGTATTAATTTCGTTATCCGGCGACCACAATGACGGTTGCCAGTTTGCCATGGTGTCACTGAATTGGTCAGCAGCATCATAGGGAACCCCTCTGGAGCCACTCAGCATTGATGCCCTTGATTGGGATGGCGGCAAGGGGCTACCGTCAGGACCTAAAATCCTTACTGGGTTTTTCATCAGTAACGTGGCCTTAACGCCCTGCGAGGACGTGGAACAATACCCAACTGAGCCTGAAGGAGTTGAATTAACCCCATAAGCTGACCAATATCAGTCTGCTGATACGCCACTGAGCGGGTGCCATCTCCTTGAGCATATGAAAACGACACCCCTTTCGAACCTACTGATAATTCGACATAGGCTTGTTGCGCTCGGTTTAATGCCTCTTCTAATTGGGCGCGAGTCATCGCACCGGCCAACAGGCTGGTGTTTGCGTTGAACATAGAAATCCTTAAGCCAGCCGTCTGGCGATGCTTTTTGTTATGGTGGGTTCAGATTCCTGAATAATGGCTCCCGGCAGTCGCAAGCTGGTTTTATCCTCCGGCTCAGAACGAGCAGGATGCAGAACTTTGTCGGGTTCGGATTCGATCAACAGTGCGCGGGTATTTAGTTTCAGCCCCATATGAAACAGGCCAGCAAGGGCAGCATAAGCATAAACTCGACAGTCCAGCGCTTCGTTAGCCTTGCCATGAGGCAAATCCCAAACACTGTAACGCTGACCAGCGGCCTCTTTCATGATCAGTCGCTCAGCGGTTAACTGGCTGAAATACCCCATATCCCGATCGGTTGAAAAATGCATATAACCGGGTCCGGGTTTATCAAGATGAAGACGGGCGCGAATAGAATCTTTTGCTGAGTTAACCCCTATAATGACCGGGCGGAACTGCGACCGATTCTTTGAGTTAGGCCGCTTGTTAGGCCAGATAGGGGAGCGTTTACCGCCAGTGGCGGATTCCCCTTTGATGGCCCATATCCGACGCCCCAGCCGTTCCTTGGCAAACTCATAGACCTTTTGTGTATGGTTGCCGCCGGAGTCATGACAGGCGGCCATGATGGTAAAACCACGGCCATCTGCCCGCCGCCAGATTTGTTTAAGGTAAGCATCAAGTCGAAGCCAAGGCTCTGCTGTTTCGAGGTCACCCTCAATCACGTCAAACGCCACAGACCAGCTCTCCTCATCCATCCCCCAGCCCACCACTTCTATTTCCAATCGGTCGGCCTGAGTGTCAATTCCCGCCGTCAGGACTGCAACGCCATCAGGAACTTCAGCATTAAATACTTCTCTTCGTGATAGCAGTTCATCGACAGGTAGGCGCTTACCGTAGTTGGGTCGGTGAGGTAGGCCCATTTGGGTATTCCACCAAGCCAACTCTTTATCTGGATCACCCTTGGCTTTAAGGTATTTAGCAGCGATATCAGACGGTTTATCTTTTTGCCACGGGCTGAATAATTTGGATGCCTGAAATCCCGCGTGGATATTCTCGACTCCCAGCGCCCCACAGTCAGGGCAAATAGCCCGATGCACCGCGTGACGCTCAGATTCAGACCAGCGCCACACAACACCGACGGCGGTCTGATCATCAACGTGCCATGCTTGTTCATAATGATTCAGCGGAACATGGCGCTGGCCACAACATTCAAACGGCTTGGTCTGGTGCCATTGAATGGTGCGTAGCGCTCTTAGCCGGTCACCCTCTGACCAGCCAGAACCACAGCTTTCACAGTGGATCATGGCGAGTTTTGTATGGTGTTTGTCTCCATCTGATGGCCAGTGAACATGCTTGAAGAAATCAGGAAATTGACGGTGGCCACAATGGGGACAGGCCATCGATGCCCGGCGCTGATCGGACTCTTCGTAGCTGGCCGCAATGCGGCTCTCATCTTCAACGGTCGGAGAGCAGGCGCGAACCGATAACCAGTTGAGGCCAAAAGTCGCCGTGCGCTCTTCCGCCAGCGTGATCGGGTCACCTTCACGGGTGATGGGGTATTTATCCACCTCATCCGCCAGCAGCACACGGATCGGACGACGAGCAAGGTTGTCTGGACTACCCGCCCCCGCCAGTGCTAAAAAGCCCCCCGTAAAGGATTTGTACAGTAATGTCTCTTTCGAATTTTTCTGCTTGTTGCCCCCCACCAACTGGCGAAGAGCGGGTGTGACCCTGATCAAGGGGGTAATGCGTTCTTTGGAAAACTGCTCCGCCGCATCCTCTTTAGGTTGCAATAACAGCATCGGGCAAGGATCCAGATGGGCGAAGTAACCAAACAGGTTTTCCAGCAATGCCGTTTTCATCAACTGGGTACAGCACATCACGGTGATGATATGCACCCCGGATTCCGTCGCCGCCAACATCGGGCCACGGGCAATCTCTACCGTTGAGGTGTCCCAGTCACCTGATGTGCTACCAGCCTCTTTTGCCAGTTTTCGGAATTCGTCGGCCCAATCAGGCACGCTAATACGGGGTGGCGGAGTCCAGCCCTTACGAACGCTGCGGAGAAGTCGGTCATGTTTGCTCTGCGTTAAACTCAGGTTCGCCGAGGCCAGAGATGTGTTTATGGACATATTCTAATAACACCTCGGTCATTCTGTCGGCGGGAACATCCAAGTCAGCCGCCATCAAAGGAGCCACCCTTGACGGCCAGTTCATCCAAGCATCTCGCTGAGCACGAAAAGCATCAAACAAAATACCCTCTGCGACCGTTAGCTCCACCAGTTGCCCGTCTTCTTTCTCAAACTCCAACTTGGTCAGTAACGCTAGGTAATTCTCTTTTACTCTACTGGATTCTTCGCGCGTCCATTCAACCCCATTAGCGAGCATGATCTCTTTGATGGTTTCGTCGGTACTGTCGTCAATGTCAGCGCCGGTAACTTTGACGGGCCGCTTTTTGCTGGCGTTTTTAGTGCGGGGATCTTTGCTGTCGCGCAAAGTGGCCACCGCTTTATCACTTTCCTCAACGTTGACCAAGTCACCATCAAGAACAATATATTTTCCGGCCTTAATCCAGCGGCTCACCGTCTTCCGATCAACGCCAGCATGTTTGGCGTAATCAATCTGCGTCATCGTGCTCATGGTGAAAATCGCCTCAGTGGGACATGGGACATTGCCGTGGGACATTTGCGTGGGACATTTTTTTGTGTCCCATCTAAAATGTCCCACGCAGAAAAACGGCTACAGCCGCGCGGCGTAAGGGCGGACGGTCACAGTTGCATAACTATGCACGTGGGACATGGGACACAAAATGAAAAATTTATAGCTGGTAAAACTGCACGGCGCGCAATGACCCGTGTAATAAATATCGCTGGGAAGGACCCATTTTTTTATTGAGACTGATTATCAAATGAACGTGCCGAACCATGGTGATAAAACTCCCCATAAGACTGTTGGCAGAACGAGTCGTATGCCTTGGCTGCATCATCAACGCACATAAAGCTACCTAATCGGTATTTCTTCCCATCCATCTGCGCCTGAGCAATCCAGCGATTACCTTGTTTATAGACACCCTTTGCGCCTGATGTATTAGCTTTAGTGATGCCAACATTCCTTTTGTTTTCAGCTCGAGTAGCAACACGAAGATTACCAATACGGTTGTCTACCTTGACCTCATTCACATGATCAATATGACCGCTGGCTTGCTCACCTGTCATGTAGAGCCATGCAAGGCGATGTCCCTTGTAGCGACGACCATCAATCTGTATTTCTATGTAGCCCGTTGTCATATTGGTGCGCCCAGCCACTGAGCCAGCTACAGCCCTAAAGCTACGATAGACCAGCCACGTAAATACACCGGTATCAGGTTCGTAGTGAAGTAGCTCTTTCAGCCTTTCCTGAGTTAACTCTTTCATGTATCACCTGTAATTTAGGCAATAAAAAGCCCCGCATAGGCGAGGCGCGTTAGCTATACAATGGTTGAGTGGTTTGTTATTTAGCCGTCTTCAGTGCCTGTTCGATTGCTAGGCTTAATGCACCGGGCATTAAAGCCTGTGCCATTACGTTTGCCCGGTCAAAGTATCCAAGCGTTGGCTTAACGGCCAGTGCATCACCAAACTGAATCAGTAGCTTAGGCGCTCTCTGCTTTTGCCTAGCTCTATGCACCCCATTAGGCGAACGCTTCTGACGCTTCTTAGCCTTTTTGCTCTTCTTGCCTTTCTTACGTTGGAAGAAACCATTAACGCCATTCACCTCTCCTACAAAGACATTTTCTTTAGCCTTGAGCTGCTGCGTTTTATTACGGGCTAAGTTGCCGAACTTATTCAGCTTTATGTTTTTGGGATTAAGCAATGCTTGACCATTGAGCTTGTGCTGACCGCCGAACTCGAACGGTTCGAGATAACTGGCAGCGATATCACGTACAAACACTTTGGCCTGTAATCGGTCTTTACGAGCACCAAACGAGCCGACGGAACTCACGGTGAAAGGGGTCGGATTATCTAGATTGCGCTGCATACCCACCTTCTGAGCGGCGGCAATCTGGCGGGCAACACTGGTTAGAGCCTGAGCTGCTGCAAAAGGGAGCTGCTTTTTTATCGACTGCAACTGATTGGATAAATCTTTAAGATTTGCCATGACCTATCCCTAAATAGAAAAGCCACCGGCTTATTAGGCTAGTGGCTTAGGTTGTGCATTATTGATGGCACTCAATGAATGCCACCTGTAATGTTTAATAGCCCTAATGGGTATGGTTGTTAAATATCAATTACAAGGAGCATCTAATGACAAAAGAACAAATGGAAATACTGATCGCTATGCATATGGGGCAGTGTACAGCCATGGTTCATCTTGCTAGGCTTTTCTCTGAATTAGCCAACATGGATAAAGAAGTTGTAGCAAAGTCATTCAAGGCAACCGCTGATCTCATAGGTGATAATGTGAAAAACAAAGAAATCATTGCAATGGTTCTCAACCAGATTGCTGCAGGCATCGAAACATCAGGTAAAAGTGGCGATGAACAAATGGAGCAGATACGTAAGCTATTACATTAATTTGCCCAGCAACTCACGCTGCATCTGATTTAATACTGTAGAGCTTAATTGAGTAGCAGGAACAGTAGCTTTGACGGTGACTGTTCCTTTTTTCTTTCTTAATAGCCAATACCATAATTTATTCATAGCTTTCTCCCGGCGCTCTGCCTCCACCCAATCCCAGTGCTATTGATGTGGGGTGCTGTTGATGATTAACCGGTCGTCAGTGACAACCTTTTGTAGTGCGGTGACCTTCTCGACTAACTTGTCGGCTCGTTCAGCGATTGAAATAAGAAACCCGACATCTGCGTCTGAAAATCCGCAGTCTCTGGCTGCATCAGTGAGCTGTCCACTGGCGGGAGTAACGGACATATCCCCAACTGAAGCGGAGAGACACTCGAAACGCTTTTGCAGCCTGATATTGCCAGCGCGATAAGCAGCAATAGTGCCTTTTGCTTTGTTCTCAGCATCTGCTACCCCTTGTTGATATGCTTTTAATCCGGCTGATTGTGCGGCTTGAAGTTGAGCCTCTTTCTCTTCAGCGCTCTTTTTGGCGGCTAGCTGTGACTCTAGGTCTAACTTATCCCGCTTAGTCCATTTAAGGGACCACTCCGTATCTTTGCTATCGCTGCCCCACCAGTACCCGCCACCGACTAAAACTGAAACCGTCAGTGTGACGGCTATCAATCCCAATAAGGTTTCTTTCATGCGGGTATCTCAATATGAGGCGCATCCAGAAACTTAGCAGGCTTGTCATTTGGGTTATCAGTCCACGTGATACCAAAACGCAGCTTAACGCCGAACTCTTTACCGGCGCGGTGCATGGCATCCAATACAGGCAACCAGCACTTATAGTTATTCCAGTCACCACCTACGGGGAATAGGTCTACAGCATTGCCAGAGATATGGCGGCTGTTCATGGTCTGACTCTTGCCAGTGGCCACCAGCTCCTTTTGCCTTTCTGTTGTGCGTAGCCCCTCAATCACGCTGAAATCGACGGTTGAAATCTCTAACGCACGGCGAACTACCTTTAATAGGTCTGGGTTAATGCCTTTGAGGTTATTCTCACTGCGCTGACTGAACCTGAAATTACTTGTCATTGTCCTTCCCTTCTTCAATCGGCCTGCCTGTTACCTTCCATTTAAATAAGCTGGATAAGTAATCCGTACCGAGATAACCAATGATGACGCTCGATATATAGGCGAGGTCTGTCGATAACCCGAAAAAATCAAGAACGTCCCGCACCGCAAACGCTATAGCGGCACACATCAGCGCATCTAAAAAACAGCGTCGAAATGGCTTCTCGTTATACCGCCCACGTAACCAAGCAATAATCCCAGCGATACCGCCATAGCCAAATTCGAGACGATGTGCGGCTATCCATCGGGTGATGATGTCCATGAGGTCAGGGTTGTTATGCATTTTCATATCTCCCCCTCCCCATATGGGCTGGGTGTGTAGTGGAAATAAAAAAAGGCCCACCGAAGTGAGCCTTAAAAGTTGGTGTGTGGTGGCCGGGGCTGAGTATCCCGGCGTTACGGTTCCCCGTGGCGTGTGTGCTTCTATCCGTATAAGTTGTTGCCATTGCCCACGCGAGTTAGCGTATCAGCCTACGCATTCACCATATTCGGCTGGATACTGTTTCACAACGATTAGATTAACCAATCCAGTACCCATGCGAATGTAGAATGCAAAAAGCCCCAGCGATTAACCGAGGCTTATAATTTAGTGCGGCAGTATTACTGACTCGCTAATTCTACATAAGGGATAATCACACATGTAAAAAAGCCCCTGAGCTATTAACTAAAGGGCTTGAATAGTTGCCGGTCTTTCCCGGCTGTCAGTATTTATATCGATAAGGCACACTCAACTACCGCTTAAGCATTGATAAATGGGAATCAACCTGAGCATACCTCGCAATTAGTATACCCAATTAGCGGGGAAGACTGAAACAAAAAACCCCGCCGAAGCGAGGTCTTGATAATTTTCCTTGGCGCTCATCTACAGAAACGCCCATGATTTAGAGAAATTACGCCAAGTTCGGACAAAATGCAAGTTAATAATCAAACTTTGTTGCTAATAATACCAATCATGCCGCTATCGTGTAATTCGTTGGAACTCATCTTCGGCATAGCTCTCTTCAATGTCGCATTTAGCCACCAGCGACTCATAGAATGGCTTCCAATTACGCCGCCATGTCCTTTCATTGAGTTCTGGAAGCAACGCTGTAATCGCTCTGTATGCTGTTGTTGAGGGTGTCCGTTTGTACCCAATTCCTGAGCAGCGTTCACACTCTTTTTCAACTGGCACGCCAAGCCGTTTGGATTTCTCAAGGTCACGCACTTTCCCCGTTCCATTGCAGCGGCAACGATGGGAGATTTTGCCCTTTCCGTTGCAGGGGTTACACAATTCACCCACCAGCTCCTCCTCTATCCATGCCTCTGTTTTCTCACCGCATCCGGGGTGTTTAATCACCTTTTGAATGCTGTAAATCAGCCGCTTCCCCTTGCAGTGTTTACATGTGGTGGTGGTCGCTGCTGAACTGCTGTATTCCTCATAGGCAAATTTAGCCAGAATGACCATGCATTGAGCCATTCGGCGGCCCGATGCTTTACCGACATGTTTCGGGGCATTCTTCATGGCGAACTGTGTAAGCTGCTCAACGGTTCTTACCTTGTCCTCTTTGCTGATACCCACCTTGCCAAGATATGCAGCCATGCCGAAACTGGCTCGAGCCTCAACCATTCCCATTGCGGCGGCTAAATCCGGTCCCTTGAGCGAATCGGAAGAGGTCGCGCGGGAAGAATCCGTAATCATCTGGCTCTTGGCGCTGAACTGTTTCATTGCTGATTCTAGTTTCACTATGCTGCCCTCTTTGTGTAGATCTGCTCACGAACTTGATCGCCATTCATTAGCATGTCATTGAAATCATCATTATCGGGCCAGCGTACGCTGACAGATATCAGGTCATTCTTTGCTCGTAGGTTACCCATCGCACAATTAAACGCCGCCGCTTGTCCTGTGGCAGAATGTTTATCCATATCAGCAAAAATAATCAGGTGTTTGACGCCTGCCGGTACCCTGAATTTCTCCATAAATCCGGCATTAATGACTGACCATGTATTGACCCCGTAAACTTGATAGCAAGACAGAGCCGTTTCTATCCCTTCTGCAATCCCTAATGTGGAAGCGACTGGAAACATGCGTATCGCTACTGAACGGGTGTGATCGAGGTAGTTCTGTTCCTGTAGTGATTTAAGTCGCTTGGCACTGTCACCGATATTCGCTTTCTTATCCCCATCAAGCAGGGTCTGATGCAGGTAACAAAGTTCACCCTTATCATCGGTTGCTAAAGAGTAAAGCGCCTGATATACCCGCCCTGCGTGCCGCTGCCGGTCACAGAATCGGACAGCCTCTACCGGAAGCCGATTAATACCCCGCTGACGCAGATAATCCGCTGCCGTCGTACCACGCAAGCCCACCAGCTTTGAAAACTTACTAATGACTCGCTGCCGCTGTTTGGCTGCTGAACTGGTGACGGGGATGCTGACATGACGGTAGTTATTGCCAATCAACTGATCCACTTCGGCACACAGTGCTGAAAATGATTTACCCTGCGTTAGGTTAAGCAGCTTCATACCGTCGCCACTGTCACAGATACAAATCCATGTTCCCACCCCGTCGCGGTCATCAATGCGGAACTTGCCACGAGCACCGCATACCGGACACTCTCCCTTAAAATGGTTTTTGCCTGTGATGGGTGGTAAGCCAAAATACTCAAAAATTTCAGCCCACCGGCCTCTTGACGCTTCTGTTGTTTTCATACTGCTTTCCTTAAACTTTGACGTATATCTTCAAGCTGATTTTTGGCATTAATCAACGACATGGTGGTGTCGGCATTGACGTCATGACGCTGTTGAGGGGGTGGCTGAGATTTCTCTCTGCCTTTAGCAAAAGCGATGCGCTTATGTTTAATGAAGTTGCTGACCTCGGGGGTTATCTCCATCGGGAAATCACTCAAGCCATTAGGCCATTCGCTAAACTTGTCGTGGAAGGTGTGTGAGCACCAGCCATCGCTGACAGGCTTACCCATTGATGTACGCTGACGCTGATAGAACTTGATCTGACTCCACCACGCTTGCTTGTCAGATTGGGTGAACACCCGCTTACCCTTACCTAACTTTTTCAATCCGCGCTGGGTGTCGGTCTCCACGTCCTGCCCTGCCAGTGGCTTAAATCCACATTTCGGGCAAGCGTATACACCCGCAGGCTTCATGAAATGACACTCAGTGCATTCTTTGGGGAGTTTTTCAGTGCGTTCCTCAGTCTCACGACTGGCGCTGTCTTTCATTCCGTCGCTTTTGGAGGGCAGTTCGTTGTACTCGATGGCGTCAGGGAAGCCCAAGCGGTGAACAGTGCCGCTGTGATCGAAAACAAGACAAGACTCCTTGCCCGGAGCGGTACGCAAGCCACGACCTAGCGCCTGTAACCAACGGATTTCACTTTTTGTTGGTCGGGCATAGATAACGCAGCGAACATCACTGTCAAAACCCGCTACCAGTACGCCCACACTAACGATGATTTTCGTTGCGCCCGTTTCAAAGCGATGAATTATGAGTTGACGCTCTTCATGAGGTGTTTCCGCTATCATCACCTCAGCGTTAATCCCCATCTTGTTGAATTGGATGGTGACGTAATTGGCGTGATCTACATTTACGCAGAATGCCACGGTGGGCAGATCCCGCCCGTTCTGTAGCCAGTTATCAACGATGTCGCCAACAAGGTCAGCACCACACATGATTTCTGCGAGTTGGTTTTCGTTGTAGTCTCGTCCGCAATCAATGGTGTTGGTTGTTTTCACGCCTTTCAGGTCTGGATTGCTCGGCGCATAGAACTCGTAACCGCTCAGGTCGCCACGCTGGATTAACTCCCCGATGGTGGTCGGCTTAACCAGTTGCTGGTAGTAATTACCCAAGAACGGTGAAAAAGGCGTACCGGATAAACCAATCACTTTCACCTGTGTTTCACGTGTCAGGCGCTCAATCTCAATCAGAATTTGTTTCTGCCGGAGGTGAGCCTCGTCAACGATCAGTAGATCAATATTGTCCGGGAACTGACGGCGGATCAGCGTGGCGGCACTGGCAATCTGAATTTTTAACGCTGGGTCATAGCTCGGATGTTTCTGCCAGATGAAACTAATCTCGTCTTCAGGGAGTCCGTATTCGATAAAGCGCTGCGCAGTCTGGTTAATTAAAATTGTGTACGGGGCAATGAAGAGCACACGCATACCGCGACTAACAAACCCATCAGCGATAAATGCCGCTAAGCCGGTTTTGCCGCTGCCTGTCGGTGCATAGACCATGAAAGAGCCGAATGACTTCCAGTCACTGCGCAGCATGTTCAGGGCGCGTTCCTGTGCGAAGTTCGGTGTGATATTTAGCATTGTGTAACCTCCCGCCAATTAACTATTCCAAGGAAAACCTTTCTTTGGGTCTATGCTTGCATGTGTATCATCTAGCTAGTACATCGCATTTTTGAGGGCTAACCCCTAGATAGAGACCTACCTAACCTATGGAGTTGTCTGTTGGAAAAGGCCTATTCCAATCCCTCATCCACCTCCCCCCAAACCCCCTCCTCCTTCTCCCTTATTCATGTACTAGCTAACAAGTACACCGATACGGAAAAAGACGAACTGAGAATCTCAACCTGCTAACACCTGACACCTTCAAGTCAGCGTGCCGCACTTACCCACTCCCCCGAAAATTTCAGGGCTGTTATAACTTCGCTACCAACGGCGGACTGACCGTGTAACCCTGTAGTGCCTTGCCATGGCTTTTTACAAACAATCTCAGCCGTTTATTGGCCTCATGCCTCGCCCTGTTATCCTGTCGGTATGAGACTGGTTCACAGTCAAACGCGACCTGATAAACCTCGGCATACTTCACAGCAACCTTTCGGCGCAGTGAGGGCGGTAACAACTGCAATTGCTCCTGAATCCACTTGCCATCCTCGGGGCAAAATGCAGATGGCATGATTACCTGCACAAACTGCTCATACGTCATGACTGCACCCCGCTAAATCAGCCCCAATTGAGGTGACTCTTTACCGCGCCGTTTACTGACCTTTCGCTCTGCTTTCGAACAATTGAACTGAACCCACAGACGCGCTTCCCGTAAACAATCGTCGAAGCAATGCCCCTTTTTGGTTGCCTGAGCGAGTTTGTGATAGTGCTCAACGCCCACATCGCCCCCCCTCTAGCAACCACGTCAGGGACGCCATCAGCCACCAGCGTGGCGACAATGTGTTTATGGATGAACGCTTCAGGAGTCATGCGGCACCTGCCAGTTCTTTGTCATGGGTGAATTGACCGTTCCAGTTCTTTTTCATCGGCAAGCTGCCTTTGAGATAATGGCGGTACAACCAAACAGCACCCTTACTGAGCAAGATCAGCTTGAAGATATCGCGCATATTCCCGTCTTCTTGCTCGACCTGACCGGGATGTTCGGTGAGGTATTGATCGCGGGCATAATGGCCTACGCGCCACCGTGGATGTTTGGCGTTTGGGCGATCATCAAACAGCCAGTTACGCTCTTCCAAAAAGGCGTTAATCTGGCGGGTGTTGACGCCATTAAGCTGCTTACAGAACTGAACGGGTGTCATGCCGTGCTGAAAAAGGTTTTCCAAATGGTTGATGTATTGCGCCTGACGGTGAACGTAGCCAATAGCAAGCCGCTCGGCTTTCTTCACCTCGATCCATGCCTCGGCTGCCGCTATCGGATCGTCAAAATCAGGGAGGCTGTTTGGCACGAGGCTATATGAACCAGTGGTGCGAATGGATGGCAACACCACCTCACAAATCCAATCTTGCACACGTTCGGCAGAAGGAAGCTGGCTGCGCATGATCAGACGGTACGCATCAGACTCTAATGCCAAAATGATACCTTTAGGTCTGAATCCTAAACCTAACTCCGCTGTTTCAGCACAATTAAGTTTAATCAATGACTTACAGTGGTCATTAGCTGCCTTTGCTGGTTGTGCGTAACCTAATGATTCAGCTAATTCAACAGCAAAAAATACCGGCTTACCTTGGTACAACATGCCGCTCAGCGAAATACCGAGATCAGCAGAATTAAATATCATCAGTTGATTATTCATTACTGCCTCCTGTTGTGGGTTAGTCTTGAGCAGAAGTGGCACCTGCTGATTAAGGGGAAATGCCATCGGAACCATAAATTAACCATTTAGGCTCACAGTTAAGGGCTGTAGCTATTTCCAATAGATAACGTGGCCTCTCTGTAACCCCAGCTTCAATCCTTTGGATTGTTTGCTGTCTTATGCCGGCCTTTATTGCCAATCCAGACTGAGTTAACCCCAACTCTGTCCGTAGTCGCTTAACTCGCTCTGCTGTAGATGACATAGCCACCCCCTAAATACAAATTTAAATGTATTTAAAAACAAATATAATTGTTTGTCAATTACAATAAGCATTGTATTATCAGTCCAATACTATTGGAGAGAAACCATGGCACTAGCAGATAGAGTGAGAGAACGACGAACTGAGTTAGGTATGACTCAAGCTCGGCTGGCAGAAATCGTTGGGGCAACTCAACAATCAATCGTTTCAATTGAAAACGGCTTAACCAAGAGACCTCGCAACTTATTGGATCTCGCAAAAGCGCTGGATTGTGATCCTATGTGGCTTCAAAATGGGGGAGCGTTCAAAAAAATAACAGAAATAAATACTCGAAAAATCCCATTAATAAGTTACGTTCAAGCGGGAGCACTAGCGCAGAATTGCCCAATTGAAGCCTATGATGGCGACTTTGAGTACGTATTGACAGATATGGACTGGTCAGAAAATGCCTTCGCCCTAAAAATTGAAGGTGACTCAATGGAACCTGAATTTAGTCCTGGGGACGTAATTGTCATCGATCCAGAAATCCAGCCGGCTCCTGGGGAGTTTGTTGTTGCTATGAATGGAGGAGATGCAGCGACCTTTAAGAAATACAGACCCACAGGATATGACCACCATCGCAATGAAATTTATGAATTAGTTCCTTTAAACTCTGATTATCCTGTAATGAGATCAACTGATAGAACATTAAGGATTCTTGGCACCATGGTTGAACATAGAATTTATCGTAGAAAACGATAAATGCACGGGCACACACTCAACCAATAACCCGCTTCGGCGGGTTTTTTTCTGTGAAAATACAAAAAACATTCCCATTAAATACAATTAGTTATGTTTTAAATTAAAATATAACAAATTTAATTGTTGTCATAATACAATTGTAATTGTATCTTTTATCACAAGCAAACGTGAACCTTACTAATAACATATTTAATGAGGTAGATATGATTTCATTAACCATTCCGAAACATAAAGTTGAAGATGCCAGTGAAAGCGCTGCTGAGATATTCGTTCTCGTCACTATGGTGAAGGAAGCTCTCGATGGCGATAAAGAAGTAACTGATATCGCCTTTGCTGTATCAGCAATTATCAAGTTAGCAGGTGGTTTAAATTCATCATTGTATCATTTATTAAATGATGAAAATGGTAAGGCTAAATCATGAGTAATTTAATTAGTGAAATAGACAAAGCAAAAGTAATGGCTAGGAATTCAGAGGTTTTATTAAGGGCTGCTCTTGAGCCTGATAGCGAAGATGATGGTGATGTACTTTATTACTTAGCATTCACCCAAATTATTGAACTTCACGCACACCTTGCTGAGTTACTTAATACTGCCGAGGCTAAAACATGAATAACTTATCTAATCGTGTTAGTTCGGCTCTGGAACCGTGCCAACAAAACCAGAGCCTAGCCTTAAATAATAACCACGACGATTTTAATAAGGTTGAAGTGGATTCTAGCTTAACAGTATTTATCTTTGCAACCATTAAGCGCTCTGACGTTAAAGCTAAGCCAGTCATGAAACGTGTAACTGCCAGTAGCTATAAAGAAGCTCGGCAACAATTGATAGGCGATTACGTTATTTCTTTTGCGGGTAAAGTTCCAGTTCGTGAGGTGAATCATGGCGCATGAAATTACATTAGAGAAAGCGGCAGAAATGACACATCAGGCCGAATTTATTTGTCGCTTGATTGAGTCATACCCTGACACATATGAGGATGGTGACGTAGCAGCCATTGCAAGCCTATTAGCAAAACTAACGGGTCATGTTGGCGGGTGGTTACGGGAAGAAATGGCACAGAGGGCAGCTAATCGTGAATAAGGTAGATAATCCATGCACCGACCAAGCATTGACTGATGTGCTGAGTGATATCGCGGTGTATCTGGAAGCGGCGCAAAGGCTCACTCAAGACCCCGGGCAAGGCGTTCAACTGGCAGATTGCATCATTAGCTACTGTGCTGATTACGCTAAAACGATGGCTGGACGTGCTGCGCTGGAAGGAACTGACCATGAAATCTAATCAATTGGAAGATGTCACCCATCAGGTAAAGCAAGCGCAAGCGGTCTTGGCAATGTGGCTTGAACTTGCCACTAGCAACAAGAACGATGTATCTGACAAGATCGGCGCAATCATAACGTTATTAGACGGCGTTCCAGAAGTGATGATGGCAGCTAATAGTAAGCTAGCCGATTACGATTATGAGAAATACAAGAGTGGTGGAAAATGAATAATTTACCCGTAGCCTCTTTGTGCAATTTTAATGCTCCAGTTAGTAAATTTGGCAAAGCATATAACCTGAACCTGTTTACTCCAATCGAGCAAAACAGATTCATGGTAGTTATGCCCGACGACACAATGACGGGTGAAATTGAGTGTCGCGATAAAGTCATTATAGATACAACACCAATGCGTTATTTTGAAGATGGAATATTTGCTTTCTTTCTTGACGGTATTTTCATGATTAAGCGGCTCCAATTCATCCGTAATAATGTTTGGGTTCTACCGTCTAATCGGTTCTATCAAAGTTTCGAGATTGCAAGTGATAGTCTCATCGAACTTATGATTATAGGCCGCGTTATTTACAGCCAAGAAATCAGGAGCCACTAAAAATGAAACTCGATAAAATAGACCAATCCCGCTTTACCGAATATGAAATTTTCATGATTGATGATGGTGGAATTTAGGTTGCATTCCAATTAAGACCAGAGCCTGTTTATTTTGTTATGCGTCATGGTCGCCGTAAGAAATGTTTTAGCCGCGATACTGCTATTCGGTATATGGCTTTCTATATGACCGATAAAGTATTTAAACGAGCGGGTATTCTTTCTCGCGTAGGCGAAACCTACACAACACTTGAAGATGGCAGGATTGCACATAATCGCGGTGAGCATACTATAGATTATATTATTGCCCACTCGCGCTGTATGCGTCGTATTCGCCGCTTATTAGCCAAGCAACGCGAAATACTTAAATGGCAAAAGAAATATAAAAAATGGTCAAATCAATATATTGAGCTGATGAAAACCAAACCTTATTAATTAAGTACTCGCTAAACAGAATATTAACTATGGCCTTCGGGTTAGGACTCCCCATACCTAAAGGCCGGAAATAAGGGCATTCGAATATGAACAACATTGAATTAATTAATAAGAGACGCAAGCACATTGTTGACGCAAAGCTCGAATCCATGATGCGCAAAACAAATAGCCATTGCGTCATTGTCAGTTTGAAAGATGGCGGCATGTATACCGTGGAATTATCCGAGAGAGTCCTGATTGAAGCCTTAATAGATTTCGAAACAGAAGTTCATGGGGAATACAAACGGCTCGAAGCTGCGGAACACATCATTAATGCCTATGACAGTTTTTTATCTAAAAGTGGCGATCACCTTACCGAAGTGGGAAAGGATTTCATGAATGCCATTGTTAAAAATATTGCCGAAATGGCTAAGGCAAAAGGAAAGACAAAGTGACGCTATCAGGAAACCGCATTCCGCTTCGTATCTACATCGGGGCCACTCAGATTTTAAACCGGTACCGTCGTGGCGCTGTTCACCCTCGCCGCACCTATCAACACGGCTATCTGTCTTTACGCATTACCCACCGCTGGCGGTTGTTATCGAAAGACGGCGGGCAGCACTGGGAGGCCATGAGCCACCAGCGATACAACAAAGAATTAGGGGTGTAACTGATGAGTACTGAACTGAATCCAGAATCGACGCCTGACGGCATTAAAACGGGGAACCGTGTCATTGGGTACTCCGCTGCAATCCGTCAGCTTGATAGTGGGTATTACGACAAAAAAATCTCTCAAGGTTTGAAGACTTTAGCCTGCATTCAAGACGCGAAAGTTAACGGCTGGCTGAGTTTGAGCCTTGAAAAAGAAGTCATTATTTGGCGATGGCTCGTCGTGACCGTTTTCATCAATGAGGAACGGAAAAAAAACGGCACAGCTGAAATCCAGAACGACGAAGGCGGAGCTGACCTTGCCGTTATCTACATCGGAAAGAATGGCGGCATAAGCATTTACCCCGCCCCCCTGCGCCTTTGCTTGGCAAATCACGTTGAGGGATGCGCTATCG
Source organism: Yersinia massiliensis (assembly GCF_003048255.1). NCBI lineage: Bacteria > Pseudomonadati > Pseudomonadota > Gammaproteobacteria > Enterobacterales > Yersiniaceae > Yersinia > Yersinia massiliensis. The sequence continues at coordinate 2,843,785 of NZ_CP028487.1, forward strand.
AAAAATACGGCACTCAGGAAGGTATGGCGCTGGCTCTAAGGATGTATCAGGACATGGTGGAGGTATGCCAAAAGCAAGGTTTCAAGTTATCGGCAATGGGCCGCGAAGGTCTGGAAATACTGCACGATGAATTTATCGAGATGATCGAAACCGAAGGCATCCCAGATATGCCAGTGGTTCACTGAGGAATAGGTAATGAGCAAAAAAACTGAACTGGCACTCATTGAGGCCAAAGACCTGCAAATTATCGAATATCGCGGTCAGCGTGTGGCAACCACCGAGCAACTGGCGGCTGGGTATGGCACTGATGTAGCAAACATCAAAATGAATTTTTCACGGAATGCCGATCGCTTCATTGAGGGCAAGCACTTCTTCAAGGTGACTGGAGATGAGCTTACAAATTTGCGGGTATCTTTTGGTTACCTGCAAATCTCGCCAAAAACACGGTCTTTAATGCTGTGGACTGAGCGCGGTGCTGCCAATCACGCAAAAATGCTGGAAACAGATCGGGCATGGGAATACTACAACGACCTCACCGAGTTTTACTTTACTCGACGTGATGCTTTGCCTGCACCAGTAGATCAATCATCCGTTAGTCGTAAGCAATTAGCACTGATGGTACTGGAGGCTGAGGAAAAAATAGAAGCCCTGGGGCTGCACAACCAAGAGTTGGCTATTGCCGTCGATAGTCTGGAAAAGCACTTTGCCAAAGGCATGACAATTCCCTCGTTCTGCAAATGCCTGAATGGTGTGAATACCAGCAAGGTGATGTGGTGGGCATTCGAGCGTGATTGGATTTTCAACGAACAACGCGACCCAGAGAAAGACCCTCGTTGGCGGGTAGCCTCTTATGCCCGTGATAAATATCTCACCGAAGAAGAAACCGAGATTAAACCTCACGGCAAAGAGCCGTTCCGCAAAAAGACTCCTGTGCTACTGGAAAAAGGCTGTCACCGAATTTATGCGTTCTACCTGAAAGGTGAATTGCCAATGAAGCAGACATGGAACGGCGATTTTAGTCATGACAAAGCGGTTTATACCCCGGAGGTAAAATAATGTTTATTCCAACAGATATTCTTCGCGCCGCCCTGCTCTGTGTCGCTGGAGAGAAAGAAACTCGCGAATACCTGAAAGGGGTATACATCACCCCAACCCATATCAAGGCTACTGATGGTCGTGCGCTGGTGATGATGGAGCATGGCTGTAGCGTCGGCAACGATATTGATGGTGTGTTTATCTTTGATAGCGACATTCCTGAAGAGGCCGCCGAGGCCGAAATAACTGCGATTATCGCTGACGGCAACAACTGGTATGCAGTCCATTACGATGAAAACGAGAAGCCAACTTGTTCAAACATGCTGGAACTACTCGATTGCCAATATCCAGATTTCAGTAAGGTGCTGCCACCAGATCCAGGGCCGTGTGAAGAATTTCCCATGTTTACCTCTCAACTGCTGGCCTTGCCTCATCTGATGTTTGGTAGTGGCTTTGGCCCCGTAAAGTTCAAACCTTACGGAAAAGGAGCACCGTGTCAGTTGCTGCTCGATCCGGTCACCAACCACCTGTATGGAAACCCCTTCCTGGTGATTATGCCGCTGCGCGATAACGCCTTTGAACTTTGTCAGGGGGTACTCGATGAAATTTAAATATGAAGACAAGGGCGTAGTGGCCAGTATCACAATCACCAGCACGATATTTGAGTTTCGTAAGCATAACCGTGTGGTTGATAAGGTGTTGCTTCTGGTAGATGTAAGCCCACACCGAACCGGCTCATTCTTCATGAAAACCGTGCTTTCCGGTCGCTCTACGGCGGTGCTCAGGGCTTATAAACTTGTTGTTCGGGAGGCTGCGCGATGAAGATTATCACTAAAAACTTCCGATTGAATGCGCTGGCTAACCAGTATTCAGCAGCAATTTATGACCATGTGAAGCAACAGAACGGCAGTGATTTCTTCATGGTGGATGCTGGTGAGTTTCCCCTTCGGATTGAAATTGCAGGTGGAGTGTCAGGGGTTCGCGGGGTGGTTGACGCCTACTTCCTAGAGGCCTTAAAGCTGAATTACTCACGATGGGAAAAAGTCGCAACCGAATTACTGACTAAATGCATGGATGGCAACAACCTGACGCAATGCGGCCGTGAGATATGGGAAAACATGGGTTCCGACATGGGTTCTACGGTGGCCGGAGGTGCGCAATGAGCGATAGCATTTTCCAACTGGCGAACATCATCAAATCAGCCGGCAGTGATCCAGGTGATATCACAACCGCTATCTGGGCCGCCCACTACCGGAAACCGGAGCGCAACGCTGATGAGATTACCGAGTTGTCACTCAGGATCATTTCTAATCACTGCATTGGATTAATTCGCTCAGACCTTTGGCCGGAAACATTAGATCAGGTGCTTCAGTTCGAACTTAACCAGGTGGTTGAGGAATATCACTGGGAGAACACTCAGCCAGCCAGCATTGCCAAAGCAGTATTGGCAGCCGGTTACCGTCTGAATGACAGCATTGCAGCACAGGAAGCTACCGAAAGAGATATAGCGGTCGATGAAATGCACGTCATGTATGTCAATGCGCCTGATACCACCAGCGTTCGGCAGTACCTTGAAATGCTATATGACGCCGGATATCGCAAGGTGGGTACCAATGGGTAAGCAAGCCGATATCAACGACACCCAAGTACGGGCTACGGTGCGGATAGATGATGGTCGCGACTGGACAAAATGGTTGAACTGGAAGGTGCGGGAAAAGTACCGCATTCGGAACGGGATAAATGAAGCACCACCAGCCAGACCAAAGGTAGCACCAGTGACAATAGAGCCAATTAAACAGCCCCGGAAACGGGGTTATAAGGTAGTCCAGAAAGCGATAGGGGCGGTGTGAAAATGGGAATGATTAAAACCAATAATCCAACGATGCTACAGCTCAAAAGTTTAATGACTGTCACATACGGATTTTCCCGATGGCATGTCGCCTGCGCTGTTGAAGCGTACCGTGATGAACCATCGACTAATCCCACATCAGCCTCATACATCTATGCAGGCCGAGCCATGAAGCAAGGCCTGAAGGATGGCGAGATTGATAAATTGTATAACGGCGGTCGCTATTATTGTTTCGTGGAGGGATGCGCCGATGAAAAATCGTCAGAAGTTTGAAAGTGAAATGAAACGAGTCGGACTAGCAAATCAGTTCTGCTCAAACTTTTTCATGCGGATGCAAACCGGCGAAGGTTATCTACATCAAGTTTGTGATGATTTTTGGACAATCTGGAATGTTGGCCGATCGGTACCAGTTACCCTCCCTCCCCTAATTGATATCACCGAGCTGGAGGGTGAGGCTCTGAACGCCGCGAACCATTTCAACGCTGCCATTGCTATGTGCTCTATAGCGATCCGGAAGGCGGGTTACTCAAGCGAGTGTTCACCAATGTTTTACCCATCTAACAAGGAGACATCAGATGGCTAGAACACAGACACTAAAGGCTTGGGCCGCTGATGAGTTCGACGAACCAATCCCCAGTTATCCAACGTTACTAAAATATGCGCAACATGGCATGATATCTCCGCCACCTTTTAAGGCTGGCAAGTGCTGGCGGGTTGACAAGAATGCCCGATTCGTCGGTGTGACCGTCAAGCCGGTAGTGAGAAAAGATGATGATCCACGGTTGAAGAGGATAATGGAAGATGGCCAGACCTCGTAAGTACAACATAAATGTACCAGGTCTATCATGCTATACAGACGCCAGAACCAAAAAGGTCTACTGGCGTTATAAGCATCCTGTATCAGGGAAATTTCATGGTTTAGGTGATGATGAGGCGGCGGCAAAGGCTATCGCTATTGAAGCTAATAGTCGCTTTGCTAGTCAGCAAATGGGGCAATTACTAAAGGCGCGAGATGAAATCAGTCTCAAAACCGGTAAGGCCATAACGGTAACAACTTGGTTGGATCGTTATCTCGCAATCCAACAAGAACGTTACGATAGTGAGGAAATAAAACTCAACACACTTAAGCAAAAAAGTGCGCCTGTTGAGGCATTCAGGCGTCATTGCGGAATGTTGACCCTTCCTGATGTTGGGGCTAGAGATATAGCTTCTGTGATTGAAGAATATAAAGACAAGGGACAAAAACGGATGGCGCAAGTTGTTCGAATGGTTCTGATCGATGTGTATAAAGAGGCTCAACATGCTGGGGAGGTTCCACCTGGTTACAATCCGGCGTTGGCCACCAAGCAACCAGCAAACAAAGTTACCCGTGTTCGTTTGAATTTTGATGAATGGGAATCAATTTTTAATGCCGCCGCTAATATGCAAGGCTATATCCAAAATGCAATGCTCCTTGCTTTGGTTACTGGTCAGCGTTTAGGGGATATCGCTGACATGAAATTTAGCGATGTTTGGGATAATCACCTCCATATCGTGCAAGGAAAAACTGGCACCAGAATAGCAATACCAATAAGCCTGAAGTGTGAGTCTGTTGGTTATACGCTGCAAGATGTTATCGCACGATGTCGTGACATGATAGTCAGTCCATACATGCTTCACTATCACCATACAACATCAATGGCTAAGCGCGGGGGGCAAGTATCAAGTAATGCGATCACTACGGGCTTCTCATCAGCAAGGGATAAAAGCAATTTGGATTGGAAAGACGGTACCCCACCTACATTTCACGAACAGCGATCATTATCTGAGAGGCTATACCGCGAACAAGGGGTAGATACTAAGACATTACTTGGTCATAAAAACCAAGCGATGACCGACAAATATAATGATGACCGAGGCAAGGAATGGCTAGTTTTAGCTGTATAAATCAGCTCATTTTATATGCAGTTTTGCAGAAGGGTTTTGCAGGAGTTTTGCAGAAGAAATACAGTGAGGTTATAAACTCCACAGAAGCAAAGGCCCCTGTGAAGTTTTATAGATGTGTCAGAATCACATATGTTGAATAATGGCGTCGCCAAATTCACTGCATTTCAACAGTTTAGCGCCGTCCATCAGACGTTCGAAATCGTAAGTCACTGTCTTGGCCTGAATAGCGCCTTCGGTGCCTTTGATAATCAAATCAGCCGCTTCGAACCAGCCCATATGACGCAACATCATTTCAGCTGACAGAATGATAGAACCAGGGTTCACTTTATCTTGACCAGCATATTTTGGCGCTGTGCCGTGTGTCGCTTCGAACAACGCGCACTCATCACCGATGTTCGCACCTGGAGCAATACCAATACCGCCAACCTGCGCTGCCAATGCATCAGAAATATAATCGCCGTTCAAGTTCATACACGCGATAACATCATATTCCGCAGGACGCAGCAGAATTTGTTGCAGGAAAGCATCTGCAATCACATCTTTTACGATGATATCTTTGCCGTTATTTGGGTTCTTGATTTTAACCCAAGGGCCGCCATCGATTAGCTCACCACCAAATTCCTCACGCGCCAACTGGTAACCCCAGTCCTTAAATGCGCCTTCAGTGAATTTCATAATGTTGCCTTTATGAACCAGCGTCACAGATTCACGATCATTGGTAATTGCATACTCGATCGCTGCACGAACCAAACGCTTGGTTCCTTCTTCTGAACAGGGTTTTACACCGATACCACATTGTTCGGGGAAGCGGATTTTTTTGACGCCCATTTCTTCACGCAGGAATTTGATGACTTTTTCGGCTTCTGGTGAACCGGCTTTCCATTCGATACCCGCATAGATGTCTTCTGCGTTTTCGCGGAAAATCACCATGTTAGTCAATTCAGGATGTTTAACTGGGCTTGGCGTGCCTTCGTAATAACGTACTGGGCGCAGACACACGTACAAATCGAGTTGTTGACGTAAAGCAACGTTTAAAGAGCGAATCCCACCGCCAACTGGCGTGGTTAATGGACCTTTAATCGCAACACGGTAGTCACGAATGAGATCCAACGTTTCTTCTGGCAACCAAACGTCTTTCCCGTAGACATGCGTTGATTTTTCACCGGTATAGATTTCCATCCAAGAGATTTTACGCTCACCCTTGTAGGCTTTCTTAACCGCAGCATCGACTACGTTAATCATGGCTGGCGTCACATCAACGCCAATACCGTCACCTTCAATAAATGGAATGATCGGATTAAGCGGAACAACCAGTTTACCCTGAGCATCGACAGTAATTTTCTTACCTTCTGCCGGAACTACTACTTTGCTTTCCATCAACCTCTCCTTCAGCGCAATTTTGTTAATGCCTTGTAAGATTCGTGTCAATACTACTTGAATATTCGTTCCACGCCAATCCGAAACGGATTGAGGTATAATGCGCTAATCATTCGAAATCGCAATAATCATGAATAAATTCTCTGTTAAAAATCACAAAGTTAACCGATTCAGCACTAAGTCACAGGCTAAATCAGACACGCCAGTGTCCCCACGTCGAGTGCTGTTATTCAACAAGCCTTTTGATGTGTTACCACAGTTTACGGATGAGTCTGGACGCAGAACATTAAAGGAATTTATCCCTTTTAATGATGTATATGCTGCGGGTCGACTCGATCGGGACAGTGAAGGTCTGCTGGTATTAACCAACGATGGCAAGTTACAAGCCAAACTGACGCAACCGGCCAAAAAAACAGGTAAAGTCTATTTCGTTCAAGTAGAAGGTGTACCTGGAGAAGACGCACTCACGATGCTCCAACGAGGTGTGACACTAAAAGATGGCCCAACCTTGCCAGCTGGTGCTGAATTAGTGAGCGAACCCGAATGGCTTTGGCCTCGTAACCCGCCAATCAGAGAGCGTAAATCTATTCCGACTAGTTGGCTTAAGATCACGCTATTCGAAGGCCGCAACCGGCAAGTGCGTAGAATGACTGCCCATGTTGGCTTCCCAACCCTACGTCTGATACGTTTCAGTATGGGAAATTTGAGCCTTGGTGACTTACAGCCAGGCGAATGGAAGGAGATAAAGCATGTTTAAGCCCCATGTGACTGTTGCTTGTATCGTTCATGCGCAAGGAAGATTTTTAGTTGTTGAAGAGACCATCAACGGTAAGAAACTATGGAATCAACCTGCGGGTCATTTAGAAGCCGATGAAACCCTATTGCAAGCCGCAGAAAGGGAACTCTGGGAAGAAACGGGCATCCGTGCCACACCCCAATCATTTTTACGGATGCATCAATGGATCGCGCCAGACCGAACTCCGTTTTTACGTTTCGCATTCGTGATTGAACTGCCAGCCCCGTTATCGACCGAACCTCACGACAGCGATATCGACTGCTGCCTGTGGCTCACAGCCGATGAGATACTGCAATCGACCAATTTACGCTCACCGTTGGTGGCTGAGAGCATTCGTTGTTACCAACAACCGGAGCGCTATTCGCTTGATTTGGTCGGCAGCTTTAATTGGCCACGCTAAAAGGCAGATGTGATTGACGCGGGTAATTTCATTCAGACTGCGATTGTGCAATGCAGTGACGCGATCAACGTGATAAAATCCGGCGCTTGTTTTTATAATGCCTTCCCGCGCGAGTCTATTGTTTGGGGTGAATCTATCGTTTGGATAGTCTATCCACCATCACGCTGCCGGGCCTGAGGTATTTACGTTAGTGAGACTCCCATGTCAGATAATAGCCAGAAAAAAGTAATCGTCGGTATGTCCGGCGGTGTCGACTCCTCCGTTTCCGCGTACTTGCTCCAGCAACAAGGCTACCAAGTGGCGGGTCTTTTCATGAAAAATTGGGAAGAGGATGATGGCGAAGAGTATTGCTCAGCAGCGACCGATCTGGCCGATGCACAAGCGGTATGTGACAAACTGGGCATGGAGTTACACACCGTCAATTTCGCCGCAGAATATTGGGATAACGTTTTCGAACTATTCCTAGAAGAATACAAAGCGGGGCGTACCCCTAATCCTGATATTCTCTGCAATAAAGAAATCAAATTTAAAGCCTTCCTTGAGTTCGCTGCCGAAGATCTCGGCGCTGACTATATTGCTACCGGCCATTATGTCCGCCGTCAGGACATTGACGGTAAAAGCCGCTTACTGCGTGGATTGGATGGCAATAAAGACCAAAGCTATTTCCTTTATACGCTGAGTCACGAACAACTTGCTCAAAGTCTATTCCCTGTTGGTGAGTTAGAAAAACCTGAGGTTCGTCGCATCGCAGAGCAACTGGATCTTATTACTGCCAAGAAAAAAGACTCGACTGGCATATGCTTCATCGGTGAACGTAAATTCCGTGATTTCCTCGGCCGCTATTTACCTGCGCAGCCAGGCCCTATCATGACCGTTGATGGTCAGCATGTGGGCGAACATCAGGGTTTGATGTATCACACGCTGGGGCAACGTAAAGGTTTAGGCATTGGTGGTACCAAAGACGGTGGCGATGACCCTTGGTATGTGGTGGATAAAGATGTTGCTAACAATATCTTGTTGGTCGCACAAGGCCACGAACACCCACGTTTAATGTCCGTGGGCCTCATTGCTCAACAGCTACATTGGGTCGATCGTGAACCTGTCACCGCGGCTTTCCGCTGCGTGGTGAAAACGCGTTATCGCCAACAAGATATTCCCTGCACCGTGACACCGTTGGATGATGAACGTGTTGAGGTTCGGTTTGATGAGCCAGTTGCTGCGGTAACGCCAGGCCAGTCTGCCGTCTTCTATCAAGGTGAAGTCTGCCTCGGTGGTGGTATTATTGAAGCGCGTTATCCACTCACTGACTCAATGGCCAATTAATTCCAGAGTGCATCGAGTGAGTTATGAACCAGAACGTTTACAGGAGTGACCGTGGCGAAGAATTATTATGATATTACGTTGGCATTGGCAGGAATATGTCAGTCAGCTCGCTTGGTTCAACAGTTGGCCCATGAAGGCCAGTGCGATAATGACGCATTAAACACAGTGATGGGTGGGTTGCTGCAAACTAACCCTTCTTCAACGTTGGCCGTGTATGGCGGCAATGAACAATCCCTGAAAATGGGGCTGGAAACACTGCAAAGCGTTCTAAACGCTAATCGTCAAGGGCCTGCAGCGGAATTGACTCGCTATACCCTGAGTCTGATGGTGTTAGAACGTAAGCTCAATGCGAATAAGTCAGCCATGAATACTTTAGGTGATCGAATCAATCAGCTTGATCGCCAACTGGCACACTTTGACCTTGAATCTGAAACCATGATGAGCTCACTGGCATCTATTTATACGGATGTCATTAGTCCGCTAGGCCCACGCATTCAGGTCATTGGTTCACCTGCTATTTTACAAAGCACGCTGGTGCAGGCAAAGATTCGCGCCACCCTCCTCGCGGGTATCCGCTCAGCCGTGCTTTGGCAACAAGTTGGCGGAAGCCGCTTGCAGTTAATGTTTTCTCGAAATCGTCTGTTTAAACAGGCACAGAGTATTCTTGCTCATAATTGAAATCTGATCTCAGGAGTCGCCACTGATGGAATTATCCTCACTGACCGCCGTTTCACCAATTGATGGACGCTACGGCGATAAAGTCAGCGCACTGCGCCCAATCTTCAGCGAATTCGGGTTGCTGAAATTTCGTGTGCAGGTCGAAGTACGTTGGCTGCAAAAACTGGCCGCCTGTGCAGAAATCAAAGAAGTTCCGGCTTTTGATGCCGACGCAAACGCTTACCTTGATAAGATCGTGCAAGAGTTCAATGAACAGGACGCACAGCGCATCAAAGTCATTGAACGCACCACCAATCATGATGTAAAAGCCGTTGAGTATTTCTTGAAAGAAAAAGTAGAAAGTATTCCTGCTTTGCATGCAGTCTCAGAATTTATTCACTTCGCATGTACCTCAGAAGATATCAATAACCTATCCCACGCCTTAATGTTGCACACTGCTCGTCAGGACGTTGTCTTACCGATGTGGCGACAGATGATTGATTCGATTAAAGCGTTAGCATACCAGTATCGTGACTTGCCATTACTGTCCCGTACTCATGGGCAACCTGCCACACCGTCAACTATCGGTAAGGAATTTGCGAACGTCGCATACCGAATGGAGCGCCAATTCCGCCAACTGTCGCAAGTGGAGATCCTAGGTAAAATCAACGGTGCTGTTGGTAACTATAATGCGCACATTGTGGCTTACCCTGAGGTTGATTGGCATCAGTTCAGCGAAGAATTTGTCACTTCGCTGGGCATCACTTGGAACCCGTACACCACCCAAATCGAACCTCATGATTATATTGCTGAGCTTTTTGACTGTGTTGCCCGTTTCAATACCATCTTGATCGATTTTGACCGCGATATTTGGGGTTATGTTGCTCTAAATCACTTTAAGCAAAAAACGATCGCGGGTGAAATTGGCTCCAGTACCATGCCGCATAAAGTGAACCCGATTGACTTTGAAAATTCAGAAGGCAATTTGGGGCTATCTAACGCAGTATTGGGCCACTTAGCCAGTAAATTGCCGGTTTCTCGCTGGCAGCGTGACCTCACAGACTCCACTGTCCTGCGTAATCTGGGTGTCGGTCTGGGCTACGCGTTGATCGCCTATCAAGCAACATTGAAAGGGATCAGTAAATTAGAGGTCAACGAAGCGCACTTGCTAGAAGAACTGGATCATAACTGGGAAGTGTTAGCGGAACCAATCCAAACGGTCATGCGCCGTTATGGTATTGAAAAACCCTATGAGAAACTTAAAGAATTGACTCGTGGTAAGCGTGTTGATGCCGCAGGTATGCAAGCATTCATTGATGGCCTTGCCTTACCGGATGAAGAGAAAACCCGCTTGAAAGCCATGACACCCGCTAACTATATTGGTCGGGCTGTCACCATGGTTGATGAATTAAAATAATATATCACCACTATTTGAGCCTCAAGGATGGGGCTCATTAGCGTCTAATCATTTTTATCCCTCCACGCTCCTGCCCTGTTTATACCCTGTTTAGCCGTTGTGATTGATAATAATATCAATATCAAAAAGGATTTCTTACACGCAGGAGTTATTATCAAATGTTGAAACCAACCCTACTCGCACTCACCCTGATGGGAACTTGTGCCACCTCAATGGCGAGTGACTACACATACGTCGCTGGTGGACTTCAATACGGCGCAATCAATAATAATGCGAGCTTTGACAAACAATTTAGTCAAAACAACTACGCTCATGTCGGCAACCGCGATATGGGTGGTCTCTATATCAACGGTGGTTATGGCTTTGATAATAACGTGTTTATTGATGGTCGCCTAAATAGCATTGCCAATAATGACCGAGGTCTTGCAGAAGCTGTTCTCGGGGTTGGGTATCACTTTGCATTCTCCCCTAATATCGACTTTTATAGTTTAGTGGGCGCTAGCCGCCGCGCAATGGTATTTGATGCCAGCAAAGACGGTAAAAAAACCAACACTTACAATAGTGCTACGGGCGAGATTGGTATTAAAAGCAAACTTTCACAGAATGTCGGTATGGATGTCGCCTATCGAATGGCAAACTATGACCATCGTGCCTTCCATGAAGCTCGCATTATGACAAGTTACGCGTTCACACAAAGCCTCGCGGGCGAAGTGGGATACACTTACCATAATTGGAAAGTGAGTGACCAAGCAATGCAAGTAGGTTTGCGTTATAACTTCTAATGAAAAACTTACCGGGTAATATTGGTTATCCGGTTACTTACTTATTGAGGGACGTGGTATGCGGGTTCTGGTTGTGGAAGATAATGCTTTATTGCGCCACCATCTTACGGTGCAAATGCGGGATATGGGCCATCAGGTTGATGCCGCAGAAGATGCCAAAGAGGCAGACTATTTCTTGCAAGAGCATGCCCCTGATATCGCTATTATAGATCTTGGGCTGCCTGGTGAGGACGGGTTAAGTATCATTCGCCGTTGGCGCAGCCATCAAACTAACTTGCCTATCTTGGTATTGACGGCACGTGAAAGTTGGCAAGATAAAGTCGCGGTATTAGAAGCCGGTGCTGATGATTATGTGACTAAACCTTTCCATCTGGAAGAAGTCATCGCGCGAATGCAGGCCTTGATGCGTCGTAATATTGGCCTAGCATCTCAGATCATAGAATTCCCACCGTTTCAAATTGACCTTTCGCGTCGAGAGTTGTGCGTAAATCAGCAACAGATTAAACTGACCGCCTTCGAATACACCATCATCGAAACCCTGATTCGTAATTCCGGTAAAGTTGTCAGCAAAGAGACGCTAATGCTGCAATTGTATCCTGATGCAGAGTTACGTGAGAGCCATACTATTGATGTATTAATGGGGCGATTACGTAAAAAACTGTTAGCGGAACATGAAGGTGAAGTGATTACGACCATTCGTGGTCAGGGATATCGTTTTGACGCCAACTAGATACTATGTTCCGGAAAAATAGCAAACCATTCTCTCTTCGTGCTCGTTTTCTTATGGCAACAGCGGGGGTCATCCTTGCGCTATCGCTATCTTATGGCATGGTTGCTGTCGTAGGCTATATTGTCAGTTTTGATAAGAATACGTTCAGAGCCCATCGCGGTGAAAGTAACTTATTTTTCAGCTTGGCACAGTGGCATGATAATAAACTCAGCATTTCAGTGCCCCCTGAACTTGAGCTGAATATCCCGACGCTGATTTTAATTTACGATAAAGATGGCAATATATTGTGGCGCCAGCGCCACGTTCCTGAACTTGAATCCCATATCGAAAAAAGCTGGTTACAAAAACCAGGGTTTTACGAATTGGATACGGGGACGCACATCAGTAGCATGATGTTGGGTGATAATCCAAAAGCCCAAGACCAGCTCAAAAAATACGACGATAACGACAGCACTGCCCTTACTCACTCAATCTCAGTCAATACTTATCCTGCGACGACTCGCTTGCCACAGCTTACTATTGTGGTCGTCGATACTATCCCGCAGGAATTACAGCGATCTGATTTGGTTTGGGACTGGTTCAGCTATGTCTTGTTGGCCAATTTACTTTTGGTTATTCCTTTGTTGTGGCTCGCCGCCTACTGGAGTTTACGGCCTATTAAAGCCTTGGTTAGCCAGATTAGTCAGCTTGAAAAAGGTGAGCGCGAGCAACTGGATGAAAATCCGCCGCGAGAATTGCAAGGGTTAGTGCGTAATCTCAATATATTGCTCAACAATGAACGGCAACGATATACCAAATATCGCACCACATTGGCGGATCTGACCCATAGCCTTAAGACCCCACTGGCGGTGTTACAGACTACATTGCGATCTTTGCGCTCAGGTAAGCAGACGACTATCGAGGAAGCTGAACCCATCATGCTTGAGCAGATAAGTCGGATATCTCAACAAATTGGTTATTATCTACACCGTGCCAGTATGCGTTCAGAACATAGTGTGGTTGTGAGAGAAATTCACTCTGTTCCGGCGCTACTCGATAGCCTATGTAGCGCACTGAATAAAGTTTATCAGCGCAAAGGGGTCGTTTTGACACTGGATATTTCACCGGAAGTGACATTTATCGGTGATAAAAATGACTTTATGGAAGTGATGGGCAATGTCCTCGATAACGCCTGTAAATATTGTTTGGAGTTCGTCGAGATTACCGCCCTGCACTCAGAAAAATATCTCACCATTGTGGTCGAGGATGATGGTCCTGGTATCCCTGAGAACAAGCGCCAACTTATTTTTCAGCGGGGTCAGCGGGTGGATACCCTACGCCCTGGGCAAGGGCTGGGTTTGTCCGTCGCCGCAGAAATTATCGAACAATATCAAGGCGAAATCACCATCACTGAAAGTCCCTTAGGCGGGGCGAAAATGATGGTCACTTTTGGTCAACAGAACGACCATCATGATGATTAATAAAATTTGTCTATCAACGCTGATACTGACAGCGTGCATCCGTTATAATCACAGCCATGCCCCCTCCTATTTGGAATAAACATGGATTACCAACTTGATCTCGATTGGCCTGATTTTCTGCAACGCTATTGGCAGAAACGTCCCGTTATCATCAAACGTGGCTTTAAAAACTTTATCGATCCGCTCTCGCCCGACGAGCTTGCAGGGCTTGCGATGGAAAATGAAGTTGATAGCCGCTTGGTAAGTCATGAAGAAGGCCGTTGGCAAGTTGGTCACGGCCCCTTTGAGAGCTTTGATCACTTAGGCGAAACCAATTGGTCGCTACTGGTTCAGGCTGTTGACCATTGGCACGAACCCGCCGCAGCACTAATGCGGCCCTTCCGAGCACTTTCAGACTGGCGAATGGATGATCTCATGATCTCTTTCTCAGTGCCCGGTGGTGGCGTAGGCCCGCATTTTGACCAATATGATGTCTTTATCATTCAGGGCACAGGCCGTCGACGCTGGCGGGTTGGCGAAAAAACGGAAATGAAGCAGCATTGTCCGCATCCGGACTTACTGCAAGTTGACCCGTTCGAAGCTATCATTGATGAAGAAATGGAACCCGGTGATATTCTCTACATCCCACCGGGTTTCCCTCATGAAGGTTATGCGCTCGAAAATGCGCTCAATTACTCTGTCGGTTTCCGCGCGCCGAATGGTCGAGAACTGGTTAGCGGTTTTGCCGACTATATTCTGTCACGTGAACTCGGTAGCTATCGCTACAGTGACCCTGATTTGCCATTGCGAGAGCACCCCGCAGAAGTGCTGCCACAGGAAGTCGATAAACTGCGCACGATGATGCTAGATTTAGTTCAACAACCTGAACACTTCCAAAGCTGGCTCGGCGAATTTATTTCTCAATCTCGTCACGAACTGGATATTGCGCCACCAGAACCGCCTTATCAGGTCGGCGATATCTACGAATTGCTCAAGCAAGGTGAGTCGTTACAGCGTCTTAGCGGTCTGCGTGTTCTGCGTATTGGTGACCGTTGCTATGCGAATGGCGAGTTAATTGATACACCGCACCTGCAGGCGGCGGATGCATTGTGTCAGCATTTCAGTGTTGATGCCGAGAAGCTCGGTGATGCGCTAGAAGACCCGTCGTTCTTAGCGATGCTAGGCACCTTGGTCAACAGCGGGTATTGGTACTTTAACGATTGATCGCTGAAACAATGAATTCTTACAACTTATGACGCCAAAACGCCCCACTTTATGGGGCGTTTTAGTTCGCGTATTGCATACTTTTATTCATTCACAACGTCATAAATCAGCGCACAACTTATGCCTTGTTAGCCCGTTTAGCCGTCAACTCAGCGATTCGCATGATAACGGAGATGGCTTTCTCCATCCCTTCCAGAGTAATAAACTCATGCTTACCGTGATAGTTATAACCGCCGGTAAAAATATTCGGGCAAGGTAGCCCAAGGAAGGATAATTGAGCACCATCTGTGCCACCGCGAATCGGTTTCATAATCGGGGTGATATCACAATCGCGCATTGCTTGTTGGGCTAACTCAATAATATGCGGATACTTGATAATATGCTCACGCATGTTGTAATAGCTATCATCCATAATGATCTCGATGTAGCAATCACGATGTAAGCCTTTACCTACCCGCTTAGCGATATCCACCATATTCTTCTTCCGCGCTTCGAAACCATCGCGGCTGAAATCTCGTACAATATAGTGCATCTCCGCCCGCTCGACGGTGCCTTTAATACTTTGCAGATGATAAAAACCTTCGTAACCTTCAGTGCATTCCGGTGTTTCACTTGCTGGTAGTTCTTGATGGAAACGGGTCGCCAGCGACAATGCATTGACCATAACCCCTTTCGCGCTGCCTGGATGAACATTATTACCAACAATTTTGATAGTCACGGATGCGGCATTAAAGTTCTCGAATTCTAACTCCCCTACACCGCCACCATCAACGGTATAAGCCCATTGAGCACCGAATTCAGCCACATTAAAGAATCGCGCACCTTTGCCCACTTCTTCATCCGGCGTGAACGCAATACGAATATCCCCGTGAGGAACATTACTGTTTTTTAAGCGCACCATTGCCGTGATAATTTCAGCTATGCCCGCTTTATCATCCGCACCTAACAAGGTCTTTCCATCCGTGGTAATCAATGTCTGTCCGAGTAGCTGATGCAATATCGGGAACATCACCGGTGATAAAACTTCGTCGCCGATCCCCAAGGCAACATCACCGCCACGGTAATTTTCTAAAATCTGTGGATTGACATTTTTACCTGAGAAATCAGGTGAAGTATCAAGGTGGGCAATAAACCCAATAGTGGGGACCGGCCATGAGACATTTGCAGGCAAAGTTGCCATGACACAGCCATGGTCGCTCAAGCTAACCTGAGAAAAACCAAGTGTTTGCAACTCATGGAATAATGCCTGAGCAAGCTTGCGCTGCCCTTCAGTGCTCGGCACGGATTTTACATTGGCTTTTGCTTGTGTATCAAAAGAAACATAGTTGAAAAAGCGGTCGAGTAATTTGTCCATGGTTCCCACCCTCATAATAGTGATTATCATTATGGGGAAGTGATCACGATCAAATATTGCGTCAGGTCAGTTTTAGACAAACTTAAGCCAGAATAAAGGCGGTGACTGGAAAAACCACGGGTTGATTCATCCATCAACCGGTGGTGACATCTTGTAGCCACAATGAACTGACACCAACGAGTGATTCAGATTAGTGAATACATCAGACTGCTGACAAACACGATAACCCGACCTAGAACGGTGAGGACAGGCAGAAGAGTAAAGCGTCCGCGCCAAGAATGGCGCGGCTTTAGTTCAGCAGGCAACTGCTAAGAACCATTAGTCGCCTTGAGGCTCATCCCCTCTGGCCGTCAAAAATTCACGCACATACTCTGGAACGACTTGACTCGCCAATCCATAGTGCTTTTCATTAAACTGGCTTTCTACTTGGCTAGGTTCCAGATTCAACTCCACGGTGTGGGCACCATGCAGACTGGATTCATGAACAAAACCTGCCGCTGGATAGACATGCCCTGAGGTACCGATCGAGATAAAGAAATCCGCTTCAGCGAGCGCTTGATAAATTTCATCCATCCCCATCGGCATTTCACCGAACCAAACAATGTGCGGTCGCAGCGGAGAAGGGAATTGGCAGCAATGACACCGCTCATCAGCAGAAAGGTCACCCGGCCAGTCCAATACTTGCCCAGACTGCGTGCAACGGACTTTCAGCAACTCGCCATGCATATGGATGACTCGCTTACTACCCGCTCTTTCATGCAAGTTATCGATATTTTGAGTCACTAAAACAAAGTTATCACCGAGCGCAGCCTCTAGATCTGCCAGTGCGAAGTGAGCTGCATTAGGAGCAATGTCGGATTGTTGTAACTGGCGGCGACGCGCATTATAAAAGGCTTGGACCAATTCAGGATCACGACGATATCCCTCAGGCGTGGCAACATCTTCCACCTGATGTTCTTCCCATAAACCATCTGCGGCACGGAAAGTACGAATACCGGATTCAGCCGAAATACCTGCACCAGTCAGAACCACCACGAAAGGCTTTTTCATTTCTGAGTTTGCGGCGCTGTCCCGATGAAAAATACGGGAGCGAAAACGTTGATGCCGCAAATGCTTATTCTTGCGAAACCGACATAGCCGATGGCGAATGCGCATAACTTCTTGCCTCTTCTATAGCCTTACCATTTGACACTACTGAATTGCCAGCGACGCCAACTATCGAATCACTGATTTATGTCAGTCGTTCGGAGCGTATTCACTGACCTGCAACATCAATTGGTTTGGATATTGTTATAGTTTGAAACGACGATTACCCAGCTAAAGCTAAATACTAGTGGTCATTCAAATGCAAAAAAGCTGCCCCGCGCACACCACCAGCATCGCCATAACGTGCTTTTTCAATACGTGGCAACCGTGCCACTCGCAATAAGTGCTGTGGTAACCGCTTGGGCAACTCCTCGTATATCTTGCCAAAATTAGACAGCCCACCACCGATCACCACCAAATGGGGGTCTAGCATAGTCAATAAATTACCCAAACACACGGCTAGCACATCCATAAAACGCTCTACATGTGCCACAGCCTTAGGTTCACCAGCATTATAATTGATGATAATTTCAGTCGCTGGCAAGGATTGTTGGTTAAAGTGCTGATACATCCATTCAAAACCACGACCCGAAATATAGTTTTCGATGCAACCATGATGGCCGCAACCACAAGGCACGCGTGGAATATCCGCACCCAAGATATCCAGTGCGTCGACAGGTAAACGGAAGTGACCGAACTCACCGGTGATATGGTTGCGCCCGCTAACGATACTGCCATTGACTATCAAACCACCCCCTACGCCTGTGCCAAGAATCAGCCCCAGAACGGTTGGGTAAGCACGAAATTCAGGATCCCAAGCTTCGGACAAAGCAAAACAGTTGGCATCGTTATCAATTCGAACTTCGCGCCCAATCAATTTAGACAGATCACCTTGCAGCAACTGCCCCATCGCTGCGGGGACATTGGCAGTAAAAACCGTGCCATCATCTGCATTGGGTAACCCAGGGATGCCAATACCGACACTGCCGGTAGCACCGCAATAAGCATCTGCTTCTAGCGTTAAACTCTGCAATGCTTGGAGTAGTTGTTGATAGTCTTCACGCGGTGTAGGGACTCGCTTATGCCAGATTCGTTGCAAGTTGGCATCAAAAACGCCCAACTCAATCTTAGTGCCGCCCATATCAAAACCGTAATACATAAAGTTGTCCTTATATACCCTAAATCATTACGTTGCAGGCAGGCGGCAACGGCGCGAGTGCTATTTTTTAGTGACCGACTTGTCAACCACAGGCTGAGCTCACACAACAGTGGCATGTCCCATAATGGGCAGTATTATTGCCCACTCAATACTCGCGCGGGATCAATACGGCTGGCACGACGAGCCGGATACCAACTGGCAATCAAACTCAGCACCAACGCCGTTGCCAACACGCAGGCCACATCAAACCAGTGGAGCTCTGATGGTAGAAAATCGATGAAATAGATATCACCCGATAAAAATTGATGCCCAATCAGTGTTTCTAGCCCACGAATAATAGAGGTTAATTGCAGCGAAATAATGACGCCTGCCACAACCCCGCTAATACTGCCAATAAGCCCAGCCAGTAAGCCATACCAGATAAAGATGGCACGGATCAGGCGGTCTTTAGCGCCTAATGTCCGTAATACCGCGATATCGCTACTTTTATCTTTCACCGCCATGACCAGCGTGGACACGATATTGAAACTGGCGACACCAATCACCAATACCATCGCCAAGTACATGATAGTACGGATCATCTGGATGTCTCGATACATATAGCCATAAGTCCCAATCCAACTGCTGATATAGACATAGGCATTGCTCACCTCACCGGCATCGCGCACCAGCTTATTGGCGTTGTAAACATCATTAACCTTGATGGCGATGCCTGTCACACTGTCGCCCATATCAAGATATTGCTGCGCATCAGCCAAAGGCACCAGTGCCAAGCTGTGATCAAGTTGGCCACTGAGTTGGAAAACTCCAGCGACTTGTAAACGAATCCGCTTAGGTTGCAGTAATTTCAACTCAGGATCGCTATTGGGGATCATCACTGTTAGCCAAGAGCCTTGTTTCACGCCCAAAGCATCTGCTAAGCCCTTGCCCAAAATAATCTGCTGCTGCCCAGCCTTGAAATTATCCCAAGCGTGACCAGCAACGAAGCTGGGTAATGCGCTAAGACGCTTTTCGGCTTCTGGATCAACCCCTTTGACCTGTACCGCGCGCAGTTGCGTGGCATTTTCAATCAACCCAGTGAAATTGATATATGGGGCGGCAGCCACGATACCGGGGACTTTTTCAATACGCTGGAGAGCTTGCGGCCACTCGGCAAAGGGTTGATTGACGGAAGCAATTTCACCGTGGGGAACGACGGCCAAAATACGGTTTTTCAGTTCACGTTCGAAGCCGTTCATGGCACTTAAGCCGACGATCAATACCGCAACCCCTAAAGCGATACCCAGCGTCGAGATAACCGAGATTAACGACACCATGCCGCCACGGCGGCGGCCACGGCTAAAACGTAAACCAATTAAGAGTGAAAGTGGCAAAGCGCCCATCACTAAGCCCCCACCAGCGTTAAGTGCTGCTGTAACTGACCATCACGCATTTCTAGCTGACGGCTCATGCGTTTTGCCAACTGTAGGTCGTGGGTGACCACCAAAAATGCGGTCCCCTGACGAACATTCAATTCACCCAGCAGATTAAAGATGCTATCCGCATTACGTTGGTCCAGATTCCCTGTCGGTTCATCCGCCAGCACTAGCGACGGATTATTGACCAATGAACGGGCAATCGCCACACGTTGACGTTCACCGCCAGATAATTCAGATGGGCGATGCTTGCTGCGTTTTTCCAGCCCTACGGCCACTAACATTTCACGGGCTTTATCCTGCGCTTCTGCCGGTTTAGCGCCGCCAATGAGCAGTGGCATCGCCACATTTTCGAGCGCAGTAAAATCAGGCAATAAATGGTGGAATTGATAGATAAACCCTAATTCACGGTTACGCAGTTCTGCTTTTGCCGTAGAAGATAGCTGATTTAGAGAGCGCCCCTGATAAATTACTTCGCCAGAGGTTGGGGTATCCAAACCGCCCAACAAATGCAGCAAGGTACTTTTCCCCGAACCGGAACTCCCGACAATCGCCATCAGTTCGCCCGACTCGATAGTAAATGACACATTGCTGAGAACGTCAGTATGCAGTTGCCCTTCCTGATAGCGTTTGCACAAGTTTAAACACTGTAATAAAGGATGATTACTCATAGCGTAAAGCCTCAGCAGGTTGTGCGGCGGCAGCGCGCCAAGAAGGATAAAGCGTGGACAGTAATGCAATCGCCATCGCCGACAGGGCAATGATGGTGACTTGAAGAGGGTTAATTTCCACCGGCAACGTGGCCCCATCAATCAATAATCCGAGCACGGGAATGATGGTATTCAATTGGCTAGCCAGTAAGATACCCAGCCCTGCGCCCAGCAAAGCACCAATGACACCCGCCGTCGCCCCCTGCACCATAAATATCAGCATAATTTGGCGACGACTTAATCCTTGTGTCTGCAAAATCGCCACTTCTCCCTGTTTTTCCATGACCAGCAGGCCTAGCGAGGTGATGATATTAAAGGCCGCAACGGCGATAATCAGGCTAAGCAGCAACCCCATCATGTTTTTTTCCATCCGTACGGCTTGGAACAGCTCACCTTTACGCTCACGCCAATCTTTCCACACCGTGCCTTCCGGCAGGGTTTGTTGGCTCAGGCTATCAACCGACAGCGGCTGTGAAAGGAATAAGCGCCACCCGGTAATATTGCCGGCAGGATAGCGCATTAGACGTGATGCATCCTGCTGATTAACCAGTATTTGGTAGCCATCGACCTCACTATCAGCGGCAAATGTGCCGATGACATTAAATAGCCGCTGGCTAGGGATACGCCCCATTGGGGTAAATTGGCTGGCACTCGGCACCATCAAACGCAGAGTCTCGCCTCGCTTAATCCCTAACTGGCCCGCTAGCTTTTCACCCAAGATCATATTGTAGCTACCGGGTTGCAAATCCTTCAGGTGCACGTTCACCAAATAATCGGCTAAGGGTTCGCGCTGTGAGGGGTCAACACCCAACATCACCCCTGCAGCCAAATTACGCGCACTCTGCAGCACCACATCAGCGGTGGTCAGCGGTACAATATCGGTGACCCCTGTCAGTGATTTCAGGGAGGACGCCGGTATTTTGTTTGGATCCAGTGAGCCTTGCGGTGTGGTGATGAGCGCCTGTGGCATCAGCCCCAAAATATTATTTTGCAAATCACGCTCAAAACCATTCATCACAGATAATACTGTAATCAATGCCATCACCCCCAAAGTGATGCCAATGGTTGAAAGCCACGAAACGAACCGACCGAATCGGTCAGATGCACGCCCGCGCATATAACGCAGGCCGATAAATAGTGCGACAGGTTGATACATGAAATCTGTTTAGATCCTGTTGCTAAAGCAAAGTGATCGAGGATAATAAAGGGTACTACCGCTTTATGGAACCATTAACCGCCTATATCTCCGGCTTTTATTCCAAAAAAGAGCACCAATCTGTGGCTATGCGCATTCACGTGCTAGGATAGCCGCCGAGATAATTTGTCCTGATAAAGAGACTGTTTAACTGCTTATGTCCCAACAATATCGTTATTCATTACCTGAACGACGTGGCGATACCCGTCAGTTAGGTCAGTTGACCGGCTCTGCCTGCGCGGTCGAATGTGCGGAAATCATTGAGCGCCATAACGGCCCAGTAATGTTAATTACTCCCGATATGCAAACGGCGCTGCGGCTACGCGATGAGATCCAACAATTCTCGTCTTGGCCGGTGAATACCCTCTCCGATTGGGAAACACTGCCTTACGACAGTTTTTCACCGCATCAGGATATTATTTCGGCCCGCCTGTCCTGCCTTTACCATCTTCCCGCCATGGAACGTGGGGTTATTATTCTCCCGATTAATACCTTGATGCAACGGGTATGCCCCCATGAGTTCCTGCATGGTCACGCATTGGTGATGAAAAAAGGCCAACATCTGTCGCGGGATAAATTACGTGCGCAGCTTGAGCAGGCCGGTTATCGCAGTGTGGATCAGGTCATGGAACACGGTGAATTCGCTACCCGAGGCGCGTTATTGGATCTTTATCCGATGGGCAGCGAAGAGCCCTATCGAATTGATTTTTTTGATGATGATATTGATAGCCTGCGTATATTTGATGTTGATACCCAGCGCACATTGACCGAAGTTGAGCAAATCAACTTACTGCCCGCTCATGAATTCCCCATTGATAAAGCTGCTATTGAGCTGTTTCGCAGTCAATGGCGTGAGCAGTTCGATGTCCGCCGTGATGCAGAACATGTTTATCAGCAAGTCAGTAAAGGCATTTGGCCCGCTGGTATTGAATATTGGCAACCGTTGTTTTTTAGCCAGCCATTGCCTTCACTTTTCAGCTACCTACCGGCAAATACGTTATTAGTGAATACCGGCTCGCTAGAAAGTTCAGCCGAGCGTTTTTGGCTGGATGTGAATCAGCGATTTGAAAGCCGCCGCATTGACCCAATGCGCCCGTTGCTCGCTCCCGAAACGCTCTGGTTGCGAGTGGATTCGCTGTTCAGCGAGCTCAAAGAGTGGCCTCGGGTCCAGTTTAAAACCGATGAAGTCCCTGCCAAAACAGCCAATACCAATCTGCATTATCAAGCACTGCCTGATTTGTCAGTTCAAGCGCAGCAAAAGGCCCCGTTGGATAACCTGCGCCGCTTTATCGAAGCATTCAGCGGCAGCATTGTGTTCTCCGTAGAAAGTGAGGGGCGGCGAGAAACGTTGCAAGACCTCCTTGCGCGGATAAAAATCAGCCCAACCTTAATCACTGAATTATCGCAAGCCAGTGCACCGGGGCATTATTTGATGATCGGGGCTGCTGAACGCGGCTTCCTTGATACAGATAAAAAGTTAGCGCTGATTTGTGAAAGCGATTTACTCGGGGAACGCGTTAGCCGCCGACGGCAAGATAACCGCCGTACGATTAATACCGATACGCTGATCCGCAATCTGGCAGAGTTGCGTCCGGGTCAGCCAGTGGTCCATTTGGAACACGGTGTAGGGCGCTATCTGGGCTTAACAACCCTTGAAGCAGGCGGCATCAAAGCCGAATACCTGATTTTGACCTACGCTGGCGAAGATAAGCTCTATGTGCCTGTCTCCTCCTTGCACCTGATCAGCCGTTATTCTGGCGGCGCAGATGAAAATGCCCCTCTGCATAAGCTAGGTGGGGATGCGTGGAGCCGCGCACGGCAAAAAGCGGCCGAAAAAGTGCGCGATGTCGCGGCTGAATTGCTGGATATTTATGCACAACGCGCAGCCAAATCAGGTTTTAAATTCAAACTCGACCGAGAACAATATCAGCTGTTCTGTCAAAGCTTCCCCTTTGAAACCACGCCCGATCAAGAGCAGGCTATTCACGCCGTTATCAGCGATATGTGCCAACCATTAGCCATGGATAGATTAGTGTGTGGTGATGTTGGTTTCGGTAAAACCGAAGTGGCAATGCGGGCCGCCTTCCTTGCGGTGGCCAATAATAAGCAGGTTGCCGTCTTGGTGCCGACCACCCTGCTCGCTCAACAGCACTTCGATAATTTCCGTGACCGTTTCGCTACTTGGCCGGTGCGCATTGAGATGATGTCGCGCTTTCGTAGTGCTAAAGAGCAACAGCTGGTATTGGAGCAAGCTGCCGAAGGGAAAGTCGATATCATTATCGGGACTCACAAGTTGTTGCAAAGCGACCTGCGCTGGCATGACCTCGGCCTATTGATTGTCGATGAAGAACATCGCTTTGGGGTCCGCCATAAAGAACGTATTAAAGCGATGCGTGCCGATGTGGATATTTTGACGCTAACCGCAACGCCAATCCCACGCACATTAAATATGGCCATGAGTGGCATGCGCGACTTGTCAATTATTGCCACGCCACCGGCGCGCCGTCTGGCAGTGAAAACCTTTGTACGCGAGTACGATAGTCTGGTGATACGAGAAGCCATTTTGCGTGAAATCCTCCGCGGCGGTCAGGTTTATTACCTGTACAACGACGTGGAAAACATCGAGAAAGCCACCCAGCGACTGGCTGAGTTGGTGCCAGAGGCCCGTATTGCAATTGGCCATGGTCAGATGCGTGAAAGGGATTTGGAGCGCGTGATGAATGATTTCCATCATCAGCGCTTTAACGTTCTGGTCTGCACCACGATTATAGAAACCGGTATCGACATACCGAGTGCCAATACCATTATCATTGAACGTGCCGATCATTTTGGTCTGGCGCAACTTCACCAATTGCGAGGCCGCGTTGGGCGTTCACATCACCAAGCTTATGCTTACCTGTTAACGCCGAATCCGAAAGCCATGACAACCGATGCCAAAAAACGGTTGGAGGCGATTGCCTCACTGGAAGATCTTGGTGCTGGCTTTGCGTTAGCTACCCATGACCTTGAGATTCGAGGTGCGGGCGAGTTGCTAGGCGAAGACCAGAGCGGCCAGTTGACCACTATTGGTTTCTCGTTATACATGGAGCTGCTGGAGAACGCTGTTGATGCGCTGAAAGAAGGCAGAGAACCGTCTCTGGAAGATCTCACCAGCAACCAGACGGAAATCGAAATGCGCATGCCTGTGTTGCTGCCGGATGATTTCATTCCTGATGTAAATGTTCGGCTTTCATTCTATAAACGCATTGCTAGTGCACGCAATGAAACAGAACTCGATGAGTTAAAAGTGGAACTTATCGATCGCTTTGGTAAGTTACCAGACGCAGCCCGCTATCTGCTACAAACCGCCGAACTGCGTCAGCAAGCGCTGAAATTGGGCATTAAGCGAATTGAGGGCAATGAGCGCGGTGGTTTTATCGAGTTTAGCGATAAGAACAAGGTCGACCCCGTTTATCTGATTGGTTTGCTACAGCGCCAACCGAAGATATATCGCCTGGAAGGGCCAACCAAGCTGAAGTTTATGCAGGATTTGACTGACCGAGCACAGCGGCTGAAATTTATCAGTGAATTGCTGGCCGCGTTTGAACAGCATCGCATAGCCTAATCAATTCATTCGTATTTTCAGCAAAACTAACGCGGGTTTTTCAGCAATGAGAAACCCGCGTTAATGTTAGTGCCACTCGCTTAACCGCTGTACTCATTTTTTTGAGTACACATGATGTTAAGCGATCAGAATTAACACTAAATCGCGGGTTCTTGGAACAAGGTCTTGGACAACGGATTTTGTATTATGCTTGGTTGTTCAGCATCAGTTGACCATTTTTATCGATTGGGATCTGCGTACCTGGATCACGATCCATACGAATTTTTCCCTGCTGATCGCCAATTTTGTAGGTTACGTCATATCCCAACAATTTCTGTGACTTATCGTAAACAGTTTGGCAACGTTGTTGGGTGGTCGTATAGGTATCATTTTCCTGCATATTACTTTGTACACGGTTGCCGGCATAGCCTCCAGCCAACGCACCTGCGACTGTTGCAATGTCTTTACCACGTCCACCACCTACCTGATGACCGAGCACCCCACCCGCGACTGCCCCAAGTACTGAACCGGCGATTTGGTTCTCGTCTTGCACGGGTTTACGGTGAGTGACGGTCACATTGCGACATTCTTTACGAGGCGTTTTAATCGTCTCTTTAATCGGTGTCGCGGTCAGAACTTGTGCATATTGCGGAGCACCGGAAAATACATTCATACTGGCGACAGCGGCAATTCCCAGAGCGGCTGCAATACCGATACCTACACCTGCTAACATTGATTTGTTCACAGGAAAACCTCCTAAAGTGTGACCACGCATCTTCTGCCCCAGTATTCCAATGTAAAAAATGGAAATCTGGCAGCGTCCAGTACTGAGGATTGCCCCTCTTATTACTGGAGTACGGCGTGCGTGACTCGCCGTCTTGACTCAGTAGACAGATGGAGTCTGCACAATGTGCTTTGACCTAGCAATAAGACAAATGGACTAAACGTCCAGATAATAGGTGTGAATGAATGTGTTTAGGAGGATTCCGACTGGCGATGATCGTTAGTGTGGAATTAAATGCTGATAATTTAACTTTATGTGCGGAATATTTTAGCGATAAGTGCGCTGCATTGAGGAGAATAAACGCCGCTAAAACGCTGCGGCGCTCAGGAAAAAACCGGTTCACCAAAGTCATGGACGTTGCAGCTAGGCAGCAAGGAGCGCATCCCGATGAGCTGACATAAGTCAGTGATTCGGGTAAATGAACGCCGCTAACAACGCTGCGGTGTTCAGGAAAAAACCGGTTCCCCAAAGTCATGGACGTTGCAGCTAGGCAGCAAGGAACGCATCCCGATGAGCTGACATAAGTCAGTGATTCGGGTAAGTGAACGCCGCTAACAACGCTGCGGCGCTCAGGAAAAACCGGTTCCCCAAAGTCATGGACGTTGCAGCTAGGCAGCAAGGAACGCATCCCGATGAGCTGACATAAGTCAGTGACTCGGGTAAGTGAACGCCGCTAACAACGCTGCGGCGTTCAGGACGAAGGGGAAATTAGTGAAGCTTAAGACGTGGCCGAATAACCCGATTAATCCCACCCACCAGCATCATCAAGCCAGTCTTGGTATAACCATGCAATGCGACTTGATGCATACGATACAACGAGATATAAACAACTCGCGCTACCCGCCCTTCAACCATCATGGAGCCACGCATAAGGTTGCCCATCAGGCTACCTACGGTGCTGAATTTAGACAGGGATACCAGTGAACCGTGGTCTTTATAAATGTATGGCTTCAGCGGTTGGTCGTTGAGCAAGGCTAAAATATTGCGGTAGCAACGGTTGGCCATCTGATGCGCTGATTGTGCACGTGGTGGTACAAAACCGCCACTCGGTTGAGGGCAAGAGGCGCAGTCGCCAATAGCAAAAATATTTGGATCACGGGTCGTTTGCAGTGTCGGCTCGACGACTAGCTGGTTAATGCGGTTGGTTTCCAGCCCAGCGATATCTTTCATAAAGTCCGGCGCTTTGATCCCCGCGGCCCAAACCATGAGATCCGCATTAATAAATTCACCGTCTTTGGTATTCAGGCCGTTCTCATCAGCGCTAGTGACCATCGTTTTGGTTAATACACGGACGCCCAACTTAGTCAGTTCCTGATGCGCAGCCGTTGAAATGCGCGGCGGAAGTGCTGGCAGAATACGCTCACCCGCTTCGACCAGTGTCACATTCAGTGCTTGGTTATCCAAACCAACGAAACCGTAGCTGTGTAGCTGTTTTACCGCATTATGTAATTCAGCAGAGAGTTCTACACCCGTTGCGCCACCACCGACAATGGCAATGTTAACTTTGCCCTTTTCACCCGGTTGAGCTGAGTATTTCAGGAACAGGTTAAGCATCTCGTTATGGAAACGATGTGCTTGATGTGGATTGTCCAAGAAGATGCAGTTCTCTTTAACGCCCGGCGTACCGAAATCATTCGAGGTACTGCCCAGCGCCATGACGAGTATGTCATAGCTTAATTCACGCTCGGTGACCAAAATATCACCGTGTTCATCGCAAATCTCAGCCAAGCTCAACGTTTTCGTCTCACGGTTGATGTTCGTTAAAGAACCCAACTGGAAATTAAAAAAGTGGTTACGGGCATGAGCCAAATAGCTCAGCGCATCGACACCATCATCCAAGGAACCCGTTGCCACTTCATGCAACAACGGTTTCCACAAATGGCTGTGGTTGCGATCGACCAGAACTATCTCTGCTTTTTTGCTGCGGCCCAGCTTATGGCCCAAACTTGTTGCCAGCTCAAGACCGCCAGCTCCACCACCAATAATAACGATTTTTTTCTTCGGCGTTGTCAAAATGACCCCCTGAATGTGAACCAATTGTTAGCTAAGGGTAAACAAATAATATCCTTAGATAACATAGGGTTTGCTGATATTAAGTCGATAATCTGTAGTCAGAATATCATGCAGGGTCATTTGGTCATACCAAAATTGATATATATCAACTTTTTTTGATTAAAGTGGCAACAAAGAGATTTTTCTCGAATAGGATTCAAATAGTTAGGTGCACGTCACGTTTTGGATATTTTCTATGTGTTGTTCAAGGGGGAAGAAGTTTGACATTTTCTGCGATAGAAATAGCCTGAAAAAAGGGCTCGACGACCCCTTTTCAAGCCAAGTGACGATATGCGATGGGCGGCACGATTAACCCATCATTAACATAAACCAGCTTAGCCCAGCGTTTTAAATGCCTTAATACGCTGTAGATGAGGCGAAAGATCTTTAAATTTGTGGCTTTGTTTCTCATCCCAAACAATTTCATAGAAAGGATGTAAATCACCCGCGGTTCGCTGACTATCAAGCATTTCATCATGGCGAGACAGCACCACGAGGCAACGATCACGGTTCTTCTCGCGAAAGTTATTGATACATTTGCTGGCGATATCCACATACTCTTCAGGACGGTCTATTTTTCCACCCATATTATCTTGCGGATAGAGATTGGGGTTGAAAGCGACTTGACGGATCCCACACAGGAAACCAATACGCTCAGCCCAAAATCCACCCAGCCCGACACCACAAATCAATGATCGAGTATCACCACCTTGCTGAATGGCTTTATCCACTTCTTTCAATAAATGCTGCATATCATGGCGAGGATGCAAGGTGCTATAGCTGATAAAACGCACATCCGGATCGATGAACTGCAACTGCAGAACTTTTTCATGATTACCGGGGCTGTTGGAATCAAAACCATGTAAGTAGACGATCATATTTATCCTCGCGACTTAAAACCTATCCCAATGAATTCTTATGTGCATCCCAACGTTCGCTGAGCTCAGTTAATGCCTTATTTGCCTGCTGCCAGCGCGATGATGCCCTCAACGCTTGACGACTGAACTGCCCAGAATGATACAAGCGCGTCAGTTGATCTGCTTTGACCGGGGACAGGTTATCGAGCACACTGACGGCCCCCTGACGGTTATTGCACACCAGAATCATATCGCAACCCGCATCCAGCGATGCTTGACCACGTTCGGCATAACTGCCCATTATCGCAGCACCTTCCATCGATAAATCATCGGAAAAGATGATGCCATCGAAGCCTAACTCTTGCCGCAATATCTGTTGAAGCCAATAAGCGGAACCGCTTGCCGGACGCGCATCTGCTTCAGTATAAATGACGTGGGCAGGCATAATGGCGTCCAATAACCCACGCTCAATCAGTTCACGAAATATAACCATATCATGAGTGCGGATTTCTGCCAGTGTTCGATTATCACGCGGTGTTTCTTTGTGGGAGTCTGCTGTGACTGCGCCATGACCGGGGAAATGTTTACCCGTCGTTTTCATCCCTGCGCTATGCATCCCGCGAATAAAGCACTCGGCCATCTTCAATGCTTGCTGCGGGTCACTGTGGAACGAGCGTTCACCAATCGCGGCACTGACATGCCCAATATCCAGTACTGGCGCGAAGCTGATATCGATATCCATTGAGATCATTTCTGCTGCCATCAGCCAACCCGCTTCTTGTGCCAATTGAGCAGCGGTTGCCGCATCGTTGATGGCCGCAAAAGATTGGGCTGCAGGTAAGCGAGTAAAACCTTCACGAAAACGCTGCACCCGACCACCTTCCTGATCAACCGCCACTACCAACCGGTCATGGGATGCCGCCCGAATTTGGCGGACTAGCTCACGCAACTGTTCGGCATCATGGTAATTGCGGCTGAACAAAATCAGCCCGCCCACCAGCGGGTGTTTTAAAATCTCACGTTCTTCTGCGTCCAGCTCATAGCTGGCAACGTCTAAC
Organism: Yersinia massiliensis; assembly: GCF_003048255.1. Taxonomy (NCBI): domain Bacteria; kingdom Pseudomonadati; phylum Pseudomonadota; class Gammaproteobacteria; order Enterobacterales; family Yersiniaceae; genus Yersinia; species Yersinia massiliensis. Next base: position 2,873,993 of record NZ_CP028487.1, read on the forward strand.
ATCACTGGACCCACGACAACCTCATCAATTTAGATTAAGCCTTAAAAAGGCAGATTAAAACGCTGACGCAATGGCGCAGCCCATTGTAGAAATACCGCATCCCGAGTCTGCTGCCAGCGCACTTCAAACCACATGAGCATCAAGTAATCAACCCACGGCAGCCATTGCTGTATCTGGCAAGAGAGGCGTGCAATATCATGATAGCCCTGCTCACCACGGCAATAGTGCTGTAAAAAATTTGTTTGCTGTTCCTGCGACCACTGGTTGCCACGAAATAATGCCGCAATATCCAGTGCAATATCACCATCAGCGGCATATTCCCAATCAATTAGCTTCAACCCAGTCGAAGTACTCAAAAGATTGCCGGGATGAATATCCATATGCAAGGGGGCTAATTTTAGCGGCTGTGGCTGTGGCCTGTGCAGAAAATCATGATGACGCCTTAACCAACCGGGTGAGCAACGCGTGGGATCGCACAAACGACCGTAACGGATTAACTGAGCACGCAAATCAAGACGATAACCACTGGGTGTTAACCCATGTAGACGCGTTAATACTTTCGCCAGATCACCATTATCTGCAAATTCAATGAATTGCTTACTTGTGACAACGTCACCATCAAGCCATTTGACAAGTAACCAGTGCTGATCCGCGCCAATAATCGACGGTGATATCTGACGGCCAGCGACATGCCGCAACAGTTTTCGTTCTCGCCGACGATCAACACCCAGTTGCATTTTATGCGCCGACTGTTCCCGCGCTAGCCAATCGATATTGGGGGCTGTGATTCGCCAGCTTTCACCGGTCAGGCCAGAAACAGCGCTTATCTGATAATCGGCGACTTTCATCGCCGGGTTGATGCTTTCAATTAGCGCTTGCAGGGCAGTATCAGCGTTGGATTGGACCATTACCTGACCAGATAATTTCACCCGTTTGAGCCTGCATCAGCTGCATTTCAATGGTCGGCGATTTCACATCACCGCTCACATCGCTGTACAACACATATTGCGCACCGACATAACGGGCCAGACCAATCGCTTTGCTTCGTGAGCCTAAACTATCCTCTTCCGATAATCCCAGCGTTTGTTTCGCAACAGCTAATTGCTGTGGAGAGATCAGCACAAATTTCTTATTTGATGTCAGTACCTGATGCAATGCCGCAGTCGCTTTTGCCATCTGCAACGTACCATTAGTATTATTTTTTACGCTATCGACTAGCAAAATACTGCCATTAGCCACCTCGTTACTGTTCACCATTTGCGCCACTAACGGCTCGACGCTGGGTGCCCAATCAATCGACTGCTGCACTTTCGGCGGCTGCGGTACGGTATCTACCGGTGGGGGTGTTTCGATGACTGGCGGAGTGACGGGTTCTATTGTGACTGGCGGTGTCGGTGTTTGTTCAGTCGGTTGCGGATTAATACACCCCGTCAACACGAGCGCTGTGAGTGCTACAGATAAATACCTTTTCATTGTCCCACTCCAATAGTGACTGAATTCTATAAATCAGTCAGTTATAAAAATAAATGAAGCCGCGCACTGCGCGCATTAAAATTATTATTGATGGATTGAACGTCTACATCATCGTCCGGAGCAATCAGTATCATGCGTGGCGCTTCAACCGGTGCAACTTCTAAGCCTTGCTCATCATACCAATAAAAACGATAGTTGATTTTTACTGACTTATTCTGGCTATTGGTGATGACTGAACGCGCGACATTGTTGCCAGAAGAGGTTGAGATTGAGGGTTGAGAAGCCAAAATACCCGCCGTCAGTACTGACGAATCCATGACCACAGTTTGCTGTTTATTGACCGCAATCCCTTTCGGACTGCTGCACCCCAGCAATACCGCTACACTCGCAAATACCATCGCTGGTAACAAAAACGCCCTCACACGGCGCATAGGCTTACCTCAGTTAGTCTCAACATGATTATCGCTATTTATCTGGCAACTGACTTATCTGGTAATTAACTAATGCGATAACGCTACTTACACAACAGTTTTACAGGTGCGGCAGCTTTACTTATGTGACAACTTTACTTATGTGATAACAAGGAGCCCAAATCACGGCCGCCCACCAAATGCATGTGGATATGGTAGACCACCTGCCCCGCATGGCGGTTGCAATTGATAATCAGACGATAACCATCTTCAGCGATGCCTTCCTGCTCTGCAAGTTTAGCAGCTACAGTGATCATGCGGCCCAATGTTGCTTCATGCTCAGTGGTGACATCATTCACAGTCGGAATAAGAATGTTGGGAATGATTAAGATATGGGTTGGTGCCTGTGGGGCGATATCGCGAAACGCGGTCACCAGTTCATCTTGGTAGACCACGTCGGCAGGGATTTCACGGCGGATAATTTTGCTGAAAATCGTTTCTTCGGCCATAACACATTTCCTTGATCATGATAAAAATGAGGAATGCGTAGTATGAGCGACAAATTCTATTGATTTCAACCTCAATCATCACCCTCGGGCGTAAGCCGCCGCTTTTTCAAACAAAGCTTGATCAGGGCGAATGCCGGTATACAGCACAAATTGTTCAACCGCTTGAATAGCAAAAACTTCCGCCCCCGTGATAACAGTTTTCCCTTGCGTTTTAGCATAACTGATCAGCGGTGTGACGACCGGTAGCGCCACGACATCAAAAACTATCTCAGCGTGATTTACTTCATGCTCAGTAAAAGCCATGCTGTCCGCGTCTTTACCTCCAGCCATCCCTACTGGGGTGGCATTAATCAGCATATCTGCCTGCACTCCCTGCATATCAGGCTGGTAGTGATAACCTGATTGCTCAGCTAATTGTTTGCCCGTTTTTTCATTTGTGGCAATAATGAATCCCTGTTTGAAACCTGCATTCTTAAGTGCGAACGCCACCGCCTTCGCCATTCCACCGCTGCCACGCAGCGCAAAAACCTTGTCGCTAGGCACCTGATAAGCCTGTAGCAATTTCGCGATAGCGATATAGTCAGTGTTATACGCTTTCAGATAGCCATTCGTGTTCACCAAGGTATTAACTGAGTTAATTGCTGCGGCTGATGGGTCCATCTCATCGACCATGGGAATAACAGCTTCCTTAAATGGCATTGAAATGGCGCAACCACGAAACCCTAATGCTCGGACACCACCAATAGCCGCCGCGAGATCGGTCGTCGTAAACGCTTTATAGAGATAATCGAGATCGAGCGCGTCATACAAAAAATTATGAAAACGGGTGCCAAAGTTACTGGGTCTGGCGGCCAGAGAAATACAGACTTTGGTATCTTTGTTTAAGTATCGCGTCATCATTCCACCTCAAATATTATCGTCATCTTCGTTTTGCCCTGAATGTCTCTCATGATGGGCAACAAAGCCTTGCTGTGATAAAAATTATCGGCTAAAAAGATGAGATTAAAAACAGCTCAATTCCCATCAAAAAGGTTCCTCTTTTATGACCAGCCGACGCCTTGAGCAACAATATTTGCGATTACTGAATTTGCTCGGCGCACAGTCAGTATCGATTACGCTACAAGAATTAGCGGATAAACTCTGTTGTACTAAGCGCCACATGCGGACATTACTGGTCCAGATGCAACAAGCGGGCTGGTTAATATGGCAGGCTGAGGCTGGTCGTGGTCGACGCTCATATTTACAACTATTGCGGAACACACATCAGTTATTAATTGAAAAAGCGGAACAGTTGCTAGACTCAGGCGATTTCAATGAAGCCATTGCCTTGTTGGGGGAAGATAAACAACTCATTACCCCCTTATTACGGACCAAACTGGGGTATCGGATCCGCGATGACTATCAAGCGCTGCGCATTCCTTATTACCGCACCATGCCCAATCTATATCCCGGTACGCCATTACGCCGATCTGAACTGCATTTGGTGCGGCAAATATTTAATGGGTTAACACGGATAAATGAAGAGAGCGGCAACGTCGCGTCTGATTTAGCCCATCAATGGCGAATGCTTGATCCTTTACATTGGCGCTTCTATTTACGCCCAGCCGTGCAGTTTCATGATGGCCGGGAACTGTCTAGTCATGATGTCGTTAGCTCGTTAACCCGCTGCGCTCAGTTGCCGCTGTTTTCACATATTCAGCAAATTAGTGCGCGAGGGCCATTGAGTGTAGTTATCGAATTGAACCAACCGGACCCACGTCTTCCCTTGCTTTTAGCCCATCACTCTGCACTAATCTTGCCGCAAGACCATGCTACACAGCCTAATTTTGCCTCTCATCCTATTGGCACTGGCCCTTATCGGGTAGCTGAAAATGATAACTGGCATTTGCTCATGAAATCCTTTGACCATTATTTTGGTTTTCGTGGACTGTTGGATGAGGTTGAAGTGCTGATTTTCCCTGATCTGGCACGGACTCAAGAACGCCCACCAGTTGACACACCGGTGGTCCCTTGCGAACAACTGAATATTTCCCATGTACAAAGCGCAACTTGGCTAAGCTCCAGCATCAGTGACATTGATTATGTCTCGGGGTTTGCTGCCAGCCTAACCGGTAGCCCTTCGGATGCGACTCAAGAGATGTTCCTTGAACGTGGTGGCTACTTTTTGCTTTGTGATAGCCGCTCACCACATTGGCGCAGTATTGAACAACGACGTTGGCTGCGAGAAATACTCAATCCTTATCATTTGATCCAAGGGCTAATCGCCCCGATTCGCCCTTTCTGGGTTCCTGCTAGTAGCGTGTTACCGACATGGTTCCATGGGATTGATACAGGGGAGGCATACTCGCCCTTTTATCCGAATTCAGCATTTGAGGGTGTCGGCTCTGAGGATGGGCCGGTTTTGACACTGGCTTACCATACTGAACACCCTGAGTTCTCAATGTTAACGGCCGAAATGGCAAAAATTTTGGCGACACAGGGTATTCGCTTGTCCTTATTAGCCTTGGATTATGCCGCTTGGGCCAAAGGAGAAGCCGATGCAGATTTGTGGCTTGGAACAGTTAACTTTGCGATACCGGAAGAGTGGAGTGTCGGCGCATGGTTATTGGGCACCCCACTGCTGCGCCAATCTATTACCGGTGGCGATAAGGGATGTCTACAGACATACCAAAATGAATGGCGTAACCGAACGCTCAGTAGCGAGCAGTTAGTTAGAGCGGTAACAAACAGCGGTTGGTTACAGCCTCTATTTCATCACTGGATGCGGCTAAAAGCCCCTGAACACGCACAAGGAGCGCATCTGAATAACCTCGGCTGGTTCGATTTCCAAACCACGTGGTTAGAGCCGGAGTAAAAGCAGCTTTGCGAAAACCATAAAAAAAGGGAGGCTTTCGCCTCCCCTTTGCACTCCCCAAACCTGAATTAATGGTTACGAATATATTCGTCCATATCAGTTTTCAGGTTATCAGATTTGGTCCCAAAGATAGCCTGAACGCCTGAGCCGGCGACGACAACGCCCGCAGCACCCAGTTTCTTCAGACCTGCTTGGTCAACCTTGGAAATATCCGCCACGCTGACACGCAGACGGGTAATGCAAGCGTCCAAGTTAGTGATGTTTTCTTTACCGCCAAACGCAGTCACCAGTGCCGCTGACATTTCTGTGCCGCCCTGTACCGTTTGTTCAGTAGAAGAGTCTTCACGACCCGGTGTTTTCAGATCCAGTTTGGCAATCAGCACACGGAAGATGGTGTAGTACACCAGACCGTAGCAAATACCGACCAGAGGGAACAACCAGATACGGCTGCTGTTGCCACTCAATACCACGAAGTCAATCAAACCGTGGGAGAAACTGGTCCCATCACGCATCCCAAGCAGGATACAGATTGGGAAAGCCAGACCCGCCAGAATGGCATGAATAACATACAAAATCGGCGCCACGAACATGAAGGAGAATTCGATTGGCTCGGTGATACCTGTCAGGAACGAGGTCAGCGCTGCGGAGATCATGATCCCGCCCACTTTAGCCCGGTTCTCAGGTTTAGCTGAGTGCCAAATCGCAATCGCTGCCGCCGGCAAACCGTACATCTTGAACAGGAAACCACCGGACAGTTTACCTGCCGTTGGGTCACCTGCCATATAGCGTGGAATGTCACCGTGGAATACCTGACCCGCTGCGTTGGTGTACTCACCAATTTGCATTTGGAATGGTACGTTCCAGATGTGATGTAGACCGAATGGTACTAATGCACGTTCAACCACACCGTAGATACCAAATGCGACCACGGAGTTTTGATAGGCTGCCCATTGGGAGAATGTCTGGATAGCCGTACCAATTGGTGGCCATACGAAAGACAAGATCACGCCGACGAAGATCGCGGTGAAACCAGAGATAATCGGAACGAAACGTTTACCCGCAAAGAAGCCAAGATATTCAGGTAACTGAATACGGTAGAAGCGGTTGAACATGTAGGCGGCTATCGCACCTGCAATGATCCCGCCTAATACCCCGGTGTCGGCTAAATGCTTAGCCGCAATTTCTTCTGCTGGCAGATGCAAGACCAGTGGCGCAACCACCGCCATGGTTTTCACCATGATGCCGTAGGCAACCACTGCCGCCAACGCGGATACACCGTCGTTATTGGTAAAGCCAAGTGCCACGCCAATAGCAAAGATCAGTGCCATGTTAGCAAAAACGGAACCGCCCGCTTCTGCCATTACGTGAGAGACTACCGTTGGTAGCCAGCTAAAATTCGCGGAACCGACACCCAGCAGAATACCTGCAATGGGTAAAACGGATACCGGTAGCATTAGCGATTTACCTACCTTTTGCAGGTTTGCAAATGCGTTCTTAAACATAGTTGAGTGAGCTCCTGAGTAATAGTGCTTTTCTGCTTTTTCTCGCGTTTATTGGCGTTACAAAGGGGGGAGTAAGCCTTTGCGAATAAGGGTGTCTAAAGCACCCTTTTAATTTTTACGAAGAGTAAAATAAATAGCCTGCTTAATGTTTGATGGCAGTCACGTTTCTTTCAAGAAGGCGCTTGTTTTGCTTCAAACTACGCATTTTTTGTAAAAAAACGTCAATAGCATCTGCCCTCACCCAATAATTCGGGTGAGAACATTACTCGTTTCGGGGATTAATTACGAGCTTAAAAATAAGTATTGTTAAGGAGGTTAGCGCATTTCACTGTCTAGACTCGACGAATCCAGATGAAACAGTCGACAGAAGTTATCTGTCGTGGTCTGAGCCAAAGTCTCAATACTCACGCCTTTCAACACAGCCATATATTCTGCTACATCACGGACATAGGCCGGTTGATTCTCTTTGCCACGATGAGGCACGGGTGCCAAATAAGGTGAATCTGTCTCGACCAATAACCTATCCAGTGGCACGTATCGGGCAACATCACGCAGTTGTTCTGCATTGCGGAAAGTAAGGATCCCCGAGAAGGAGATGTAAAAACCTAAATCCAGTAAGGTAGCTGCGGTTGCTTTATCTTCGGTAAAGCAATGTAAAACACCACCACATTCTTGCGCATTCTCTTCACGCAAAATAGCGAGGGTATCTTCGCGCGCATCACGGGTATGCACGATAACAGGCTTATTTAATTCACGACCTATGCGAATATGCTCACGAAAAGAAGCTTGTTGCAGTGGGATATTGTCTTGCTGATAAAAGTAATCCAGCCCAGTCTCCCCCATGGCGACCACTTTACCGGCCGCAGCCAGTGCTCTCAATTGCTGAAAATCATAACCACCGTCGAGATTCAGTGGATGAACACCACATGAAAACGCCACATCTTTGCGATCGCCAATGAGTGCTGTCATGGCAGAAAAACCCGGCAACGTCGTGGCAACCGCCAAGACGAAACCGACGTCTCGTGCATTCGCTTTAGCTAATACATCATCAACGCTGCTGTGCAACGTTTCATAATCAAGGCTATCTAGGTGGCAATGCGAATCGACTAACAACATAATATTAAACTCTTTTACAACGTAGGTAAGGTGGCATAAGTGCCAGTGGTCAGGGCGGTTTCCCAGTTAAGTAATTGCTCGGTGAGCAACAACTCACGGTTAACACCCACCACGGATAATAATTGATGGCGGCACCGCGCTAGCTGTTTAGCCGATTGCAATAGTATTGGCGTGGTCGCTAGCTGGGCTAATTGCTGTACCAGCGGAAGTTGATCTTGGTTGACCACAAACTCACTCGCGCTCTGCTGCCATTTTAACGCGTCCAGTAGCAACGAGGAGATCCATTGCAAGCGTTCAACAGCATCATCATGGTTCAGTTGCGGTAACAGCGACAATAAATCCATACTGCTTAGCGCATGGCTCAGCGCACCACACAAAGTGGCGCGGACCGTCCAGCGTTCAGGTTGAAGCAAACATTCTGCCGCTAGCGGTGCGCCTTCACTCAGTTTAAGCGCGGCCAGCGCCGCAACGGGTTCAGTTGGAATTTGCCGTTGAAGCCATTGCAAACTGAGTGCGGTATCCGGACAAGCTAAGTACCAGTAAAAACAGCGGCTACGTAAAGTCGCTAATAAGCTCGCGGGCTGGTGACAATCGAGCAGAAAATAGGTCTTCTCAGGGGGTTCTTCCAACGTTTTCAACAAGGCATTTGCTGCAGCATCGGTTAGTTGTTCTGCGTGAGGTAACCACACCACTTTCGCGCCGCCTTGCTGCGCATGAGAATAGAGTTTTTCAATCTGTTGGCGTACTAACTCAACGCCAATGCTGCTTTTGCCTTTCTCTGGTGCCAGCACATACCAGTCAGGGTGATTACCCGCCAACATCAACCGGCAGCTATGGCACTCACCGCAAGTTTTTTCGCCTTGGCGATGTTGGCACATCAACCAACGACTGAGGCCATAAATGAGGGCGTCTTCACCATTACCCGGTAAAGAATGTAGCAGTAAGGCATGGTGCCCACGCCCAGCGATATGTTGCCCGACTAACTGACGATAAGGCGCTGTCAGCCATGGATACCATTTCATTGCAGGATTTCCTGACTGAGCAGCCATTGGCTCAGTTCATGGCGGATAGATTCACTTACTTTCTCAAGTGGCTGTGAGGCATCAATGGTTTTGATGCTTGGATCCGCAGCAGCCAAAGCAAGATATCGCTCGCGCGTGCGCTCAAAAAAGGCCAATGACTCTTGTTCAATGCGATCCAATTCGCCACGCGCACGGGCGCGCGCTAACCCCATCGTGGGAGGGAGATCCAAATATAACGTCAAGTCGGGGCGAAATGCCCCCAGCACGGTATCACGCAATGAGGTCATCAGTTGGCTGTCAATCCCACGCCCTCCCCCTTGATATGCCTGTGATGACAAATCATGGCGATCACCCACCACCCAACTACCACGTGAAAGAGCAGGCTTAATGACATTTTCAACTAATTGCACGCGCGCGGCATATAGCATCAAGACTTCTGCTTTATCCGTGAGAACTTCACCGTCGATGCCTTGCTTAATCAAATCACGCAGTTTTTCGGCCAATGGGGTTCCACCCGGTTCACGGGTAAAAACAATATCGTTAATCCCTTGGGCACGTAATGTGGCAACCACGACATCTCTCGCAGTGGTTTTCCCTGCCCCTTCAAGCCCTTCAATAACGATAAATTTACTGTTCATTTTTATCCTTTAGCGATTGACGATAAACTCGCACCGCTTGGTTATGACTGGCTAAATTGGTGGTAAAAGTATGCCCGCCCTTGCCATCTGCCACAAAATACAGGTAAGCCGTTTTCGCGGGGTGCGCAGCAGCGGTCAACGATGCCAGCCCTGGCATGGCGATAGGCGTCGGCGGTAGACCGGAAATAACGTAGGTATTATAAGGCGTCGGGGTATCTAAGTCTTTACGGCTTATGTTGCCATTATAATTATCGCCCATGCCATAAATGACTGTTGGGTCTGTTTGTAAGCGCATACCCATACGCAGACGGTTGATAAACACCGACGCCACTTTGGTCCGTTCCTCATTTACCGCGGTTTCTTTTTCGATGATGGATGCCATCGTGACCAGCTCACCCGGCGTTTTGTAAGGCAATGACTTATCTCGTCCTTGCCAGATTTCATCAACTGTTTTTTCCATCTTCACATGAGCACGTTTCAGTAATGCCAGATCAGTCGTGCCAGCAGTGTAAGAATAGGTGTCAGGATAGAGCCAACCTTCAGGGTGCTCACTGTCTTTCAATCCCAGCAGTTTGGCAATCTCAGCATCACTCTTTCCCGCCAACACATGCTTCACGTATTTTGATTGCTGTAGCTCATCCATCCAGTCACGCAGCCGCTTACCTTCGATAAAGCGTACGGTAAATTGTGCTTCTTTGCCGCTGGCAAGCAGCTGCAGCATCTCTCGAACCGTCATGCCAGGCGTAAAACGGTAAGTCCCCGCTTTAAACTGGGCTAACTCAGGCTCGATACGCAACAGCCAAGGGAATAAGCGAGTATTTTTAATCAGATGGTCACGTTGCAACAAATTCTCTAATGCAACCCGCCCCGTTCCTGTCGGAAGCTTAAAGAACGTTTCTTGCGTAATCGCCAATGGCTGATTAGCAAAGCGTTGTACTGCCTGATAGCCAGAAAGCAGTAATCCCACACAGATCACCACAAACAGGATTATTACTCTGGTACGTTTTATTTTCATCGGACAGCCATCTTCAAATTAATCGTATTCATAAATGGATAATAATGAGCCATTTATATGTCGCAACAGTGCTGACTCAAAAAATCAAACAACTGTCGCGAATGGTATACTCGGTTATCCGCGCGATTCACCGGCAAAAGCGGCATCAGCGCATTACATATCATCACTTCATCTGCATCAGCCAAAACGTTTGGCGGTTGTGACACAACCTCTACCCGCCGGCCATGGGCGCTAAGGCAAGATATAATCTGCTGGCGCATGATGCCATCAACACCCGATAGACTGAGATCAGGTGTAAATATCACCTCTTTTCGACGCCAAAATAAATTAGCCGCACAGCATTCCACCAGCATGCCTTCAGTGTCAAGCACCAGCGCCTCATCAGCCGTTGTGCGCTCAAGATGTGCACGAATCAATACTTGTTCCAGACGATTGAGGTGCTTCACACCCGCCAGCAATGGGTTGCGCGCCAAGGGTACTGGACTGAGCGCCAATGAGACGCCTCGCTCACGCCAGCTATGATATTGAGCAGGATAATCACTGAGAGAAATAATCCGCGTAGGATGCTGACATGCCGTACCGCTATAACCTCGTCCGCCACTCCCCCGACTAATAATCACCTTCAGCACGCCCTCCTCGGTGTGGCCTCCCGCCTCAACCATTTCTTGAGTCAGTGCATTCCAGTTGACTGTCGGCATGAGTAAGCGTTCGGTCGCCTGCTGTAAACGTAATATGTGCTTATCCAGCCATACCACTCGCCCATCACAAACCCTTGCTGTCGTAAAACAGCCATCACCAAACTGCACTGAGCGGTCAGACGCGGAAATCAAATTTTGCTCTACACCATTAATCCAGAACATTCAGATTCTCTTTAAATGGGATGCGATAGTTTGTGGTCTGACAGTATCAGATTTAAACCTGTGATGTTTTCAGAACTGAGACAATTATTATTGAGGGATGTTTAGGTCATGGAGGCGAGCCTAATAAAAGACCCGGAAATCCGGGTCTTTTAAACAGCATAAGTTTAGCGACCCAGATTATACCTTACGGAAAACCAAAGAGCCGTTTGTGCCACCGAAGCCGAAGGAATTACACAGCGTGTATTCCATTTCTTTAACCTGACGGGCTTCATGAGGAACATAGTCCAAGTCACAACCTTCATCTGGGTTATCCAGATTAATGGTTGCAGGTATGGCTTGATCACGTAGCGCCAGCACAGTAAAGATAGACTCAACCGCACCTGCTGCACCTAATAAGTGCCCAGTCATGGATTTGGTGGAACTGACCATCACTTTACGGGCATCTTCACCAAATACAGACTTAACCGCCTGCGTTTCGGCTTTATCGCCAGCAGGAGTAGATGTACCGTGAGCATTGATATAACCGATTTGAGCCGTCGTCACACCTGCATCACGTAATGCATTGACCATTGCCAGCGCTGCGCCAGAACCGTCTTCCGGTGGTGAGGTCATATGATAGGCATCGCTGCTCATACCAAACCCAACCACTTCTGCATAGATTTTCGCGCCACGTTTTTTCGCATGTTCGTACTCTTCAAGTACCATCATGCCTGCACCATCACCCAGCACGAAACCATCACGGTCTTTATCCCATGGGCGGCTAGCGGCCTGTGGGTTATCGTTACGGGTGGACAATGCACGTGCTGCGCCAAAACCACCGACACCTAATGGTGTACTGGCTTTTTCAGCCCCACCCGCCACCATGACATCTGCATCATTGTAAGCAATGATACGCGCCGCGTGACCGATGTTGTGCACACCTGAAGTACATGCTGTCGCAATAGAGATACTGGGCCCACGCAGACCATACATAATGGTCAGATGGCCAGCAATCATATTCACGATAGTTGAAGGCACGAAGAAGGGACTGATTTTACGAGGGCCACCGTTCACCAGCGAGGTGTGGTTTTCCTCAATCAAACCCAAGCCACCAATACCCGAGCCAATAGCGGCCCCGATACGAGAGGCATTGGCCTCTGTGACTTCGAGCCCGGAGTCTTGCATGGCTTGCATGCCAGCGGCAACACCGTACTGTATGAAGGCATCCATTTTGCGTGCATCTTTACGCGAAATGTAATCTTCACAATTAAAATCTTTCACTAAGCCAGCAAATCGCGTTGCATAGGCACTAGTATCGAAATGGTCGATCAGGCTGATGCCACTCTGCCCGGCAAGAACAGCTTTCCATGTGGATTCGACTGTATTACCGACAGGAGACAACATGCCCAGTCCAGTCACAACAACTCGACGCTTAGACACGGTTGTCCTCCAGGGAGGGAAAATAACACTTAGGACAAAAAAAACTTAGGCGGTCGAGTGACCGCCTAACTATCTAAACTTAAAGCATGTACGCTTACTGCTGGTTAGCGTTGATAAAATCAATAGCTGCCTGAACAGTAGTGATTTTTTCTGCTTCTTCGTCTGGAATCTCAGTATCAAATTCTTCTTCCAGAGCCATTACCAGCTCAACGGTGTCCAGAGAATCCGCGCCAAGATCTTCAACGAAAGAAGCACTGTTCTTCACTTCGTCTTCTTTAACACCCAGTTGTTCAACGATGATTTTCTTAACGCGTTCTTCGATAGTGCTCATACTCTTAAATTTCCTATCAAAACTCGCTTTCGCGATGGTTTTCGTAGTTTATAAAATGTTGAAAAAGATGCAACTAAATCTCGGCTGGTCGAACCACGATTTTATGCTATTTTGCGGTTTTCACCTCAAAAAATGCAAATACTTTCGTGATTTTTAAATCATATACATGCCGCCATTGACATGTAACGTTTCACCAGAGATATAGCTGGCCTCATCAGAGGCTAAAAATGCAACAGCGCTGGCGATTTCTTTAGCTTGCCCAAGCCGGTTAGCTGGTACTTGGGCTAAAATGCCTGCGCGTTGATCATCTGTCAACGCCGTCGTCATGTCTGTCTCAATAAAGCCAGGTGCCACAACGTTGACAGTAATGCCACGTGAAGCAACCTCACGCGCCAAAGACTTGCTAAAACCGATCAGACCCGCTTTAGCTGCCGCGTAGTTAACCTGCCCCGCATTGCCCATTGTCCCCACTACAGACCCAATGGTGATGATACGCCCAAAACGCTTTTTCATCATAGCTCGCATTACCGCTTTTGACAGACGGAACACGGAAGTCAGATCAGTGTCAATAATATCTTGCCACTCTTCGTCCTTCATACGCATCAGCAGGTTATCACGCGTAATACCTGCATTATTCACTAAAATGTCAACTTCGCCAAATTCCGCACGAATCGTTGCCAAAACAGACTCGATTGATGCAGGATCCACGACATTCAGCATTAAACCTTTGCCACTCTCGCCCAAATAGGCGCTGATTGCTTCAGCGCCCTTTTCACTCGTCGCTGTACCAATAACACGGGCACCACGTTCAGCCAATAATTCTGCAATCGCACGGCCAATACCGCGGCTAGCGCCTGTTACCAGCGCAATTTTTCCTTCGAAGCTCATGTTATCCTCTATTTTAGTTTTCAAGCGCGTTCGTCAGTGTTGCCACATCGTTTACTGGTGCTGCGGCTAACGTGTCAACGATACGCTTAGTTAAGCCAGTCAAGACCTTACCTGGCCCAACTTCTAACAGCAGCTCAACGCCTTCTGCTGCAATAAATTCAACACTTTCAGTCCAACGTACCGGATTATACAGCTGACGCACCAATGCGCTACGGATAGCCTCTGGTGACACTTCAGTTTTCACGTCTACGTTATTCACGACAGGGAAAATAGGTGCCTGGAATTCAATATTTTCCAGTGCTTCTGCCAGCTTATCGGCAGCAGGTTTCATCAACGCACAGTGAGACGGTACGCTGACAGGTAAAGGTAAAGCTCGTTTTGCCCCCGCAGCTTTACACGCTGTGCCCGCACGTTCTACGGCCTCTTTATTACCTGCAATCACCACTTGGCCTGGTGAGTTAAAGTTGACTGGTGAAACAACCTGCCCTTGGGCAGACTCTTCACAGGCTTTGGCAATGGATTCATTATCCAGACCAATAATGGCGTACATCGCACCCGTACCTTCAGGTACGGCTTCTTGCATCAGTTTACCGCGTAATTCAACCAGACTGACCGCCTGTTTGAAATCCAGTACACCAGCACAAACCAACGCTGAGTATTCACCCAAGCTATGGCCAGCCATCAACGTAGGCAATTTACCACCTTGATGCTGCCAAACACGCCAGATAGCAACGGATGCTGTCAGTAAAGCTGGTTGTGTTTGCCACGTTTTATTCAGTTCTTCTGCTGGGCCTTGTTGCACTAACTGCCACAAATCGTAACCCAAGACCGATGATGCTTCACTGAAGGTTGCTTCAACTATCGGAAATTGTGCGGCCAAATCAGCCAGCATGCCAAGGGATTGAGACCCTTGGCCTGGAAATACCATTGCAAATTTCGACATTCTGCATTCCTGTTAAATCAAAAGAATCGCTATAGGCTTAAAAACGAACTAACGCAGAGCCCCAAGTGAAGCCGCCACCAAATGCTTCCAACAGCACTAACTGCCCGCGTTGAATGCGACCATCTCGTACTGCTTCATCTAGCGCTGCAGGTACCGATGCCGCAGAGGTGTTACCATGACGATCAAGCGTGACCACCACTTTATCCATCCCCATACCGAGTTTTTTAGCCGTTGCGCTAATAATACGCAGGTTGGCTTGATGCGGCACAAGCCAATCCAGCGCTGAGCGATCCAGATTATTGGCCTGCAATGTCTCATCCACTATGTGGGCAAGCTCAGTCACTGCCACTTTAAAGACTTCATTTCCTGCCATCGTCACGTAGGCAGGTTGATCTTGCTGTTGGCGATCTTGATACGGCAATGCGAGCAATTCGCCATAACGACCATCAGCATGCAGATGGGTCGAAATAATGCCCTGTTGTTCAGATGCGCCCAAGACGACAGCGCCAGCGCCATCACCAAACAGAATAATTGTGCCACGGTCTTCTGGATTCAGTGCGCGTGATAATACGTCTGAACCGATAACGATGGCATGCTTGACCGCACCACTTTTGACATACTGATCCGCAACGCTCAATGCGTAGGTGAAACCTGCACAGGCCGCAGCCAAATCGAACGAAGCGGCATCTTTGATGCCCAGCATTTGCTGTACCTGACAGGCCGAGCTTGGGAAAGCATGACTTGAGGAGGTTGTCGCGACGATGATCAGCCCGATGTCGTTTTTATCGATACCAGCCATTTCCAGCGCTTTTTCAGCTGCGTGGAAACCCATGGTCGCGACTGTTTCATCGAGCCCAGCAATACGCCGCTCACGAATACCTGTCCGAGTAACAATCCACTCGTCCGACGTATCCACCATTTTTTCTAAATCAGCATTACTGCGCACTTGTACGGGCAGATAACTCCCCGTACCGAGAATCTTAGTATACATGTACGATCAGTCACTCTTGGGTAATACCGCTTCAAGGCGCGCGGCAATCCGTTGAGGAACTTGCCGCTGCACCGCCTGCACAGCCTGTTCGATGGCAACGGCAAATGCGCGTTGATTCGCCGCACCGTGGCTCTTAATTACGATACCCCGTAATCCTAACAGACATGCACCATTATACTGGTCGGGGTTCAAATGACCGAACCGCTTTGCCACACGTTTTTGCAGCCAACGCCCAATGAGTTTAAGCCACCAGGATTGTTTACCGCTTTCGCCCGATGACTTGAGCAGTGACAAGAACATTCTTATCACACCTTCCATGGTCTTTAGAGTGACGTTACCCACGAAGCCGTCACAAACCATTACATCAGTCTTTCCAGTCAGCAAATCATTGCCTTCCAGATAGCCAATATAATTGATTGCCGGTGTATTTTTTAATACTGCGGCGGCTTCGCGGATATTATCTAGCCCCTTAGTTTCCTCTTCGCCGATATTAAGCAAAGCAACACGTGGGTTCGTTATTCCAACAACTTCTTCTGCCATCACCGATCCCATGACAGCAAATTGCACCAACATTGTACTATCACATTCAACGTTAGCGCCTAAATCTAGTACCACTGTCTTACTACGCTGTTGGTTAGGAATGACGGTCATTAACGCCGGACGCTCTATTCCGTCCAGTGGCGTAAGCATCATCTTCGCCAACCCCATCAATACCCCTGTATTCCCTGCACTAACACAAGCTTGGGCATCACCGTTTTTGACAAGCTCCAATGCGACACGCATAGAAGTCCCGCGGCTGGCACGAATGGCTTGTGAGAGTTTAGCATCGCTGGCAATAACATGCTCAGCAGGAATTACTTGTAACCTCTCCAGCAACAAAGGAGTGGCATTGACAAGTAACGGATTGAGAGTGTCGGGATTCCCGACCAGCAAGAGTTTTAGCTGTGGATTAGAGGCCAGTGCCTGCAATGAAGCAGGCACTGTGACGCAGGGACCGAAGTCCCCACCCATTGCATCTAACGCCAGGGTTAGACAAGTCAAGGTATCGCCTTGCTAAAGATTAGCAAGTACTACTTAGCCGATAACCTTGCGGCCACGGTAGAAACCGTCGGCTGTGATATGGTGACGCAGGTGAGTTTCACCGGAAGTTTTGTCCACAGACAGAGTGGCAGTGGTCAGCGCATCGTGTGAACGGCGCATGCCACGTTTGGAACGAGTTGGTTTGTTCTGTTGTACGGCCATTGACCTTACTCCTTAATTACTTTTCTTTAAACTGGCTAATACGGCAAATGGATTAGGTTTCTCCACCTCTGCAGGCAGTTTACCAAATACCATGTCCGCCTCGGACACTTCACAGTGTTCAGAATCATGTACCGGAACGACAGGCAGTGAAAGAATAATTTCGTCTTCAATCATTGCCAGCAGATCGACTTCGCCAAACTCGTCGACTTCAATCGGCTCGTACGCTTCCGGTAATGCTTCAGCCTGCTCATCATTGACGATCGGGCTAAAACAATACGTTGTATGAACATGGTGTGCAAACGTGTTATTACAGCGCTGGCACATCAATGTGACATCGACATCCGCATGACCTGTAATAACCGCCAGGCGCTGATTATCGATATTAAACGATAATGAGGCCACGACATCGCTGTCCACACTTACCACTGAATCGGCTACTCGTGTAACCTGCTCAGGCGAATAGATACCTGCGTAGTCTAAACGTTTCTGAGCGGTACGAACCGCATCAATGGTCAGGGGTAATTTTACCTTTTGCATAGGGCGCGCATATTAACTTTGTAACGACATAGAGTCAAAGAAAAAGGCCGTTTTACCGCACCTTTCACCAATATTCGCTTCCGAAGCGGCAGACAGTTTAAGATGCCTGATTAAATTTCGCCACGGTTTATGGAAAATATTATGCCGCAACTTGTTCTAGCCTCAACGTCTTCTTATCGTCGCGCCCTGCTCGAAAAACTGCAATTGCCCTTTATTAGCGCAGCACCAAAGGCCGATGAAACACCCTTGCGGGGGGAATTGGCTGATGCGCTAGTGCAGCGGTTGGCACTTGCCAAAGCCCAAGCACTGGCTGACGCTTATCCACAACATGTGATTATTGGTTCAGATCAAGTATGTGTAATTAACGGTCAAATCGTCGGAAAACCCCATAACCATGCAAATGCGCTAAAACAATTACAGCAAGCCAGTGGGCAATGTGTGACCTTTTATACTGGGTTGGCGCTGGTCAATACCGCCACAGGTCACATCAATTGTGTTTGCGAAACGTTTGATGTTTATTTTCGGACCTTAAGCGAAGCCGAAATAAATGGCTATTTAATGAGAGAGCAGCCGTGGAATTGTGCTGGTAGTTTTAAAAGTGAAGGGTTGGGTATCACATTATTTGAACGGTTGTCTGGGCGTGACCCAAATACCCTGATCGGCCTGCCGCTCATTACCCTCACCCAAATGCTAATTGAGCAAGGGATAAATCCATTACTGTAGACAAATTTTTCTAACATCATTATTTAACAATAAATGTTTAATAATGATGTTAGAACATACGTTTTTGAAAAAAATGACGAATGGCAATTTTCTCATGCGCTCACATTAAGCTGCCGATTTTTTACGCAACACCTGCAAGCAATGGCGTAACTGATTATCGAGAGGAGCCTCAATACGCATTGTTTCACCGGTATTCGGATGCTCAAAACGTAGAGCCGCAGCATGCAAGAATAAGCGATGCAGACCGGTTCCCTGCAATTGCTGATCAAACTCACGGTCACCGTAGCGATCATCAAAAGCAATTGGGTGCCCTGCATGCAACGCATGAACACGAATCTGATGAGTCCGACCTGTAATGGGACTAGCTTTAACCAGCGTCGCATGCTCGAAACGCTCTTCCACTTTGAACCGCGTTTCTGAAGGTTTACCTTCACTACTAACCTTCACCACACGCTCGCCACTTTGCATAATATTCTTCAGCAGAGGTGCTTGTACCGCTTTGCAGTGAGACTGCCACTGACCACGCACTAGCGCTAAATAGTCCTTCTGCATTCCTTTTAAACGCAACTGTTCATGCAACGAGCGCAACGCAGAGCGTTTTTTAGCGACCAACAAGACACCGGAAGTATCGCGGTCGAGGCGGTGGACTAGCTCCAGAAAACGCGCTTCAGGGCGCAATGCACGTAATGCCTCAATCACGCCGAAACTCAAACCACTGCCACCGTGTACTGCTGTGCCTGAAGGCTTATTCAGCACTAAGAGGTAATCATCCTCAAATAAAATGCAATCGGCCAGTGCCGCCACTTTATCAAGCTTCGCAGAGACTTGGACCTCTTCGCGCTCTGCAACACGCACCGGAGGAACACGCACCACGTCACCGTCAGCCAGTTTATATTCTGGCTTAATGCGGCCCTTATTCACGCGAACCTCACCTTTACGCACGATACGGTAGATCATACTTTTTGGCACACCCTTCAATTTGGTGAGCAAAAAGTTATCTATCCGCTGGCCCGCTTCATCGGCAGAAATGGTGATTAATTGTACTGCTGGATTATTCGTTTTCATGGTGCGCGATTCTAAATACACCGAGGAATTAGCGCCACCCCTTTTTATGTGCTTAACTGTCATTCTGGCTAATTAGAGATATCGTTTGCGTACATTTATTGTTTAATAAGACAACGATAGCCGCAAACACTGTGATAACAGTAAAAGAATCTTTATGTAGACAGGTAAAGTCATCTTGCTATATCAGTGTCAGCAATGGAATAATGTCACTAATTCTGCGTTGATTCTCGTTAGACCAAGAGACTTGTGGAATATAAAAATTTGCCTGATCACACAAAAACGCAGCAATGGCGTAAGACGTAATGTGAAATCAAGCAATTAGCGGGCTGCGGGTTGCAGCTTGGTCGGCAAGTGGGTAACGCTCTGTTGTCTTATATTCAGAAGCGACCCTATATATAAAAGTGCTGTTTTTCAGAGCGAAACACAGGCTTACCGAAATAATGCGCCCCTATGCAGGCGACAACCGTGAGGTTGACGGCTTTGCTAGAAGACTCGGGGTCATCGGTATACCCGACCATGAGGTTATTTTGCCCGCAGTTCTAACGCCAATGTAAAAATAACGAGTAAGTTAAGATGAAAAGAATGTTGATTAACGCAACTCAGCAAGAAGAGTTGCGTGTTGCCCTTGTAGATGGACAGCGGCTGTATGATTTGGATATTGAAAGTCCAGGCCATGAACAGAAAAAAGCGAATATTTACAAAGGTAAAATCACCCGAATCGAACCCAGTCTAGAAGCTGCTTTTGTTGATTATGGCGCTGAAAGACACGGTTTCCTTCCCCTAAAAGAAATTTCTCGCGAATATTTCCCTAGTAATTATTCCTCACATGGCCGCCCAAACATCAAAGATGTGTTGCGCGAAGGCCAAGAAGTTATTGTTCAAGTTGATAAAGAAGAGCGTGGCAATAAAGGTGCTGCACTCACCACTTTCATCAGCTTGGCTGGCAGTTATTTAGTTCTGATGCCAAACAACCCGCGTGCTGGTGGTATTTCTCGCCGCATCGAAGGTGACGACCGCACTGAATTGAAAGAAGCCCTATCCTCTCTACAACTGCCTGATGGTATGGGTCTGATTGTTCGTACTGCTGGTGTTGGTAAATCAGCTGACGCGCTGCAATGGGACTTATCATTCCGTCTAAAGCACTGGGATGCAATTAAAAAAGCTGCTGAAGGTCGCCCCGCGCCCTTCTTGATCCATCAGGAAAGTAACGTGATTGTCCGTGCTTTCCGTGATTATCTGCGTCCAGATATCGGTGAAATTCTTATCGACAACCCGAAAGTGCTCGAGTTGGCAAAAGAACATATCGCCGCATTAGGTCGCCCTGATTTCAGCAGCAAAATTAAGCTCTACAGTGGTGAGATCCCTCTGTTTAGCCATTATCAAATTGAGTCGCAGATTGAATCGGCATTCCAACGTGAAGTACGTTTGCCATCCGGCGGTTCTATTGTTATCGATACCACCGAAGCTTTGACCGCGATTGATATTAACTCCGCACGAGCAACCCGTGGCGGTGATATCGAAGAAACAGCCTTCAATACCAACCTTGAAGCCGCTGATGAAATTGCTCGTCAGTTGCGTTTACGTGACTTGGGTGGCCTGATTGTTATCGACTTTATCGATATGACTCCTGTGCGTCATCAGCGTGAAGTTGAAAACCGTTTACGCGATGCTGTTCGTCAAGACCGCGCGCGTATTCAGATTGGCCGCATTTCCCGTTTCGGTTTACTGGAAATGTCCCGCCAGCGCCTCAGCCCATCGCTGGGTGAGTCAAGCCATCACGTTTGCCCACGCTGTAGCGGCACGGGTACTGTTCGTGATAACGAATCACTGTCCCTCTCTATTCTGCGTCTGATTGAAGAAGAAGCGCTGAAAGAAAACACCCATGAAGTTCATGCCATCGTGCCGGTACAAATTGCATCGTACCTGCTAAACGAAAAGCGTGAATCCGTTAACGCCATTGAAAAACGCCAAGGTGGTGTGCGTGCAGTGATCGTACCAAACGATCAGATGCAAACCCCACACTATTCTGTTCTTCGGGTGCGTAAAGGTGAGGAAGTTCCTTCCCTGAGCTATTTGCTGCCACAACTGCATGAAGCAGAAATGGCGCAGCCGCAGGAAGAAACTACGATTGAACGTAAGCGCCCAGAACAACCTGCGCTGGCGACCTTCTCTCTGCCGACTGAAGTGCCACCGGAGTCAACGCCGACAGCCGCCGCCACTAAACCTGCTGCGGTGCCACAAGCTGCCAGCTCAGCGACTGCTGAACAACCAGGCTTCTTTAGCCGTTTGCTCACCGGACTAAAGGGTATCTTTGGTGCATCACCTGAAGCCGAAGTTAAACCGGTTGAAGTTGAGAAGACCGAAGCAAGTGATAACCGTCGTAATGATCGCCGCAATCCACGTCGCCAAAACAATGGGCGTAAAGATCGTGGGGACCGCACACCACGTGAAGGTCGTGATAACGGCAACCGAGACAGCAATTCTCGCGACAATAACTCTCGCGATAACAGTTCTCGTGACCACAATGCCCGCGATAATAGTTCTCGTGACAGCAGCTCTCGTGACAACAACAGCCGTGACAATAGCAATCGCGAAGGTCGTGATGATCAGCGTCGTAATAACCGTCGCCCGGCTCAACAGGCAACGACATCGCAAGCATCAAATGACATCGTTGACAGCAATATCGAGCAACGTGACGATCAGCCGCAGCGTCGCGGTGACCGCCAGCGCCGTCGTCAGGATGACAAGCGTCAAGCTCAACAGGATGTCAAAGCTAATGTTTCTGCTGTCAATGTCGATGAAGCACAACCTGAGCAAGAAGAACGTCAGCAGGTCATGCAACGTCGTCAGCGTCGCCAGTTGAATCAGAAAGTTCGTATTCAATCTGCAAACGATGAGCTGAATAGTCAGGAAAATGCCTTACAGGTTGCCCCTGTTAGCACTCCTGTGGCTAATTTGCCTGTACCTGCTGCGCAGGAAGAAGTGAAGTTACTACCTCAAGTGAGTGTTGCTGCAGATGATGACGTAGCTAATGACCGTAATGGTAACAACGAAAATGGAATGCCACGTCGTTCCCGCCGCTCACCTCGTCACTTGCGTGTTAGTGGTCAGCGTCGTCGCCGTTATCGTGATGAGCGTTATCCAACACAATCTGCAATGCCTCTGGCTGGCGCTTTCGCTTCACCAGAAATGGCATCAGGTAAGGTGTGGGTACGTTATCCTGTCGCTCAGCCATTTGAACAAGCCGCCTTTGTAGAAAATCCGGTTGAAGAGCAGTTGCCAATCGCAATAGCTGCAACTGCGGTAGACGCTGCGACAGCAGACGTTGCAGCAGCAGACGTTGCAGCAGCAGAAGTTGTATCGGTAGAAGTTGCAGCGGTAGAAACAGCGGTAGTTGAAGCAGCCAAGGTCGAGGAAGAAGCGCCCCATGCTGAAACTGCGGTAAATGTCCCTACTGCAATCATAGCAGCGCCAATCGTTGAGGCAGTAACCACTGCAACTCCTGCTCCGCAGCATAGACAAGGTGGTTCTGCATCTTCAGCCGCAGCCGTTCCAGGCCGTGCACCGATTGTTGCCCCAGCAAGCATCGCTGAGCCGGTCGTAGAAACTGAAGCTATTGCAGCAGTTGAAGCTATCGAGGTGAATGAAACAGCGCCTGTTATTGAGGATGCTATCGCAGCAGAAGCCGTTATCGAAAACACCATCGTGCCAGATGCAGCAGTTGAAGAAAACCAACCGGAAAGCGTTGAGATTGTTGAAGCAACCTCTGTTGAAGTAACGGCTGCGGAAGCACCCGTTACCGAAGTGGCAGTTGAGGAAACGGTTGCCGATGAACCGGTTGTCGCTGAGTCAGTTATCAACGAAGAGCAGGTCGAAGAGCCTATCGAGGTTGAAGCTGATGTTACTGCTGAACAAATGGTAACTGAAGCGACTAATAGCACTGAACCTGTCGTGACTGCGGCTCCACAGCCAGTTATTGCTCATCCTGAGGGCGTACTATTCAAACATTATGCGTCAGCACCGATGACCAAAGCACCAGCACCTGATTATGCGCCAGAAGCGCAAACCAAAGGTTCTTGGGAACGTCCGGCCTTTGATTTCTCAGGAAAAGGATCTGCAGGTGGCCACGCGGCTGTGACTCAAGCAACAGCGCCAGCGACAAAACCGCAATCAGTCGAATAAATGCAATCGCATTAATCACTAGCATTAAAAAAACCCGCTTCGGCGGGTTTTTCTTGGGCGCGAATATCAGCTATCAGGCTATCTGTTTTACTTTCTTTATTTCAATACTTTCCAGCTTACCTTCTATCGATTTAACGAAGTCGCCGAAATGTTGAGTTTTATTATGTTTGTCTAATGCTTCATCAGACTCCCAACGCTCAAAGAAGACAAAAGAACCTTGTTGACCAGATTCAGCATGGAGATCATATTGCAGATTCCCCTGTTCCTCACGACTTGGTTCTATCACCTGAAGAACAGCCTCTTTGACTTCATTCACAAACTCAGGTTTAGCCACTAAGCTGGCAATGACACGGACTTCCATCGTATTTCTCCCATACAGTACATTCAATTCGTGTATTTTGCGGCTAATCAACCGCTCATTTTTGGGGTGTTTCTATCCATAGCCCGTCTATAAGATGCCCTTTTTGCATTATTTTCAACTCACCCTAAGCAAAGTTTTCAACTTACCCCTAACAATCAGATGCATCTTGTGCACTTTCCGCTTATTCTTACACCCCGCCGGAAACAGCACAAAAAACCGAAATCTCATCATGACTGCGGAGCCCGTTGAATGACTGCACAACCTCAAACCCTGAAAATTCGCCGCCCAGATGACTGGCATATTCACTTACGTGATGACGAAATGCTCAGTACCGTGCTGCCTTATACCTCCGAGGTGTTTGCCAGAGCGATTGTCATGCCGAATCTGGCCCCCCCTATTACTACCGTGGCCAGTGCTATTGCGTATCGGGATCGTATTCTGGCAGCCGTGCCAGCAGGGCATAAATTTACGCCGTTGATGACCTGTTACCTCACTGACTCACTTGATATCAATGAGCTGACCGCTGGCTATGAGCAAGGTGTGTTTACCGCAGCGAAACTGTATCCGGCTAATGCCACCACAAACTCGAATCATGGTGTATCTGATATCCCGGCGATATATCCCTTATTTGAGCAAATGCAAAAAATAGGCATGCCGCTGCTTATTCACGGCGAAGTCACCGATGCTGCAGTGGATATCTTTGATCGCGAAGCGCGTTTTATTGATCAAGTGATGGAACCGATACGCCGTCATTTCCCCGAGTTAAAAATTGTCTTTGAGCATATTACGACCAAAGATGCCGCCGACTATGTGCTGGCAGGCAATCGTTTCCTTGGTGCGACCATCACTCCACAGCATCTGATGTTTAACCGTAACCACATGCTGGTTGGCGGGATTCGTCCTCACCTGTTCTGTCTGCCAATACTGAAACGTAGTACTCATCAGGAAGCACTGCGCCAAGTTGTCGCCAGTGGCTCTGATAGATTCTTCCTAGGCACTGACTCTGCACCTCATGCCAAACACCGCAAAGAGTCATCCTGTGGCTGTGCTGGTGTGTTCAACGCACCATCAGCACTGCCTGCTTATGCGACTGTGTTTGAGGAACTAAATGCGCTACAACATTTAGAGGCATTCTGCTCATTAAATGGCCCGCGTTTCTATGGCCTGCCAGTAAACGAGGATTATGTTGAGTTGGTACGCACCCCATTCCAACAACCAGAAGAGATCTCGTTAGGGAATGAATCTATCGTTCCTTATCTCGCAGGTCAGACGATCAACTGGTCAGTTAAAAGCTGAGGCCCATTAACGGGCTTTCTACTGCCTTGAAGATTTTTGGATCAGTCACTTGCAACTCGAATATTCATACTGTATAAATAACCAGTATGAATATTCGGAGGGCCATATATGCGTGTTGAAGTGAGCATTGATAAGAAAAATCAGTTACCCGCAGGTGCTATCGAAGCGCTAACCAATGAATTAAGCAAACAACTGGAAACGAAATTCCCAGACACAACGACAACTGTGCAAGTCCGCTATGCCAGTGCAAATAATCTTTCTGTGTTAGGTGGGGCTAAAACTGACAAAGATCTGATCTCTGAAATATTACAAGAAATATGGGAAAGCGCTGACGACTGGTTTGACGCAAACTAACCCACAAGAATGCTGTTTTTTGCCGGGGAGTCGCTCCTCGGCTTTTTTATACTCATTTCTCTGCCATATATTTATTTCATTTCGTCTCCCACCCTCTCGCTTAATTAATCATCATAAAAAAAATAATTTGTAAAGATTCGTGGATAATCACCAAATTGATTAGCTGTTGCGTATACTAAAAAAGCTCACTTGATAATGAGCCGCATTGATCCTCGTTAGTCACTCCAGTCAGTAACTACTATATAAGGGGTCTTTATGGACAGAAATGATGAAGTTATTCAGACTCACCCGCTTGTAGGTTGGGATATCAGCACGGTAGATGCATACGACGCGATGATGATACGTCTTCATTACCTGTCTTCTATGGATCAACTGCCAGAAAATGCACTTGTTGATAGAACGCTTTGGTTGACCACTGATGTTGCTCGCCAATTAATCAATATTTTAGAAGCAGGCATCGCTAAAATTGAGTCATCAGAATATCAAGTTCTTGATCACCGTAAGCATTAATTTTTGTCCATTCGCTTATTTTTCAATACTCGCAAAAACAGGCACCAGTGAATATCACTTGGTGCCTTTTTATTAATCACTTCCATCGCTATAGCGTTCACATCTCTTTTTCTCCTCTCACTCCCGTGCTATTACTATCGTCCTAATTTTTAATGTTTCTGTCGCCCTGTTAAATGCATAGTGCAGACAATGGCCACGATAATGACGCGTAACCGTGACAAAATAGATTGAATGAGACAGAAGCGAAATTCTTAAGGGTACAGAATATGGATTATGATTTGATTGTCATTGGTAGTGGCTCGGTGGGCTCTGCCGCAGGTTATTACGCGACACAGGCCGGCTTAAAAGTACTGATGATTGACAGTGCAATGCCCCCTCACCAAGCCGGTAGCCACCACGGAGACACACGAATCATTCGCCATGCGTATGGTGAAGGCGAGAAATATGTCCCTTTAGTCTTACGTGCACAGGCGCTTTGGAATCAACTATCAGCTCAAACCGGCGAGTCGTTATTTCAGGCTTGCGGCGTGCTTAATTTGGGGCCTGATAACTCCACTTTCCTGCAAAATGCGCAGCTCAGCGCGCGGCAGTATAATTTGCCCGTCGAGTTGTTAACGGCAGAACAGGTCCGTCAAAAATGGCCGGTATTTACCATACCCGATAATTACGTCGGCGTATTTGAGCCACAAGCAGGTTTCCTACGCTCTGAGCTTGCGATAAAAACACTGATTAAGGCCGTCACTGAGGCAGGTTGTGGCATTTTATTCAATTGCCCTGTTACCGCGATTGACCCGACAAATGAAGGGATTGATGTGGTGACCATTGATGGCACTTATAGCGCCAAAAAGGTTGTCGTCACTGCCGGAACTTGGGTCAAAGAGCTGCTACCAACATTACCGGTGACAACAATACGCAAAGTCTTTTCTTGGCATCATGCTGATGGTCGCTACAGCGAGGGGAATCATTTCCCAGCATTTACTGTCGAAACACCAGATAACATTCATTACTATGGTTTCCCCTCACATAATGATGAACTAAAACTCGGTAAGCATAACGGAGGACAGCCTATCGAATCTGCCGCACAGCGTAAACCTTTTGGCCGCTATGCCGAAGATGGCACGGAAGTTTTTGATTTTTTGCGCAGTTACTTACCCGGTGTAGGCGTATGTCTACATGGTGCAGCGTGCAGTTATGACATGAGCCCAGATGAAGACTTCATTATTGATACACTGCCTGATAATAAAGATATCTTGGTCGTAACGGGGCTAAGCGGCCACGGGTTTAAATTTGCGACTGCATTGGGTGAAGTTGCCGCTCTCTTCGCGCAAAACAAACAGTCGCCGATTGATATTTCTGCTTTTTCTCTTTCTCGATTTGAGAAAAATTAGCTTCGCAGACACGTATTTATCGGGCTTTTTTAGTTGCGATCAATTAAGTAATAAATTGATCGCAAAGTTATATTTATATAGGTAATAACTCATTTTTTGATATAAAATATCACCACATCAATGATAGGTGAAATATTAATTCGTCATTTCCGTCAAAATCAATCGATATTATCGAGTTGACGTTTTAGGTCACAGAGGATTACCTTATCCTTGTATGCAGCCAGGTACGGATGCAGTTAGACAAGGATTATGTCACATGAGAATATTAATTATTGATGAATGCTTTTATACCCGATACGGTGTAAATACTTATTTTAATAGCACTGCATCGCTTAACTTAATGGATCTACCTACGGTTGAGAAAGCAACGTTATCCATCCAAGACTTCGCTCCAGATATAATATTTGTCAACCTCACTAAATATTGTCGGTTCGGTGGGCACTGCCCGTTACTCGAGCAATTTTTAGCTTGTTGCGGTCATGCTAAAATTTATATTTATCTGGATGCTTCTTATCCATTCAGTGAAACGCCGATTGCGCTGACGAATTCAGTTTCAATTCTAGCAAAAAGACATTTGCCGGAGTTGCTACAAAAAATATCTGATATTTCAAATGATATCAGCCAACCTCATATATCCTATCCAAGCTCATTGTTCAGTCCACAAGAGCATAAAGTGATGTGTTACTGGATGATGGAAATGCCAAACTATCGTATCGCTCGTAAATTGAACATCAGTGATAGTACGGTATATTCACATAAGCGGCATATTACGGAAAAAATAAAAGTCAGAAACAGATTAGAATTATGTTTTATTTATAATGTTTTTAAATACCTATATTGAAACTCTCTATTAATTTAACCGGTAGAACATCTAGTACACATCATCATTAACTAAAGTAGTCGATGTGTACGCTGCTTTAATGCAAAAACACACAGCCGCAATCATATTACTAGAGAGGAATCGACGGTTTAGCGGGAGATTAAATTGACGTTAAATCTAATTTTTTATAAGCCGTATTCATATTTCTATCTGTTAGATTTTTACTTTTAAAATTATACCCATAAGTCTTTGTACATCGCCCTTTTCAAGCACATGATTTTACTCGGCTAGCTTATTGTTTACTAAAGTGAAACTCCCTATAATGGGCGAAAATTTTAGCCGCAGGCAGTCAGAATGTTAAATAAATTGCTCTCGATAGTTATCAATAACGTACGAGAACATCTGTTGCTCTATATCTGCTTATGGTTGATTTTATTGGCTTTAGATATTTATTTCTTTTTCTACTAATCTGTTTCACTGCCCATCTCTATCTATCTCCGTCTGAGGACCTATAAGTACCTATTCGCCCAAGGCCCTCAGCCGGTATTTTCGTGTTTTATTTACTCAACTTTGGCGGGTTTGCCATCGCTCAGCAAAACTGCAAATTTATAGCCTGCAGGCGTTAACTCAAGCACAATCTTGGCAATAATGGTTAAAGGCACTGAGAGCAGCATACCTATCGGCCCTAATAGCCAGCCCCAGAAAATCAAGGATAAGAACACCACCAATGTCGATAGACCCAAGCCACGGCCCATCATACGTGGATCGATGATATTACCGCCAATCAAGTTTATCAGGATATAACCGCTAGTCACGGCAAGCGCGTCGCCAAAACCATTAAATAGCATTGCCTGAACGATGGGAGGAATAGCGGCAAGCACTGAGCCTATATTAGGGATGTAATTCAAAACAAAGGCCAGCAGCCCCCATAGGAAAGCAAATCTAACCCCCATCGCTGCCAAAAATAGCCAGATAACAATCCCCGTCGCAATACTAATAATTGTTTTAATCACGAGATAATGGGTGACACCATTTAATGCACGTTTGAGGATGGCATTACCTTGTTCAGGGTTGTCAAACATCAATTGCATTTTATAAGGCAGTCGTTCGACTTCAAATAACATAAAGACCACAGTCATTAACAGCAAGAATGTGCTAGCCATTGCACCAGAAAGGTGGCTAAGCAACCGAGTAACAAAGTTCATCGCCATACTGGGATCAACATGTTTCATGATGTCATCTACCGAGAATTCGATATTAAAACGCATAGCAAATTCTTGCAGGTCACGCATTTTTTCCAGCATCATGCCACGATATTGCGGTAATGAGCGGGCAAATTCATTTAATGAAGAACCTAACCGACTGAAGAGGAGTGCCATCAGTAAAATAATCAATGTCACTAATAAGACAATAGCCAAGGTGCGGGGAATTCTTATTTTCTCAAGCAATTTCACTAACGGATTCAGTACAATAGCGAGGAAGATCGCCAGTAAAAATGGCACAACAATAGGCGATGCAGCCTTAATGCCCGCCATAATGACCACCAGCATTGCTAACATCGCAACAAGCCGTAACCCTTGGTTGCCTACCATAGGTGTTTTCATTATCGATCCTTGTTTTGGAATCGCCATTGCTCAACTCAAATGGCAAAAAAAGACGCTGTCGAATAAAATAACCGACAACGTCTTGATTTAATAGTACTGCTCGCAGGTATATAACCAGATTAATTAGGCATCACTCTTTATTAGTCGGCGTCTTTTCTGGCATTGGAATATGCATGGTGGTTTGCAATAGTCCTTTTGA
Organism: Yersinia massiliensis; assembly: GCF_003048255.1. Taxonomy (NCBI): domain Bacteria; kingdom Pseudomonadati; phylum Pseudomonadota; class Gammaproteobacteria; order Enterobacterales; family Yersiniaceae; genus Yersinia; species Yersinia massiliensis. Next base: position 2,904,245 of record NZ_CP028487.1, read on the forward strand.
CTTATTAAAAATCTTAATGCCGTTTTCACGCCCTGCTCGGCGAGAACGTTGTTCTTCCTGCGGTAGTTTTAATTCTTCTTGGCATATTTGACTGCAGCAACCTTCAAATTTGGCGGCACAATCTGGACACTGAATAAACAGTAAGTGGCAACCATCATTCTTACAATTAGTATGTGCATCGCAAGCTGTACCGCACTGATGGCAATGAGCGATGACATCATCAGAAATTCGCTCCCCCATGCGCTCATCAAAAACAAAATTTTTACCAATAAACTTCAGTGGTAAACCTTGCTCTTTCGCTTTACGGGCATATTCGATGATCCCACCTTCAACGTGATAAACGTTTTTAAAACCGTTGTGCAGCATATAGGCACTGGCTTTCTCACAGCGGATCCCACCGGTGCAGTACATGACAATATTCTTATCTTTGTCATGTTGCAGCATATCAACCGCCATTGGCAGTTGCTCACGGAAGGTATCTGATGGGACTTCAATCGCGTTTTCGAAATGGCCCACTTCATACTCATAATGGTTACGCATATCGACAAACAGAGTATCTGGGTCATCAATCATCTGATTGACTTGGTCCGCTTTCAGATAATGCCCGACATTGCTGGGATCAAAGCTGTCATCATCAATACCGTCAGCGACGATGCGCTCGCGAACTTTCATTCGCAGTACCCAAAATGACTTACCGTCATCTTCATGGGCCACATTTAATCGCACTTGGTCCAGCGCAGGATGTGCAGCGAACAGCGCGATTTTAAATTCGTCATAGCGGTTAGCAGGGACACTGATTTGTGCATTGATCCCCTCTTTCGCCACATAAACACGGCCAAAGACACCGAGTTTAACAAATTGGCTATAGAGGCTATCGCGGAAAGTTTTGGCATCTTCTAGCGTGAAATATTTATAAAAAGAAACTGTGGTGCGCGGTTCGGTTTCAGCCAACATGCGCGCTTTAAGTTCCTCATTAGAAATTCGGTTATGTAACACTGGCATGGTGTACGTTCCTGTCTTTCAAAGAGGTTACTGATAAATATTGGGTTACTGCTCAATGGGTTATTTCGGCGATTAAAAGGCTAACCGCGACAATTCATCGCGCAATACAACGGACATTTCGAGCGCCAGTTTCCGGCGCGGCGCAAATTATACCTGAAACCCACCTGCGGTGCATCTCGCGCGGCGTAGCACTTGACGCCAACGGCAAATATCGATATTCCTGTTTTATTCCTTTCAGTGTGACCAAGTGATACTAATGCGCGCGATTTATTATGGCCTTGCCGCTTCTTTCTTTTTTGCTTTTACTTTTATTCTTAACCGCTCCATGGATCTAGGCGGGGGCAGTTGGATTTGGAGCGCGTCGCTACGATTTATTTTTATGGCACCGATGCTATTGCTCTTGGTGCTATTGCGCGGTCAATTAAGCCAAAGTTTAAAACATCTGCGCCAATATTGGCGGGGCTATTTACTGTGGAGTACCGTTGGGTTTGGCCTGTTTTATGCCCCCATTAGTCTGGCTGGGGCTTATGGTGAAGGTTGGCTCGTGGCGGGTTCATGGCAAATTACCATTATTGCGGGCTCACTGTTGGCCCCACTGTTTAAGCGCGAAATATCGACACCCGATGGTTTGAAATCGGTTCGCGGAAAGATTCCGTTCAAAGGCTTACGCTGGTCGCTATTGATTTTACTTGGCGTGGGTTTGATGCAGTGGCAACACGCGCAGGCGCTGAATCTGCAACAAATGTTATGGTGCGTGTTGCCAGTCACATTGGCAGCGTTTATGTATCCATTAGGTAATCGCAAAATGATGGATATATGTCAGGGGGATGTCGATACCTTACAGCGCGTACTCAATATGACACTGGCGAGTTTGCCTTTTTGGTTGCTATTGTCGTACTACGGATGGTCGCAAACGGGTTGGCCTTCACAGATGCAAGTCAATCAATCCTTGCTGGTTGCCTTATTCTCTGGGGTCATCGCGACATTGCTGTTTTTTGCCGCCACCAATTTGGTCAAACAAGATTATTCGAAGCTGGCTGCCGTCGAAGCGACCCAATCAGGTGAAGTGCTTTTTGCTTTGTTGGGTGAAATGCTTTGGTTAGCCGCAGCATTGCCCTCAGGATTATCCCTGTTAGGGATAGGCTTGGTGATTGTCGGTATGATTGTACATAGTATCGCGCCCTTTATTGGTCAGCGAACGGCGCTGAAAACACCAACCGTACCCATTATTTGCCGCGACGACCCTCATCGATAAATCGAATACGGTCAGTGAAAGCAGAGGCAATGATACCGGCGAACAACGCAATGCCCGCAGCAATCAACAATGATTCTGTCTGCCAATAGGCACCCAAATAGCCTAAAAGACCGCCGGATACCAAAAGACACGCACTGATTTTTGCTGCTGACATGGATTAGGCTCCGCCGAAGACGCTTGATGATGATTTATACACCAAAACAATCATCGCTGAGAAATAATAAATCCCTTTCAGGGCAAAGGGATTTAAGCAAGAAAAGCCAATATCCTGATGAATTAGCTCATTATCATCAATTTTGCCGGTAATCCCTGACGAACAGCCGCACCACTGACCCAATCCAACCACGTATTGGGAATTTCTCGAGTAGGGTCGGTAAATCCTAAGTCATTGAGATTGCTGCCTTGACCGATGCGCGGATCCGACGCCATCACTTCCCCGTCGAGCACGTGAGTTCTGGCCCCCATTTCCCGATGCCCATAGCCATGTTCAATCGCCACAACTCCGGGCATTACACCATCCAACAAACTGACTTGCACCGTCATCTCACCACCTGGCGTCATCAACCGCACAGTATCACCCTGTTGAATGCCATAATGGAGCGCATCTCTAGGGTTGATGGCGACTAGGTTAGTCGGCTTAACCGCGCGTAGCCGCTCAATCATTGCCGTTGAACTGCTCATCAAATGCGATTTAAATGACATCAGACGCAGTGGCCACTCTGCCGCAGGGTAATGCTGGAACACATCGGAACCATCGGCCAAGCGTGGTGGATACCACGTTGGGCAACCACTGTAACGCTCACCGGTCATCGCATGATGATGTTTCGCCACATTCTCATTCCAGATTTGCAGTGGTTTTTTCCACTGCGGGCCCGTAGCCTTCCCATTCCAACTTTTCTCATAAGGCGCAAAACGCCCGCCACGTGCCAGCAAATAGGCTACTCGACGCTGTTCATCCACCAGCAAACTCCGTTGCAACGCAGGCCACAGACGATCCACGCCAGTTAACTTGAGTTCATCATCTTGCGCGGCTGGCAAGGGCTTTTCACCGCCATAGGCAATGTTAGCTGCTGCGCGTAAATAATAATCTTCCGCGCTGTCCAACGGGTAATAATGACCTTCATTGTCCTGCATGGCATTGGCACCGAATCCCGGCAATTGTAATGCTTTCGCCACCGCAATCAGAAAGCTTTCCATCGCAACAGGTTCGCCTTGGGCTGTGCGCGCAGTACGTGGTGCGACAACCGGCCAACGGGCGGTGCTCGCTTTGACTAATACACCTGCCCAAGGCGCACTAAATCCCCAGCTTTCGAAATTGTGGGTATCCGGCACGATGTAATCCGCCAGTGCGGTGGTTTCATTCATAAAGGCATCGATGGCAATAAATAGCGGCAGTTGGCGCGGGTCTTGCAGTTTTTCCTCAATCAGATGACGTAAACCCGCCACGCCGTACAAAGGATTGGTCATGTGGCTGATCCACGCTTTTAACGGATAGGGGTATCCTGACAGCGCAGGTGCAAGTTGCTCGGTCAATTGCCCGCCGACGAAGGGATACCAAGGGCCACGGGCAGGATAACCCGATTGGCCTTGCTGAATTTTTTGCTGATACTCCGCTGATTGTTCGTAAGGTTGTTTGCTGCGTGATAACGACAAGCCCTTCGGTTTGACCATGCCGTCAAAGGTCGCCAGTTGATAACGAGGTCCGTCCGCAAATCCATCAAATTTACCGCCGCCAACGGAGACGCCACCTTTAAGATTCAGGTTACCAATCAAGGCATTGAGCATCATCACTGCCCAAGTAGCATAGAAACCATTGCCACTCATCATTCCACCATGGGAGATCACCGCAGCCTGCCGTTGATACGCCGTAAACTCACGTGCCAATCCAATAATAGTGGCCTCCGGCACGCCGCATTGCTGGCTATATTCTGTCAAGGAAAAACGTGCGGCAGCCTGTTGTAGGCAAGTCATGCCAGATTGGACTTCGACCACTTGCCCATCATGCAAGGCCACCTGCCGCGTGACAAACAATTGTGCTTGCAACATTGAGGCCGCGGGTTGTAATGCCGCCTCTTCGGCGACTTGTACCATCGCTGGGCTATCGCTCCCCTCGGCCAGCGTTTCACCACTTATATGGTTTTCGCGCAGGAATTGGCCTGCCAATGGATGCGTTGGTGTCATAATCACCAGATGGCTGGCGTTGGTCCAACTGCGCTCACCGGAGGCCTGCATGGCCATTTCACCGGGCAGTGATAAGTAATCGTGATTAAAACGCTCTTGTTCAATAATCCAGCGGATCATTCCCATTGCCAATGCGGCATCTGTTCCTGGTAATACCGGCACCCAGCGGTTATGTTGATTTGCCAATGTGGTGGTGAGCGGCAATGCGGGTGCGACGACCACATAATTAAAATCATCCCGCTGGCGCGCATTGGCTAACTGACGCCCTTGCCGCTTGAATGGGTTGCCTGATTGCGCCGGTGAGGTGCCAAGAAACAGGGCAAAACGCACGTTATCCCAATCCGGTTTGACGTGCGCATTTTTATCTAAATCCCCCATCAGAGCACCGGAACCCGCGCGATATGCCAACCCACAATACGCACCATGACTCCCAAGATTCTTAGTGCCAAAAGATTGGTTAGCAAAACGTCGGATAAAAGCATCGCGGCCATCATCACCCGCATTTGTCACCAATAGCTGATTGGCTTTTGGGCCAAGAGATGGCTGTTGAGCATCGATGGGTGTCACCAGATCACGAATAGCGCGTAACCCTTCCACATGCCCTTCGCCAAACAAATCCCCGCCTTCGGTGACTTCTGCCACCAGTTGTTCAAAGCTTATCCGTTGCCATTGACCACCGCCCCGAGGCCCTACCCGCTTCATCGGCTCCGTAATCCGATAGAGACTATCCACCCCTTCCAGCAACGTGGCCCCCCGAGCACACGCAGTTGAGCGCCCTTCCATACCTTGCTCACCACCAAGGCGTTGCAGTGCTTCACTCAGCGGCAACGGGTAGGGGAAATGATGGTCGTGGGATAACGGATGATATGGATTACCGGCAATCCGTAGAATTTTATTCTGCTGCGTATCCACTCGCACCCGCAACCCACAGAGCGTCCAGCAGCCAAAACATTGCGTCATCGACACTGCCTGTTGCGGATTCGGCTGCCATTGCGGCCCAATGCGCCCTTCCGTTGGCAAAGCATTGGCGCTGATAGGGTCGAGCGTGAGTTTGCCGGCACTGCCATCCACCAGCCCCGCCAACGTCTTACGTGCCACTGCATGGTAGCTGGCACCAAATGCAACGACGCCACCCAACGCTAAGCTGCCTTTTAACCATTGACGTCTAGTAGACTTAGCCATGACGCATTTCCCCTTTGAATAATTTTCCATCTGACACTTTGTGTTGAAGCCATCTGATACCTTCGCGAGCAGCAATCATTAGCGCTATCCATAAGCCGAATGTACCAACAATTGCCAGCAAACCTTCGCTACCTGGCGGCAAAGAGTAAGGGTTCGCGAGTATGTTGAATTTAGGCAATGTTTGGGTTTGCATCAGTAGTAACCAACGAACTGACCAGCACAGGCTGAGGGCGATTCCCCCCTGTATCACTATCATCAGTGTCGATAAATTTTTGGCTTTATTGACCACGGCCAACCCGAGCAGCAGTAACCACAGCACCACAGGGATCGTGGCTAATATCGGGGATTGCACACTCCAGTCGCGCAGTGCTTGTGCGGAGGGATTATTGCCACTGGCCCAAATCAAGGTGACCCCCACTAGCGCCCCTAAATTAATGAATTGCCAATGCGCCAATGTCAGTTGATATTGCGGCTTTCGCCAGAGCCAGAGTGCCAGTAAAGGCGGGATGGCCTGCCACGCGCTAAGGAAAATAACCAGCGGTAACCACAAACTGAACCACAGCGGTTGAGCGCGTAAGACGGATACCTCTCGTCCGGTGTAAAGCAAGATGCTAACGGCAGAAAGCGCGCTAAGCCATGCTAACGCAGCCAGTAGCCGTGGCAGTGTTTTCCCCCACAGGCGGCTGTAAGTCAGCGCCATAAAATAGGTCACCACCAACACACTAAACAGAGGGAGGAATAGCGATCCCCAAGACATCCATGACCACGGGGTGAAGTGCGCATAAAAATGCCAAACTCTGGCCGGTTGATGAAGATCCGCATTCAAGGCCAAAGGGGCAACAATGACTGCGGTCACGGCTATCATCAGTGCCGCAAACTCTAATACGTTAGGTTGTTGGCGAGAAAATGCTCGCTGGCATCCGGCAAATAGCACAGCACTACAAGCCAGCCCAATAAAGAAGAAATACTGCACTGCCCAAGGCAACCAAGCGATATCCTGCGGTCGAGCTAAAATTTCGCGGATCATGGATGTACCTCCTGCCAAAGTGCGGGTTGACCTTGCAGTGGCTGCGTGAAGATTTCATTTAGCCCAAGGTAAAATACCTGTGGATGCGTGCCTTGCTCCGGTTTCAACACCTTGATATCGGTAGCATGCGCCAGCAGCATCTGGCGCAATGTGCTGTTGCCATCGCGTAAATCACCGATAATCCGCGCACCGCCGACGCAAGACTCAACACAAGCGGGTAAGAGTCCGGCGTCCAGTCGATGGACGCAAAATGTGCATTTATCGGCAGTTTGGGTGCTGTGATTAATGAATCGGGCCTCGTAAGGGCATGCTTGCACGCAATAGGCGCAACCCACGCAGCGTGTATTGTCGATAACCACAATGCCGTCTTGACGCTGATAAGTTGCTTGCACAGGGCAAACCGGCACGCACGGCGGGTTATCACAATGATTGCACAGCCGCGGCAGCAACACGTTCGTCACGCTGTCGGCACCTGACAGTGCAATCTGGTACTGATTAACGGTGGTACGAAACTGGCCTTGAGGTAGCTGGTTTTCGATGGCACAGCTGACCGTGCAAGCCTGACAACCGATACAGCGGCGCAAATCAATTAACATGGCATAACGCCGTTTGATATCACCCTGTTTGCGCGCAGGTTCCATTTGCCAGCCCGCTTGTGCCAATGGCACCAGCGTCGCGCCTGCAGTTAACACGCCTAGCCGCTGTAAGAATGCTCTTTTCCCTTGATCCATTTTTCTTCTCATCTTTTTTAATAAGAATCTTCTTGGTGATGAGCAGTGTAGAAATCTATGCGTAGAAGCCCTATTGTGGTTTTCCACATTCCCTTTAGGGACTTGATCCAGGACAATTGCGCACCGCGATCGGGATCATAAAAAGGACCATGCATGCTGTTTAGAGTGCTGACGATAATGCTGTTTTTCTGCATTTCAACCGCCGATGCTCGCGAGTGGACCATCGGGGTCTTGGCGTTGCGTGGCGATGCACAAGCGCAAGCTCATTGGCAGCCACTGGCTGATAGGCTGAATCAACAATTACCCGATGAGCATTTCCAGTTATTGCCCCTCGATTTGGCGGCGATGAAAACGGCGGTGGCGCAGAATAGAATTGACTTTTTGCTCACCAATCCAGCGCAATATGTGCAGATTGACAGCCACTATCCTTTGCGCTGGTTGGTTTCGTTGCGATCCAGCCATGAACCCGACAGCAGCAGCCGTAATGTGATTGGCAGTGTGATTTTGGTGCGTGCTGACAGTGATATCTATCACCCACAAAATCTGATTGGTAAAGATGTCGGTGCCGTGTCACCCGAGGCGTTTGGCGGATACTTATTAGGCTATAAAGCGTTGCGCGATGCGGGTTTTCAGCCTGAACAAGATTTTCAGTTACGTTTCTCTGGCTTCCCCGTTGATGCGTTAATCTACTTACTGCGTGATCGCGCTATCTCCGCCGCCATCGTTCCCACGTGTTTGCTAGAGGATATGCAAGCCGAAGGATTGATTCATGCCGCTGATTTTCGACCATTGCTGGCAAAACCGGCAACAATCCCCTGTCTGACCAGTACTGAGCTGTATCCTAATTGGTCGTTTGCCGCATTATCACAAGTGCCAGATAAATTGGCTGATAATGTCACTCGAATCTTACTCAGCCCAGTTGGTCAACCTGACCTGCTGTGGGGCGCAGCCTCCTCCACCAGCCAGGTCGAAAGTCTGTTGCGTTCGGTTAATCAACATCCGCAACAGCCGCAATTTTGGCAACAGATAGTCGATTGGGCACAAGCGCATCGATTATTAATTACCGTTATCACATTGATTCTACTTTTATTAGGTGCCAATCATATTTGGGTCGCATTCTTAGTGCGCCGCCGTAGCCGCCAGTTAGAGCAGTTGCATCAGCAGTTAAGAAGCCGAGAGAATGCCTTGGAACACGCGCAGCGTCTGAGCATTTTGGGGGAAATGGCCTCCGGATTTGCGCATGAATTGAACCAGCCACTGAGCGCCATTCAGCACTATGCTGATGGCTGTGCTATTCGTCTACGGCAAGAACAACCAGACCACTCCTTGTTGCCGATTTTGGGGCAAATCACCCACCAAGCACAGCGAGGAGCCGATACCATCGCTAATCTGCGCCTGTGGGTGGGGAAACAGCCTGCCGCTCACTCGGCGACTCAACCGGCGACTATCACCCTACCACTGCATGAATTATTGCATCATCTTTGGCAGTTACTCGGGGCCGAACGGCATCATCCCCCCTGTCAACTCCATGCGGATATCCCACTGTCATTAACGTTACAGTTGCCTCCCACCTTGCTCGATCAAGTGTTATGTAACCTGATCACCAATAGCTTGCAGGCAGGCGCACGCCACTTATGGTGCCGCGCTTATCAGCATGAGAGCGGCATCACAATAACATTGCAGGATGATGCGGGTGGTTTAACGAAAGAACAACTAAGCCAGCCCTTTACCCCTTTCCGCTCCAACAAAGGTGACGGTTTAGGGCTAGGCTTGGTGATTTGCCAACGATTAATTCGCAGTCAGGGCGGTGAATTAACACTACTTAACCTCATCGCGGCTAACAGAAAAATGGGGCTGCAAGTCACCCTAACTCTCCCCCTCAACTCAATTAAGGAGCTCACTTTTGCCACTGATTCATCTGGTTGATGACGATATTGCTGTCACCGATGCTTGCCGTTTTTTGCTCGAAAGTCTTGGCTACAAAGTAAAGGCATGGCACGACGGCGAACGATTTCTGGCGCAGGCTGATTTACATCAATCCGGCGTGTTGCTGCTGGATATTCGTATGCCGCAAATAGAGGGGACGCATGTCTATGCACAGATGCGCGAGCGAAACAGCACACTTGCCGTGATATTCCTCACCGCACATGGTGAGATACCGCAAGCGGTTGAACAAATGAAACTGGGGGCGGTAGATTTCTTGCAAAAACCGGTGGCAACGGCACCTTTGATGGCGGCCTTACAGCAAGGTTTGCTGCAATCAGAGTTGCTCTGTACCCGTCGACAAGTCCAACTGCGTTATGCCACGTTGACATCACGGGAACAAATGATCGCGCAATGGGTCATGCAAGGGTTAATCAATCGCGATATTGCAGATAAAGCCTGTGTGTCCGTTAGAACCGTTGAAGTACATCGAGCCAAAGTCATGGAGAAGATGGCGGTTAACAATTTGGCTGAATTAGTCAGTCTGCTCAAAACTTAACATAACCACACTATTTTTAGGGCTACGTTGCATTTTATCTGTCTAAATGTTAAACGAATAACATAATAAATGGCTTATTAGTGCGGTCTCTTTTCCGGTTGTACGCGAAAAATGCGACAATAGTCTATCATAAACCACTGATGAGACAGCTAAACAGGTTGGCATGGACTGCCCATCAAGATTCGCTAATGCACACATGTCCGCCAGCAAGATTAATCGTTAACTGTCCGAATAAATGACATTGATGCTGAGAACAGATATGCAAGTTCCTTCTTTTGATCGCTCACTACTGCACCCACGTTATTGGCTGACTTGGTTCGCCCTCGGTGTTCTTTACCTCTTAGTCCTGCTCCCCTACCCCGTTATTTATTCCATAGGCACTGCCCTTGGGCGCTTTTCTATGCGTTTTCTCAAACGGCGCTTGCGGATAACTCGGCGTAATCTGGAACTTTGCTTTCCTGACATGCCGCAAGCGGAGCGAGACGAACTGCTGATTAAGAATTTTGAATCGGTGGGAATGGGGCTGTTTGAAACCGGCATGGCATGGTTTTGGCCAAACTGGCGCATTGAGCGCTGGTGTCGTGTCAGTGGGCTAGAGCATATTCAGAAAGCGCGTGATGAGGGAAAAGGCGTGCTGTTGATCGGTTTACATTTTCTCACCCTAGAACTGGGCGCGCGTATATTCGGTATCTATAACCCCGGCATTGGTGTCTACCGCCCCCATGACAATAAAGCCATGGACTGGATTCAGACTTGGGGCCGGATGCGTTCCAATAAAGCCATGTTGGACCGTAAGGATCTCAAAGGCATGGTCCGTAGCCTAAAACAGGGTGAGATTATTTGGTATGCACCTGACCACGACTATGGCCCACGCAGCAGCGTTTTTGTGCCGCTATTTGCCGTCGATCAAGCCGCAACAACGACCGGTACTTACCTGTTAGTGCGAATGGGTAAACCTGCAGTCATTCCATTTACCCCCAAACGCTTACCGAATGGGAAAGGTTATGAGTTGATCTTGCAGCCGGCGGTTGAAAACATCCCGCTGGAGGATGAAGTTGCGACGACCGCTTTTATGAATAAAGTGATCGAAAAAGAGATTACTCAGGCAACTGATCAATATATGTGGCTACACCGCCGTTTTAAAACTCGCCCAGAGGGCGCGCCGTCGCTCTATGAGTAGCAGAACTTATACTGAAATGTAATAACGCAAGTGATAATGAGAATTAGTCTATATCAGTTTATTTGATATAGTCTGTCAGTATTATCCGCTATAGGAATAGTAGGTATCTGACAGATAATTAAAACTAATTAATCCTAGTTATTATATGGTTATCTTCTTTCTTCGGATGTATATCCAACATAATTGGGGTTGCAGGCAGTCGCCGACAGACGACACACAAGAGTTCATGGCTTAAATAATAAGAGCAGCTCACAACGCTGCAACTTCAATTGAGAAGGAAATACACATGCTGGGAAGTTTAAATCTCTGGTTCACACGCTTAACGAATCATCCAGATGGCGGCAAACTGTTATTACGCCTGACGTTTGGTATTTTGATGCTGTTCCATGGCGTGGCAAAAATTCTGCATGGTACCAGTTGGATTGCTGAATCTTTACAGGCGCAAGGTATCCCCGGTTTCGTGGCTTATGGTGTTTATATTGGTGAAATCTTAACCCCTGTGCTCATCATTTTGGGTCTATTCACGCGCCCTGCGGCATTTATTTACGCGGTTAACTTGTTAGTTGCAGTACTGATGGTTGGCACCGGTAAATTCTTCACCCTCACTCAAGTGGGTGCATGGGGTTTGGAAAACGAAGCCATGTATTTCCTCGGTGGTGTTGCCATCATGTTGCTGGGCAGCGGTCGTTATTCGATTACCAAAAACGAAGCGTATCGCTAAACACGAATTGACGATATTGAGCCACTCCACCCAATGTGCGAGTGGCTTTTTTTATGCATTTTAGCCTGATATATAACCACTTAACTTTTATTCAATTTCCGTTATGCATAAGCAGAATAAGTATATTCCTAAATTTCAAACTGGCCTTCCATTTAAATAAAAACTCCTCTTCATCTGGTTGATGTCACTCTCCCATAAGCGCATACTTACCAAGCTAACTGTTTTCTTCTTACGCTTTGCCCCTTCAAACGCCCATACAGACGAATTAGAGACGCAAAGCGATCAGCTTGCTTGAGCTTAAAACGATCAATTGCTTACTCGGTAGATTATGACCCCAGTACGACAACCCGTTAATTGGAAGCGAAACCTCTTCGTCGCTTGGTTAGGCTGTTTTCTAACCGGTGCTGCTTTTAGTTTGATCATGCCGTTCCTGCCACTTTATGTGGAGGAGTTGGGTGTGAGTGGCCATCAGTCACTCAACATGTGGTCAGGGATCGTGTTTAGCATTACTTTCCTATTTTCCGCCATCGCCGCCCCTTTCTGGGGGAGCCTCGCCGATCGTAAAGGGCGAAAACTTATGCTGTTACGCTCCGCATTAGGGATGGGGATAGTGATGGTATTGATGGGGATGGCACAGAACATTTGGCAGTTTCTCGCGCTACGTGCGCTGCTGGGCCTATTAGGTGGCTTTATTCCTAATGCTAACGCCCTTATTGCCACTCAAGTCCCTCGCAATAAAAGTGGCTGGGCGCTAGGCACCCTTTCGACGGGAGGAGTCAGTGGCGCGTTAATTGGGCCAATGATTGGTGGCCTGCTGGCAGATAACTACGGTTTGCGCCCAGTATTCTTTATCACTGCTGGAGTCTTATTGGCCTGTTTTGTCATGACGTGGTTGTACGTGAGAGAGGAATTTGTTCCGGTCTCGAAGAAAGACATGCTCAACGGACGACAGGTCTTTAATTCGCTGAAAAGCCCGAAGTTAATCCTCAGTTTGTTTATCACCACCATGATCATTCAAATTGCGACAGGCTCTATTGCCCCTATCCTGACGCTTTATGTCCGCGAGTTGGCGGGAGACATCCATAACCTGGCTTTCGTCAGTGGCCTAATCGCCTCTGTGCCAGGGGTTGCTGCACTGATGAGTGCGCCTCGATTAGGTAAATTAGGGGATAAAATCGGTCCAGAACGTATTTTGATTGCCATGCTAGCTTTATCCGTCTTGATACTGATCCCGATGGCATTTGTTCAGACCCCTTTGCAACTGGGTATCCTGCGCTTTTTATTGGGTGCAACGGATGGTGCGCTACTGCCTGCGGTACAAACCCTGCTGATTTATAACTGCACCAATCAAGTTGCGGGCCGAATTTTCAGCTACAACCAATCTTTCCGCGATGTGGGTAATGTGACTGGCCCACTATTAGGTGCTGCCGTTTCTGCCAGTTACGGTTTTCGCGCCGTATTCTGTGTCACGGCAGTCGTTGTGCTATTCAATGCCATTTACTCTTACTGGTGCTTACAACGCCAGCCAGCGAAGTCACGCCGACATAACGTTCAGCAGCCGCAAGATAGCTAAAATGGCGTCAATGTGGTTATGGCGTAAATTCTGTTATCACATAGACACCATTCAAAACTTGCAGACTGTCAGGGACAACCCCCTCATTTTAGTGCGTGTTTTACGCATCTATCCGTATCAATGTGATCCCCGATAAGAAAGCTGAAAAAATAATCATATTCGGTTTTAACTGATTGATAATTGTTATGAGTGTCGACTTTTCATCTAGAAATACGCTATAACCCAGAGTGAAAATATAAAAATGACGTTTTTAATGCGTTAAATTCATATGAGAAGACATTATGCAAACCTCTGTTAAATCTGAAGGTAGCCGAACGTTCTTTGGCCACCCTTACCCGCTTAGCGGACTCTTTCTTTCCGAGATGTGGGAGCGATTCTCTTTCTACGGTATTCGCCCACTATTAATTTTGTTTATGGCGGCGACCGTTTTTGACGGTGGTATGGGCCTGCCTCGTGAACAAGCCTCAGCCATCGTTGGGATCTTTGCCGGTAGTATGTATCTGGCGGCCTTACCCGGTGGTTGGCTTGCCGATAACTGGCTCGGTCAACAACGTGCGGTGTGGTATGGCTCGATTCTGATTGCCTTGGGCCATCTGTCTATCGCGCTTTCCGCCTTCTTTGGCAATGACCTGTTCTTTATCGGTTTAGTGTTTATCGTACTCGGTACGGGGCTGTTTAAGACCTGTATTTCGGTCATGGTGGGTACGTTGTATAAACCGGGTGATGCTCGCCGTGATGGTGGGTTCTCCCTGTTTTATATGGGTATCAATATGGGATCATTTATCGCGCCGCTGTTGTCTGGCTGGTTGCTTAAAACCCATGGCTGGCATTGGGGCTTTGGTATTGGCGGGATTGGGATGCTAGTAGCATTGCTCATCTTCCGTTACTTCGCCATCCCTTCAATGAAACGCTATGACGCCGAAGTCGGGTTAGATTCAAGCTGGAACCGACCGACGAATAAGCGCCAAGGTGTGGGTAAGTGGGTGACCGCCGTTATGGTAGTGGTTGTCGCCATCATCGCAATGATCTCGCAAGGGATAATCCCCATTAACCCTGTGCTGGTGGCGAGTCTGTTGGTTTACGTCATTGCCGCCTCAGTCACACTCTATTTTGTTTATCTCTTCGCCTTCGCTAAGTTAAGCCGTCAAGATCGCGCGCGGCTCTTAGTGTGCTTTATTCTGTTGGTTTCTGCGGCCTTCTTCTGGTCAGCCTTCGAACAGAAACCAACCTCATTTAACCTGTTTGCGAATGACTATACCGACCGCATGATAATGGGTTTTGAGATCCCAACCGTTTGGTTCCAATCCATTAATGCGCTGTTTATTATTATCTTAGCGCCAGTATTCAGTTGGGCATGGCCAGCATTAGCGAAGAAAAAAATTCAGCCAAGCAGTATCACAAAATTCGTTATCGGTATTTTATGTGCTGCAGCCGGTTTCGCCGTGATGATGTATGCGGCTCAGCATGTGCTTAACAGCGGTGGCGAGGGAGTTTCTCCCCTGTGGCTGGTGATGAGTATCCTGCTCCTGACTCTGGGTGAACTTTGCCTTAGCCCTATCGGGTTGGCGACCATGACGTTACTGGCTCCGGATAGAATGCGCGGTCAGGTGATGGGGTTATGGTTCTGTGCCAGCTCACTGGGGAATTTGGCGGCGGGCCTGATTGGCGGTCATGTTAAAGCCGATCAACTTGATATGCTGCCAACCTTGTTTGCGCGTTGTTCAATTGCATTAGCCATCTGCGCGGCAGTGCTGATATTGCTTATCGTGCCAATTCGTCGATTGATGAATAGCACTCAAGAACAAAAAACCGCTTGATGGTGAAAGTGCAACCTGCATAAGTTAGCAGGCAACAATTTTCATCCTATCCAGACGGCCCTTATTTGGGCCGTTTTCTTTTATCCGACAGTACAATTTTTTAGCCATTAGTACATATATAAGCGTTTGCTGGGATGGTTAGTTCATTACATCCTGACGGTTAGATTCAACTTTACCGTTAAGACTGAACAACTTACCAGTATTGGCGTTGGCTTTTATCTCTGCGTTTCTATCAGCCTCTTTAATTTCTTTTCGCGATGGCATGTCTGTTTTTGCACTATCCCGTTGTTGAGTTATGGCTGTTAATTCATGTTTTAAACCCGTCAGCGCAGCCATTTTCTGTTCTTTCATATTAGAACTTTGTGCGTTTAACGTTTTGATCATACTATCAATTTGTTGTGTAAGAACACCGGCAGCCTTTTGGGTGATTTGGTTATCCATTTTCGTAAAAGTGGTGCTATTTTTAATTTCTTTCATCATACCGGCCAATGATTTCATATCAGCTTTGTGAAAACGATTATCAACTTTGGTGTGACTGGACGCGATGGTAATAGCACTTTTGAGGCTTGCGATGTTGAAGCTCATGTTGACTCCTAATAATATTCATGTGAATGGATTAATTAGGCGTAATCATGAATAAGTCGCCAACAATGATCTTTCATAAATCGATTCTAAGCTGACAGGTCATTAGACGAACTGCTTGCTTTCGCAGTGTCGGAAAACTTAGTCGCCTGAGATGGCATATGAAGGTGACCTACTGTCATTCATACGGCCCATGCTGGGCATCGATGGGGAGCATAAAAGTATCAACAATCATTGACAGCGGAACATCAATTACCGTGATGTACTTCCACGGCCCTTCACGCATGTCCCACTGCACGCCGGGATAATATTGATGCCCATGGCCCTGCCCCGGCACAGTGCGGCTGATGATACTGCCACAGCCCGTCAATAGGGTCATGCCGACGAGTAATAGCGTTATACGGATGACGCTTTTTGTCCGCTGTATCTGTCTAACCATGATATTCACGCAAATGCTCTTTTAGATTGATAGAAAATAGATTGATAGAGAATAAATTGATAGAAAAAACGGGCAATACAATCATGTATGCCCGTTTTTAATCAACAATGCGATGACGAAAGTGCCATTATTTCGCAGCAGGAAACGCCTTCATATTGTGTGCGAGTTGACGATAGTATCCATTCCAGATTCGGTACTGCTCAGGTTGCTGCCAGACGTGTTGATGCAGACGTGAAATCAATACCGGATCACTGAGCAACTCTAAGCGCTGAGATTTAGCCAACTTATCCGGCCCTGCTTCCAGTGCTAGCGCCACACGCTCCGCGCGAACTTGCTCAATTATCGCACGGGCATGATGGCGAGCCGTTGCCATCGCACTGGCTAACGCGTTATACGATGGATTCATCACGGCATGGAAGAAACCATTTTTCAGCGCCCGCTGGTGATTGAGCTTCAGATAAGTTTCCGTCGCCAACAGTTCTCGCGGCGGATCATACTCTTCCGGAATCAAGAACAGTTTTGCGCGCTTGCTGGCTAACCCCAAAGTACGGCGGCTAGACAGGACAGAGACTATCGGGGACAGGATCAACGAGAAGACAATCGGGGATAGCCACCACAAGAACAGCAGATCCAGCCAAGCCACACCACCGGCCCAAACCACGCCGAGTAACAATTGGGGACCATGGCGCACCATGGCTTCACTCCACGGCGTTGCATCATCATCGCGCTGCGGTGAATTCCATTGTACTGACCAACCGAGGAACGCACTGACCACAAATACCGTGTGGAACAACATTCGCACCGGTGCCAATAACACGGAGAACAGCATTTCTGTCAGCATGGATAACAGCAGACGAATCGCCCCGCCGTACTCTTTCGCCCCTTTTGCCCAGATCAAAATAATGCTGAGTAATTTCGGCAAGAACAGCAAAACCAACGTGGTGGAGAACAGCCCAATGGCTAACTCTGGCCGCCACTGGGGCCAAACAGGGAACAACTGCCGCGGTTGCAGGAAGTATTGTGGCTCCATCAGGGTATGGACGACTTGTAATGCGGTACACAGCACCAAGAACATAAACCATAAAGGCGCAGACAGATACGACATGACGCCGGTGAGGAAGACCGCACGGTGAACCGGATGCATTCCTTTCACCAAAAATAGGCGGAAGTTCATCAGATTACCGTGGCACCAACGGCGATCGCGTTTCAACTCATCTAACAAGTTAGGTGGCAATTCTTCGTAACTGCCCGGCAGATCGTAAGCAATCCACACTCCCCAACCCGCACGGCGCATCAAGGCGGCTTCAACAAAGTCATGTGACAGGATAGAACCGGCAAAAGAGCCTTCGCCCGGCAATGGCGCTAAAGCGCAATGTTCAATAAAGGGTTTCACCCTGATGATGGCGTTATGGCCCCAGTAATGGGATTCACCCAACTGCCAATAATGCAGGCCAGCCGTAAATAAAGGGCCATAAACCCGCGTTGCAAATTGCTGGATACGAGCGTAAAGCGTATCCATGCCAGATGCTTTCGGCGCAGACTGAATGATCCCTGCATTCGGGTTGGCTTCCATCAGCCGCACTAACCCCGTCAGACACTCGCCACTCATCACACTGTCGGCGTCCAAAATCACCATATAGCTGTATTGGCTGCCCCAACGGCGGCAAAAGTCATCGATATTGCCACTTTTGCGTTTAACCCGGCGACGACGACGGCGATAGAAGATGCGACCGTGGCCATCGACATCACGGCATAGCTCCAGCCAAGCCTTTTGCTCTGCGACACAGATATCAGGATCATAGCTATCGCTCAGGACATAGATATCAAAGTGTTCAAGCTGGCCAGTGGCGGCAACGGATTCGTAGGTCGCACGTAAACCGGCAAATACCCGTTCCACGTCTTCATTACAAATCGGCATAATCAACGCCGTGCGATGAGCTGGATTGAGCGGCTCGTCCCCTTTAATAGTGGAAGAGATGCTGTATTTATCTTTGCCAATCAGCAATTGTAAGAAGCCCATTAGCGCGGTCCAGAAGCCCGCTGACACCCAGCAGAATAGAATCGCGAACAGGATCAAGATGCCCGTTTGTAACAGATACGGCAGCAATTGCATCACTGAAACCAGCCAGTTCTGTTTCCAAATCTCAAAGGGGTCGAGGAGTGCCCAACCCTGATAAGGCAGAATGGTCTTCATATAACTGGTCGCAATGGCAGTTTGCAGCACGATCAGTATCAGCAAGATGTATCGACGCAAGGAACCGACACTGCGCCATTTTTTTTCTGCTGCCGCTTGCTCGTGTGTTGTCGCACGAGATACCGGTGTGCGGCCCAGTAAAGAATCCCAAAAACGACCGACAGGATTAGTCCGCCATGCCTGCGGTGCCATGCTAGTGCGTTTGATAGGCGGCGTGGCATGAATCACCGTGCGCCCTTCGCTATCTTTCCCCAGCACATTTTCGCCTTTAACGGCATCCGGCCATGCCGCTTGTAGACGAGCATTGACGGATACCAGTGCGCTGTCACCTTCAGTCAATACGGCACGTTCTGGTGTATCAGCCGCCAATTGTCGATGCAAAAGCGACATTGCATCCACACGGCTATCGAGCAGAACATCTTCAGGGAAAGCATCACGTAGCGCCCCTTGCTGCTGCGCAGTCAGGGGCAAGTCCGCAATATAATCCTGCATAGGAGATTGAGTTGACTTATTCATTGGCAGGTAACTGATAGCTCCAAGTTTCGGTCAGGGTTTTATCACCGTTAGCCAGCGCTGCGCGCATTTCTATTGGTTTCTTCGCATCCTTAACTTTCAACCGCAGTGTTAAACGCCAACCTTTGGTGACGGGGTTATAGCGCACACTGTTTTCGATCAGTTCACCGTTATCATCAAGACTGACCTGAGACGCTAACGGTGTTTTCTCATCGAGTGCTTTCAGTGCTGGGCCAACAAAATCAACCAAGAACGCGACGCTGCCATCTGGCTCACGAATCAAATTCGACTGTTTAACATCACCCGTTGAGCGCAGTGTTTGTTTAACATAGCCCACATCAGGTGAATGTAATTTCTCTTCATCACGAGTGAAGTACAGGCGGTAATTTAGATCGAGTGATTTTTTCGCATCGGGCAACACGTCAGGATTCCAAAACGCGACGATATTATCGTTGGTTTCATCCGCCGTTGGGATCTCCACCAACTCCACTTTCCCTTTGCCCCAATCACCACGAGGTTCGACCCAAGCACTCGGCCGCAGATCGTAACGATCGTCTAAATCCTCATATTGCGAGAATTCACGCCCACGTTGCAGCAGGCCAAAGCCTTTCGGATTTTCAACCGTATAAGTACTGACAGACAGGTGTTTTGGATTATTCAGTGGCCGCCATATCCATTCGCCATTACCGGCATGAATAGAAAGACCATTGGAATCATGCAATGCCGGACGGTAGTTCAACACAGTCGAGGGTTGGCTTGGGCCAAACAAGAACATACTGGTTAAAGGCGCAATCCCTAACTTTTCCACTTTATCGCGCAGGAAAACTTTGGCCTGCACATCAATAGTGGTATCGCGCCCTGGGTAGATAACAAATTTATACGCGCCAGTGGCTCGTGGGGAGTCCAGCAACGCATAAATCACCAAATGCTTATCATTGGGTTTAGGTCGCTCAATCCAGAACTCACGAAAACGCGGGAATTCCTCACCGGAAGCCAACGCCGTATCAATTGCCAGCCCACGAGCAGAAAGACCATAAACCTGACCTTTACCAATCACGCGAAAATAACTAGCACCGAGCATACTGACGATTTCATCTTTCTTATCCGCTTTATTAATCGGATAAAGTACTTTGAAGCCGGCAAAACCTAGATTTTTAACGGCATCAGGGTCGTGCTTCACTGAACCAAAGTTGAAGTAATCAGGGCTATAACTAATAGGTTTGACACTGGTGGCCGTCACTTCGTTAATCTGTACCGGCGTGTCGAAATACATACCTTGATGATAAAACTCTAATTTGAATGGCGTATCCAGCTTAGTCCAATACGATTTGTCGTGGTTGAACTGAATCTGCTGATAATCGGCAAATTTCATCTCGCGAAATTGAGAAGGAAGGTTACTTTTCGGCGCGTCAAAGCTTTTACCTGCTAATGCTTGTGCCTGTTTGGCGACATCATCGAGCGAAAAAGCCATGGCCTGCGAAGCAAATAATGACAGCAAGAGCGTGACCCCCAACCATCTGGTTTGGTTTGCCCCAGCCCGTTTCAACACAGGATTTACATTTGAAAAAATATTAACTTGCACATCTCCCCCTAAATCATAACAGCCAAATTATTGACGGTTTATCCAATAGGCCAAGCAGATAAGCTCAGGTAATTGTTATGTCCGGCGTTATGCTGCCTGCGTATTGCGCAAACCCGTGGCTAAGCCACAAACCTGGTAACCCAGATTAAAATACACTATGGAAAATTATTAACCCTTATAGTAGTGTTTCTCGCCGTACTGATCCATTAATAACGTATATCGTTATCAACGATATGATTGCGATTAAAAAGCAATGCTCAAAAAACCAATACGTTATTCTATTTCTGATAGCAACTTGCGAATAAGTATGAAAAAAAGCACTAACCAAAGAGAGTACTTTCTAGACGCTATTCGCGCCTATTTGATGTTACTCGGCATTCCTTTTCATCTTTCTCTTATATACTCCAGCCATCATTGGGCGGTTAACAGTAGCCATCCCTCACTGGTATTTACTTTACTGAATGACTTCATTCACGCCTTTCGTATGCAGGTATTTTTTGTTATTTCCGGCTATTTTTCGTTCATGTTATATCAGCGATATGAGCGTCGACGTTGGCTGCAAGTCCGCTTGGAACGGGTGGTTATCCCTTTACTGGCTGCTATCCCTCTTATTACTTTACCGCAATTTTTCCTCCTCAAGAATTACACTAATAAATTACAAGATTGGAACTCATTTACAATTTATCAAAAAATAAATATTGCTATTTGGGAATTCATTTCACACTTATGGTTTTTACTGACACTCGCATTACTGACTGGTCTCTGTTTTTATCTGTTTAGTAGAATAAAGAATAACCTACATTCTATTCCGACCATGATAAAAGGAATGAATAATATAGGAAAAGTCTCACTACAAGTGTTTCTATATGTATTTATCTATTCCATAATACGCAGAATAATATACCTACTTAACCCTGAAATACTCTTTAATAGTATCTTTAACTTTACTGTTATGGAGACGCTATTTTATCTTCCATTCTTTCTTCTTGGTGCCTATAGCTTTATCTATCCACCACTCAAACAAGTATTTCTTAAATTCTCACCCGCTGCATTATTCGCCTCATTGGTCTTATTCGTGGCTTACTTTGCGAATCAACATGCTAATACTGCTGAATTTTTTGCCTTTGAACTGGATCTCATCATCAAAGCATTGATGGGCGTGAGCATGACCAACGTCGTTTTTGCCCTTGGGTACAAACTCTTCAACTATCCCTCACCACGAATCACTTATTTGGTAAATGCATCGCTGTTTATCTATCTGGTACATCACCCATTAACGTTGATTTATGGTGCATTCGTGACGCCGCATATTGACAATAACGGCCTTGGGTTTTTCGTTGGCATGATGTTTGTTTGCCTCATCTCGTTCCTACTGTATGAGATTCATCGCCGAATTCCCTTACTTAAATTCTTATTTTCGGGCAGAGCACCGCAGCAAACTGCGTGATCAAATTATTATTCAACCGAATAATGTTATTGCTAAGTGATATTGATATCTGAATACCGCTTGCTTAATAAACCCGCTACACTGACTAACCGTCATGTGATCTACCATCATATCGATGCGGGATGGCTAATGCCTTACTGTACGCTCTGCTTGCAGAGTCACTATCCTGTAGATTCCTTATCAGGATTTGTTTCACTTGCTGTGACAACAAAAGAGGAATTGTGATGACGAAACAAACTTCTATTGAGAAAAATCCCGAATCTGAGACGCCAACCGTCACTGAATTCACCACTTTGTTGACCTTGATTGGCCGACTCAGTGGCGCATTAGACGGTGCAATCACAGGGAAAGATCGCAGTATCTTAGTCCATGAACTTTCACAACTTTCTGTCGATAATCTGCCTGAACAAGAAAAAGCAGTGACCGCTGAAGCACTGAAACGAGTGCTAGCAACCCTGAAACGCGACTAGTTCAATCCACAAACGCTCACCCTTGATTCCCCGCTGGGCGATTAAAGGTGAGCGCTCTCCCTCTTCTTCTCACTGACGCTCTCTGCGATACAGCAGTTCAATCTCTCTACTTAACACGTTGAATTGGGTCATATCCTCCCATCGCCTCCGACAAATCTGTGTATAATAATTTCGCATTAACATTCGCTAGCCACCCATTTGCCTAAGTATTACTTCAGGAGAATACCCACCTTGAACGCCATCACGATAAATAGCCTCTTTTTGATCGGCGCAGTGCTGGTGGGTGCCAGTATTTTACTGAGTTCGCTCTCGTCACGGTTAGGCATCCCCATTTTGGTTATCTTTCTAGCGATTGGGATGCTGGCAGGCACAGATGGGATTGGAGGTATCGCATTTGATAACTATCCGGTTGCATATTTAGTCAGCAACCTTGCATTAGCCGTAATATTACTCGACGGCGGAATGCGTACTCGAGCCTCTTCCTTTCGTGTTGCGTTGTGGCCTGCTCTTTCATTGGCAACCATTGGCGTGGTGATCACCGCTGGCCTAACAGGAATGATGGCTGCTTGGCTATTTGATTTGGATATCATTCAAGGATTATTGATTGGCGCGATTATCGGCTCAACAGATGCCGCCGCTGTTTTTTCGTTGTTAGGTGGCAAAGGGCTTAACGAACGCGTGAGCGCCACGCTAGAGATTGAATCAGGCAGCAACGATCCGATGGCTGTCTTTTTGACCATCACCTTGATTGCCATGATTTCAGCCGGTGAAACTAGCCTGAGCTGGATGTTCTTGGTGCACTTGATTCAACAGTTTGGTTTGGGAATCATCATCGGGTTGGGGGGCGGTGGTTTATTGTTGCTGCTAATGAATCGGATTGAGCTGGCAAATGGACTCTATCCATTACTGGCGGTCAGTGGCGGAATTTTAGTTTTCTCACTGGCGACAGCAATGAACGGCAGTGGTATTTTAGCGGTCTATCTTTGTGGCTTACTGCTTGGTAACCGCCCTATCCGTAACCGAGCTGGCATTTTACAAACGTTTGATGGGCTAGCTTGGCTCAGCCAGATTGGTATGTTCCTCGTCTTGGGGCTGCTCCTTAATCCAAGCGAGTTACTGCCAATTGCAATCCCAGCGTTAATTCTCTCATTGTGGATGATTCTGTTCGCTCGACCGCTCTCCGTTTTCATCGGTCTGCTGCCTTTCCCAAGTTTTAATCTACGGGAACGAATCTTTATTTCATGGGTGGGTTTACGCGGCGCCGTACCCGTTATTCTGGCCGTATTCCCTATGATGGCCGGCATTCCCAACGCAAATTTATTCTTTAATGTCGCCTTTTTTGTTGTCTTGGTATCACTGCTGTTGCAGGGCACCAGCCTGTCCTATGCGGCGCGTAAAACAAAGTTGGTGGTGCCCCCCGCGTTATCACCCGTGGCGCGAATTGGTTTAGATATTGATAAGAATAATCAGTGGGAGCAGTTTATTTATCAACTGAGTTCCGACAAATGGTGTATCGGTGCCGCTTTACGCGATTTGGAAATGCCGCATGAAACACGCATTGCTGCGCTATTTCGTGGCAAAGACTTGTTACATCCGACGGGCAGTACCCGCCTGAAAGAAGGCGATATTCTATGTGTCATTGGCCAAGAGCATCACTTACCGGCACTGGGTAAACTCTTTAGCCAGTCACCTAGCATTCAGTTGGACGAGCGTTTCTTTGGTGATTTCATTTTGGAAGCTGATGCAAAACTCGATGATATCTCGCAAATCTATGGCCTCAATCTGGAACCCGGTGTCGACAAACAGCAAACATTGGGTGAATTTGTTCTTTATCTTTTTGGTGGCGAACTGGTTATCGGCGATCAGATTGAGTGGGATGGTTTGACTTGGACCATTGCTGAAATGGATGCTGAGCGTGTCGTCCGTGTGGGGGTGAAAATCGTTACTGATAAAGCCTGATGCTGCCGTTAGTGTTGCTGCCGTCACCATTGATAGGGTGCTAATTCTCTCTTTTGATTAGCACCCGACTTTTTGATTAGCGCCCGACGACAATGACGTACGTGACTAAACGCGGTTTGGCTTAATTCGATTAACCAGCACGATCCCCACACAGACGAGTATCAATGCAACGGCATTTTTCCATTCTAAAATGCTTTCGTTTAGGAATATCGCAGAAAGCACAGCACCCGACGCTGGGATGAGAAAATTGAACGGAGCAACCATCCCTACCCGATTATATTTTAGTAATAAGCTCCACAGCGCAAATGCCGCAGAGGATAACAGGACCAAATAAGCCAGTAGCAATAAGGCGCGCCAATCTACGTCATTTAAATGGCCGCCAAAGAGATAACCTCCAACCGTTAACACCAATCCGCCAATGGCTAGCTGGTAACCCGTCATCACCGTGGTATCCATGGTTTGCGAAATACGTTTGCCATAAATACTGGCCGCAGAGAGAATAAATGCCGCTAGCACGACAAAGCCTTCTCCCATCAGTGAAAAATTAAAATCCATCAAATCTGAGCCAAAATTCACCACCATAACGCCTGCAAAACCCAATACGCATCCGATCACTTTATTGAAGGTTAGCCGGTCATTTTGATAAATATAATGCGCCAACAGCACACTGAAGAATGTCCCTGTTGCATTCATAATGGAGCCTTTCACCCCTGTGGTGTATGCAAGACCAATATAGAAAAAGACATATTGCAGCGTTGTTTGAGTCAACCCCAGAAGCGCTATTTGCTTATATTGGCCCTTTTTGAGGCGACCAATCGCCTTACCACTGGCCATCGCCACTATCAGCAGTACCAGTCCAGCTAAAAGAAAGCGATAGCCGGCAAACACCATTTTGCTCGGAATATCATCAGGTGCGATATGAAATAGCGCATAACCATTTTTTATCGCAGGGTACGCACTCCCCCAAAGGAGGCAACAGAAGGTCGCCACGAGGAATACAAATTTTTTATTGGTAAAAAGCGGAGAACTGCGGTCCACGTGAACATCCTTTTCGAACAAGAAAAATGAAATAATGTTTCGTTATAACTATTCTCTATCAAAAAGTCTCGCCTCACGTCACTTTTCTCTTAAAAACATCTCGATAATCACTCCTTTCGCACTTATTGAACATGCGAGTCAAAAAATAGATTGTTTCTTCGCTCTTCAGCCACAAAATAATCGTACTGCACATCTTTCCTTCATTGGATATTCATACAGTGGCCCTGCTCGTTCAATGTTTGCACTGATAGACAAAGATCGTGTACGATGCGTACTATAATTAAATAACTTTGGTTTTCATTATGTTAAAACTATTTAACGTAAAATTTGACAGTATGCCCGAAAGAAAGTTGGACGAAGTTTTCACACTGCGGAGAATAACGTTCAAAGATCGCTTAGATTGGAAAGTGACTTGTATTGATGGTAGAGAAAGTGATCAATATGATGACGAGAATACACATTATATATTAGGTACAATAGAAGACACGATTGTATGCAGTGTCAGATTTATTGAAATGAAACATCCAACAATGATTACAGGTCCATTCTCTCCTTATTTTACGGATGTTAATTTACCGATTGAGGGCTTTATTGAGTCCAGCCGATTTTTTGTTGAAAAGGCATTGGCGCGAGATATGGTCGGTAATGATAGCTCACTGAGTACGGTCCTATTTCTTGCAATGGTTAACTATGCTAGAAGCCGTGGATATAAAGGTATCTTGACCGTAGTGAGCCGAGGAATGTATATAATACTGAAGCGTTCAGGCTGGAATATCACTGTTTTAAATCAAGGTGAATCAGAAAAAAATGAGGTTATCTACCTGCTAAACCTGGGTGTCGATCTTGATAGCCAACAGAAGCTCATCACTAAAATATGCAAAAAGCATCACGTCCAACCTGAAATTCTTGATAATTGGCCGTTGGCTATACCCGACATTATCAAATAGGTTTGATAAGTTTCAATTCAATGCCAAGCCTAATTGCATGTTTGGCATTCAATACACCGAGTTTTCTGACCACATTGCCAATATGAAATTTTACTGTACTTCTTTTAATTTCTAAAATGATGGCAATCTCGGAGTATGTCTTGCCAACACTGGCCCAGTAGAGAATCTCATTTTCTCGAGGAGAAAATATCTCTCTCGGCTTACCACTTCTTTGTAATTCATTGTTTGCATTGAAATCTTGCCGGTACAAGCCCAACATTTTATCATGCGTCAAGATAAGCAGCATTTGAATCTTTTCTTTATGCGTTTCAATACTTTCATCAAAAGAAATGCTGTCATCACTCCCATTCGAGATGTTCAATGTTGCCATATTATTGTTATTGTCGTGAAGAACAAAAGTATAGCCATTAATAATGTTATATTCCCTCGCCAAGTTAAATACAGCGGAGTCAGTTGATTTCTTATTGATGACTGAGTTGTCATCCCAGGCAAAAGGTGCAACGTTATCTTTTGCGGTCAAAATGACGGGATCGATGAGGTGGTAACTATTTTGCCTGTACTTCTTCACCCAATCTAACGGGTAGTTAGAAATAATAGCCGGGTGCAAGGGTGTTTTCTTATTCATGACAAGATACGAATAACGAAGGTCACCATATGTTTTTATTCTTCTTTGAATATAGTTTTTAATGTCTTCATTAATACTTTCATTGTCAAAGTAATCAATTATCATAACAAACCAATTTCACCCTTATACATGCCGCAACAATACAATTTTATTACATTGTTTTCAATACAATTCAGAGTATAACTAGTCTTACAGATATTCCTCAAATGAACAGAAACCGCCTAATAAAATACTGAAAACCTAGACTAAAGGTTAGTTTTTAAAACTAGACCTAAGGATAGCTATTATTATAGCCCCATGTTAATTAGACTGTTTTTGCTTTAAAGAATTAGATTTGAATATAATGAACTAATATCTTAGCGCACAAATGCGCAGAAAGTTAGTCTGCAAAGAATAAAATTTCGCCAATACCAGGGGACTCTCTGAGTCCATCAGTACTGCTTTACCCCAGCCATCTGGATGCCCTTACATTTAGATGGCCGTAATCATCAATATCCATCGTTCAACTCCCATTATGTCTGTTACTCCTCTTCAATCTGCCTCTGCAAAATGCTGCGTTTTATTTGCGAAAGTTAATGCCAACGCATGATGTGCGACAGGCTACATTGCCAAATATTGCACATAAATCAAACAGTCAGCAAACGCAATCGAGCGATAATCTCTAATTACCATTGATAAATATTCTTTTTACGCATATAAACATTAAACTTATTTATGTAATCTTGGTAAACTTGACTTAAGTCATGTCCCTAACCGAAATTAATCGTATGATAAATCAACGGTTATAATGTTTCCCTGGTGTTGGCCGAATTGGCATCCCTTACCAAATGAGATTGGTAAGGGTTTTTTTTACCTAAAATTTGAGGTGGGAAGAGCCTAGGAGGCGTGTTGCATCATCCGCGCTAATGCCAGCGCTTGAATAATCACCGCACGATCGACTTCAGGATTATCACTGTCCAATAACTGCTGCCAGATGGCGATGGCTTCCACGTAGCGCCCATGGGTAAATTGATCAGAAGCTTGTAGCATAAGCGCGGTGTATTGCAGCGGCTCCTTTGCCAACGATTGTTGTAACCAATAAGCCACCTCTTTGGTCATCTTTTTATCCGCTTGGTAATACAGTACGGTCGCACGAGCAGCATCCAGAACCGCATTCGCGCCCTGTAGTCGTTCTGCCTGCTGCAATGCAAACAGCGCATCGTCAAACTCATTTCGATACAAATAATGTTGAGCCAAACTTAGCCAACCGCCACCGTTATCCGGCGACTGCCGGATACGCTGCTGTAACCGATATAAGGTCGGGTCGTCACTTTGCTTATCCAGCATATTATTTAAGCGCATCGCTTCTTGTTGCCTTAGTACCTCCTGCTGTACCAAGGTAAAGCGACCCAAATGTTGATATCCCAACAGTATCAGGGTTAATACCACCAGTGTGAACCCCGCAGGCCAACGCCAACTGATTCGACCATATTGGGCAAACCAAGGCCAACCAATTCCAGCCAGAATCAGCAACAGCATAAATGCCAACCCGATAGCCAGCACCATTAGCGTGAACCTTTTGTTGTTGAGGCCGCTCGGGCGCGTATTCGCCACACTAATCCACCCAATAAACCGATCAGCAACACACCTGGCCCATACCAAAGCACGAGCGTTGTACCGCGTAAAGGGGGATGATAGCGTACAAAATCCCCATAGCGTTGCGTCATTAATGTCATGATTTCTGGCGAGCTGTGCCCTGCATCAACCAAGCGGTAGACCTCTAAGCGCAAGTCCTGCGCAATGGGGGATGTTGACTCCAGCAAATTCTGATTTTGGCATTGTGGGCACCGTAGCTCTTTTGCCAGTGCCAATGCTTGCTGCTGACGCTGTGGTGAACTAAAGGTGTAAGTATCCACCAGATCAGCAGACGCCCATGCGCAGAAGAACAGGGATAACATCAGCAATAGTATTCTCATGATCCCCCCATTTTCGCTGATTGCACCAACAACGGCATAAATTGCTGCTGCCATATCGCAGGGGTCATCTCACCTGCATAGCGTTGACGAATCACCCCATCAGCATCGATTAACCACGTTTCAGGCGTACCATAAACCCCCATCGCCAGTGCTAAAGTACCTTGAGGGTCATACAGACTTTGTTGGAAAGGATTGCCGTACCGCTGAAGCGTATTCAATGCCGCCTGACGCTCATCTCGGTAGTTCAGTCCATAAAACTGTATGTTCGGATGGCGGCGAGCGATCTCACCCAACGCAGACATTTCTTGTTTACAGCTCGCGCACCAACTGGCCCACACATTGATCACCGTGACTTTACCGAGCAGTTGATCTCGCGTTATGCGCTGTTCAGGTCGCTGTAATTGCGTGAGCGAAAAGTCAGGAAAAGGCAAATCATTCGCCGCTAACTCAATACGATGCGGATCGCGTTTTAAACCGCCGTAAAGCACGATGCCTAATAATAAAGCCAGTAAGGGGACAATCAACCAAGGCCAGCGTTGTTTCATCTATCCTCCCCTAGGTGATCGTCACCCTGCTTTAATCGATGCCAAAGTGCTAACACGCCACCCAAGACCATCATTAATGCGCCCCCCCAGATCCAACTTACCAGCGGCTTATGATACAGACGTACGCTGTATTCCCCTGATCCCAAGTTGTCCCCCAAAACCGCATAGAAATCAGCCAGCGGACCACTGGCGATGGCAGGTTCAATCATCAAGGTTTCACGCACGGTATAGCGCCGCCGTTCAGGTAATAGCAGGGTGATCGGTTGCCCCTGTCGACTGACCAGAATATGTGCCCGTTCGCTGGTGTAATTTGGGCCGACCTGTCGTTCAGTTTGGCGATAGGTAAATTGGTAACCTGCCAACGTGATTTGCTCACCGGGGGACATGCGACTGCCCTGCTCCACTGAGTGATACGACGCAAACAACATACCCAATAAACTGACGGCGACGCCACCATGTAGCAGCCAAGAGCGACACCGTATTGTTGGTGCAAATAGCGGGGCCAGTAATGCCCAAAGCGCCAATGTGACACCCGGTATCATGCCGACTTGCCATAATGCCCCCAGTCCCGAGCTGAGCACACCACCGATAACCGCGAGCAAGGCCGGTATCGCAAGCCGCCAAAGTGCAGTTTTAGGGCTTTGTCGCCATTGAGCGAAGGGCATAATGCCCATCAACAAAAGCAGCAAGAGAACAAAAGGGGTTAACGTCTGATTAAAATAAGGTGCGCCGACAGACAACGAGCCTAAGCCTAATACGCTAAATATTAGCGGATATAACGTACCAATGAGTACGGTAACCGCCGCCACGGTTAACAAAACTAACGCCGCTAGCAGCAAAGTTTCCAATGAGAACACGCTAAAATCAGCAGCGCGACGGTTCCCCCTCACTCGCAGCGAAAACAGGGTTAACGAGGCTAACGTCACGATGCCAAACATTGCCAGCAGCGCCTCACCACGAGCGGTATCGACGGCAAAAGCGTGTACCGAGGTCAACACCCCAGAGCGCACGATAAAGGTGCCGAGCAGGCAAAGTTGGAATGTCACCAGCCCCAACAATATGCCCCAATGATGATATAAGCCGCGCCGCTGACTGATCGCCAACACATGTAATAGTGCGGTGGCCGTCAGCCAAGGCAGTAATGACGCATTTTCTACAGGGTCCCAAAACCACCAGCCCCCCCAACCCAGCTCACTGTACGCCCACCAAGCACCTAATAAGATCCCCATGGTCAGTAAACACCAAGCCGCCAGGACCCATGGGCGACTATAGCGCGCCATACTTTGCCCTGTTTGCCCCTCTAGCAATGCAGCGATAGCGAACGCAAAACTGATGGCAAAACCGCTATACCCCAAATACAGCAAGGGAGGATGAAATATTAGCGCGAGATCTTGCAGCATTGGGTTCAAATCACGCCCCTCCGCCAACGTGGGGAATAAGCGCTCAAAAGGATTCGAGAAGAAGAGGATAAAGAGACTCAAGATAACGAGCAACCCGCCCAAGACGCCCTGCGCGCGGGCAAAAAAGCGCAGCGGAAGATGATGGCGAAAAGCGGTTAACGCGGCGCTCCACAAGCTCAACGCAAAAAGCAGGAACAACATAGAACCTTCATGCCCGCCCCATATCGCCGCAATCTTGTAAAACAACGGTAGTTGGCTATTCGCATGCTGCGCAACATACAGCAGCGAAAAATCGTCAGTAACAAAGCACCAGCCCAGTAAAAATAGTGCCACTGCCAAGAATAACGTCACGCCATAACTAAACGACGGCAACCAATACAACAAGGGCAACCGCCGCCCATGTAAAGCAATAAAAGGCACACAACTGAGCAAAAGCGCCAATGACGCCGCAGCCAGCAATGACAACAGCCCTAATTCACCGATCATTTCAGCCCACTCATCACGCCACCGTCATCTGTCCGGCATATAGAATGAAGAAACGTAGGACGAATACGCCAAACAAACTGAGGCTGGAAACGGTGAGCAAAAATGATACTCGGTGGCGTATGCGATGGCTGCAATACTGGTTTAGTGCCATTGGCAGCACCATGCCGCAGCCAATCACCCAGAACCAAAACATGGCCGCCCAGAAGCCGCCCCCAAGCGCGACAGCCACCGAAGCTTCTTTTTGCCCGCCACCAAACCATAGCCCGGTAAAGAACGCCAACAACAGAAATAGCTCCAGCCAGACCACCGGTTTTTCCAGTCGATGGACAAATGCCAGTGCAGGACTGTCTATCGGCTCTTTAAAAAATGTCACCGCACACAATACCATCGCCGCTATCCCTGAAGAGACGCCAGAGAACAGGAATAACACCGGTAAGACAGGGTTATTCAGCAAGGGATAACTCTTTAACGCCGATAACAGAAAACCGGTATAAGCCCCTAGCGCCACCGCTAGAAACAGCATAAAAGGCTCAAGCTTGCGCTCAAGTGGCGCGATTTTGTTGAGTACAGTGCTCACCCAGTTCAACTTGGCATAGGGCTGGAGCAGTGCTGCTAACCAGTGGCGGAATATCACCGCCAACCAGACCAGCAAAACCACCATATAGACCTGAAACAGCATCACCCCTAACGACATCACCGAGCTGGAGCTGTAGAAGAACATCAGTTTCCAGAAGGTCCATGGCCGAGTGAGGTGCAATATCAAGATAAATAAGCCGAAGATAACGGCCAGTGGCGCGATGATGGCGGTGGATTTAAGCAACCCACTCTGAGCGGCCTCATCCCCTAACACGCGCCGTTTAACCAATAGACTCACCACCACCATCCCAGCAGAGACGCCGATTAAAAACAGATAAATCGCAATCGGCCAATCCCAGACTAAAGACTCGAAGTGGAATGGCGTATTCGGTTTAGGGCTCATCCGGTAATCTCCCCATACTGAAAAGGCACACGGTACAGCTTCGGCTGTGTTCCCAGATGTAACTTGGCGCGATAGACCGTCCGCTGATGCAACAGTTTCACCAGTTCACTGTTAGGATCATCCAAATTGCCAAAGACTAACGCCTTGGTAGGGCAAGACAGCACACAGGCAGGCTGTTTTCCTTGTTTAAGATTGGTCTTGCGGCAAAAGTCGCATTTATCCGCCGTTTTGGTTATGGGGTGAATAAAGCGCACCCGATAAGGACAAGCTGCGATGCAATACTGGCAGCCGACGCAGAGATCAGGATTAACATCGACAATGCCCGTCGCCTTGTCACGATAGGATGCGCCCGTCGGGCAAACATCCACACACGGGGCTTTATCGCAATGCTGACAAGAGTGGCGGTAGAACTGATATTTTACCGCTGGAAACTCACCGATAGGTTGGCTGCGAATGATATTGAGCCGCGAGACACCCGCAGGAACGTGATTGACTTCGCGGCAAGCATCCATACACGCAGTACAACCAATACAGCGTGTCTCATCATGCAACATACCGTAACGCACACCTTCAATAGTGCCGCTCAGCGCCAATGAACGCCCGGTCGAACCGGTCATAAAAATCAGCGCCCCCATACTGACGATAAAGTGACGACGATTGGTTTTCATGGCGTTTCCTTCGGTATCAGCTCCTGCTGGCGACGATGGCAATCCACACAGATCTTGACCCGCCCTTTGTCATCCAAACCCTGCATAGGATCTGTTTTCGGGTGCAACTGATGGCAACTGACACAAGATAACTTCAGCATATGCACATCATGGGGCCAAAATGCCTCTCGTAATTTCTCCGGCTGATGACAACTCATGCAGACACTATTTTGTTGCGATACGCTGAACATCGCCTTATCGGCATTCAGCATATCGCGGTTAAATCGCATCACATCTTTGACGCCGTTTCTGTGTAGAAGTGAGGCTTTACCATGACAGTTGGTACAAGTGACAGCCAATTGCGTATTCGGATTAATGGCCCCCGCATGCTTGCCGTGTAACTCATCTTTTTGCTCTTTGTGGCACTGGGTGCAAGCCGCATCTGGATCGCGTTGCGGCGCCACAACATGACGCGAATCCGCCGCTTGCGGTGGTGCGGTCTGTGTTGTGGCGTGACTGGGCAGCGTGCACAAGGTCAACACTGCCAGCAGCGCTGCTGAACAGAATGAACGTAAAACGCGCATAGTGATTCCACCTTTGCTATGGCCCCGTATGGAGCCCGTTGTCCCTGGAAGATATCCGGTGAAAGTCGTTCACCGGAACGCCACTTACTGGCTCAAACGGCCTGCTTTTCGGGCTTGATCATCCCAGGCTGGCACCACTTGTTGCAGAAACTCCTGCTTCTCACGGTTCAGCTTATCCATATCCATCCCCAACGCTTTTTGCGCATTGAGTTTGGTCGAAATATCCGGCAACGGAATCTCGTGGCTAATGCCTTTCGTGGCGAGCAAACGCGTCAGTTTGGTACGTGCATCGGCGGCTTTATTCAACGCACCGCCCAGCACTTTCAAACCAACATCAGGGGCATGCATATGAATGCCGTGGGAAGCGATGGCATAATCCCAACGCCACTGCGCATGACGGATATCTTGCAAGATAGGCTTCATTTCTTCTTCAGTCGCACCGGCATCCCAAGCAGCTTTGGCCTCGTAATGCGCGTGAACCAGTTGTCTTTCGACATTCAGTTTCATTTCCTGAATGCTGGCTTTACGTTCGGCGACGATATCCTGCAACGTTTTTTTGTCTTGGGTATGGCAATTAACACACGTGGTTTCGAAACTCTCGAAAGGGTTACGAATTTGGTGGTCGGTATAAACTTTGCCCGCCGCATTTTGAATTTTCGGCATATGGCAATCGATACAACTGACATTATTTTTGCCGTGAATACCAGCGCGCCAAGTTTCATACTCAGGATGCTGTGCTTTTAACATTGGGGTTTTAGAGAGCGGATGAATCCAATCAGAGAACGCGATTTCATCATAATATTTCTCCATTGATTCCACGTCGGTGCCTTTATCCCAAGGGAATTTCACCTCTTTGTCTTTGCCCGCAAAGTGATATTCAACATGGCACTGACTGCAGACCATGGATTGTTGGTCTAGACGGCTAGCATGATCGAAAGGCTTATTGATGGATTGCAACGCGCGTTCTGCATAAGGGCGAGATAACACCAATGCAGGTTTGCCCGCTGCAAAATCAGCTGACGCGGTATCATGGCAGTCCGCACAGCCTAACTGATTGACCACTTCTGGCCCGCCTCTGGCCCATGTTCCTTTGA
Source organism: Yersinia massiliensis (assembly GCF_003048255.1). NCBI lineage: Bacteria > Pseudomonadati > Pseudomonadota > Gammaproteobacteria > Enterobacterales > Yersiniaceae > Yersinia > Yersinia massiliensis. The sequence goes on from NZ_CP028487.1 coordinate 2,938,882, forward strand.
AGTAACCTTCTTCGCCCTGTTCATTGATTAAGCGAGCGACATCTGGGCTTTTACAACTCCAACAAGCCATGGGTAAGGGGCCATCTTCGGCAGTTTTCGGTGCAGCAGTACGCAACGTTTCCCGCACATCAGTCACGGCATAATAGTGTCCACGAGGTTTGTTATAATCTTTCGCGAAGGGATAACCTGCCCAAAGGATCACCAAGTTTGGATCTTCTGCCAAGGCATCTTCACGGGGTCCACTCTCTTTGGTTTTTAGCCAAGAAGTGAACTGATCAATATGCTGCTCAGCGAATTTATCGTTGCGGGCCTCAATCGGTGGTGTAGGTGCGGCCGCCAGAGTAAATGCCCACCCTATTGCCAAAAGAGCCAATATCCCTACCGACATCTGTCTAATCAATTTGCTCACAATATTTACTCCAGTGTATTTTTCCATCCCGGACGTTGTCAGTGTCCGCACCAGATAGTTATTTTTATTTTTAAACCCGTAATAGGCGGAGAAATGCTCAGCTAAGCCGGAGCCTCAGACTGATAACACCCATTGGGTTAAGGCGATATTAAGGAGGTTTTGGCATAAAAGATTTGTAGTAGTGAGAATGCTTGTTTTAGATCAAACATTTTTTGTATGGGTATTCACTTTTATGAAGTAGCTCAAATAAAACACGGTTATCGAACATTTTTTGCATAAAAGTCAATAGCATACCTCTTTAGAGGTAGTCGGTGGATTTATCTGAATGTAGTACAGTTTTGTATTTTCTTGAAAAACCTCTCTATACTCTTCTCCTGAGATCGATAACTGCTACCGGGCGGTCATCAGAAATGATTCATTTGATACTGTTTTATTTGTCATACGGATCACAATGAAGATTATCGATATAAGACAAATAGGTATAAGACATTGATAGTATTTTTGATTATTGTCGCGATTTTGGCGGTTATTGCTCTTTTCTCGTGGTGGGTGATCCGTTCAGCAGCGAAAGATACAAAAGATGATTATTGAGTTGAGAATGTGAGAAGCAACACTGCTTAGATGTTACGCAGCTATCGTTATGAGTTTGAATCGATGTTGAAGGTAACTGAGGCATTGTTTAGTTGCGTAGAGACATTGTTTTGTGCCGCTGAAGCGTTGATTCATGACAAAAAATGTTATTAGCAATTTTACTGATAACAGATAAACGACACCCAGCCAATACACCATTGGTAGCCATTTAGGGTATTTCAGACTAGTTTAAAAAAAGAGAAAAACCCTCTTTATCACTTCAGAATTCTATTAATTTAAATAAAAACCCCACTCTATTATTTTATTATCCCAACATACCATCAGTCACGCATCAATAAAGGCTGCTTGTAGTTTGATGCCATGATTAATTTTAATGTAATGAGATATTGGACTGGTAATACCCAATAAAAAATAGAATTTTCAGTATTAACATGCCTACGATATATAAGATATGGCACTGCTATCCTTTCATTTACTATTGCAGTAGTGACATATTGCAGCACCGACATACTCTTGCGTTACTATGGGCGCGAGTCATACCTGCAACAAAAATTGTCCATCTTGGCCAGAGCCGTGGTAAGCACTATGTATCTATTATGGGGAACAACCTCGGTCGTTTTAGTACCGACAACAATGGGAATCTGAGCATTCATTGTTCAATTATCTTTAATATACGCCATCATTGTAGAATGGTTTACCAAAAGTCCACATGAATACAGTGGTGCTCATCCGCTGACTGGAATCGGGATTCACGGTGGTATAGAACTGAAATGGTTTGGCCGCTTTCATGATTTGTATCCTGACCGAGCAACGCTATGCTTTTGTATGCGGGCATACCATATCTATCAGAAAAATAATGAATTCTCTTTCCCAACTACAACATAGGTCAAAGGAATATGTGGCGATGCGGAGCTCACAGAGGATGGCCAACAGAACCTGAAAACTTGGTGAATACGCCGAATTGACGCACCTAATGAGGCATGAAAAAGCGCTGTCTGAAGGTGTTTACCGATTAAAGTACAGTGCTTGACTGTACTTTAATCCATCTAGCATTCATTAACAAAACACCTTATTGTTTACGCAGAAGAACAAAATGTTTTACCCGTAAAAAACTGATCCCACTTAGAGGTTCAGAAGCCAATTTGGCCAACACCAAGGAAATTTTTAAGTATTATTACTAATAGTTAATAACCTGTCAATTTTTAGTCTCATTCGGTGAAAGGCGAATGAGACTTTTTGCATATGCCTAAATCCTAGTAACTTATCCCATTGATATTAAATAAATAATACGAGTTGATTTCCATTTGGTCGATGATGCTCGCCCGAAGAAAGGAATGGCAATACGCGCTGACATGCTCATCAAATTCAATATTGATTATGCTAAAGCAGATATATTCAAATTTGGTTATTCTTCCTCTCAGCTTGACAGAGACTAACACTTGTATGACATATTCATACATTATGGTTCGAAAGCAACGAGTATAACTTTCTCATTCTAATATTATGAATTCCAACCCGACGTCAGAAGAGAGATTCATACAGTATCAATCTTATGTTATACTATTGAAACTATAATGGATTTCGTTCAAGGAGATGGCGGGTGTCAAGTTCATTTTTTAGCAATATTAATATTAATGCATCCATAAAAAACTATTTGGAGAAAAACCTAAAACCCTTTAACAACATCAAATATGCCTATGCAATAATGAACAAAAAAAACCCCACCAACTTTGCAATCATATCGAATAGAACTGAATGGTTTGAGTTTTACACTAAAAATAATTATCAATTCATAGACCCTGTTCTTATTACAGCCTCGTACCGTGTTACCCCCTTCCCTTGGGATGAGAATATAATGATCAGCTCAGGGCTAAAAATGCCGAAAATTTTTGATATGGCTAAAAATTATAACGTCATTAATGGGTATACCTTTGTACTTCACGACCATTATCATAACCTTGTTGTTCTGTCTATGATAATTGATGACACTTGTGATGATGATATAGAAGCGTTAATCACGGACAAGAAAAACGACCTTCAAATGTTATTATTAACAACGCACGAGAAATTGCTCACACTTTACCAAGAGTTTAGTACCGCAAGTAATCTAGAAAAAACAGCGCCAAAAGAGTTATTCTCCGAGCGCGAAAATGAAATACTTTACTGGGCGAGCATGGGAAAATCCTATCAGGAAATTGCCCTTATTTTAGGCATCAAGCTCACCACAGTAAAATATCATATTGGTAATGCAGTCAAAAAACTAGGTGTTACCAATGCCAAGCACGCCATAAGGCTCGGGATCGAATTGAACCTTATCAGGCCGGTTTTCCCTACCACTGAATGATAATGGCCAGGTTTTTAAATTTCCATTCAAGATGAACGGGGTTTCGTTAATGCGGTTGATTAAGATCTGCTGATTATATTCATCCACAGGCATATAAATTAGATAAATATTTTGGTTTTTCTCTGAAAGCCCCGTTTCGATAACAGAAATCTGCCAGCCAGAACGTTGGAAAATAATCAGCATAGGATGGCTAACAATCGCATAGATACCTTGATAACTCATATCTTTTGCATAATTTATCATCGATAAAAAAAGAATCAAGCTGATAGGATGTTGTTGTAAACTAAGCGATTTTACTCGCTCTTTATCAATAAATAACCGGCTAGCTTCAACATAGTTCCCTTCCGGTAAACTTAAGTTTTTAAAATAAGGTCTAAAGGTATCGATTATCATGTTAGGAAATTTTGTTTCTATAAACCTTAAGCTGCAGATAACAGTATCATTATACGCACCTAAAATGTAGGTAGTATTCTTATTATCATAGCCATCGAATTCCATATTCTCTTCACAATTCACTCTCCAGTTGAGGCGGTCTTTAAATGTTTTTTTTCTTAGGGAAAATAGCTCACTCGATTTTCTTTTGGATAAAGAATCATAATCTAAAGCAAAGAAATCCATCATTATAACACTCTCACAATATAATAAATTTTCAAAATAACTATATCAAAAAAACAATAACAAGTAAATTCAGTCACCATAATACAGAATAATCTAATCATCAATATATAGCTTAAAAAAAATACCAATAAATTTACCAATTTACCTTTCACTTGCAATGATACTTTTTTATAATAAAGCCAAACTTGATAACTTAAAATATGATGAAATAAAATGCTACTGCACACTAGGGTTTCTATAGTAGATATTCAACATAGTCATCTAATACCACGAATTAATAATATGACCATACACTCTATAGCAAATAACCTATAATGATAAGCTAAGTGCACTTACTCATACATCGATATTTTCAGCACAGCCTCATCCTTTGGGATGTTCGGAGGTTCTACTAATATAGGATTAACGACCAAGCGCGTGAAGAAACCCTATGCGATTCAAATCCCCGCCAACGTACGTGTCATGTTCTAATCCAATGTAAAAGGCGATTTTTTGTCGATGTTTCCTTTTTCCTGCCGACCTAGTTCACAGACAGAATCTTTCAATTTCGATACTCTTAGATATCCGCAAATGGCTTTGAAGTAAGATTCGACGTTGAGATGCAATAATGAACAGCTTTGACCTGTCATTCTTAAAATATATTCAGGAGCACAGCCCTGTATTAATCAACGATATTACGACCAAATTTGGCAAAACGACGTCGACACTGAAGCGGACAATGAAAGAGATTAACGAATTTCTTAAGCCCGCTTACCATCTTCATATCGATGGTCCGTTGATCATTACGGCCATTACTTATCGAGAATATATCGATTTCCTAGAACACATTCCTTTTAACCGCTACATAACCACTGCGGAGGAGCGCATTAAGGATCTTAGCGTAGCGCTATCTCTGCGGGACGTGGTGAATAAAAGTGAGTACTACCGAAAGTTCAATGTTAGTCCCACCACTCTCAAAAATGATAATCAGCCGCTCTTAGCATTTCTACAGAGCAACCATCTCGCTATTACCACTATCCACAAACAAGGATCGCGGCTAGAGGGTGACGAAATTCACCTACGTATCGCTATCTGCCTGACTATTCTCAAAACCGTAGAGATTGGTGAAGGTCATCTGCTGGTGCCACACAAAGCTAACGAACCAATCAATAAGTCGATTGCGACGCAATTTCTGAGAGAGTGCCAGTCGGAGATCCACACTGCCGCCGAGATTTATCAGCAACGACTGAGCAACAAGATTACGCTAGGCTACAACAGCAAGAAGTATTTTCTGGTGTACATGAGTATTGCCCTACAACGTCTGCGGCGCGGGCACGAGATTACCCACAGTCACAATCTCAACTTTATTCAGTCGCTCGATTTCGCACTACTGGACAATGAGCATGAAAATCGCTTTCTTGACCTGCTGACCTCCTCATTGACCTACACTTGGCGTCCATTTGATGTCTATGACCCTAAGCTAGTCACACTGGTCAGGCATTTTTGCGAATACATTTCCCCGCTATTACGCGCTGAAATACACAACGCATCACCGTTCTTTGCCGAGGTTTATCAGTTCATCTATTCCACCATCGTACAAAGCAAGTTCAATTTATACTTTGACGACAAAAAACTGCACGAAGTCCAAACCCGGCATGCCGTGCTATATCAGGCAGTGTCTCAGGCCACCTTAGCCGTTGCGCACTATTATCAGACCATATTTTCGACGGTGCATCTGTCAACACTGGTCTTAATCCTAAAGAAATATGAATTGCAGAATCGGGTTCACAGTGAATATAAGAAACGCATTATTATTGTGACCAACTCTTCGGAAAGTAAGGTCGGCTATTTCAAAGAGGTTTTGAAATCGCACTTCCATATTGAGATCCTTTGCTGCGTCAATATTAACGAGTTGCACACGTTGGAACAGACGCCTTTTGATTTGCTCATTACCTTCACCAATAAAATATCCAGCTACCTGAAGTATTATCAGTTGGATTACATTAAGGTGAATTTCTATTTGAGCCGTGATGACATCTCGCTGCTTGGCAAACATGGACTTTCACGTGCGAAAAAGAAAATCCCTACCGAGGAATTTCTTCAAGATGTAGAGGGATTGGATCATCAGCAACTGCAAACCTTATTAGGGCAGAAGTATCCTGACTTTTTTATTTAACGCGAAACACGGGGTTGTTGGCAACAGAACGGATGTGAACCGTTCTGTTGCGTGGAACTACACTTCGCGAAGTTGCGCCTGGCGAAGACCGCGACAGTAGACATCGATCAAATTGAAATCGTCATCTAACACCAAAATATCAGCATCCCTCCCCAAGCATAGTGACCCTTTCCTGTCTTGCGCCCTCGCCAGAATCGCCGGGTTTTCGCAAGCAATTCTGGCGATAGATACCCAGCCATTATCCAGACGTTCGAAGATGTTTCTCACTGAATCCAAGAAGTTCATCTCAAGTTGCTTCACTGATGAGTAGTCACAGGGACAAACATGCTGCGTTTCACCACTATCCGCGGCAATCTCCAACTGCCCTTGCTTGATGCGGAATGTCTCTTTGCGCAGATAATGGTAAAACTCATAGCCCTCAGGGAAGTCGACATAGCCCATGCAATCGCTCATCAAGACCATTCGCCGGTCGCGTTTAAGGCGATAAAGCAGATCAAAAGCTTCTGGCTTGATGGTGATACCACTCTGTTTTGCGACTTCTGCGTAAGTATCCTGATGGTACATCAGCGCCCCGACCACACCGAGCTCACGATGATGGAAACCACGCATCCCACTGTAAGCGTGAGTGAAATGGCTTAATCCGGCTTCAACCGCTGCCGTCACCTCAGCAAAAGTGGCATCAGTATGCCCTGCCGACGCGGTAATGCCCTTCGCGCACAGGTGACGAATCAGCTCTAGCGCCCCCTCCCGTTCTGGCGCCAACGTCATCAGGCGAATATTCTGCCCTGCCAGTTGATTGAAGCGGTCAAACCCACCAATACTGGGAGGCTGTAGTGAGTCTGCCCGCTGCATACCAAGATGTTTTTCACTGATGTAAGGCCCTTCCATATGGATGCCAATCGCCTCAGCCCCCTCGGCGGGGGTGGCCGTGGCGATATAATCAGCGGCCTCTACCAGCGAAGCTTCCAGAAAAGCATTCGGCATCGTCCCAGACGTCGGCAAATATGACGTCACTCCGACCTTCACCAGATCATGACTCATCCATTTAAGCGCCGCTTTATTTCCCTTATAAGCGAAAGAGCCCCGCCCCCAGCCGTGCACATGAATATCGACAAAACCGGGCATGATAATCTTGTCGCTAAAGTCGATATGCTCGCCGGAAAAATGGGGTTCAAAGCCACTGATTTTCCCTTCTTGCACCAACAAATAACCGGCCTTGACCCCATCAGGGAATACGATCCTGTTGGACTTAATGACGCCAGAACGACAGTTATTCATTTCTTCCCCTCAGTACCCGATCAGCCAATTCATCGGCGATGACGGCACACAGTCCGGTATAAGTGCGGGGATCGAGCAGCTCGGCTATCTCATCAGCCGTGAAGTTATCCGCCATCATTGGATCATTGCTCAGTACTTCGCTGTATTCGAGATGCTCATGTGTGCTGCGCATCGCCATGCTATAAACCAGTTCATGAGCGGGGTCTTTGCCCAATTTATCGATCAGTTTCATCATGATTTTCTCACTGTTAATCAACCCATGTGTCAGCATGACATTGTCATGCATCCGCTCAGGGTTAATCACCAGCGTCCGCGTCAGTTCCTCAGCGCGCAGGATAATTTCCGCCATCAATTCAATACTTTCTTGCAGGCTGGCATCAAAGATGAAATAAGCAGAGCTATCGGCTTCAAAAGGCCGCGGGCAAACATACAGTGTTGCGGTCAGGACCGAATACAGCTTTTGTGCGTTGGCAATAATACCTTTCGCGAGTTTGGGATTGACCTTCTGCGGCATAGTGCTGCTGCCTACGGTGCCTTTAGCGAATGCCTCCGACACTTCACCAAATTCCTCACTTGAGGTCTGATAAACCTCCTCAGCGATTTTATGTAAGGTCGTCGCCAGCAGGCACAAATTGGCGATGTACTCGGCGCGAAATACCCTAGCATTACGCGAAGGAACCAACATCGAATGCATACCGAGTTCTTCGGCAACCAGATCCTGTACCGTTCTACCCGGTTCTCCTGTCGCATGAAAGGCTCCCACTGCACCGCCCATCATGACAGTAAACACACGTTTTTCGGCTTCCTGCATACGTTCGACCGCCGCCAGCAGTTCATAGATCCACACCGAAACCTTATAGCCGTAGGTAATGGGTAGTGCGTGTTTACCGTGCGTCCGCCCCGCCATTAGCGTGTCTTTATGCTCTTTCGCCAGCTGAGCGAGATTGACTAGCGTGTCATCCACGAATTTCATCAGCTTTTGGTGGAATTTTTTCACGATCAACAGATGAGCCGTCTGTTGAATGTTCTGGGTGGTCACACCGTAATGCACATACTTACCGCTTTGTGCATCACAGGCTTTCACCAACACTTTGATAACCGGTACAAAACCGTGGCCAATCTGGCGCAGTAGCCGGTCAACTTCGGCAAGATCAATGCGCTCAAGCCGGCAGTTAGCCGCGATATTTTCCGCCGCTGCCGTTGGGATCATACCGACCTTGGCTTGCGCCATCGCCAGAGCGCCTTCGACATCAAGCCATGACTGTACTCTGGCCTCATGAGTGAAGAGGTCTTTCATTCCTTGATGGTCGATAGTCTTACTTTTTGAATCATAGAGTGCGCGCATGCTGTTCCCTCTTAACGTTGCGTAATGCCAGCAAGTTGATCGTCTACCGCATTGCGGACAAACTCGACGTGCGGTCCAAATACGACGTGAATATGATTGCTGGATGGAATAAACGTCCCCAGTGACCCAGACTCTTTCAATAACTCCATGTTCACCAGTTTCTGATCACCGAGATCAATACGCAGCCGTGACACACAGTTTTCCACCCGTTTGATATTATTCTTGCCACCCAAACCTTCCACAACCAATTGCGCCACCTTGTCATACTCTTTGTTATTTAGTAGAGCGCTATCGGCCATTTCATTTTCACGACCTGGCGTTTTAATATCGAATTTTCCAATGGCGTAGCGGAAGACAAAATAGAACACGACAAAGTTGATCGCACCCAGAATGATAAGGTTCACCCAATGGGTATTTTCGTACATTAACCCGAAGATACCGAAGTCGAATATCGTGCCACGAATATAACCAATCGAGACTTCCAGTATTTGCAGTGGAATCGTTAGCAAGCCGCACAATATGGCATAGATGATGAACAGCCTAGGCGCAATAAACAGGAAAGAGAACTCCAGCGGCTCAGTAATATTGCCGAGGAATGCCGTCAAGACAACGGTTAGGATCATCCCCTTGGCAAATTTCTTGTTCTTAATATAGGCCATGTGGTACATCGCCAAACCAATAGCCGGAACACGAAATAACGTGGTCAACATTTGCGATGATGCCAAATAACTGGACAACGTCGGCATAAACTCATTCCAGGCCGGATGATTCGGCCCCAGTTCAAACAAGATTTTATTCATGGCTGGCAGAATGCCAACGTAGGTTTGCCCATCAATCAGATAAGTCCCGCCGGCTTCGGTAAAGCGGACTGTCGAACTCAACACATGGTGCAGACCGAATGGAATCAACAAACGGTTTAAGGTCATGTAAATCCCAGCACCAATGTTCGGTGCCATCATGACGGTCGAAATGCTCCTCATCCCATAGGTAAAGACGTCCCAGACAAACGGGATGATCAAACCGACCGGAATAGTGAAGGCAATGGACAAGATAGCGACCGATTTTTTTCCGCTAAAGAACGCAAATGCCAACGGCAGTTGCAATCGGTAAAACCGGTCCGTGACCTTGGCGGCAAGCAAACCGGCAATGATCCCTCCCAACGCCTCTATTTTCAGTGTTTGGATACCGAGAACCATTCCCTGCCCGACAAAGGCCATATTCTCCGTCACTAATTGATCCATTAATTTCAGATGCACATGCATTGAAATCAACAGCGTCAAATAGGCGATGACCGATGAGAAAACGGCAATGCCCTTCTCTTTCTTCGACATGCCATAGGCAACCCCCATGGCAAACAGCAGCGGAATATTCTGGAACACGACGCTGCTGATTAAACCCACCGAAGACAATATCGCCTTGCAATAGGCATTCCCCAGAAAAGGTAGCTTGTCTATCATATACGCCTGACCTAGCGCGCTACAGATCCCCATTAACATCCCTACTGGTGCTAAAACGGCAATAGGCAATAATAGGGAGCGTCCGAATGTCTGTATTTCGTTTTTAAAGTTAGATTTCATTGCTTGGACCCCTAGTTCACTTAACGCCCCTATCAAACTATGCCAACATGCTCACCATCAAGGCCAAATACTGCCTGATTCAAAGCTCAGAATTTGTCCATCAAAAAGGAATCAAATACTCAAGGTGTCGGTAATAAGGTGAGATTGCGCTTTCGGCAGAGGTTACGGAACGGCTGTGACTTCCCTTCTTTCCACCGTCGATGGAAATTGCTATGTTGATTATTCCATAATTAATATAGGGATTTAAAAAATGGCGAGATTTACTGTTAGGGTTGAGCTACGTGATTCAGAAGATGCCGACTACGACGACCTACATAATAAAATGGAAACTAAGGGCTTCTCACGAACGGTGATCATTACTGAGTCTGGTGTAAAGAAATTACTTCCAAGCGCCGAATACAGTTATCAAAGTGAGACTAAATCCACATCTGACGTTGGTGAACTAGCAGAATCCATTGCTGAGAAAGTAAAGAAGAACCCTAAAATTATGGTGACTAAATCAGCGGGTCATTATTATGCTAATTTTGATTTAGCTTAGGCTTCTCATGCTCATCAGATCCCATTGCTTTTTAGCAATCCAAATGCAGGACTCGACTCCTGCATTTGGCAGTAACAGAAATAGTGGCTGGTCTTATTACAATGCGTTAAATCGTGTTTCCACCTCGGTTATGGCGTCTACCCTAGTTTGATGTCGGCCCCCTTCAAATTCTGCATCAAGCCAGGCATCCACAATCATCTTCGCCAGTTCCAACCCTACGACCCTAGAGCCAAAAGCCAGTACATTAGTATTATTATGTTGTCGAGAAAGCTGTGCCGAATAAGGTTCGCTGCACACTACCGCGCGGATACCGGGATGTTTATTTGCCGTAATCGAGATGCCTACGCCCGTACCACAAATCAAGACGCCACCATCAGCTTCCCCAGCCGTCACCGCCTCAGCAACTTCATTGGCATAGCGTGGATAATCCGTACGTTCTGTAGACCACCAACCTTTATCAATCACCTTGATGCCACGCGTTTGTAAGTGAGCAACAATATCCGCTTTCAGAATAAATCCGACATGATCGCAACCCAGAGCAATACTTTTCATTGAATAACCTCTCATTCGTCAGTAAGCCAAACTTCACAAATTTCAGTTTTATGTGAGCTAAAACGATACTTATAGTTAAAAATCCCAGCAATTCCGCGCAGGAATGTGTCTATTTTACGCACAATAATCATGAAATTTAAATAACTTGTGTAGTGACCATAAAGAACAATCCGTAAGCAACATCCATAAAACAAACTCAACAACTTGATTTTAATCACTATAAATTTATTTATAATATTTCACCCTCCAAGGGAAAACTACACAAACAATAGTTACTTTATAAATTATCAAATTCTGTGAAGTTGATAGCATATTTCGTCAACACATTGTGGTGATATAGTGACGTCTTCAATTTTTGGACATGAGACCGAGATGAGTGAGTCAGAGTTTGATCAAGGTATTCCTAACGGGATCGGTATTGCCCCCTACCTACGAATGAAGCAAGAGGGGATGACGGAAAATGAAAGCCGTATTGTTGAATGGTTTCTTACACCTGGGAACTTGAGTGCCGCACCCGCGATTAAAGATGTTGCCGAGACCCTCATGGTGTCGGAAGCGATGATTGTTAAAGTTTCAAAACTGCTGGGTTTTAGTGGCTTTCGCAATCTGCGCAGTACGTTGATTGATTACTTCTCGCAGTCTGAACAGGTGTTACCGGCTGAGTTATCGTTTGATGAAGCGCCAGAGGATGTGGTTAATAAGGTATTTAACATCACCCTGCGCACGATTATGGAAGGGCAATCGATCGTTAACGTCGATGAAATCCACCGTGCTGCACGCTTTTTCTATGGTGCCAAACAACGTGATTTGTACGGTGTGGGTGGCTCGAATCCGATTTGTGCCGATATCGCGCATAAACTACTGCGCATAGGTGTGCGTTGCCAGGCTTACCAAGACGCACATATTATGATGATGTCCGCTGCATTACTGAAAAAAGGTGATGTGGTGCTGGTAGTGTCCCATTCCGGGCGCACCAGTGATTTAAAAGCCGCTGTAGAATTGGCAAAGAAGAATGGAGCGAAGATTATATGTATTACTCATAGCTATCACTCCCCTATTGCCAAATTGGCTGATTTTATTATTTGTTCGCCAGCACCAGAGACCCCTTTATTAGGGCGAAACGCCTCAGCGCGTATATTACAACTCACTTTATTAGATGCATTTTTTGTTTCTGTAGCACAACAAGATATTGAACAAGCTACGATTAATCTGGAAAAAACCGGCGCTATTGTCGACTTTTTCCGGCGAGATAAATAATAGTAATAAAAACCGGCATGTCTCTATTTTAAGACATGCCGGAACTCTCTCCCTACAATGAGAAATGAGCCATGAATAAACTTCTAAAACTATTTAGTGGTGCAGCCATAGGTATGATGTTATCCACCAGTGCGTTCGCTGCCGCAGAGTATGCGGTTATTTTAAAAACGCTCTCTAATCCTTTCTGGGTGGATATGAAAAAAGGAATTGAAGAGGAGGCAAAAGTATTAGGTGTCAGTGTAGATATATTTGCGTCCCCTTCTGAAGGTGACTTTCAGTCTCAACTGCAATTATTCGAAGATCTGAGTAATAAGAATTACAAAGGTATAGCCTTTGCGCCACTGTCTTCAGTTAATCTAGTTATGCCTGTGGCTCGTGCCTGGCAAAAAGGAATTTATCTGGTCAATCTCGACGAAAAAATTGATATGGATAATCTGAAAAAAGCTAAAGGCAATGTCGAAGCCTTTGTCACGACTGACAATAATGCGGTAGGAGCTAAAGGAGCCGCTTTCATTATTGATAAATTAGGCACTACTGGTGGTGAAGTCGCTATTATCGAAGGTAAAGCGGGTAACGCTTCTGGTGAAGCACGCCGTGCGGGAGCCACGGAAGCATTTAAGCAAGCCAGCCAAATCAAATTAGTTGCCAGTCAGCCTGCTGATTGGGATCGTATTAAAGCGCTAGATGTCGCCACCAATGTTTTGCAGCGCAACCCCAATCTGAAAGCTATCTATTGCGCCAATGACACCATGGCGATGGGTGCAGCACAGGCAGTCGCCAATGCAGGTAAAGTCGGCAAGATTCTCGTTGTCGGCACCGATGGAATACCCGAAGCACGTAAGATGGTAGATGCCGGGCAAATGACCGCCACGGTTGCACAAAACCCAGCGAATATCGGTGCTACCGGGTTGAAACTGCTGGTGGAAGCGGTTCAACGGGGGAAAGTGATCCCATTAGATAAACAACCGCAGTTTACGCTAGTGGATTCTGTACTGGTCACCAAATAGCATTATAGCCGTACCCACCCGGCTAATATCCGGTTAAAGAGCAGAGCCACTCACTCGGCTTTCCTCTTACGGATTAGGTCGGGTATGGGTAGATTTCGGTAGGAATAAAAACTAAGGTGATTATATGGTCACGCCTTATATCTCTATGGCGGGGATCGGCAAATCCTTTGGGCCGGTTCATGCCTTAAAGTCCGTTGATTTAACTATTTTCACACATGAAATTCATGCGTTATTAGGTGAGAATGGCGCAGGTAAATCAACTTTAATGAAAGTATTGTCGGGTATTCATTCCCCAACGAGTGGCTCAATAACTATTAATGATATTAATTACGACAAACTGCACCATAAACAGGCAGCGCAATTAGGTATCGGGATTATTTATCAGGAACTTAGTGTCATTGATGAATTGACAGTATTAGAAAATCTTTATATTGGCCGTCACCTGACGAAAAAATTCTGCGGTATAAATATTGTAGACTGGAGAAAAATGCGTATCCAGGCGGCAATAATGTTATTACGCGTGGGTTTAAAAGTCAGCCTTGATGAAAAAGTGGCTAATTTATCCATCAGTCATAAACAGATGTTAGAAATTGCTAAAACATTAATGCTCGATGCTAAAGTTATTATTATGGATGAGCCAACCTCATCACTGACTAATAAAGAGGTGGATTATCTCTTCTTAATTATGAATCAGTTGCGCAAAGAGGGTACTGCTATTGTTTATATCTCTCATAAACTGAATGAGATCCGTCGTATATGCGATCGCTATACAGTAATGAAAGATGGTAGCAGTGTGTGTAGCGGCATGATTCAGGATGTCACTAACGACGACATTGTGCGTTTGATGGTCGGGCGCGAATTACAAAACCGCTTTATTGCCTTCAAAGAAAATACCGGCAACGTGGTACGTGACACGGTGTTTGAGGTGAAAAACCTGACCAGTCGCGATAAGAAAAAAGTCCGCGATATCTCATTTGCTGTCAACCGGGGTGAGATCTTCGGGTTTGCCGGTTTAGTGGGTTCTGGCCGCACCGAATTAATGAATTGCCTGTTTGGTGTCGACAAAATCAGCCATGGCGAAGTCTGGCTTAATGGCAAAAATATCACCCCCCGCTCCCCGTTGGATGCACTGAAAAAAGGCATGGGCTACATCACGGAAAGCCGGCGTGAAAACGGTTTTTTCAGCAATTTCTCTATCGCTGAGAACATGGCTATCAGCCATAGCTTAAAAGAAGGGGGTTACAAAGGTGCAATCGGGTTGGTTAAGCCACAGCTTGAGCAGGAAATTGCCGAAGAACAACGAAGCCTACTGGCACTAAAGTGCCATTCGGTGTCGCAAAATATCACAGAACTGTCTGGCGGGAATCAGCAAAAAGTATTGATTTCTAAATGGTTATGTTGTCATCCCGACGTGATTATTTTTGATGAACCCACCCGAGGTATTGATGTGGGTGCTAAAGCCGAGATCTATAAAGTGATGCGCACCCTTGCAGATGAGGGAAAAGTCATTCTGATGGTCTCCTCTGAGCTTCCCGAAATTATTACCGTCTGCGACCGTATTGCGGTGTTTTGTGAAGGACGATTAACGCAAATCCTGACCAACCGTGATGACATCAGCGAAGAGGAGATTATGGCATGGGCATTACCACAAGAGTGAAATCGGATACGGCTGGGAAAAAGCCGTTTAACTTCGCCGCTTTTTGGGATAAATACAGCACTTTTTTCATTCTGGCTATCATTGTGGCTATCTTTGGTTCTATTTCGTCGGAGTATTTCCTTACTACCAATAACATCACGCAAATATTCGTCCAAAGCTCGGTCACTGTATTAATTGGGATGGGTGAGTTCTTTGCCATTTTAGTGGCAGGGATCGACTTGTCTGTTGGTGCGATTCTAGCGCTGTCTGGCATGGTTACCGCAAAATTGATGCTAGCAGGGGTCGATCCAATATTCGCAGCACTGATTGGTGGTGTGCTGGTAGGTGGCGCGCTGGGGGCCATCAATGGCTGCCTAGTCAACTGGACCGGCCTGCACCCTTTCATCATCACTCTTGGCACTAATGCCATTTTTCGCGGTATCACCTTGGTGATTTCTGATGCCAACTCGGTGTATGGCTTCTCGTTTGAGTTTGTAAACTTCTTTGCTGCCAGTGTGTTAGGCATTCCAGTACCGGTATTATTCGCCCTGTTTATCGCCATAGTGCTCTGGTTCCTAACCACCCGTACACGCCTTGGGCGCAATATCTACGCCTTGGGCGGCAATAAAAACTCAGCTTTTTATTCCGGCATTGATGTGAAATTTCACATGTTAGTGGTGTTTATCATCTCAGGTATTTGTGCCGGTCTTGCTGGCGTGGTTTCGACAGCTCGCCTTGGCGCGGCTGAACCGTTAGCTGGGATGGGGTTTGAAACCTATGCCATCGCTAGTGCCATTATTGGCGGTACCAGCTTTTTCGGGGGCAAGGGGCGCATCTTTTCTGTGGTTATTGGTGGCCTGATTATAGGCACCATCAATAACGGCCTAAATATTCTCCAAGTACAAACCTATTACCAACTGGTGGTGATGGGCGGCCTGATTATTGCCGCTGTCGCCCTCGACCGACTTATCAGTAAGTAAGGACTCGATAATGAAGATATCTCCCTCCCTGATGTGTATGGATTTGCTGAAATTTAAAGAACAAATTGAATTTATTGACCAAAATGCGGACTATTTTCACATCGACATTATGGACGGCCATTTTGTACCTAACCTGACACTGTCACCCTTTTTCGTCAGCCAAGTGAAGCGTATTGCCAACAAACCACTGGATTGTCACTTAATGGTGACGCGCCCACAGGATTACATTGCTCCTTTGGCAAAAGCGGGCGCAGACTTTATCACGCTGCACCCAGAAACCCTCAACGGACAAGCATTTCGCTTGATCGAGGAAATCCGCAGTTTGGGGATGAAAGTCGGCCTGATCCTCAATCCAGAAACACCGGTCGATAGCATGAAATATTACATTCATAAAGCAGATAAAATAACCGTCATGACGGTGGACCCTGGCTTTGCTGGACAGCCATTTATCCCTGAAATGTTAGATAAAATTGCTGAACTGAAAGCCTGGCGTGAAAAAAACCAGCTTAATTATGAAATTGAAATTGATGGTTCATGTAATCAGGCAACATACCAACGTCTGATTGAGGCTGGGGCCGATGTGCTAATTGTTGGCTCTTCCGGGCTGTTCAATCATGCCGCTGATATCGATAAAGCCTGGGCGCTGATGTCGCAACAAATCATTCATGCCAAGAGTGAGGTGTTACAGCATGCCTAAATATGACGTGGTGATCGGGGTCGATATGGGGGCGACCCATATCCGCTTTTGCTTACTCAAGCGCGATGGCGTGATGCTCCATTGTGAGAAGTTACGTACTGCTGATGTTATTGCCTCGGGGCTAGTCGCTGGATTAAGCGCCCGACTGCATCAATATCTTGAACGTTATAATGCACGCTGCCAAGGGTTGGTCATGGGGTTTCCAGCACTGGTAGAGAACGATAAAAAGAGCATCATTTCCACACCCAATTTACCGTTAGCCTCGACTGACTTGGCAGGGTTGGCCGATAAGCTGAGTGCAGTGCTGCACTGCCCAGTTCAATTCGAGCGTGATGTTAATATGCAACTCTCCTATGACGTACATGAACATCAACTTGAGCAGCAATTGGTTCTCGGTGCTTATCTTGGTACCGGCATGGGGTTTGCTATCTGGATGAATGGCGCCCCCTGGACTGGAGCACACGGCGTGGCAGGTGAATTGGGGCATATCCCCATGGGAGATGATGAAAAGCAGTGTGGATGCGGCAATTACGGCTGTCTTGAAACCACCTGCTCCGGTTTGGCGTTACGCCGATGGTATGACAGCACACCGCGCGAGTTTGCACTAAGTGAACTGTTTCTCTATGCCACCGAGCAGCCGTTTATTGTGCAGTTTATGCAACGAACAGCGAAAGCCATTGCCACCAGCATTAACCTGTTTGATCCCCATGCGATAGTGCTCGGCGGCGGGGTGATGGATATGCCGGGTTTCCCACTAGAAGCATTGATCCAGCAAATACGAACTTATTTGCGCCGCCCGCTTTCCCATGACGTAGTGCGCTTCGTACAAGCTTCATCGTCAGCATTTAACGGTGCCAGCGGCGCTGCGACAATCGCCAGTAAACAGTGGTTTATTTGAGTGAACCAGCGTGTTCTAAAGTCATATCGCCTAGATTGAACGCTAGCTTGCTCATGCTCAATTCGTGGCACAAACCACCCATCAGAGGCTCCACCTCTTGTCGATAACGAAGTTTACGATGGCAAATCACGACAAATGGGTTACTCCTCGCATTGGACGCTTAACAATGCGATCCCTGCTTCGTGGTAATCTGCAGCATCTTCCGGCAAGGTATCGAGTACAATTGTATCGATCTGTGCCGGCGTGGCGAACTGCGCCAGTGAAGTGTTGCCCAGCTTTGTATGATCGCAGACCACAATCACCTGATTAGCGTGTTCCACCATACTGCGTTTGGTTTCTGCTAGCATAATGTCGGCCACGCATGCCCCATACTTGAGCGACAGAGCGTTCACCCCCATAAAGGCTTTATCGATATTCAACGTATCCAGCAGCGAACGGCCGTTGATCGCCACTGTGCAGTGGTAGCCTTTTTTGACTATACCGCCGAGCAGCACGATCTGGATCGAATCCACATCTTCCAGGCTTTTGGCAATCATAAAATCGTTGGTGATCACCGTAATATTACGGCGCTGGCGTATATGACGGGCAATCTGCAAGGTGGTGGTGCCGGTATCCAGCACGATGATATCACCGTCTTCCACCAGACTTGCCGCGAGTAGGCCAATCTGCTCTTTGGACAAGAGATTGACCTCTTCACGCTGATCAGAACTCATTTCAAAGCTGGCGCGAGTACGCAGGATCGCACCACCATGAGTGCGGGTAAGCATTCCGGCTTCTTCTAGGATGCGCAAATCGGTGCGGATGGTAGCACCAGAAACGTTAAACCGCTCGCTCATTTCCCCAACTGACAGTTTGCGCTTCTCTTTCAGAATGGTGAGAAGTTTTTCCTGTCGTTCCTCTGCATACATACTCCCTCCCTCCCTGTCTGCTGAACGATGTGCGGGTAATATACTCTGCACATGCGCTACTGGCAAAAGCGGTGTGATAGCCCACCTGACCACAGCACCACATTAACACCCTCTTCGATAAGAAGAGGGGTGGGATAAGGATAAATAGACTCTACAGTGGCTGATTAAACTCCACCTGTTCACCGTCCGGCCCTGCAATCATAAAGTAGCGCACGCCGTCATGGCCGCTGGGTTGCAGTGAAGGGCCTTCCGTCAACGGGTAACCTAGTTCCATCATCCATTGCTGAGCGGCAGCAAGATCGCTAACCTGCAATGCAATGTGATCAATACCAAAGCTGGCGGCATCACGCTGTTGTCCAGACCAAGGCAACTGATACAACTCTAACGTTAGGGTGCCCAGCGTTAAGAAACGAATACCAATGTTGCCCTGCGGATCATCGAGCACCAGAGTCTCGCGGGTAGTAAATCCTAATGAATGATAGAAAGTGGTTGCCCGTTCTATATTGGCACTGCGCAGACCCACATGAGCCAGACCACTGATTAGATTTGCCATATTAGACCCCCTTCTTCACGCAGTAGAAGCCGTAGAAAGCCACGTACGCAAAGCAGAGCATCGGTACGGCAAAGGCGATTTGCATGTTGCCGCCGTTGGCATCGGAAATCATGCCCATAATTAATGGCACGATAGCTCCACCGATAATAGACATCACCACGATCGAACCCGCGACTTGTGTCTCCTCTCCCAGACCTTTAATGGTCAACCCGAAGTTGGTCGGCCAGCACAGCGCCATGCAGAAGTTGGCCCCCATAATCGCTACCACTGCGAACATACTGTGGATATTGACGGCAAACAGCAGCAACAGCACACAGATGGAGCAGAATACGCCGAGCAACAGCGCCGGATTAAATTTTTTCATCAACGCGGTAGTGACGACTTTCCCGACAGAGTAACAAACCAGTGTAGCAATCAGCCAATAGGTGGCTGAATGTTCTGTTGTGCCTTGTTCAATCATCTGCACAAAACGAATGGTGAAACTCCATAGACCAACTTGCGCGCCAACATACAGGAACTGCGAAAGTACCCCGAGACGAAAACGTGGCAACGCCAGTAAGATACGCAATGACTGTGACAGTGGCTTGGCTCCACCACCTTGTGAATGTTGTGTTTTGCATGCGGGGAATTTGACTATCACAAAAATCAACGCCAGTACTATCAGCACCGAACCAATGATCAGATACGGCGTCACTACCTGTGAAACCATCTGAGCTCGGGCAGCTTCTGCCAGTTCAGCAGGCATTTGCAGCAGTTGATCGTGAGTCGGATCATTTTTACCGAACACTAACTGCTGGCCAATCAACACGCCGAAAATCACCCCAAACGAATTAAAAATTTGCGAGAAGTTAATACGTTGAGTCGAGGTTTTTAACGGACCCAACAGGCTGGAATAGGTATTAGCGGAGGTTTCCAGGAATGACAACCCGGCAGCAATCACCCCCAAACAGGCGAGGAATGCTCCATAAGTCATGATTTGCGCAGCAGGGATAAACAGAAAACAACCTAGCGCATACAGACACAGGCCGATAACAATGGCGACCTTGTAAGAGTAACGCTTGATTATCGCCGCCGCAGGTAGTGCTACCAGAAAATAGCCAAGGAAGAAGATTGACTGTACCAGCGCGGTCTGGGTATCGGTGAGATCAAACCCCTTTTTGAATTGGGCGATCAGAATATCGTTAAGGTTGCCTGCCATGCCCCACAGGGCAAACAGGCAACAGACCAGCATCAGTTGCAGCCAGGGTGTGGCAGGTAAATAGGCGCTGCTATCGATGTTTTCTGCCGCAACTTGTTCCGCCGCGGGTGTTTTACTGATCAGAGATTCGCTCATTGTGGTGTTCCTTTATTCTCAGAGAAAGAAAACGAGCTAATAACATCAAGCTGTTCGTAAAGGGATTGGGCCTGGCCATAGAGTTGTTCGAACAGTTCAAAACAACGCAGGTAGTGTTCGTGTAACCGAGGATCCGGCGTAATTTCCCGTTCAATGCTGACGGTGCGGCTGACACCCTGAGCAAAACTGCTGAACAGACCAATTCCGACGCCTGCAATAATCGCGCAGCCAGTCGTACCGTTTTCTTGATTGCGAGTTTGTAGGATCGGCAGGTTATAAGCGGAGGATTTGATCTGTAACCACAGTGCACTGCGTGCGCCACCACCAGAAGCGATCATGGCATCCGGTTCTTGTGTACAACGACGGAGTTGTTGCAGGTTACGCAATGCGGCCAGCGCAACGCCTTCCAGCACAGCGCGGTAAAGATGCTCTTGCCGGTGCTTGCGTTGCAAACCAAAGAACTGTGCCCGGGAGTTGGTATGCTCCGCCAGGCGTTCGCCGGTGAGGTAAGGCAGGAATAGCAACCCTTCGGCCCCTGGGGAGACATTCGCCGCCAGATCAAGCATTTGTTGGTGGTTAAGGCGACTGTCGTTCAGTGCCATACGTGCCCATCTCATGGCATCACCACCGGCATCCAAAATCGTAAAGCCGCCCCAAGCGGAATTGGCCAAATGCAGGTTATTCACCCAAGGATCAAGCAATGGTTGCTTGGCTACCACGGTTAATAGGGTCGAGGTGCCGGTACTGTCAGACGCGGTACCGGGTTGATAAACCCCAGAGCCCAACAACGTGGCAGCCATATCTGCGGCACCGGCCACGACAGGTATCCCTACGGGTAAACCGGTAGCAGCGGCAGCGGACTGATCGATCTGGCCAATCACATCGCTGGAGAGATACAGAGCAGGTAATTGATCGCGCCGCAGTTGGAATTGGTTAAGTGCCGTTTCCGACCAAGTTTGTGTGGCGCTGTCCATCAGGTAATAGCAAGAGGCTTCGCTGTAGTCGGTAGCGCGCACACCGCACAACCGGAAGTTAATATAGTCTTTCGGCATTAATACAGTGGCAACTTGTGCCCACTGTTCAGGGTGGTTCTCACGCAGCCAACATAGCTTAAAGGCGGGCCAGGCGGCGGCAGGAGGGTTGTTTAACAGCGCAAGCCACGGTTCAGGCGCTTGTTGTTGTTTAAAATTATCTACCTGCGGCTGCGAACGTTTGTCGTTCCACAATAAGGCACGATCGACCACCAGTTCACCATCTGCATCCAGCAGAACCGTGCCATGCATTTGGCCGCAAACCCCAACGGCGGCAATGCGTGGACGATATTCGGCAAAGCGTACCAGCAACTCTTGAGTACATTCGCAGGCGCTTTGCCACCATAGTGAAGGCGGTTGTTCAGCCCAACCGGCCTGCGGCGTGATTTGATCGTATTCGCGCTGAGCGAAGCCGAGAATTTCTCCGGTGCACATCACCAGCCCAGCGCGAGTGCTGCCAGTGCCGATATCAAGGGTAAGAAGTAAGTCTTTCATTATTATCACTCCTGGTGGGGGCAACAAGGGTGCCCCGAGAAGCGTTACACTGGTGCGTAATAGGCACCGTGTATCAGTTTTTAGTTATCGTTCAGTTCCGGGAACAGGCTTGGATCCTGCTCCAGTTGCTCCAACACCTGTTGGGTAGCGGCTGCGCTCATGCCGAAACGGCGGACACCCAAGCGATACAGCACTCGCACCGTGTTTAGATCGCGGATACCACCGGCTCCTTTGATCTGGATGCGGCCACGCAGTTGATCAGCAATGATCGCCACTTTTTCTTCTGTAGCGCCGGTTGGTGCCCAGCCGGTGGAGGTTTTCACCCAAGCCATACCGACGTCTACGGCGATATCACAGACTTTGCGGATCTGCTCTTCATTTAAGTAGTGGGTTTCCAGAATGACTTTGGCTGGTACAGGCGCGGCAGCTTCTACCACCCGGCGCAGATCTTCACGCACGTAGTCGTAATCACCGGAAAGAACTTTGCCGATGTTCACCACCATATCAATCTCACGAGCGCCATCGACAATCAGTTGTCGGACCTCTTGCACCTTAATATCTGTGGCATGACCACCACCGGGAAAGCCTACTGGGCCACCGATCATGACGTCTGCACGGCCTTGTTCTGGCAGCAAGGTGCTGAGAAAACGTGTCCAGCACGGCAGGACGTGAACGGAGATAATGTGGTAATGGCTTGCCAATTCAGCACAGTGGCGAACATCTGCTTCGGTATTTGTGGCTTGGACGGCGCTCAGATCAATGAGCCGTGCCATGCGTTTTGTAGTTTCATTCATTATCAATGTCTCTCTTTTGCTTTCATTTGATTTCATTTTTGACCTTACTCGCTTTTATATACATTTAAAAACCAGTACTTCAACAAATGTGATCTGTTTTGCAGTTTTTTGATTGTTTTGTTGATGGGGATGAATGTCAGAGAGAAGGCAGTGAGGTGATTGGAGCTTCGCCCTCAACTGAGGGTCAGCGGCCAACAATGGATTTTGATATTGAGCGAGACTATGGCTTGTTTGAAGGGACCACCACGGAAGCCTTGTTCACACTGGCCCCCCAGTGATATCGCGCAGCTATTCCTTGGCAAATTGCATCGCCCAATGGGGACATTGGCTGAGACTGCGCCATTGCGCAAAATAGTGGTTAAGGTTGCGAATCATCTGCTGTAATACGATTTTGCTAAGGTTTTATCCAGCAAGCAATCGTGTCTTTCAGGTCTTTCCGCATCAATTTAGCAGCATCTAAATTCGATACTCTCAGAACCGATTGACCCGATTTCTATCGGGCCGAATGGTGGGGACTTATCTTCATCGCAGACGATATCTATCCTAATCTCAATCAATTTAGTCTAATCACAGCGAATGGAGAATGGCATACCAGAAAAATCAAAAACAAAAAATCCCAATCTTTTTAAGAGATTGGGATTCGAAGATGGCGGAGGAGGAGGGATTAGAATCAAGTAGTCAACATGATGATATTTAATATAATTATTGAGTTATATCTACATTACTATACACATATCTATACACGTAATATTCTCCTAAATTGAGTAATATTCCTGCGCGTCATGGTCAGTAACGAGGTTAGTTCACTATTTTGCATACATACACAATATTCGCAACTATCAAGCTGAGTGTTTATTGACCTTCGATTTAACAGTCGATTATGGATTAGGGATCGCGAAAAAAATTTCTCTATATATAACCAGAAAGTGGTCGGTTCGGTAGGTTCAGTCGGTTCACGCTCTTATCCATCTGATTTATATTAGATATTTATTTTATTTTGAACCGACCCACGGTAGGTTCATCTCTCCATAAAGTCGGTTCAGCACCCAACCATATTGATGAAAATTAAATTAAAACATTGATTAATATGAATATTAATTTAAATTAGCTAAAGCCGTGATCGTCACCATCAAATTATCAAGTAAAGAAAAATAGTTTTGCAGAAAGACTTTTCAACAGGAGTAAAATTTATTACTGTATATAAATACAGTTAATTGATAGGGCGTGAAATCATGAAAGTTGAACTGGTTTACGATAAGCGAAACGTGAAAGAGATACCAGGTGCCAATGACCTTATCCTGGCTGAACTAACCAAGCGCGTACACCGTGTCTTCCCTAAAGCTGAGGTCAAGGTTAAGCCAATGCAAGCGAACGGCATCAATACCGACGCCAGCAAAGGTGATAAGGCTATTCTCAATCGGCTGGTTGAGGAAATGTTTGATGAAGCAGATCAGTGGCTGGTTATCGATCTTTAATTTGAGGGGGATTTATGCTGCGTGTCGAAGTGACGATAGATAAGCTGAACGCCAAGAGCTTTCCGGTTGGCTACACTGATGCTCTTACCAAAGAGTTGACGAACCGCCTCAGTGATAAATTCAATAACTTTGTCGTGAAGGTGAGATTTGCAGGTGCCAACGGGTTAACCGTTCTTGGTGGGATGCCTGACGACAAAGAAGTGATTCAGGAGATTTTGCAGGAAACGTGGGAAAGTGCGGATGACTGGTTTCAGGCTTAACACCTTCTATCTGACCGGTTACCTACCGGCTACTCCCTCCCCGATATCCCCCCAGTATTTGTGGAGCAATGAATCTGTTCTATGATGCCAACCACATTGATGAAAACTTAATACAATTATTAATATTATTTTAAACTGATTATTTGGATACGGAAATTTAGATACTTAAACGAAAAACAGGAATATTCCTACAAAACCAACCCTAGTATCTGATTATTTTTTGACCTAAATCACGTTATCGTGAGTTCATGAATTATCGTTGCAGTAATAAATTTGATGCTCATGTGTATTTTAAAAAGTAAACGAGAATTCATATTAATAAACTTATTCTTTTTATCATATTTTATATCTGGGCCATTACTTAAAATGAAAAAATTTAACTACAAATTATCTTGTATCGCCTTAACTATTATATCTGCGATTAGTACTACAACTTCTTATGCTGACATCGGTTTTACAGGTGATGTAATACCCGACTTACCTGACTGGGATATTCCAGGGGTAATAATAATTGGTAATACGTCATTTGGTGCTATGGATATTTTCAATGGTGGACCGTTGAACAGCGGAAGTGGTGGAACGTTAACCAGCGGAAATGTAGCCGCTGGGCTATGGAGCTATATTGGTTATAGTTCTACAGCTACCGGTGAGGTAGTTATTACTGGCTCTGACTCTAAGTGGATAAATAACGGGGTGCTCTTTGTTGGTTATAACGGTAACGGCACATTACTGATAGCGGATGGAGGAGTTGTAAATAACCCTGTTAACGCGACACATGTTGGTTTTGGTGTTGGGGCTGTTGGTTATCTTGAAGTCAGTGGAACTGATTCACAATTAATCAACGGCGGTGAGTTACGCATTGGTGGCGAAAATGACAGTAATGGCATGATGCGAATTACCGATGGTGCTGTAGTCACTAACCAAAATGATGCTGATATTGCGTATCGCCCAGGTTCAACCGGTAGCGTTGAAGTCACAGGTCTAGGCTCAATCTGGAATGCCGGTAATCGTATGTTCATCGGCCATGAAGGTGATGGCAGTCTTAAAATCACCAGTGGCGGCGTTGTTACCACGGCAACGAAAGCAAGCGTTGCGGCAGGAACGACTTCAACCGGTTATGTAGAAGTGAACGGTGCAGGTTCCCGCTGGCAAGTGGGTACTTTACTTGATATAGGAACAAATGGCCCTGCCACCATGGTAGTTTCTGATGGTGGTGTAGTAACCAGTCAAAGCGGGAATATTAACGACTCTATCGGAGTGGTAGAAATTACCGGCACCGACTCTCGTTGGGATAATGCCGAGACCCTGCAAATTGGTTCGTTTTACGCATCAGTAGGTTCTAATAGTACTCTAAATATCACTAATGGTGGCGTTGTAACTGATAGTTTTGGTTATGTTGGTGCAGGGAAAGATGCCACTGGCCGAGTAAATATCTCAGGTACAGATTCTTCTTGGCACAACGCTAACAGCTTGGTTATTGGTAACAGTGGGAATGGCTCTGTCGTCGTCTCCGATGGCGGGAGTCTCAGTAGTTCTGGTAGCTATGTCGGCTATACCGCTGGCTCAAAAGGTGACGTTTTGGTCACTGGTGTTAACTCCAATTGGGTTAATACAGGTGATATTCGTTTTGGGGAGTTTGGCGGTAACGCCTCACTGACTATTAATAACAGTGGGACTGTTCAAACCGATAATTTAACCATTGCTAAAGATGCAACTTCAATCGGAGTACTGAATATTGGTAGCGCAGCTAATTATACTGCGTCATTAGCCGGTTATATTAATACACCACTTATTACCTTAGGGAGCGGTGATAGCTCAATTGTCTTTAACCATATTGATACTGATTATCAGTTTAATTCTGCCATTGCTGGCAGTGGTAAAGTGGCCGTTTACAGTGGTATGACGGTATTAAATGGCGTAAATACCTATAGTGGTACGACAACAGTTAATGCTGGCATCTTAAAGGCTGGTGCTGCAAGCAGCTTCAGTACAGCTTCCGAATATATTGTCGAGACTGCGGGGGAACTGGATTTAGCCGGTTTCGACCAGACACTGAACAGTCTAAGTAATAGCGGTACTGTGAGCCTTAACGGTGTACCAGGTACGATTCTGACGGTATCCGGTAATTACATCGGCAACGATGGCTTGCTCAATTTTAATTCTCTATTAAATAATGACACTTCAGCTACTGATAAATTGGTCGTTAATGGCAATACTTCTGGCACAACTCGTGTGGGCGTGACTAACTTGGGTGGTAGTGGCGCAACAACATTGAATGGTATCGAACTGATTGAGGTTAATGGGCTGTCAAGCGGTGAGTTTGTTAAGCAGGGGCGTATTGTTGCCGGTGTCTATGATTACTCTCTGGCGCGTGGTGTAGGGATAAATGCCAGCAACTGGTATCTGACCAGCACAGCAACATCGGTTCCACCTGCTGAACCTGCTGAACCTGCTGAACCTGCTGAACCACCAGTGATGGTCAACCGGCCAGAAGCTGGCAGTTACACTGCTAACCTGGCAACTGCCAATAGCATGTTTATAACGAGTCTCAATGACCGCATGGGTGAAACCCAGTATATTGATGCATTGACCGGTGAACATAAAGTGACCAGCCTGTGGTTGCGTAACGAAGGTGGGCATAACCGTTCACGTGATGCATCGGGGCAATTGAATACACAAGCTAATCGTTATGTCCTGCAACTGGGCGGTGATATTGCTCAGTGGAGTAATAACAACACGGACCGTTTCCATCTAGGTATTATGGCTGGATATGGCAATAGCAAGAGTACGACTGTTTCACAAGTGTCTGGCTATAGCTCTAAAGGCTCAATCGACGGCTACAGCGCCGGTGTATACGGTACCTGGTACGCGAATAGCGAAGACAAGTCCGGATTATACGTAGATAGCTGGGCGCAATACAGCTGGTTCAACAACACGGTCAATGGTCAGGATTTAGCTTCTGAAGAGTACAAGTCTAAGGGCGTAAGCGCCTCAGTCGAAAGTGGCTATACCTTTAAAATCGGTGAGAATGCGTCGAAAAACGCCAGTTACTTTATCCAGCCGAAAGCGCAGGTGACATGGATGGGTGTTAAAGCGGACGACCATAAAGAAGCCAATGGGACAAATATATCCGGTGAAGGTGATGGAAACATCCAGACCCGTATGGGGGTGAAAGCCTTTATGAATGGCTACGCCGATCAGGATAAAGGTAAAGATCGTGTATTCCAACCGTTTGTGGAAGCCAACTGGATCCACAATACTAATGATTTCGGCACTACGATGGACGGTATGACGGTTAAGCAAGACGGTGCGGCCAATATTGGTGAGCTGAAAGTGGGTGTGGAAGGCCAGATTAATAAGAAATTGAATGTCTGGGGTAATGTCGGCCAGCAAATTGGTAACAAAGGTTACAGCGATACAGCTGTAATGCTAGGAGTTAAATACAACTTCTAATACTGGTTAAAAAATATAGGTATACAGACCGGGCAATTAAGCCCGGCTTTTGTTTACACTTTAGGCGCTACAGGCCATTCAATATCTGGCGCTTTTGATGTGTCAATACGGTTCAGTAAGACGCGGTAAGTTTTCCAAGCGAGGAGCTGGGTGAAATCGTCATCCGTTGCCATGCCGGTATCTACCGCATCTTGCAGCGGTGCAATTTTTGCCGCTGCTGCATTTAGTAATCGGGTTTTCTTTTCTTCCGCTTCCTGCGTTGCTGCGGCTTGTTGCAATGCTTTATCTGTTACCCATTTCGCGCCGTTCCATTTGTCGAAATCGGTATTCGGGGCCAGTAACGTCAATATATCCGGCAACTCGCCAATAAAGCTGATTTCTTCTGGTTGGCCGGTTTCAGTGCTGTATGCAGTCTTGCCGCGCAAGTCAGTTACGATTTCCCATGCATTGCCAGCATCGTTCCGGCGTACGGCCTTATCTGGCTCGGTGGGTAATACAGGCGAGTCAGCATAACCACTGGCGGGCAAGCTAACACCTAACGGCAGGTACTCATTACTGGCACCAACATATTCGCGAGAATCTGGATTCGCGCTATAAACAACTATCCATCCTTCAGTAATAGACAGTCCATCTTCTCCCAACTGCGCTGCGGCGATTTCCAGTGAATATTTAGTCATTATAAAGCCCTTACTATGTAATTGAATGCGATGTTTCTCATACGTGTTTCTGCTGCTGTGCGCGCAACACGAGAAGCATCGAAGGTAATACCCCCGATATTTCCAGCACCGGTAGCCTGCTGCCCTAGCGCGTCATATACCTCCATTGGGCCAAATGCGCCTGTTGCCGTAACCCCCGCAACTTGTTTGCTGCCCCCCAAGGCGAAGTTACCTGTAATGTTTTGCAATGCGTCAAGCTGCTGTGACAGCAACGCTCGTCCCGCGTCTACTCCTCGCCCATCGTCCCAGCCTCTAATGGCATTCGCACGCATATCGGGGAGTACGCCAGACGGATATTTAAGAGCTAAACGTGGGTAAGTAGATGTGCTAAAGGCAGCGCCGTTACACTTCAAAAAGCCAGCGGGGACACTGGCCAGGGGGTAAGGCATTGGGATACCAATCAGTTGATCGGTCAGGTAAGTGTAAAGATCCGTACCCCACACCGAGCCGTAGATATTACCGTTGGTGGATAGTTGTGCCGAACCGTTTCCAGCGCGGACACTACCTACTGATGTGATATTACCAGTGACGTTCAATACTTTCGGGATTGTGACATCACCAGTGGTTTTATTGATGGAAATAGCCACCCCAGCCGCAGTAGAAACTATACGTGTATTCCCGCCTGAATCGATATCAAAAAATGCAACGTGCACACCGTCTTTATCGAATAAATCGATTTGCCCACCCTCAGCGCTTCCAGTCATCGGGTAAACTTCGAGGCTCTTTACGCCAAGTACACCTGCCAATTGAACATTCGAGTCGGTGGTATTAATGAAAGGCAGGTCAATATCTTTGGTACCATCAAAATCTACACCGCCAATTTTTCTTGCAGTCGCCAGTTTAGTTGCTGATGCAGCTGTGCCACCGATTGGCAATGAAGCATCAAGCGCGGCCTTTACAGCTTTTGGCGTTGCGGCAAGTGTTTCGCTAGTGCTGGTTATAGAACTGCTAAGCTGAACAATCCCTTTTTGGGTTAATGAGGCATCTTTAAGATCTGGGATTCCCTCACTAACGAGCTTTTGTATCGATAATAGAACTTGATCAAAAGCATCACTATCAGCTTCAATTTCGGCTGCTGCTAAAATACTCATTAATTCGCGTTGAATGGTATTAAACCACTCTGCCGGTAGTATTGTCGGTGGTACGCCACCAGCAACATTACCATCAGTAAACTCGCCATTATTGTCGGCGCGCGTGTTGGGGATATCGCCAATTTTTTGCATAAGAAACCCTCGCCAGTTAAGGCGCATAAAAATAAATAGAGAGTGATTAACTAGCTAATGTAGCCAAATTTAAGAATGGTATGGGATGGATTTAATACTGTTAACCGACATTCAAGCTGTTTGTTTCCCCACGAACGCAGTGGATCACTGCAATAAGTCAAACCGCATTGGGCATAATTAATCGTGGTCTCCGGCGCGGTGATCAGCCAGGTAAACGGCCACTCTTCACCGTTTATGGCGTCACCGCAAACCGACATCCCGGTACATGCCTGCCTATATTGGGTGATTGAGATGGTGTAACCCAGCGCCCCGGCAACATGGGTAAAGTAAGCCACCGACTGGCCACCAATGCCGAACAGTTTGGAGACGACGGCCCGCTGGCGCTGGATGATGCTGTCTATCTCACCTATCGCACATAAATCAGGTAACCCAAGCGTCGCTTCCCACTCGGGTAACATGGCGGTCGCTGTTGAAGGAAAAGCGGCATCAAGCAGATCACGGGCATCCTCATCACTACGTTGGAAGGATCGGGCTAGCGCTCGTAAAGTACTGGTTTGAGTCCCGTCTGATATTTTGGGCCAAACTAAGCCCCCCGGCATCAGTGCTTGAATGGCCGCGGTATAGTCATTAACAGAATATCGACTCATAGGTAGGTCACCATGCCCCGGAGAGGTAATTGTCCGGTTTCAAGCTGGATGTTAGTCGTTGGGGAGTCGAGAATAAAACCACTGGTGCCTGTCACATCACCGATGGCCAGCAGCAGTGACGACAGTAAAATTTTACCGCCCGGCTCGCCCTCAGTAAAAAACACCTCGTCAATGGCCGTGTTTATTGCTGTGGTAGTTTCGCTATCTGCTGTAGAAATACCACTAATCACAAAATTCACCGGGGCCGCTACCGGGGCACAGACATAGATGATGGCGATAATAGGCTGTAAGGGATAAATGTGGTCGGCTACCCGCCCCTGATCACCGGTCGCTTTTACCGCGCCCCACTCTTCAAGTTGCGATATGCCATCAGTCCCGACCGGAAAGCCGCCAGAATCATTGCCATCACACATGATATAAATACCGACTGTGCCCACCCCCTGCAAGCGGCGCTTCACCCAACAACGAGTCACACCCGGCACGGCCAAAGCCCAGCCGCGATAATCGGTATCGTTGCCACCTTGGGGAGTGTTTTGATAAGCCAGTAACATACGAGAACGAAAAGCATCTTCTGATTCAATATCAGCGCCGCCAGATACCTTAACTGTGGCGGTGGCCACCGACAGAACGCCATCGATGGCCACATCCAATGTCAGAGATGTCCCTGCATCGGCATTCCCGGCAATACCGCCCCCCGTGGTGTCATCTAATACGCTTGGCAGCACCGCAGTGATTGAGCCGGTGCCTGTGCCGCCAGATCCCAGCGTGACCTCATGATCGAGGCGATATTGATAACCATCGGCCCGATTTAACAGGCTCCCAGCGGCAATCACGCGGCCTGTAGTGCCACTAAATTCGACGATAGGAGAGGTGGCGGGGTTGGCTGGCTTGCGAAACACATCTTTCAACGCGGCCCACGCGGCAAGATATTCATCGGTGGCATTATAAGGCGTGGATTGCAGCGCGATATAATCCAGATAGCCGTAATGCAGGTGTGCCATCCCGGCATCAGCATCACTGATCACACCGACATTGGAGAAGCGCAATAAATTACCGCCCGTCTTGAGTTCTGATTGAATATAAGACAGGTTGCGCTGGCGCAGTTCGCTTAATGTGGGGCGATTAAATGGCATGTATTAGCTCTCCCATACCCATGAGAATTTAACTGAAGCCTGTGCTTTAGCCGGTTGTTGATAGTTGACAATGAGATTGATTCGGTTGGGAAACACTATCTGAGCATTGGTACTGATTGCGGTCACCACGCCATCATCAAGCAACCAAGTTAAGGCTTCATTGGCATAGTCTTCAGCCTTTAGCGCTACCTTGGTAGTAAGTTTTTCGCGGTGCAGCAACCACAGCCGGGAGCCGATCGGGTACTCTGATCCGGTATCACCCCACCACCCGCGCCGATCGTCGCCGTCAATAGCGTCATCAGAACGGGCCAACCGGTCCGTGAACAGGCTAATTAAAATGGCCGTCTCTAAATCATTGCCATCCAGCAGCCCACCGCCGCCTGTTTGCCAGTCGCCCAGCAATTTGTCCGGTTCCCAGACTGTTTTGATATCTGTTGTCATTGCACCACCTTACCCGTCACTTCACTGGTTAATGTCGCGCTACCACCCTGTACATTTTTAAGCTGGTGATTGTGGGTGTTATAGGCTTCGCGTAGGGTTTTCAGCGTGGTGCCATTGCTGCCAGCGTTATCGACAATATCGCCACTGACCTCCAGTAACGGGGTATTTAGGCGCACTTTTACCGCGGCATTAACCGTCACCTCAGTGGCATTGTTGACCGTGACCGGCTGACCATTGGCCTCAATAATGATGCCGGTTTCGGTTAACTTGATGTATTGCCCCCACTGCGAATAGATCACCGTTTCACCCGTATTGAGTCCGGTATGACGAAAAGACTGATGATTTGAGCCAATAATGACTGCGCTTGACCTGTCACCACCGAGGAACCCAATAACCACATCGGTGTTAGCGGGTAACCCTGACGAAAAACCAAACTCAGCCAATCTCGGCGTATCATCACGGACTTCAAGCGGGGTTTGATATTGAACGGTTTGAACGGTGCCGCCATCATTGCTGGCTGTGACCCGTCCTATCCCGAGTATCATTTTTATCTGGCGATATAGTTGGGATAGCTGCCCTGATTCGCTCATCGTGGGTTCAACTCCATAAGGTTTGAATAGAACTGATAAGGCTGAACGGTAAAGGCTTCAGGCGGCATCAGCACCATTTGCGCGGCGGTGCCATGGTCGTCTTTGAGATAGGTCACCTCCGATAACAGCCAGAGTTCATCCTTTAAGCCAAAGATAGGCAAATCAATGGGGATCAGGGTGTTGGGTTCCCATAACTTCCCGTCTTTATCGCGCCAGCTATCGACCGTTACCAGCAGCTCTTTAGAGCGCCCATAGCGGCGGTTCATTTCCCAGTCGATGCACTGCTGGGCCAGTTTTAGCGCTTTCATCGTGCTTTCAACAATGATAATGCGGTTGCGATAACGCATTTTGGCCGCTTCAGGATCGCGACTGCGGGCTAAGGTCACCGCGCCATATCCGGCGTCCTGTACCTGCTCCTGAAGTTGGCTCACCGACATCGATACACCAATGTAGTCAGAAAAGCGCTGATCCATACCGGAGTTATACGCGGCGTCTTCGATATTGATACCCTGCGCGACACCGCTGGCCGCTTTGCGCGTCCCCACCCGAGTCAGATAGAGGTTCCCATCGGGCAGGTCGTAATAGAGCAGCGCCGCCCAGCGGGTAATGCGGTCGATGATTTCCTGCGAGGATTCACCCCAGTTCAATGTAAATTGGGGGACAATATCCAAGTCGGTCACATCAGTCGTCACCGTAATGCTGTAGGGCTGCGCCAATCGTTGGGCTATCTGTAGCGCTGTTGATTGGCTGATCACATTGTTTGGCCACTCAGCGGAGCAATCAACCAGGTCCTGGCACTTGCTCCGCCCCGTCGCCCTCACTTCGCGGCGATTACGGCTGATCATCGGTGCCCAGCGGTCGATATATCCGGTCAGCACCACATCATCACCTAAATTAACCACGCAAGGGTCGCCCGGATTCACCCACTGCTGGTTATCACTGCCCGGATAAAGGTCCATCAATGACAGGCTGAAATCGCTGGGTAACCGCTCTATGCTGCGAGTGACACGGATATTATCCCAGCCCGTGATCAGCTTATTGCCAATACGCAGCGTCAAATCATCACTCATGAATTCAGCGCCTTAAATCGAAGGGGCATAAATGCCGGATGAACAGGAACCGCCATTTTCACCAGTGCATCACCCCGGCGGGCATCCTGATAGAGTCGATTGGCCAGATTAAGCGCGGGCAGTGAGCGGTTAAAATTGACTATCTCAACGCGAGACAGGTTAGCGCCCGTCTGCTGTAACAGCGTGACGATAGACTCACGTAACGTAATTAATGACTGATACACCTCATCATTGCCTGTATCAGCCGCTGAAAGCGCGGCACCGTCTACCACATCACAGACCCGCGTCAATATATCGACTGCATCGTCATAGCTTTCCGGTTGATATTGCGACGCGGCAAACACCATCGCGCCGGCACACAACACAATAATGAGCTGATAACTGGCGGCGGCGGTATTGCTGTCGCCGGGATTGGGTCGAAAAGTGTCGTCATTGATTGCCGTTAATTCTTGCATCATGCGGATTAAATCAAGGGTACTGGCTCCGCTGGCCAAGATGGCATTCACGACAGCCAGAACCGCATTGGCATGTGCTGCTACCGTTGCGGCCTCGGTCAATGCATCGGTAGCAGCCGCGAGTGATGCCCGCCCCTCGACTGAAACAGCCATTCGTTGGTCCACCAGCGCGGACAGGTCCGTTGTGTCACTCTGCGTGCTGACGGACGCCGTGGCCCCTGATACGCTGCCGCCTACAGTGCCGTGATTAAAGCGGCCATAACGATCCCGGCCTAATGTAGAGCGGAGCATATTGCCCAGATTTGTCGCTTCACTGGTGGTTGAATTCACCATATTGACCCAGAATGCCGCGGTACTTTTCAGCGTTCTGATGGTTTGAGTGACAGAACGGATCTCGCCTTTGACCGTGGCAATAAAGGTGGCGACGGACTTGGAGGCCAGACCAAACCATGATGACTGAATCGACGAAACCGCATCAGCGGAGCTGGTAACAGAAAACACCCGTAAACCCGACTCAATAATGGTCAGCGTAAATTCAAAAACACGCCCAGACTCGGCCCCCTCATTCAGACGAAGGCCACTTTCGGGGATGCTGACCGTCATTTCACCGAGTGTTGGGTGTACTAGTGTTCCCGCATCAGGCATTTCACAGGCGGCGATCAGGGAGTCGCGCTGGGTCATGACGTCAGGTGCGTTATAAAGGCCACTACTCTGAATGAGAAAACCACGGATAGTCAGGCGGCGAGTGGCACGGCCTAAATCTTCAATCCAGGCGGTATCGCGATAAGGGTATTCATGAATAGCCTGACGGCGACCGAAGACACCTTCCGCACTGATAACCGCAAAGGGAACCCCACGGAAAGAGGCAGGGTGCAGGTGTTCTGACCACTGCCAGCTATCGCCCCCAGTACCCAATAAATCAGAAAGTGCATTGCTGATCAGTGACATTTACGCCCCCTGAAAATAAAAAACCCCGCCAGAAGCGAGGTTGATGGTTGTTCGTTATTACGCCGGGTAACTCATTGATGTTGATATTTTCGCCCCCTTTGGCGCGGTTATTTTCTGACGTTCTCCTGTTTTATCCGTGATCAGCGTAATTTCAATTTCTGACTTATCGCCACCCATATCTTGGGTGATCTCATTAATCTCTCTCCCGCTTTGCTGGGATGAGTTAATGGATATTGGCGGTGATGCGTTGATATCAGAGGTGCCAGTATTTAACTCGCCAGATTGGGGATGAATGGCGGGTAAACCTGGCATTATTTTTTGTAGATAGTTACGAGTTTCGGCAGGAGCTTGCCCTATCCCATATTTTTTAACGTTATTCTGTCCCCAGTTATAAGAAGCTACCGCCTTATTGACATCACCATCAAACATTTTAAGCAAATCAGAAAGATACTTGGCCGCTGCTTCGCTGGATTTATTGAAGTCCATTCGGTCATCCATCGAGTTTAAGCCATAATCTCTACCGGTTGGCGGCATAAACTGAAATGGACCCTGTGCCCCTGCGGGTGATAGTAGATTTTTACCTCGGTTAGATTCAGTCAGGTAGACCCGATCAAGCAAGGTTGAAGGCAGGTTATACTGTGACTCTAACTGTTTTAGTCTCGCTTGCTTCTGATCTTCGCCGGGAAGTATGTAGGGTGACTTAACGGGAGCGACGTTTTTTTGCTTTTCTATTTCAAGCCGTTTCTTTTCCTGCGCTTCCCAATCCGCACCGTACTGATCATTTAATTTTTGGGTAAAATCCTTATCTGGATATCCAAACGTTAAGTAGGCTTTCTCTTTAAACGATAATGTCTCTTTGAATTTATCGTCTACTCGCGCCCGATGAAGAATATCTTTCTGTTTATCACCATGTGCAAACGAGTTTTCATCATCGTTCTCGCGCATCTTCACATCATGAAGCTGAGTTGCAGCACTTCCCTTGACCATATTTTCATCAGGTAAAAGTTTTTGGGCTGCCCATATTTTCCCTTTGGTCATCAATCCATCAAGCGCGGCGCTGGCCTCCTTTAACTGAGCATTCAATTCAACCAGTTGCGCATTAATTTTGGGGTCAACCGTTAAGCCAAAACTATCCGATTTAGCCAGTAACTCTTTATACCTGACGCCCTCTCTCATTAATGCCAAAAGATTGGCATCCAGCCCTAAAGCATCCGCCAATGTTTTTTGAGTCTGCGGGGAAAGTTTGGGGAATATTTTGGCAACGTTGTCCAAGGTCTTATAGACATCTGCTGTGCCATCTTTGAGCCGTTCAATGACAATCCCGTTCTGAGCCAGCAATGCCTGCGTGGTGTCATTACGTGCCCACAAGGGATCATTGAACGTCTTGTATAGCCCCTCAACAGATTGACGGGCGGCGGCGCTATCCACCCCCAATATCTGCATCGCACCGCTGACACGGCTAAATTCATCAACGGACATCCCGGCATTTTTTGCCGCAACATCAAGCGAATAGGCTGAATCAGCGGCGGCGCTTAACCCCTGAGCCGCTTTGAAACCGATATAACCCACCGCGCCAAGCGCCCCAAAGCTGAGTGCCTTACTGCCAATTTCCCCCACCATTTTCAGCGGTGGCACCAAATCACCCACAAACTGGACACCATTGCGGGCAAAATCCCCCATCCCTTTTAAGCGCATGTTGAGGTCATCAATACCCTCAACCGATTCTTGACCGCCTAATTTGAGTCCGTCTCGGGTTTTATCCAGATCAGGAATAAGATTTTTAACCGCCTCTTCGATACGCTGAATGGAAGCTGAGGCTTGATCTGTCGCGGTCAGTTCAAAATCAAATGCATTACCCATTTTTCCCCGCCTTCACCTTGTTAATTCTGACCGCCTGCTGATACCACCACTGTAATCGGCTATAGGTCAGGGACCAGGCATCTGCTGGTCCCCACCCATAGTAATAGGTCACATCTGCTAGTTCGTTACCCCATTCTCCACCTGGGGGGAGTAGGCTAAAAAACTCATCATGTAGACCTCACAGGCTTTATAGTCGGTGAAAGCCATTTTTTTGATGGCTTCACGCGGCACATTCGACACCAAAGAAATGAGCAGCCCCATCGCACTGAGTGCACCAGATTTAGCCTGTTCGTCATAAAACTGCTGAACCTGAATCAATATCGGCTCACTGAGTTCGATAGCCTCATAGGTGGTTTTAGTGGCTTCATGAGAAATAGGCTTAACGAGGGGGATTGTTTTAGTACGTTCCAGTTCAGACATCTTAGTTCTCCGTCACCGATACAGAACCACCTTCCCAGCGAATATCAGCAGTCGCCTCGGTGCTATCTACTTCTTGGGTATTTACCGACCACATACCACTGCCGATAATCGTTTTGCCATTGGCCAATTCACAGACAATATTGACATTGGTCTGGTCGTTAAAATCGCTGATTGACGTGCCGCCACTGTCGCGGATTTGGCAGGAGATAAACGGCGCGTTAAAGGTCTCTTTATAACCATGCACCCCATCCATCCCTGTGAGCGTTTCACGCTTGAACTTTGAGGGGCTGTATTTGAATTGCCCCGCCACCATGATGGTCAGGCCGTCAACGGTGACATAAGCTGTCCCCGCGAGGCGATTGGATGTATCACCCATGATAATGAATCCTTATGCTGATGCCTGAAGGCGGAATTGGTTAAGAACGGCGAAGATGCGCAACTGATTGATCAGGACACCCGTCCACAGCACATCAACGCGATTCGGGTTGCTGGCGCTCTTTTCGACCTTCAATCCCTTGGCAAACCCTTTGGCATCCTGCACATAGCCGTTAAATTCCAGCGTCTGGTACTGGGCAATCAATTCAGCGCGGATCACGTTCGGGGTGATAATCGCCGAGCCGGGGGCAAAGCGGGTGCCATCGGCCGCCAGCTTCATACGGGCAAATTTCGACGTTACCTGAGTACGCAGGAATCGAGTGACAAACATCAGCAGGAATAAGGTCTCAATCTGCAAATAGCTGTCATCTTCAGCGCCGTATTTGTTTTTCTGATAGGTGGTAATGATGTTTTCCACCTGAACAGTCCCATCATCCGTCACGGTGACTGTGGAGATCCCGCTGTGCAGCAGGTTATTACGCTCAGTCAGCGTAAAGCGGCTGGCCAGTGGCGGGGCCAATACGCCACTGATTGCCAAAGTTTGTAACGGGCGGCCGGGGTCGTTACGCAGACTTTGCGCAATCGCGCCGACATAAGCCGCAGACCAGATATAGCTTGGTGTTGGCGAGCCATTGATGCCCAACAGAGAAGCATGCTGATCGTTACGCAATTCGCCTGCCGCAGTCAGTTGCCCATAAGTCCCAGATTGAGCCGCAAAGCTATGGCCATAGAGCTGCTCGGCATAACTCCAGCGACCGGTACTGTCTGACAGAAACTCTTTGATTTTATTCAACGATGCCGTATCGGTGTAGGGGTTGATGATGAAATCAAAGGTCCTGTCCTGCAAATTAGCCAGCGCATCATCCAGTTCTGGCGCACCCGCGCCGCCAGCCATCGGTATCAACGTCAGCACCAAACTATCTGGTGTTGTTTCCCCGCCAGCACCGCCCAGATAATTCAGCCGTAAATCAATCGTGTTACCGTGAGCACCTTTGTTTTTAGCGGTGAGCGTGATGACCGCGTCCACCGCAGCGGCAGTGACAGGCAAGGCGCTGGCGGCATTGATGGCGGCGGTTAATGCAGTGGCAATCTCTGCCACCTCATCAGTCGCCACCACCGCGACTTGCACCCGAATCCCCGCGATATACAAAGAGATAACCCCAGTTGCTGATGCCTGCGTGGTCACGGTAATCTTACCTGTTGCCGCAACCATGGATTCCGCATCGCTCAACGGTAAAATGTAGATCTCACCGGCGATGTCATTCGCTAAGTATGCAGCCATCTGACCATGCAACATTGAACCTGCGCCAGCTTGCCCCGCCACGGTAGCCACTGAGGAAACCAGTACCGGAATATCCGCAGGTAACGAGCCTGAAGCCAACATCTGGCCGATGATTAAAGTTCGCTGCGTCGTTGTCGCCGTGTTCGCCTGTGAGTTATCAAATTCAGCGAAGAAAAGCGGTGTCCGAAGATTGCTCGGAATATGAGTAAAGGGAATGGTCATTATTTGGTTTTCTCCGCTTTGGTAGTTTCTGGTGCGGGGTTAACCTCTTTAGGTTGTTCGCGCACCACATCACCGTCGTTTAAACGACGACGCCAAAATGAGTTATCGGGAACCTCGGTGCCGGATTCAGGCAAAAAGGTGCCCTTAACCGGATCGCGCACAGTGCGACCGGCTACGGGTTTAACATGCATGGGATTTACTCCGAAAGGTCTATTGATACCACGGGTTGAGTGGTGCCATCTGGCATAGACATAGTGATATCGATGCCCTTCAGTGGATCGCCCACAATGGGGTAAAAATCCTCTGGGCCTTGGTAATACTCAATATCCAGCTCCATCAGTAGTTGAGCCATATGCCCTTCACCACTCGAATCCAGATCAATGGTTGAGCGAACTCGGGCAAACTGCTGTATTTGGCGGGTGAGGTCATAACTGTTGATCACCGCTCGTTCAATTTGTTCTCGCAACCGCTCGAGCGACAACTCTGCCTTGTTCGCCCCGTCATTCTCATTCTCACCGTCTAACTCCTGCAACCGGCCAGTAATGCGAACGGTGGTGATGGTGTTGAACTGCGGGGCGTTGCGGCCTAATGACTGCTTTTCCTCGATAAGGGTTTGCACCAAGATAACCGGATACATCTCCTCGGTCGTTGGCCAGTCACGCGGGGAGTAGACGCGGTTTCCCGCGTCAGTATTTCCGATGATGGCATCAACAACCAATTTCCTGACTTGCGCTGTATTCATGGTTTCACCCGATTCAGAATGAGTTTGCTCCCGCCGTGGCTGTCTGGCTGAACATCCGCCACGGCAAACAAGGTATTGACCGGTTCATTAGCCACCATGCCAATAAATACCCGGTCCCCCTGTTTGGGCGGCAAACGAAACTCACTGTCTCTGACCCCTAAAACGGGATTAGTGGTATTTATGGTGCTGCCATCATCCAGCGTATCGATGGTGGTGTAGGCCCGATCAAAGATGCCGCTGATGGTGTAAGTTGGCTTACCACCAGCGGGGCGATAATCAACCGGGTCACCAAATACCGAATGCAATGGCGCGAGAAGATGCTGATCCCAGTTGATGCCCATCAGCTCCCCCGGTTTATCTTCACGCCATCATCAACAGTGATTGAGGGGCCTACAGCGCGTGCTGCCTGTTGCCGTAAGGCTTTCACATCAGCAACCACGCCCAGGCTAATCAGTCGTTCAGCATCATCATGCAGCAGGAATAAACGGCTATTCTCCGCATAAGTTTCCCCGCTATGGCGTAGGGTCTGGCCTTTTACGACAACAACCTCCAACTCGTCAGAGTCGTCGGAAGGATAATCACTCTCCGTCTCGTTCTCTGTGGTACGGTCCTGAACATCAGGTTCAGCAGAACTATTGCTCTGGCTGTCTGGTATTTCAGGTGCTTTAGGCGGCTCCTCACTCGTTGATGTCTCTTTTTGTACCTCAGGATCAGGCTGTGTTTCGTTATTATCCGTCACAACAGTCTGTTCCTGCGGGGTGTCAGCGGCGAACTCGGGCGGCAAGCCGCCCAGTTCGTTGATGCTGGCTTGCTGCTTGCTCGGTGTTTTTGCCATATCACACCACCGTCGCACAGAGGGAGGCATTCACCCGGCTTGGAATAACCAGCGGAGCGGATTGCATCATCAAATAACGCTGAGCGGGGTTCTTCATGGTCCATGATGACGGTGCAAACGCCAAAGGCCCGTAATTAAACTCAGGGTCCAGAATGACACCAAAGGCACGCGTCCCCATCAAGTCAGCACCTGACATCAATACGGCACCATCGGGGATCATTGGTTTTTCGATACCATCAACCGGGTCAATAAACCAATCGTTATACAACCACAAATCATAGTTTCCCCAGCGACCTTTATAGACTGCACCTTTTGAAATTCGTGGTCCGGCGTCAACCTGATTACCAAACGGACTCAATGCTGGGAATGTGATGGCATTGTCTTTAATAGAGGTATCGAGACGGAACGCTTTCCATGAGGAGGTCGTAAATACCAAGTCAGTGGCCACCGCCCCGGACTCTTTTAACATCAGTGTTTGCCAGTCTTCAATATCATCTGACGGTCGGGTGTTGGTCGTGCCTGCGGGAACAGATAAAGGCCATTTATCTGACCCACTCAGTGTAATGGTCAGAGAACTTGAGCGGCCGAAGTCAATCTCAGCCGTTTCAAACCCTTCACCCACGACCATAATTTTTGCCTTGGTCAGTGCACTGGCCGCCATCCATTCCAAGCGGCGGTTGATCATGTCAATTTGATCTTCCATTTCAAATTGAATATTGAGCATCTCACGTTCAGTGGCGGTGAACTCGCCGCCAATACGCTCGCCCATTTGGCGGCGGATAGGTTTTCGTAGATCTGGAACCCGCACATCTTTAATGTAAGCAGGCTTAAAGGTATTGGTCTGATATTTTCGGCTTTCAACCAAAAGACCGGCGACTAACGGGGAGACAAAAGGTGCCAAGCGGCGCTTACCGATGTCCACATCAATTGAAACCTCTTCAGTCTCATAGGTCACGATGTTAGGAAA
The DNA here is from genome assembly GCF_003048255.1 of Yersinia massiliensis. Taxonomy (NCBI): domain Bacteria; kingdom Pseudomonadati; phylum Pseudomonadota; class Gammaproteobacteria; order Enterobacterales; family Yersiniaceae; genus Yersinia; species Yersinia massiliensis. The sequence goes on from NZ_CP028487.1 coordinate 2,980,992, forward strand.
GAAGCGATCCAGTAACCAGTTTTGGCTTGTTTTAAGGTTAGGAACAACCTGAACCAACGCGTTGGTATCAAAAATATTCATGTAGTATCTCTTTTAATTTTCTGGCAGCCAGAGCCACCAGATCAAGATTGAAGACGAGCAAACCCCTGCCAGGTGAGTGGCATTGAGTGCAAATCAGAAAGTGAGGTTTTAAACTGTTGCTTGGGTGCTGTCTTCGAGGAAGATTGAATACGTCCGAAGTGCCGTTTTTAACTCGGCCTGCGTCCATGAAGCATCATGAATAATGCGGTTTTGATTGAATTGTCCCATCAAGTATAGGCCCCCGCGCTGAGACGTTGTTGTTGTATCCACATCATCGACAAGGATCGCAACCGGCACTTCGCTGCCGTCATCCGCATCTTTTACTGACTTGATGTATTCGCCTGATGCTGTAATTTTTCCCATCACGGTGCCACGCAAATGGATTGCCGCTGCCTGAGCAATAACAGCGGTATCCGTGACCAGTTGCAGTGTTCCGGCGATTAACTGGTCGGGCACATACAGAGATGAGCGCATACCCGGCTGGAAAGCATTTTGTCCGAAGTTATCCATTATTTTTTACCCTTTGCTGAGTCATAGAGGCTGGTCATCTTATTGACCAGTGACGCGCCTTTTGATGCGGCGGCGGTGTCTTGTCCAGGCTGTACATTACCGTGGGCTTGCATCCGCTCATCCAAAGAACGTTTACGAGGGGCTGATGCCGGTGAAGTAGCTGCAGTGGAGGCAAGAACACGGATCACTGCGGCGGAACTCATGCCGGAATTGAGTGCCAGAGAAACCGCTAAATCTCCGCGCCCGGTAGCATGTTTGCTGCCAAAGATACGTGCACAGCGCTGACGTTCAGCACTGCGACCTTTTTTGACATTACGGTCGTCGGTATCATCATCACCGTCATCATCACGCCCTTCATCCGCGTCAGCATCATCGCTGTCATCCTCGGCATCAGGGTCCTTTTCATCCTGATCGTCAGGATTATCGTTTGAATCGTCATCGTCCTCTTCAGCGTCAGGATCTTTTTCATCCTCTTCAGCCTGACGACCTTTGGCCTTTTTGGACTTTTCCTTATCGTCTTCGGTCTCTTCTGATGCTTTGGCCCCACGGCCAAACAGGTGTGAAAATCCTTTAATTTTCGCCATTACTTTTCTCCAACCAATGTTAATAAATCGCGGAATGCGACATCAGGTGAGGCAACTTGATCAGCTAGCCCCAGTTGCACACCATCAGCAGCTAAGAAACAGGCCGCCTCGGTATCCCTGATGGTTCTCTCTGCTATCCCGCGATTGCGGGAAACGGTACTCACGAACAGGCGGCCCATCTCGTCAACATCTGACTGAATGGCTTTTTTCGCCTCTTCGCTTAAAGGTTCCCAAGGGTTTGACTCAGCTTTTCGGCTGCCAAAAGTGATTATCGTGACCTGCACCCCATCACTTTTTATGCGCTGCGACCAGTCAACATGCATCACGATGACACCGATAGAACCGACGCCGCCCGTTCGCGGGACGATAATCTTATCCGCCGCACTGGCCAGTGCATAAGCAGCTGAATAAGCATTTTCGGACAGGATTGACCAGATGGGTTTAGCGCCTCGGGCAGCATAGATTTCATCGGCCAAATCAAAACAGCCGGCGACTTCACCGCCCGGTGAGTCAATGTCAAAACAAATGCCCTTAACCGCATCATCATTCATTGCGGTCAGAAAGCTGGCCCGAATGCCGTCATAGCCTGTCATGCCGCTATAAGGTCGCAGGGTGCCTAACTTTTGCACCAACGTGCCCTGAATCGGAATAACTGCTATACCCTCGATGACGTCATAACCACAATCACGACCTTTGCGTGAAAAGAAATCATCCCCTTCATCATCCCAATCGCCACTAGACTGAATGCGCGTCAAGCCGAACCGATCAGTCAGTGCCGCCATAACCACTTCAGCCTTGTGCGGGTGAAGTGCCAGCGGGGTGTTAAATAGCCGCTGGGCTAAATGTGGAAGATTCACTGTGCCTCCGGTTTTTGTTGTTGATCAGGTGCAAAGGTGTCAGCTTGCAGCCATGTAGGGATAGGCAACCCACGCTCAATGTATGCCTCACGTTCTCGCTGGCGCTGATCCAGTAGTTCTTCCCAGTCTTCACCGACGTTCTCAGCCGCTTCCATTTCGAGAGTAGACAGCCCCGCCTCCATCCCAAGAATGGCCCCTTTCTTCTCAGCCACGGGGTCAACCCAGCCACGGCCGGGACCCATCCACTGAGCACGGCAATAGGCCGCTTTCGCTGCGAGAAAATCAGGTGCGCCATCCGGTAAGGGAACTTCGCCTAAGTCATGCAGTTCTTCGATAAAGCACGACAAAATAGGCTGGGCGAAACCTGTAGCAAAGTCATCGCGACGACGGGTCAGGGTTTTCCAAGCCTCTAGCATGGCGGAACGGGCTGAACTGTAGTTAACATCAGACCAGTCTTGAGTCAGCTGCTGGGTGGAAATGCCCAATGACGCCGCGACATTTCTCAGCGCGGCACTTTCAAAGGCGATAAAGTTACTGGTTGGCCGTACTGCACTTAGCGTCTCCATTCCCTCGCCCGGTGCGAGAATTGGTATTCGTGCACCGCCTTGTAGAGACAGCCTTTTTTCATCGTGATACTCACGGCGCATATCTTGATACCGGTTAACTTCTTCCCCCGTATCAAGGGCGTCCGCGACCAAACTCGGGTCATAAGGTGATGTGATAAAAGCAGCAAAAACGGAATTAAGGATTGAAGACTGCAGCTCTACTTCATCGTACTTAATCAGCATTCTCAGACGCTGAACGATGGGGGTGAAAATACTGATCCCTCGATGCTGTGAGGCTCGATCGCTGTCAAAATCATGGATGACAATTGGGCGACCCCAGTCAGTTTCTCGCGGGATACGCTCCCATGTCATGGTTTCTTGCGCCGCCCACCAGTCCCCCATATGCGCCTTGCGGATGTGGTAGGCCATGGGCACCCCGTCCTCATCAATTTCGACTCCACCACGAACATTCAACATGTCGAACTTCTGCTGTGGGTTACTTAATCTGTCCGGGTCAATAATTTGTATTGCCGTGGCATACTGCGCTTTACCATAGCCAAGACGGTCAGGGCGATATTGCATGACACAAAGCGCGTCACCGTCGATCAACTTGTGCCGGAAACCAAGCCGCAACAGTTGGGCTACGGTTTTCTTTCTTTCGACATCACAATAACGATTAGGATCATTCGCCCAAATTCGCCAACCTGACTCAATGGCTCGTCCATATTCATCAGCCCATTTCGCGTCAAACTTAGGATTCCCAGTCATCAGTGCCAGCGTCCGATAATCGACCTTGGCCAGTGGGCGAAAAGATGCACCAACAGCATTATCCAAAATGCGGGTCACACTGCCCGAGGCCCAACCATCGTTACGTACCATGTCCCGAACACGGGCAACCACCTGATCGCGAGAGGTGTTGATTTCGTTATCTGGCGACCACAATGACGGTTGCCAGTTGGCCATCGCGTCACTGAATTGATCAGCGGCGTCGTAGGGAACCCCTCGGGAACCACTGAGCATGGATGCACGGGATCGCGAAGGTGCCAGCGGATGACCGTCAGGTCCTAAAATTCTCACTTCATTTTTCATCAGTAACGAAACCTTAGCGCCCTACGCGGACGCTTAACAACGCCTAACTGAGCCTGAAGAAGCTGAATTAACCCCATTAGTGTCCCAATATCTGTTTGCTGATAGGTAACCGATCGGGTGCCATCCCCTTGCGCATAGGAGAACGAAACGCCCTTCGCGCCGGACGATAATTCGATATAGGCTTGCTGCGCTCGGTTTAATGCCTCTTCTAATTGGACGCGACTCATCGCACCGGCCAGTAGGCTAGTGTTTGCATTGAACATGGATATCCTTACGCCAGCCTTCTGGCTCTACTCTTGGGTGTAGTGGGTTGTGACTCTGGAATAATGACGCCCGGAAAACGCAAGTTGGGCTTGTCTTCTTTAACGTCCGAAGGAGGCAGTAATTTTTCAGGATGGCTTAAAAGGCTGTCAGCATATTGGTTAAGACTTAATCCAAAATGCAGCAATCCTTTCAATGCTGCATAGCTGTATACCCGGCAATCTAATGCCTCATTTGCGCGCCCAGGCAATAATTCCCAAACACGATAACGTTGCCCGCCCGCCGTTTTAACAACGGATCGCTCTGCAAGTAATTGGCTAAAATAGTGTAAATCACGCTCAACTGGGTAGTGCATATACCCAGCGGAAGGAATGCCCGCTGCCGGTTGCTCCATGTGAAGACGGGAACGAATGGCGTCTTTTGCGGCATTCACACCCAGTATAATGGGCTTGAATTGAGACTTTGACCGAGAAGATGGGCGCTTTGTTGGCCAGATGGGGGAACGCTTACCGCCTCTTGCCGACTCGCCTTTTATCGCCCATATCCGCCGCCCAATCCGCTCCTTGGAAAACTCATACACCTTCTGGGTATGATGCCCGCCGGAGTCGTGACAGGCAGCCATAATCGTAAATCCTCGCCCGTCAGCTCTCCGCCAAGTCTGCTTCAGGTAAGCATCAAGCCGCCGCCAGGGTTCGTCAGTTTCTAAATCCCCTTCAATAACGTCATAAGCGATAGACCAGCTTTCTTCATTCCGGCCCCAGCCCACCACCTCAACCTCAAGCCGTCCGTCTTGCGTATCGATACCGGCGGTGACGACGGCAACACCATCAGGGACTTCAGCGGAATAAACCTCACAACGTTCTGCCAGGCTTTTTTCACTGAGCGCCTTTTCACCGCGATCTTCATAGGGTTCACCCAAGACAAGGTTGATGAATGTCTGACGCATCAGGGGGTCGTCTTTCACCCGCAACCACTCAGCGACCAGATACTTCCATGCTGCGTTAGGAAAGAGACTGTATCCCGCCCAAATATGAAAGCCTGCATGCCCTTTAAAGGGCATGGTTGCCTGCCATTGTCCCGTTTTGACCATTCCGGCTTTATCGTTGTGGTGAATCACGCAACCGTTATGGCGACAAACATAATAGGCCGTTTCCGGCAATCCATTACCGTCTGCATCTTTATCCCACTTAATCCCGTAAGGTGTTTCTGGTCCACCCCATTCCAGCGTTTGAAACTCACCACAATGAGGGCATGGAACATAATATTTACGCTGATCACTTTCTGCGTAAGCCTTTTCAATTCGGCTAATCCCTTTCACGGTGGGGGTTGAACCTAATATGATTTTCCTATTCCAGAATGTTTCCGAACGCTTAGTACCCAAAGCTATCTGATCGCCGTCAACACCGGCCCCTGCAATGGGATAACCGTCAACTTCATCGAAGGCAATGATACGGCAAGTGATACGACGAAAGCCGCCGGGACTATTTGCCCCAACCAGCGTTAAATTGGCGCCATTGAGAAACTGCTTTTTAAGGATGGTCTGGTTACTACTCTTGGCTTTCGGATCACCCGATATCTCAGCGAGGACGGGGGTATCCCTCAGCATCGGGGAAATCTCAGTTTTACTGTAGTCCTCCGCATCCTCGACTCGAGGCTGAACAACCAATATAGGAGATGGGTCATGCACCAGATAATAGCCAATGACATGATCCAGAATCTTGGTATAGCCCACTCGTGCCGACTTCATAACGGACACCTGAGTTACCAAAGGGTCAGTCACCGCATCCATCATGCCATCCTGATAAGCAAAAGAGCGAAAACGCCCAGTCTGCGCACTTGTCTCTTTTGACAGTACTGCATGCTTATTGGCCCATTCACTCAATGACAAAGGCTCAGGGGGGTTAACGTTCTTGCGCCGCTGATGGAGTTCGGTGGAAAAGTTTTGCCAGGCGGCAGGATTAGCCGCTTTCTCCGTTGTTATTGTTATCAAGGCTTAACTCCTCCATTGCCTCGTAAACCACTTCTTGCAGTGCTGCAACAAACTCCGCATCGTTAGTGGTTGAGGCTAGCACCCGCAAACGGGGGCCATGTTCGGGAGCAATAGCTATCAGGCGGGTACGCATACGGGAATACTCGCCACCTACCGCCTCAATCATATCTTTGTAGGGAAGCACCTGACCTGACTTGATTTCGTACTCAAGGCGGGTCAGTAGCGCCAGAAAGTTCTCTTTCATTGCGCGCGCTTCATCGATGGTCATTTCGACGCCCTTCTCGGCGATCATCTTCTCGACAATTCTTGCGGGGGATTCTGCCGGGTCGCCGCTGGATTTGTTACCTGAACTGTTACCCTTAGGGCTGTTACCTTGTTTGTTACCTTGCGTGTTACCTGCTGCTTTTTTCTCAGGTCGGGTAACAGTTTTCCGAAAGCGCTCAATGTTGGCGTTTGATGCCTCAACATCGATATCATCACCTGCCAGAACCAGCCACCCACGCGCCTTCCACGCTGTTACTGTCTTCCGACTGACGTTGTGAAGTTTTGCAAAATCTGACTGGTTCATCTGTTACCCCGGCTGTTACCTGTTACCCAAATTTCAAAAGTTGATAGCTAGACGCAGAACGAGGCGCGCAATGTCCCGTGTAATAAATGTTGCCAGGAAGGACCCATTTTTTATTGATAATGATTATCAACTGAACGGGCCGAACTATGGTGATAAAACTCCCCATAAGACTGCTGGCAAAACGAGTCGTATGCCTTGGCTGCATCATCAACGCTCATGAAGCTACCTAATCGGTATTTCTTCCCGTCCATCTGCGCCTGAGCAATCCAGCGATTACCTTGCTTATAGACACCCTTTGCACCTGATGTATTGGCTTTAGTGATGCCAACATTCCTTTTGTTTTCTGCTCGAGTAGCAACACGAAGATTGCTAATGCGATTATCTACCTTTACCTCATTCACATGATCAATCTGACTGTTGGCTTGCTCACCCGTCATATAGAGCCATGCAAGGCGATGCCCCTTGTAGCGACGACCATCAATTTGTATTTCTACATAGCCTGTTGTCATATTGGTGCGCCCAGCTACTGAGCCAGCTACAGCCCTAAAGCTACGATAGACCAGCCACGTAAATACACCGGTATCAGGTTCGTAGTGAAGTAGCTCTTTCAGCCTTTCCTGAGTTAACTCTTTCATGTATCACCTGTAATTTAGGCAATAAAAAGCCCCGCATAGGCGAGGCGCGTTAGCTATACAATGGTTGAGTGGTTTGTTATTTAGCCGTCTTCAGTGCCTGTTCGATTGCTAGGCTTAATGCACCGGGCATTAAAGCCTGTGCCATTACGTTTGCCCGGTCAAAGTATCCAAGCGTTGGCTTAACGGCCAGTGCATCACCAAACTGAATCAGCAACTTAGGTGCTCTTTGTTTCTCTCTGGCACGATGCACACCATTAGGAGAGCGTTTTTGGCGCTTCTTAACCTTTTTGCTCTTTTTGCCTTTCTTACGCTGAAAGAAACCACTAACGCCATTCACCTCCCCTACAAAGACATTTTCTTTAGCCTTGAGCTGCTGCGTTTTATTACGGGCTAAGTTGCCGAACTTATTCAGCTTTATGTTTTTGGGATTGAGCAATGCTTGACCATTGAGCTTGTGCTGACCGCCGAACTCGAACGGTTCGAGATAACTGGCAGCAATATCACGCACAAACACTTTGGCCTGCAATCGGTCTTTACGAGCCCCAAATGAACCAACAGAACTAACGGTGAAAGGTGTCGGATTATCTAGATTGCGCTGCATACCCACCTTCTGAGCGGCGGCAATCTGGCGGGCAACACTGGTTAGAGCCTGAGCTGCTGCAAAAGGGAGCTGCTTTTTTATCGACTGCAACTGATTGGATAAATCTTTAAGATTTGCCATGACCTATCCCTAAATAAAAAAGCCACCAGCATTAACCCCCACAGCGAGCCGGAGTTAACGAGGTGACTTTGGTTTGCGCATTATCGATGACACTCAATGAATGCCACCTGTAATGCTCATGCAATTGTGTGCCTGTTTACTTCTCCACCTCAGGCGGCGGTGGTATCTTGGGAGTTCTCACACAACCAAGAAGGGAATATCTATGTCGATGCTCGATAATCAGGAAATTGAGTTACCCGCATGCCCTAAGTGCGGCACTAAGACGAAGAAGAAATACGCTTGGCTCAAGTTTAACAAGCACTTCACCTGCCGCTGCGGATCTAGCATCAACGTTGATAGCAGCAAGTTTACTGCCGAGATCAGGAAGGTCGAGGACAAGCTGAAGAAGCTGTTTAAATAATTCTTTGTCGATTGTGATAGTTTCGCTTGGCTGGGCTTCTACCTGTAATATCTGGAAACTCAGCCTATCACCCGCTAGTTGTCCTGCAATCAAACTCGGACGATCCATCATTACCCCCTTAATTGGTGTTTATGGGTTTTGAAGCTTTATCACTTCTCTCGCCATATACCTTGTCGCTCTAAAAAATAGAGAGGAAGCAGCGAAGAAAATTGAAGTAACGATCCACCCGATGTATGCCATGCAGGAAACGACAGCAACGAACCGTATCCAGCCTATTACCTTTGAAAATTTTGATTTATCTGATGGCTTAAATATCTTTCCCAAATAATCCACCAGCGGTTGTTTCTGTTCACCAGTAGCAGCATAAATAGCAATAATGATCCCGAGCACGATAAGCATGGATAACCACGAAAGTAGTATCATTAGCCAGATATAAGCTTGAGCGACATTCAATAGACCGCTTTCTGGTTGCCATAGTCCGTAACCCAGCAGCAACAGGAAAACAATGTCGATTAAATTAATAACTATCTTAGATTTCAATTTTAAATCCCTACTGTGATCGGGCATCGTTAATTATTCGTCTGTCATCAGTGACTACCTTCTGCAGTGCGGTGACCTTCTCAACTAGCTTGTCGGCTCGTTCAGCGATTGAAATAAGAAATCCGACATCTGCGTCTGAAAATCCGCAATCTCTGGCTGCATCAGTGAGCTGTCCACTGGCGGGAGTAACGGACATATCCCCAACTGAAGCGGAGAGACACTCGAAGCGCTTTTGCAACCTGATATTGCCAGCGCGGTAAGCAGCAATAGTGCCTTTTGCTTTGTTCTCAGCATCTGCTACCCCTTGTTGGTATGCTTTTAATCCGGCTGATTGTGCAGCTTGAAGTTGACCCTCTTTCTCGTCAGCGCTCTTTTTAGCGGCTTTTTCTGCCTCAAGATCTGACTTATCACGCTTGGTCCACTTAAGGGACCATTCCGAATCTTTGCTGTCGCTACCCCACCAGTACCCGCCAGCTACGCAAATAGCAGCAACTATAAGTACAGCAATGAGTATCCCAATGGCTTTATTCATCCAGCCCCCAGCACGTCAGTTCGCTTTCTTGCGCGCGGCGCTCTATCTGCCCGTAACAGTTATTTGAGCGAATATTACAATCCTTGCCGCCGTCACGAACCCAGCGTTTGATCTCAGCACATGCGCCTTTACGGTCGCCAGCGTTGAGTTTGTAATAAAACGTAGATGGTAGGCATTTTGGAGGACCAATGTTGTAAGGGCAGAATGAAGCTATACCGGCTTTCTGTGGTTCAGTCAGTGGAACGTGAACATTCCGTTCGACCCACGCTATGGCGGCGGCTGATTCTTTCTGGTTTAACTTGTCGCATTGAGCTGCGGTAAGCCTCATTCCCATCAGCACGGGTTTACCGTCGATATAAGTAATACCACGGCAGATAGTCGGCTTGCCCTGACCATCCCGGTAAGCAGAAAGTCTATTTCCCTCTTTTTCATCAAGAAATTGACTGAGAATGACCGACGCCGGCGCTCCAGCCAGCACAACACCAAGAACTGCAGCGCTTAGTTTGGTTTTGATTGAGGCCATTACCCACCACCCGATACGCCAATTATCTTATTCCTCAGTGCTGGTGACATTTTCAGCTCCAGACCTAGGCTTAAACTTCAGCTTGAATTCCTTGTCCTTGTAGTACCAGTTCAAGGCGAACGTACCTACAGCACAAGCCATACCAATAAAAACAGCCCAGTCATTTAAGGACATCGCTCCAAACCCCATCAAAAGCCCACCGAAGAATTTCGCGATGCCGCTTGAGTATTTTTCCATCTTCATAACCCACCTCCCCATTTGGGGAATTATCTTCCCGCCGTTGGTCGGGTTCGTATGCTGTTGTGTAGGGAATAGCCCTGCCGCCGTGATCCATTCAGACACGGAGTTTGTTTGAGGGTGATTGGCGCTGGCGGCGGGCTAAATAAAAAAGGCCCACCGAAGTGAGCCTTAAAATTAATTGCTTTGTTTATTAGCTAACTGATAGCTCAAGACGCTTACCCAGAGCAGTAAGCGCTGCCTCGACTGTATCAATCTTTGTGTTATGGCCTAACGTGACAATCCGCTGAACCTCCTGTGGCTTAAGCCCCATTCGGCGCGCTAATTCAGCGTTAGTTATTCCGGTCTCAAGCATTGTGTTGAGCAGTAAAACCTTTGCCCACACACTCGCAGGAACTGACACTAAGTCATCACCCGAATCACTTGGCAGTGGAACCGGGCGATTATCTTCGAAGTAAAAATCAAACGCCGTTACCAGAGCGTCACGCGCCATCTCTAACGCTTCTTCTCTGGTTTCGCCCTGAGTTAATGCCTCTGGGATATCTGGGAAACTAACAAAGTACCCATCACCATCTTTCTGTAGTTTTACTGGATATCGCATATTTAATACGATGAACCTTTGCGAGTAACCAGCCCCTAAGGGCCGATTTATTATTTGATGCCTAACTGTTTGATTATCGCTTTCCTTAACGATTCCCCTAACTCTTTACTGGGGTGTCTTGGCATCACTGACTGCTTGCCTTGGTAGTAGAGTTTAAGATGATTCGTTCCGTTCTTAATCTCTACCCCTTGAGCTTCGAGCCATCTTCGAAACTCGCTCTGCTTCACCGCCTCCTCCTGTTTGTTTAACTTGAAATTATTATAAGCATTTTTGTTTATGCTTGCAAGTTAAATATAAACATTTTTGTTTATTTAATCAGAAGGCATTCGGCTGGATACTGTTTCACAACGATTGGATTAACCAATCCAGTACCCATGCGAATGTAGAATGCAAAAAGCCCCGGCGATTAACCGAGGCTTTAAAATTCGGGGCTGTGATAGTTAACCCTGCAACCGTATCAATGATAATGCAATCCTTGCACCAAGGTAGCTATCACAGCACTGAATAATTTACATTGCAATTATAAACAAACCTTAAACATAACCACCTTTACAGTGGGCATGACTCACAAAACCATAAATCCGTGAGCAATTAACTCAAGGGCTTGAATAGTTGCCGGTCTTTCCCGGCTGTCAGTTTTCATTGTAGATGAAATATGCTCAGCTTCTTTTGGACAGATGACCCTGGATGTCAGCCTGAGCATACTTCAAAATCAGTATACCCAATTAGAGGTAGATACATAAACAAAAAACCGCACGATGGCGAGGACTCTTTGAAGCCGGTTACGGTTCCGGCGTCAACACCTACCAATGTGCTGACCGCATACCTCTAAAATGCAAAAAGCCCCAGTAAATACCAGGGCTTTATAATTAATCGAACTATCTCGACAGTGACATCACAACTAAGTCACTCTACAGCAGGATTTTATTAATTTTATCTTGAATTTCTAGCTGCAATGACGGCGACTTAATCTCCCCATCTAGAGAGCTTTTGTCCATTAGCATGACATCAAGTCTCGCTCGTTCTGAAGGACCTAGCGTGCAATAAAACGCTGAAACTATCTTTTTTAGCGCCAATATTTCAAGCGTTATATGTGATGTAACGTCTGACATGCTTCATCTCCTAGTATCTACCATCATTACTAGGAGTATATATATGTCTTGTGGAAATGCTCCAATACAAATTGATACCAAGATTAATAATTTTTAGGGGGTTGCCGGTCTTTCCCGGCCGTCACTGCGTACAAGTGAAATATGCTCAGTTTCTTTTGGAAAGTCGATAGTGCGTATCAACCTGAGCATACCTCGAAATTAGTATACCCAATTAGCGGTGAAGACTGAAACAAAAAACCCCGCCGAAGCAAGGTCTTTTTAATTGTGTAAGCTACGTGACAAAGTAACCACTCTTAACACAATAATAGGTAAAATTCGTTACGAATAGCTTTTTATGCAATTTTTTCTATTTCAGATTTATATGTCCACTCATCCATTTCTAACTTGACCCCTGCCATCATCAGGCAAGCATCAACAAAGGTTTCTGCCATCATGAGTTTTAATCTAATCTTTCCTTCAGAACATTTCTGTTTTCTGGCTATTGCTGACTTTGATATCCCTTTTTTGTAGTGCTGTTCTATCAATTCATAATCTTCATCTCTCCCCGCCTTCTTCAGTCGGCCTATAGCTGCATCAACTAGCAGCCCGTCATTATCACAGCAAGACAATCGTGCTTTCGAGGTACTTGGTAAAAGCCCTTTGAATCCGGCTGCAATGGGGGAGTAACCAACGCCACTATCTTCATTTGCTGCCCAACCACCCCAGCGTTCTAATACCAACTGAATATCACGCATATTTATGGATACCCCTCTGAATCTCTGAACGTTACCCAATAAAAAAGCGAGCCGTATTTAATATACGACTCACTATTTATATTGATTAGCTATGTAGGTATATTACCATAATTCGTAACGAGAAAAGACATAATAACGCCAACATCAACCACAATAGCAGCACGTTAGGCGATGTTAATGTCATTATTTAATTATCTATCAACGCATCCCCTATATGCACGCCTATCAAATTGAGATATACCGCATCATTATCTGAGCCTGAAAAACTCTGATGTCGCTCACTTTGCAAATACCATTTCAATACTTCTAGTGCTTCTCGTTGATGACGAGGACGGATGATTTCAAGTTTCTTATCAAGATAGGTTTCACGGTCTGATATAGGGCCGTCACAATCATAACCATATCCACCAGGATCCATTTCTTTGCAAGCAGCATTACGCACCGTATATAACCATTGCCAATACTGAAATTCTCTTACAACATCAGACAGTGTATGAGGCTCTGGTAAAACCCCAGCGAAACCCTTTGACGCTTGCGCTCGCAGGTCCCATACCTCAGTAACTCGCTTACCCTCAATACATCCCTTCTTTTTTTCCTTAGGTGTCCAGCCAAAATCATTATCATAAATATCACCACAGACCATCTCCATGAGTTGTTCCGCTTTGGTAGGTTCCAATGCAGCTTCATAGCTGCCAAATGTCCCCCTGACCTCTGCTGCACGAGTAAATTGGATTCTGGCCCTGTCTATATAATGCTGCGGGTCGCCCATCATCATTGTGGAAAAGCTGGCAGTCCATCCCGCACCATTCGCCTCCAGATAACGGGTGTAATTATCACGAGCATCTTTGGGGGATATAGTCAGTTTGTGCAAAGCTTCTTCTGCCGCCGCAATATGTCCAGGTTCGCCGGTATTGATAACTTCCAACACCCATAAATAGGCGTCTGTCTGCCTGTCTCCCGTAATACGCCGCTGCACGGGTAACGGCTTTGGCACTATAAGTGCAGTGCTGTATTGCTTCTCTGGTATCGTAAACATCGCTGTATGCTCGGGATTATCAGCAAATAATCCAGACCGCTTACAGGCGCTTTTGACTGTGCTCAGATTCAAGTTAGTCATGTCAGCTATCCGTTTATAACCGATGCCTGATTGTTTAAGCCGAAATACCTCAGCACGTAATTCTTTTGTCATTCTCATGATATGCATACCCTGTATTCTTTTACTCTCTGTCAGGGCATTGGTGTAATACCCCGCCAGAGAGAATGATTTATCCGATTCAGGTCAGTTCAAATGGAGGCGACCTGCTTATTCCTCCAAATCATCTGGCATCATGAGCACCACAAAACGGGGTTGCTTACCGTCAATTCTGAGCGTTTTCTTGGTGATCCCCTTGCTCGGTTTATCCAACATACCGGCATCTGCCAGAACCTGAGCAAAAGCCACTGCATTAGCACCTACGGCTATCTCGTCGCGAAACACCGACGGGAAGGTATGGAATACCAATGTGTCGAGTCCCTGCTTTTTCTCCCGATACCCCGCTAAATCCTTTATTGGTAAATCTCGCGGATCCGTTTCAGGGTGTGGTAAATAACGGCTATAACCGAAGCGTTGCAAGAAAGACTCAGCCTGTTCCGCCCATGCTTTTGACTCTCGGTTCCCCATACCAAAATCATTAACCCATGCATTAAAGCCATGCTGTAAAGCATCACGACACTCTTGTTCATTCCAACTGGTAAGGTGTTTGGAAAGCAGCAAAGCGGCTTCCAGTATGGCGAACCTCGATGCAACACGGCGTACCTGCTCACTAGCTTCATCGGGTAATAATGCTATCCACCGACGTTCCGCATCCCTGACAGCTTGCGCTGTCGCCTCTTTCTGACTGGCTAGACATTTTATCCATGCCCGCCCTACCGCACCGTAGTGGTCTTTACAGGCATCTCGCATAGCATCTGCATGCGCTTTACCGTCCTTATAGCCATGGTATTCAGTTGCTTTGGTAATAGGGACATTTAATAACCGCACCAGTTGGCCAGCGTTTACTTTGCCACCATCAGCTCTGATATAACTTTCGAGATCGATCTCACCGGTACTGAATGCCATTGCGCGCCAGCGTTTCACATCCCGATTACCGCCCTCCTTGGCCCCCTGAATTTTGCCGACGCCGTTAAACAAAGCATAAGCAGCATCAGCAACTGCGCGTTTATTGCTGCCTTGCCCTATTTCATCCAGAGGCATAAATCCATCGTTATGTGCTGCTGCTTCGTTCACCAGCCCTAATGCTGTTGAGTACCAAGTGAGCTTCAGTGCTTCGGGTTCACCATAAACAGTGGTAGCTGCGTTACCCGTCGTGGTTTTACCTGCGGAGGAGCCACCGAATAAATGAACACCAAAACCATCCGCGCCAGCCAGACCAATGAGCGGAGCAGCAAAGGCACAGGCAATACCCAACATCATGGAGGGGTTGCCTCGAGCGAGTTTTGCCACGTTACTGCGCCAGCTCTCTGGCGTACCTTTAGTGGTGTAGCCTTTTGCCGCCGATGAACGGCCATTAAAGAGTACAGGGGTTGCAGGCGACCCAATCACCGAACCATCCGGCATAATGTATGCCCCACACTGCCAGCCAGTAGCATTGGCAACTGTCCAAAGCTGCCGCTCTCCACTACGTTGCAGATAATCAGCCAGTATTGCCCGTAACCCACTTTTAGCTGTGATAGACAAACCACCAGCCCGCAGCCGCGACCAACCTTCCCGTTCGCCAATATCACGCATGGGTAAAGCTTCTGAACGTTCGGTATTGCTACCCTCCGGCGTCCAACAGAGGATCAGGTACCGTTCGTTATCATCTTCACCTATCCCCGCAACGGATATCGGGTCACTCAGCCAGCTTTCTCTTTCCGTAATATTGCCGTTACTTTTATCCAGTTTGGGTTCAACCCAATACATGCCACCTTTACGCTCATCGACATAGGGACGTCTGACATCCTGAGGCTCCGCAACCGGAGGCTCCTCTTCTGCCAAAATATGTGGTTGATATAGCGAATCAGCGAACGCGGTAATGCTGGCGTCCAGCCCATACTGCTGGCGATAATCATCCCAATCGGCCTTATGATCTGTTGGTGGTAAGGCAACCCAACCATTCACCGCAGTAGCCGCTTTCTCAGCAGATTCTTTCCCAACATTCTTTTCACCGGGCTTAAGGTCGTTATCAGCAGCAATGATAATTTTCGCATCAGGCCAACGTTCCCGGCTGGTTTTCGCTATATGGATCAGATTCCCTTCATCAATGGCCGCCAGCACAGCCCCATCACTCAATAACGAAACGGTAACGCCGGTTGCGTTACCTTCTGCAATAAGTACCGTTACAACCGGCTCATTACTTGATATTGGTGGGAGTCTGACGGGAATGAACGAACCTTTCTTGATGGTTCCAGATATCAGACGTTTGGTGCCATCAGGCTTAATCACCTGTGCACCCGTTATAACGCCCTCCATCGTTTGCAGTACCAGCAACAAGGAACCATCACTCAGTAGGGCTTGGGAGGGGCTTGGAAGCCCCTTATTAAGTAGGTAGTGAGATTCGCCTGATACCGTTTTCGCCACCAGCTCCGCAACCTTATTCGCTATTGGTATGTCTGGCTGTGCGGGTTGTTTTACAGGCTTAGTGGATACCGGCATGGGTGAATTTAGAGCCATTCCCAGCGCATCAGCGACCATAATCGCCGCCTCAGTGGAGGTACATTGCTTAACTTTTTGTACCAGCTCGAGCCCATCACCGGCACCACACTGATTGCAAAAATGTGTCCCACGTCCATCCTGATCGTCAAATCGGAATCTGTCTTTGCCGCCACATGCCGGACAAGCAGAATGGTCACGAGGTCGTTCTGGTACATCTATACCGAGGTAACCAAGAATATCGCGCCAGCGGTGGGTGGCCTGAGCCGTCACTTCACGGATCATGTCGATGGAAGGTTTCATGCTGCACCGTCCTGACTGAATACCAGCCCATGCCGGTTATCATGAGGATTAGCCAAAGTCTCTACGACCGTAGCCTTCATGACTTCCGTCATTGTCTCGACGCCGTGCGGTGTCAATTTACTGTTATCTTTACTCAGCATCTGAGTGTAGGTTTCCACAAGGATCCGAGAACCGTCATCACGCCCGAATTCCTGAAAACAAAGCACTTCCAAAGAATGAATAAGGCAATTACAAATTGCTGCCTCAGTTAAATTTTCCAGAACAACAACCTTTCTAGAATTAATAATGACATTGGCAATGGATTCGCCTCTATTTCGTTTCTGACAATAAGCGATAAATGCCACTGCAATATGTTTACGATTTAATTCGATTGAATGATTCAGGTTCGTCATAAATATATCCTTTCCTTTCATCAGGCCGAGCGAGTCCCCAGCCTGATGGCTGTTATTTTTGAGATGTTGGAATGCTAACTAATTAAATACAGGGCATTTAGCTACTGGCTTTATCAAGGCGCTCCATTTTGTCCGGCCTCCCGCTCAAGCAAATGAACCGCAACTGGCCCGGCGAGATCAAGTGCTAGACCTAGTAATTCCTTTTCGTCAGTAGTATCTAATTCAACATTGGATTCAAACATCAACAGCAAGAGAGCATTTAATTGACCCGCCTTATGCGTGGCAATATCCAGAGGTACTGATTTATTGGCTTTCATAGCTACGCTCTCCCGATAAAGGTAAATTCAGCAACGAACCGCGCCAGTGGCATAATGCAGGGCGATGAATATCCGTCACGGCTAAAAGTAACGCGATTAAAGGCAACATTATCGACAGTGACCAATGAGCCATGACTGTCTTTGTAACGATCATTTGGCAGCGGTTCGCGCATAATTCACCCCCTCGATATTTTTCGCCGCTTTTTCAGCGCGATCCATAGCAATCCAAAGAAGTTCGTAACCCGTGTCGTTACCATCCTCACTAGCAATCAGCATTGAACTGACTTTTAAAATTGAAGCAATTTGACTGAGAAGATCGGAAACTTCGCAGGGCGCTAATTTATCCATGAGTCACCCCCATAACATCGGACAGATTAATGTTATGTACTGCCAACCATGCTTCGCGGGGCCATGATTTTACAGAGCCATACTGTGGATCAGGCACAATCTCAGGTTTAAAGCCATTTTCAAGACACCATTTTCGCAATGGATGCCACGCAAACTTCTGATGAGTCACATTTTCTACAGCTTTCACCGTGGCATGCTTTGTACTTTCCCCCAGCCGTTCTTCCAGTACACGACATTTGCGAGTGGCTGCACTTAGTTTGCCGAGAGCGCTGGCTTCACGTTTACGGCTAATCTGGCCTTTGGTACGAATAGCTTTGTCGGCGCGTTGCTTTTCAGCTAAACGGCCTTGCTCAGAGTCGATAGCCAACTTAAGGATTTCCAGACGACTGAGGTCGGGAATCGTTGCAGGTGCTGGCAATGCATCCCGTCGGGAGAAGTAAAACTCAGTGAGGTCGTTGAAGTAGTCCCACGCCTGATCCGTTTCTAACATCTTCGCGTGATTGGCCGCACCGCGTTCAGTCCAGAGCATAAGTGAGCGAGTTTTTGGTGAAATTTGCAGTTCGCTTAAAACTAGTCGCAAATTGTTGAGTTCAGTACCAACCACTTTGAAGAAATGCTTACCCTCAACAAAACGGGATTTATTTTCATGGTGGTTTTGCTGAATACGAATCACCGTTGTGCCATACCCAGCCGCAAGCTGCTCGGTGGTTGCCACACGCTGACCGCGATACTCAATAACCTGCAAATCTTTGGCCGCTAGCGGAGCCAGTTCAGTTTTTTTAGACATTGCACACCCCCTGCTCATTTTTCGCATCATGCTCTTCAAACCGTACGATGTTATGTACCGCCTCAGCCCACCAATACACCTGCAATCGTTGCTGCTCGTTCTCAATCAGAGGAATAACAACCGTCAACAAATGAAGCAGACCTTCTTTAACGCGAAGTAACCGAGTGCGGGATACATTCTCTCTGGTGTCAGGGATTGGCTTACCATGGCTGCCCATCAGTTCAGCAATCAGGGCTTGAGTTTCTTTGTATGAAGGTGGGTAGATATCATCCTCATCAAGGAGCTGCATGATGCTGGTGATCTGAACGTTGCTTAACCGGCGCTCTGTAGCCCCCAAGAGAACAGTGGCAGATGCTTTATCAAGGCTTTCAGCTTCACCACACCATGACAGTTTGAGAGCACCACCAGCAGCGTCTAATGCGCTAAATTCAACACGGTATTTTTTAAGCATTGCATACCCCCTGTGCAGGAATGCGGCCAGCAAAGGAAAGTACGAACTGACCAGCCAGAGAGCGGCGGGCATCTTGTTCAGAATGGGCGGTTACAGATTCACGGTGCGGCTTTGCGCTCAGGTCAGAACGGTGCACGGCGAGAAAGAGAAATTTAAAGCGAGTTGGGGTATGATTTAACATAGCTGCCTCGATATTCAGACTATCGTTGGTGGTAAGAGGCCCGGTTAGTGTTAGCGCACTTCCGGGCTTCGTTATTTCTTGAGCATCTAAAGCCCCAAGGTGGAACACACTATAAGCATCAACAGTGTTCCACTTCAACCATTTTATTAATTTATTTTTTGTGTATACTGTGTTCCACCAAATGATTGAGGATTCAGTAATGGCAACAGGTAGCGTTAATGCCAAATCACAAAAAATACATGCCAGAGTTCCGCATGAAGTTATTGATGAAGTTGAATTAGTGAAAGATGACGGTGAAAGTACCTCGCAATTTGTCGTGGCTGCTTTGCAAGGTGAGATCAAACGCCGTAAGCGCAAGAAGGCCAAAGAAGCACCAGAGGGCTGAATAGGCTTACTCACAGTAACTCTGTGACCTACGAAAATTTCGCAGGTACGGATATGCTGATTTGTTCCATCGTCCAGAGTTGGAGGTTGTTGATTTACCTCATAACTCAGATTTGAGGAATCATGATTTATCTTACAGTCCAGAACTGGACTGCGTTGATTTTCCTCATGAATCAAAAACGGCACCATCTCAAGGGTAGTGTTCTCAGCACTGCCCTTTTCTTTGCCTGTAACCTGCTGATTTTCATTGTTACATCCGTTTCGAATGACTACCGAACCTGCGTAACGGTAATGTTCAGCCGAACCCGAATACTGTTCGCCTTTGATTTCCCGACAAACGGACTGTGCGTTCTTCGAAAGAATCAATGAGTTAGCTAATTGTCCTGTTTCAGCACAATTAAGTTTAATCAACAGGTTACGCCGCACCGGTAAACTCGGTGAATTGCCGTTTTTGAGCGGCGCTTGCTGAGCCGAATATTTGGCTGAGTAGCAATCTCCATTAAATTCTGAAGATTGATGCAAGTTGCTTTTACTGGTACCTCCGAAAGTTTCGCAGTTTAAATTTTGAGCGTTACTATTGCCGCCCTTAAACAGGACTGAAATTGCTGGGGCTGTTAGTAAGTAACCGAAAGTCACCTGCAAAATTTTTTGCAACTGACCCGAAATTACCGGGTTAGTATCCGACTCGCTCAAAGATAGTCGGTTCAGGGTGGCTGCTTGAGTTATGGGCATCATGCCACCACCTCCACACGCAGACCTTTAGCTGTGTAGCCCTGAACTTGTTTACCATTCACACGAACCCGCTTTTTAGTCAGTAAACGGATGTGGTCGCCATATACATGAAGTAACTTCCCATCTAAAGCGACCTCGTTATAACCATATCGAGGCTTATGTGACACCTGCACAAATGGGTTGTAATCCCTGCTAGATAAGGGATCTGCTGGGCATACCCCCTTATCATTGCCAGTTACCCGATACAGCCAAAAGCTCTCTTTTTTCCCTGTCAACTTTCGCGTACGAACCGGAACATAGCCAGCTTTACGCATGGCAATACTGAACGCTGAATCATCGGGATAATACTGGCGACGAATATTGGCAGGGGCAGAAATAGCGAAACTTTGTTTAGTCCAATACTCCGTCCACTGGCTAACAAACTCGATAGGCAAGCCATTAACATTAATACCGCTGAGTACGATTTTGGGCTGAGTTTGGGTACTGCCAATTAAGGCATTTAATTTTTTCATGTTGAATTATCCTTCGTTAAATCATTTGGTAGCTGTAGCGATGGAAATCAAATGCTGGATTAAACCTAACGCAAATACACGCAACAAATGCACACCCTATATGCTTAATTAGGCGACCTCCTTGCGGGATTCAGCAATGCGTTGATTGATCCACTCGTCAATTTCGCTTTCAACGAAGGCAATGGAACGGGTACCGATTTTAATGGATTGAGGGAAGCGATTCTGGCTGATGAGACGGTAAAGCCAAGCCTTACTGTAACCAGTGCGGCGTTGGACTTCTGATAAGCGGATGAGTGATTGTGCGACTCGCTGCATATTGCCTTCCTATTGGTTTCATTTAACGTCACATGACGTCAGTAGACTCCAGAGAAGGCTAACTAATAATTACTGTATTTTATATGGCAAAGATACGTTCATATTTAACGCTAACGCCATCCCAAAACCATATGAAAAAATAGAGTTATTTACCGGACAAAGACCCATTAAAATCCATAGACTTTGTCCATTTTTAATTTTTTTACCATATCCCAACATCTTTGAATTGTTTTTCTATCAATATAATTTTCAACAAATTCTGCGTTTAAAAAAATTTGTGCACCTCTTACATGACTCTTTTTGGCATACATCAGAAATAATTTAAGTATCTCTACAGCGAGAGCTCTCTCTTTTAGAGTTTCATCCTTTCTAGATGTCAGTATAAAGTCACTCATTAAAGAAGCATTTTCCCCCATTCTCTCAAGGGAATTTTTTTCTGCTCCTCCCAAATTGGATAAACTAAAAAATGTAAAAACGGAATGTTCACTAAGTTTTAACAATTCATCGGTTAATATCTTATAAGTATCTAATGTTTTTTTCCCTTCACCATACGCTTTATATAATTCACCTGATAGATACCCCCAAATTATACGCAGTAACCAATTCTCAAACCTAGAGAAGTTATGGTCTCTATCCATCCACCCTGGATGTTTTTCGTTTAGAATATTGATCCATTTAGACTTATCCGTTTCAACTTCAGATTTTATATATTTTCTCACCAGTATTTTTAATTCGATATGTTTTTTTGGATCTATTACCTGTTGTATTGTTATACCGACGACATTCATACTTTTACTAATTGAACGGTCAGATATAATTTCACTCCAAATACTATTACACAATTGTAATTGCTCAGGAGAAATATACTCATCAATCCCTTCGTAAACAGCGAGCAAATACTCGTTCAAGTCATCATCACTTTTAATAAGGTCTATTGCTTCAAATGGGCTTATTAAACCTGGTCGGGTATAACTTAAATTTCTAATTTTACCTCTAGGTATCAACCAAATACGTTCTCGATCATCAAGAGAATCTAATAGCTTACAGCACCTTTCTAATTCACTCGGACTATGGGACAACTTCACATGCCACCTCACACCCTCTAGTGTTGGGGACTATGCCGGCCAGTAGAGGTGTACTGGTTTTCGGGGATCAGCCTAGGCACAGCCTTATTCTCTTGAGGTCTACTATAAATCACCACTGTATACTCGTCCAGCACCTACCCCACCGATGCACAGCATCACTTCACATTTTCACATCAAACTGTGGTGAGCAATTTCAGCTTATCAATTACAGGTTTAGGGTGATTTAGCTGAGAGAAAGCAAGATTTTCGGGAGATAACGCGATTAGGGTCGGTTCAAATGGCCTAAAGTCGGTTCAGGGTCGGTTCAAAAAATGAATTAATTAACTTATAAATCAACAAACTAAAATATTGAACCGACTGAACCTACTGAACCGACCCTTTTTTATTCCTCACGGAAGAGTTTTACCTAATAACTAATCTTTCGACTGACGTTCTCTGCAATCCATATAGTCGGCATACCACTGAAGCATTTCCCGACGGCCATCCAAATACTGGGCGTGATTGTAGGTGCCGCGAATGCTGTTCTTATCGACGTGGGCAAGTTGTAGCTCTATCCAGGCTGAGTTATATCCCTGCTCATGCAAAATGGTGCTCATGGTATGCCGGAAGCCGTGGCCAGTCGCTCTACCACTGTAACCAATGCGTCGAATGAGAAGATTCATTGTCATCTCACTGATTGGCTTATCACCAATCCCTCGCCCAGGAAATACAAACTCATATCCGCCACTGATAAGCTGAACTCGTCTCAGTAACTCCAGCGCTTGCTTCGATAGAGGGACTGCATGATTACGCCTCATTTTCATTCTTTCTGGCGGGATTTCCCAAAGGGCTTTATCCATATCAATTTCACGCCATACGGCCCCACGAAGCTCACCGGGTCTAAGCCCGGTAATAATCAGTAGCCTTAAAGCATTCTTTACCACTTCACTTCCACGATAACCATTTACGCCATGCAGAAATGCTGGCAACTCCTCTGCGGTGAGATGAGCATAGTTATCTCTTTTGTGTGGTTTAAGGGCGCTGGATAAGTCTGGTGCGGGGTTATATTCTGCTCTACCAGTAACAATGGCGTATTTCCATACTTCGGCACACCGCTGCCTGACCTTACGAACTTTCTCAGTAGCTCCACGGCGTTCCATTCTGGATAGTGCTTCTAATAGCTCGAGGGGTTTTATATCTTTAATGGGTCGATGCCCAATAAAGGGGAAAATATCTTTCTCAAATGCGCTCATCATGTCTTTGCTATACCCCTCAGACCAGCGTTCGACATTTCGCCCGTACCATTCTCTGGCTATTGCTTCAAATGTATTGGACTGCTCCAACAGTAGCGAACGTTTATTATCCTTGCGGACTTCACTTGGATTTTTACCGGCGGCAACCAGCTTTCGCATCTCATCACGTTTTTCTCTGGCCTCAGCCAAGGTGACTAATGGGTATGTGCCGAGAGATATCATTTTTGGCTTACCAGCAAATCGATAACGAAAGCGCCAGGCTTTTGAGCCATTGGGTTCAACAATGAGAGATAACCCAAAGCCATCCGTTACGCTATAGGGTTTAGCATCGGGTTTTGAACGCTTAATTTGAAGGTCGGAAAGTGGTGGCATGTGTATAGTTTTCCCTGCTGATGTGTAGAGCCACGATTAGCGCCGAAACTATACACAAAACTATGCACATGTGTATGTAGATTTAGGTTGATTTTAGTAGACGCTGGAATAACTGAAATGTTCTGTAAGTGCCGTGATGACTGACTTGAGTAGACTCTGGGAGAGGGTAGTAGAAGTTGAGTTGGCGGAGGAGGAGAGATTCGAACTCTCGAACGGTTTCCCGTCGACGGTTTTCAAGACCGTTGCCTTCAGCCACTCGGCCACCCCTCCGCAACGGACCGAACTATAAACAGAGCACTGTCGCTTGTAAAGCTTGTTTGTGTTTAATCGACCAAAAAGCCGCCATCTCAATATCGAATGATGAATTAATCATCATGGCCGCACACTTGCTGCCCAGCCCCTCTATTCTTTTAGCATCCTCTCGCGCTCGTGATGGGACGAACTCACAGATTATTTTGGGCTACAGTCAAAAATTTGCTAAATTGATGGCCGTTTTATTAGGTGAGTCACCGAGGTGATATGTTGGAGTTTGAAGGTCGGGCTATCGATACCGATGCGCAGGGCTATCTGAAAAACAGCGCAGACTGGAGCGAAGCTTTAGCGCCATTGCTGGCAGAACAAGAAGGTATTGTCCTCACCGAACCCCACTGGGAAGTGGTGCGTTTTGTGCGCGCTTTTTATCAAGAATTTAATACGTCACCCGCTATCCGCATGCTGGTCAAAGCCATGGCGCAGAAATATGGCGAGGAAAAAGGCAACAGTCGATATTTATATCGCTTGTTTCCCAAAGGCCCCGCAAAGCAGGCGACGAAAATTGCCGGTCTACCCAAACCCGTGAAATGCATCTAGCAGGCGGCAGACTTGCCGCCATTGAATAATGGGATGGAGGCGTTAAAGCGGTTAGTCATTCGTAGCGCAATAACCGTTAATAACGAATAGTAAAGGTTTCAAACGGCGTGATGGGATGGGGCTCAGTGAGCAAACGATCCACCCTCGCGCCTCGTGGCCCCCCTTGTTTTATCCACGCCAGCAAACTATCAACGGCATCTTGCTCACCGCAGGCCAACACCTCCACGCTACCGTCATCGCAATTTTTGGCGTATCCCGTCACCCCCAGTTTCTGGGCTTGACGTTGCGTACTGTAGCGAAAACCGACACCTTGAACGATGCCGTAAACATAAGCAGCTGTGCATACTGTTGCCATATCGACTCCTCATCTGCGCGATAATTTGCATTTTCCAGCTCATATTCCGGCAATACCGCACTTTTACCTCGCTGGCAGCCAACTCAATTATGGCCTCGAAATCCCCACTTCAACAGGCTATCCGTGCAAGATTGATCACCATCATCTCACAACCGGTAATTCAGCCCACCTGGTGGTATAAGCTGGCGATAGCATCTCGCGTTTCATCTGCCAGCCCTTTTGTATGCCCTGCCCAGCAAACCACACCTTACCCTTACCCGATTGATTAATCTCATCTAGCGCTGCCATTAACGCCGCACTGTTCGCTTTTGGCTGGTTATCATCAAATAACCCCAATTGGGCAATACCTTGACTGTAGAAATCACCCAGCATCACCCCGCCTTTTTGATATCGATAACCATCCTTCCATATCGCATCAAGGCAACTCAATGCCGCAGCGATAATGTCCCGTGAATCCTGTGTGGGAATATGAAGCTTAGTGCTCACTATGTTGCCATAGTAAGGTTCATTGGGTGCAAAAGGGCTGGTTTTGATAAAGGCTGATATATGCCTGCAATATTGATGTTCACCACGCAGCTTTTCCGCCGCACGCACCGCATACCCACAGATAGCTTCGCGCATGTCCTGATAACGGGTTATTCGCTCACCAAAGGACCGGCTACACACAATCTGCTGTTTTGTCGGAGCGAACTCTTCCAGCTCGAGACACTGTTCACCATTGAGTTCTCTGACGGTGCGCTCTAGCACGACATTGAAGTTTTTACGCACAAACTGCGAATGAGTGTCAGCCAACTGCAATGCCGTGTTGATGCCAAGCTGATTCAACTTTTTACCCATGCGACGACCAATACCCCAGATATCTTGAACTGGCGTTATGGCAAGTAATTTCCGCTGCCTGACAGGATCGGATAAATCCAACACGCCACCGGTCTTACTCCACTGCTTGGCGGCATGATTTGCCAGCTTAGCCAGCGTTTTAGTTTGGGCAATTCCTACACCGACAGTGAGGCCTGTCCATTGTAGTGCCCGTTGCCGAACTTCCCGACCAAACTGATCCAGACTCATGCAATGATTGACCCCAGACACGTTCAGAAATGCCTCATCAATTGAATATATCTCCATGGCCGGCGACATAGATTCCAACACAGTCATAACCCGATTAGACATATCAGCATAAAGCTCATAGTTGCTGCTGAATGTCACCACACCATATTTCTGGATCAGATTGCGCATCTTGAAATACGGCTCACCCATTTTAATACCCACTAATTTGGCTTCACGGCTACGCGCGATGACACAACCATCGTTGTTTGAAAGGACGATTATCGGTTTCCCCTGTAAGTCTGGCCGGAATACAGACTCACAGGACGCATAAAAGAATTAACGTCAGCGAGGGCAAACATTTGTAGCCTCGTTTATGACGTATCTCACCACACCAAATGTTTCTAAATCATCTCCACTATCATTCAAAACGATAGGTGCATAATCGGGGTTCATCGCCTCTAGCTGTACAACAGGATGTAAGCACAGTTTTTTTACAGTGAACTCCCCACCAACAGACGCAATAATAATATCTCCATGTTGTGCCGTGATACTCCGATCTACCACCAACAGAGAACCATCATAGATCCCCGCCCCCGTCATTGAATGACCCGACACGCGCACGAAATAAGTCGCTGCAGGGTGAGCAATACATAGCTCGTTCAGATCCAATGGTCGTTCGACATAATCTGCCGCAGGGCTTGGGAAACCTGCCGGAATCGTCTCGTTAAACAACGGGATAAGAACGACTTCACGCAACGGGGAGAGTGGGTAAAAAATCATCATTCACACCTACAATACAACTGTATATGCATACAGTTTAATCGGTAGGATTTTTCTTGTGAAGTATGAAATTGATGAGATCGGGTAAGTTTTTGGATACTGAGGAAAGATAGTTTTAAGCCGGAAGTTTTTTGCGCCCATTATCAGGCGTTGAGTGGGAAGGGTCGCCGCCATCATTCCATGAGATACGAAGTTTAGCCGCAAGGCTGTATACTGACGCCAAAGGCGGTGAGTTCGCCCAACATTGACTAGGACACAAGTCAGCCCAAATGACAGCCAAGTATCAGGATAGTCGAGGTAGTGAGTGGGATGACATTGCTATATGATTGTGACCTTATTTTGATTGATAATGACTTATCAATTATAACATTTTGATTTTAAAAGAATATTATGATGCGCTTATTTCTTGCTAAAGGACGTGAAAAATCCTTACTTCGTCGCCATCCGTGGATTTTCTCTGGGGCAGTTCAGCGCCTTGAAGGCAGCGCCCTTCCCGGTGAAACCATTGATATCCTTGATAGCCAAGGCAAATGGTTGGCACGTGCCGCCTATTCACCTGAATCACAAATCCTGGCACGAGTGTGGACGTTCCAACAAGATGAAGTCGTCGATCGTGAATTCTTTATCCGCCGGTTGCAGCAAGCACAAAGCTGGCGAGATTGGCTGGCGCAACGGGATGGTTTGAATGGCTACCGTTTAATCGCCGGTGAGTCTGATGGCCTACCCGGTATCACTATCGACCGTTTCCAAAACTTCCTTGTCTTGCAGTTACTCTCTGCCGGTGCCGAATATCAACGTTCGACGCTGATCAGCGCCCTGCAAGCCTGCTATCCAGAATGCTCTATCTATGACCGTTCTGATGTTTCAGTGCGTAAAAAAGAGGGTTTACCACTGACCCAAGGGACAGTACTCGGCGAAATGCCACCAGCCCTGTTACCTATCACCGAAAACGGTATGCAGATACTGGTTGATATCCAACACGGCCATAAGACCGGTTTTTATTTAGATCAGCGTGATAGTCGGCTCGCTGCACGTAATTATGCCGAAGGTCGCCGCGTTCTGAACTGCTTCTCTTATACCGGTGCCTTTGCTGTAGCTGCGCTAATGGGGAATTGCCAACAAGTTATCAGTGTCGATACGTCGCAATCCGTGTTAGACATTGCGAAGCAGAATGTAGAACTGAACCAGTTAGATCTTAGCAAAGCTGAGTTCGTCCGCGATGATGTGTTCCAACTGCTGCGCCACTACCGCACGCAAGGGGAAAAGTTTGACATGATCATCATGGACCCACCAAAATTTGTGGAAAACAAAAGCCAATTGGCCAGCGCCTGCCGTGGCTATAAAGACATTAATATGTTAGCAATACAGTTACTACGCCCAGGCGGGATCTTATTAAGCTTCTCCTGTTCTGGATTGATGCCAACAGATTTATTCCAAAAAATCTTGGCGGATGCTGCGTTAGATGCAGGTCATGATATACAATTTATAGAACAGTTCCGCCAGGCAGCAGATCATCCGGTTATTGCTACCTATCCGGAAGGTTTGTACCTGAAAGGGTTTGCATGTCGGATAGTGTGACTTGAAATACCCCATAATGCCCTCATATAGAGGGCAGAGTAATGTTTCTCAGGAGGTTATCATGATCGCCAGCAAATTTGGTATTGGTCAGCAAGTTCGCCACAGCCTGCACGGCTATTTGGGTGTGGTAATTGATATCGATCCTGAATATTCTCTTGAGCCACCTGAACCTGATGAAGTTGCAAACAATGATACTTTGCGTTCATCACCTTGGTATCACGTGGTCATTGAGGATGAAGAGGGGCAACCGGTACACACTTACCTCGCTGAAGCACAACTGACATATGAGGATATTGATGCGCATCCCGAACAACCATCATTAGATGAACTGGCTGCGTCAATTCGCCATCAGTTACAGGCCCCACGCCTGCGCAATTGATTAACAGCATACCCAATCTTCAATGCATATGATAAAGCCCGGCACTCACTGCCGGGTTTTTTATTGCGATGCTCTTATAGCGGAGAATCACGCTAATCAGCACACGAAAAGCTCTATTTTTCTAGCCCCAGTCGCGGGATCTCAATTTTTGGGCAACGGTCCATAACCACCTTTAAACCAGCATCGGCAGCCAATGTTGCCGCTAACTCATTGATAACGCCTATCTGCAACCATAATACTTTGGCCCCAATAGCTATTGCCTCTTGCGCGACACCATAGGCAGCCTCTGTGTTGCGGAAGACATCCACCATATCAATCTCATCAGGAATATCGGCTAATTCAGCGTAAACCTGCTGCCCTAGTAACGTTTTCCCAGCCAATTTAGGGCTAACAGGGATAACTTGATACCCCTGCTGGAGCAAATAAGCCATAACACCGTAGCTGGGACGCGATGGGTTATCGCTTGCCCCAACTAACGCAATTGTCTTTACCTGCTGGAGAATCTCTGCAATGTCTTTATCGTGCATTTTCAGTTCCTCTGATGCGCTAAAAGAATGTTCCTAGCCATTTGCATTTGGATGGATTTAGAAAAGTTAGAAGATCGCCTAAGTGTATATCATGCTAAAAAACGCGGTTAAACACGGTCTAATTGATTTCGCTTAATAGACATAACATTAATAGTTGTTAGATTACTTATTTTATCTTTATAATTCATTAAGATAAACATGACAGACTCATGCCGAATATTACAAACGGTAAATAAATGTGGGCGCACGGAAAGACTTTGACACATTATCTCGCCTGTCTGACAATGTAAGTGGATATCGCCTTCAGGAGCAACACATGAAATTTGGTCTGGTGGTCGCAGGGATTTTGGCCGTTTGCTTTAGTGCTTCAGCACTCGCCACGACCTTAAAACTTGCACCGGAAATTGACCTGTTGGTGGTCGATGGCAAAAATATGTCTGGCTCTTTACTCAAGGGGGCCGACAGTTTGGAGCTAAACAGCGGGCAGCATCAGATTCTGTTCAAAGTGGCAAAACCATTACCGGCAGAACCGAAAATATTGTACACCTCCCCCCCATTGGTCGTGGTGTTCAATACTCGTAACGTTCGCTCCGTCGCCATAAAATTGCCGGTTATTGATTCCGAACGAGATGGGCATAAGTTCTCGAAAAAACCCGAGTTTCAACTTATCGGCGATAATGGTCGCCCATTGATCGTGCGCCATGATGTACTGCATGAAGAAAACCTTGGCGCAGCCATCACACTTGAAACAGCAATGGCCACCTATAATGTGGGTCAACACAGCGCATCTGTTCCTTCATTTGCCACCATTCCGCCTTCACCAGCAAGTGCTGTGCCTGGTACTACTATTGCAGTCGCAGGAACAAATGCAGCGCAGAAAACCACTCGCCTGCAAGGTGAGAATGTGGCTGAACAGATGCTGCAATACTGGTTCTTACAAGCTGATGCCGAAACTCAGCAACGCTTCCTGATTTGGGCCAAAAAACCACCGACAAAATAACCACGTTGTTTTGGCCGTTTTTAAACATCAGGTTATGCTTGTTTCTTCGCATTTCTTTGCGTTAACGCTATGCACAAAATATCCATTTCAGTAATCTGTCAGTAAACCGCTAGCTCTTACTGAAGGATATTTTGATGGAACTCACCACCCGCACGATGGCGGCACGTAAGCATATTGCCCTTGTCTCCCATGACCACTGCAAAAAATCACTGCTCGAATGGGTGATGGAAAACAGAGATCTTTTAGCGCAGCACGAACTGTATGCAACTGGCACCACGGGCAATCTGGTACAGAATGCGACCGGGATTGACGTCCACTGTTTGCTCAGTGGTCCAATGGGCGGGGATCAGGAAGTCGGTGCGCTGATATCTGAAAAGAAAATCGATATTTTGATTTTCTTTTGGGACCCACTGAACGCCGTACCTCATGATCCCGATGTCAAAGCACTGCTGCGTTTAGCAACTGTCTGGAATATACCGGTCGCCACTAACCGCTCAACCGCAGATTTCTTAATTGGTTCAGCACTGTTTCATGGCGAAGTGACCATTGCTATCCCTGATTATGATCGCTACTTAAAGCAGCGTCTGAAATAACCATCAAGCCCGGTGATAAAACACCGGGCTAAATCTTAGCTAGGGTTTGCGCTGGCTCGGGACACCCAGTTCACTGAGTTGATCAATAAATACGGAGGGGTTAGACGTATCTTGCAGTAACCAGACTTGATGTTTTGCTCGGGTCATGGCGACATAAAGCAAGCGCCGCTCTTCCGCATCAGCAAAATCCTCAGGTGCCGGTAGCAATACATCTTCCAGAATGGATTCTCGTGCCACAGCAGGAAAACCGTCATTCCCTTCATGCAAACCCGCAATGATCACATACTCCGCCTGCTGCCCTTTACTGGCATGAATAGTCATAAAATCAATGTTCAGTTTGGGCCAACGTGTAGCTGCTTTTTGCAAGATTTCAGGGCGTAAATGATGATAGCGCGCCAATATCAGGATACGTTCGTCATCCTTAACGAAACCACTTAACTTATCTAGCAGCGCTTCAAGTTGATCGTTCGGTAAAATCATCACTGACTTTTTATTGCCTTTGCTCAGGCTATTCAGTGGTTTTTTTAATTGGTAGGGATTTTGCTGAATAAATCGATTCGCAATTTCACCAATACGGTCGTTAAAGCGATAGGTCGTATCCAATGCACACTCCGCCCCTTCGCCGAAATTCTGGCTGAACGCAGTGGTCAGTGAAAGCTCTGCACCACTGAATCGGTAGATTGCCTGCCAATCATCACCGACAGCAAACAAGCAAGTTTGCTTATTTTGTTTACGCAAAGCGGTCAGTAACATAGCTCGCTGCGGCGAGATATCCTGAAATTCATCAACTAAGATATGCTTCCAAGGACTGACAAAGCGCCCTTTATCCAACAAGTTTACCGCCTGATGAATCAGCCCCGAGAAATCAACCGCACCCTCTTCTTTTAATGCTGTTTTCCATGCTTTAAGTAAAGGGGCCATTAACCGTATACGCTTCTGAAAGAGATCTCGTATTTCTTCATCAGCTTGCTCAATCATTTCGGCTTGGCTACCACCATGCATGCGCATCAGCCCTAACCAACGCTCGAGTCGCCCAGCCAAACGTGCAGCAAGCCGTTTATCTTGCCAAAAATCACCGTCGGCGACATCCCATTCCAGCTCATCAGTCAGCCATTCACGCCAGCCTTTCGCTTGGGCTTTTTTCTCGCTGCACTGCTGCTGCCAATGCTTAATGAGTAGCGACCTTCTGGCTTGACTATCAGACTCCAACTTGCTGATAGCAGGGGTTTTACGACTACCCTGCTGAATAATATGCAATGCAAGCGCATGGAATGTCTTGGCCTGAATATCATCCACCGCCAAGCGTTCTTTGATACGGCTATTCATTTCATCAGCCGCTTGGCGACCGAATGCCAACAGTAAGATTTGCTCTGGTAACGCATCATTGCGGCGTAATAGCCAACCTGCACGGGCCACCAGCACCGATGTTTTACCACTACCCGCACCAGCCAGCACCAATACCGAATCTTCGCCATTGACCACTGCGCGGCTCTGCGATTCATTTAGTGGTGAACTTTCAACACTCTGGAAGAATTCTTGGTGCACCTCGAGCATTCGCTGCGTCCATTGCTGATTGCGACGATCAACGCTGCGGCGACCTTGCTGTAACCAACGCAAACAAAGTTCATAATCTGCGCGACAAGACTCAAATTCCGCCAGCCGTTGTACCGGCATCGGTAACGCGGCAAAAGCCTCACGGATAGCATCTTGCAACTGACCTAATTCACTACGTTTGAACCATTTATCTTGCTGCTCAATTCGCTTAATTGACTCAACTTGCTTATGCAAAACCTCAACACAGACCAGGCTCATCTCCTCACTCCATTGCTGCCAGATGCCCAGTAAATGATGATAAAAACGCTGAGTCTCTTGCCATTCAGTACCATGCAAGCGCACAACTTGCTGATTTGGCAATTCAAACTCCATCTCACCCCAGACAATACCGCGCTTGCATTGGATGTTAACCAACTGGTTAAAAGGGATCAGGTACTGATGTTTATCACCGCATACTTCGATGCCCGCATTCAGCAAGCGAACCCGATTATAGGGATGCTGGGCCAGATGCTTGCCAAAAGATGTCGCCTTAAGTTCCATATCTGCGCGCCATAACTCGTATTAAGTGAATTGAAATAACATAGTGGAGTGTAAATAAAATAATTGAGTTTAAACAACAGGTATCCGATAGTTGAAGCAGGAAACTATCCCGTGTTATGCATATATACTGGATAGTCTGTGTTGTTACTCACCCGCATTGCGGTTTTTTTATTCAGTAAGGCAGATAAATCACTATGCGTACTGTATTGAACGTCCTTAATTTTGTATTAGGTGGTTTTTTCACCACTCTCGGTTGGCTATTAGCCACCGTGGTGAGCGTTATCTTAATTTTCACCTTACCACTAACCCGCTCTTGCTGGGAAATTACTAAGCTATCATTTCTTCCTTATGGTAATGAGGCGATCCATGTCAATGAATTATACCCAGAAAAAAGTAATGCTCTGCTAACTGCGGGCGGTTCTTTATTAAATATTGTCTGGTTTGTTTTATTCGGCTGGTGGCTATGTCTATCCCATATTGTCACCGGTATTGTGCAATGCATAACCATTATCGGTATCCCTGTAGGGATCGCCAATTTTAAAATTGCGGCTATCGCATTATGGCCAGTGGGTCGCCGTGTCGTTTCAGTCGAAGTGGCGCAGCAGGCCAGAATCGCCAATGCTCAACGCCAATTTCAGCAACGTTGATCTTTCAGTTTTAGAGGTTTTTTGTGCTCAATTTCGTCACTGGTTTACGCCGTTATGTCTACAATAGTAGCCTGCTTTATCATGTCCGAATTTTTATCGCATTAGCAGGCGTAACGGCAGTTCCATGGTGGATTGATCAACCTAAACTGACGATTCCGCTCACATTGGGTGTCGTTGCTGCAGCATTAACGGATTTGGATGACCGCCTCGCTGGGCGGTTACGTAATCTCTTTATTACGCTAATCTGTTTTTTTGTCGCATCGGCCTCCATAGAACTTTTATTTCCCTACCCTTGGTTTTTTGCCCTCGGTCTGACCCTATCAACTTGCGGTTTTATACTGCTGGGCGCATTAGGCCAACGTTATGCGACCATTGCTTTTGGCGCATTGTTGATTGCCATCTACACCATGCTGGGGACTTCTATGTATCAGATTTGGTATCAGCAGCCCCTACTACTGATACTGGGTGCCGTCTGGTACAACCTATTAACGCTTTGCGGCCATCTTATCTTTCCTATTCGCCCCTTACAGGACAATTTGGCCCGCTGTTATCAGCAGCTCGCACGCTATTTAGAAGCTAAGGCCAATTTATTTGACCCCGATCTTGAACCTGATGTCGATCAGCCCATTATTGATGTGGCGATGGCGAACGGAACATTAGTCACAACATTAAATCAGGCCAAAGCTTCGCTGGTGACGCGATTGAAAGGTGACCGAGGACAACGTGGGACTCGGCGAACCCTTCATTATTATTTTGTCGCGCAAGATATTCATGAGCGAGCCAGTTCATCGCATGTCCAATACCAAGCATTGCGCGAGAAATTCCGTTACAGCGATGTTCTCTTTCGTTTTCAGCGCTTATTGAACATGCAAGCCAGAGCCTGTATGCAGCTCTCACAATCCATACTAATGCGGCAAAAGTATCAACATGACCCTCGTTTCGAACGTGCCTTCACTTTTTTAGATGCTGCATTGGCCAGAGAGCTCGCTAATAATGAACACGCGCAGCAAGTTAAGGCGCTATCACATTTACTGAAAAACTTGCGGGCAATTGATGCACAACTGGCGGGAATTGAGTCAGAACAGGACTTAGCAGAAGACCCTCAACCAGAAAGCCGTTTATCTGACGATCGTCTGACTGGGTGGAGTGATATCAAGCTACGGATTAGCCGCCACCTGACACCAAAATCAGCACTGTTTCGCCATGCTATTCGGATGTC
The DNA here is from genome assembly GCF_003048255.1 of Yersinia massiliensis. Classification (NCBI taxonomy): domain Bacteria; kingdom Pseudomonadati; phylum Pseudomonadota; class Gammaproteobacteria; order Enterobacterales; family Yersiniaceae; genus Yersinia; species Yersinia massiliensis. The sequence continues at coordinate 3,015,658 of NZ_CP028487.1, forward strand.
CCTTGTACTCTGTGTCGGCTATGCCTTTATCCAAGTTACCGGCATGCGCCACGGTTATTGGATCTTGCTAACCAGCCTGTTTGTCTGCCAACCCAACTATAATGCTACCCGTCGCCGCCTCGCACTTCGTATCATCGGGACGTTAGCTGGGATACTCATTGGCTTACCTATCCTCTATTTTGTGCCCTCTATTGAAGGGCAGTTAATCCTGATCGTCATTACGGGTGTATTGTTTTTTGCCTTCCGCAATGTTCAATATGCCCACGCCACAATGTTCATCACCTTATTGGTTTTGCTCTGCTTTAACTTGTTAGGCGAAGGATTTGAAGTCGCTGCACCACGTGTATTCGATACCTTACTCGGATGTGCTATTGCCTGGGTTGCCGTGAGTTTTATCTGGCCAGACTGGAAGTTCCGTCAACTCCCGACCGTCGTTCACAAAACATTGAATGCGAACTGCCGCTATCTCGATGCTATTTTGGTGCAATATTATCAAGGCAAAGATAATAGTCTGCCCTACCGTATTGCGCGCCGAGATGCACATAATTGCGATGCCGAACTCGCTTCTGTCATTTCAAATATGTCCGCTGAGCCCAAAAACAATCCAGAAACCCAAGAAGCAGCATTCCGCTTACTCTGCCTAAACCACACCATGCTCAGTTATATTTCTGCATTAGGTGCTCACCGCGAGAAACTGACGAATACGGCCACATTGAATTTACTCAATGATGCTATTTGTTATGTCGAGGGCACACTTGAGCAAGAGCAACCTGACAGCACACAAATGTCTCAAGTATTAACCGGCTTATCTACCCGGCTGCAAGAGTGCAATCCTGAGCCGGAGAGTAAAGACCAATTGGTGTTGCAGCAGATTGGCTTACTGCTTGAACTGTTACCTGAACTGAGTGAACTGAATAAACGTATCAGTCAGACCGGATAACTTTGTCTATCAGACAATAAAAGCGCCATGGGCTGATTTTTATTAGCCCATGATCAGGCTGTTTCATACATTGCGCCGATGTGTATTTCAAACCATTCAATCAGCTCAACTCGTATCATTAGTGGCAGAGCAGCGTAGTGATAGCCACTAATAGCCCCCGCTAGCGACAATAATATGTTTATCCCGAGCGAGCCTCGCAAAGCGCGTAATTTAAGGTAACACCGCTTTGCGCCTTCAAGGCGTAAATCTGATGCATTTTTGATACCGACTCGCCATAACAGGCGTTCGAGGCTGGCGCTCAGATTAGGTAAATCCTTCAGCCGAACAGTTGGCCCTTTTTTGCTTAAAATCTCAGTTTTAGCTTCTTCGTAAGCCCGCTTGGCAAAATGGCATAATGTCCGTTCGTCATCCCAAAGATAAGTATCCACCCTGTAATAGCGCAGTAGGATCGGCGCTCCGCGTTTGGCATAAACAAGGTTCGTCATCCCTCTGGCACGAAAGACTCCCTCGACCTGATCATTCGCCCGCAAATACAGTTCTCCCTCAGAAACGACCGCAAACATAATCCCATTAGCCAATAGGCTATAGCCGCCAAATTGTGAGCGGACCGTGATCTGACCTAAAAAATCAAAACAATCTCGTGCTTGCATGATTTTGTTTTCTGATGCGTTTTTCATGACTACTCCTTTAGTAAAAATCCGAACTAACGTCCCTATTCAGTTGCAATAAGTGTAAGAGGAACAACTAATTAAAAAATACTTAAAATGGATTACCGAGCCAAATACAAAATGAATTTGCACGGATTTACTTCACAATTATGCGAAGCGTCTTGTAAAAATTTAGTTGATCTTCTAACAAACAGTGACTACTGTATATGCATACAGCACACTACAGGCGAGGTTAATCATGCGCACTCAATCACTTAAACCTTATCAAGCTAATTATCATTCTCTTGTTACCAGCGATGCCGTGGAAAGAGTTGATGCACCATCAGATTGTGGTCTTATCAGTGAACTTGTGTACAGTGCAAACCAGCCTGCAGTAACCCAGTTATTGCTTCCTTTATTACAACAACTCGGTAAACAAGCTCGGTGGCTTTTATGGTTAACACCACAACAGAAATTGAGTCGTTTGTGGTTACAACAGTCCGGCCTACCCGCAAGTAAAGTCGTTCAAGTAAGACAAATCAGCCCATTATCGACTGTCGATGCGATGGAAAAAGCATTATTGACGGGAAATTACAGTGTCGTACTGGGTTGGTTACCTGAGTTATCAGATGATGATCGTGCTCGTTTACATTTAGCGGCAAAGCTAGGAAATACTTACGGGTTTGTTATGCATCCGCTAAATGACACAAAAACGGTTCAAGGACAGTGCGCAACGTTAAAAATTCATTCTTCTTTGTATCATTAAGTGAATTTAGGATTTATCCCATGAATTATTACAATTTTTAGCGCTTCCCACTATAAAACCATTATAAAGCGAGTCGGAATGCGGCTTTCAGCAGAAAATATCGAGGTTGAAAAGCCGTTTTTTACGGCTAAATCGTTAAAGAACATGCACTATTTCGCGTTTTTTTCAGGCAGATTATTACATCAGACTTGTAAGTTTCTCGCCACGTTGTAGACTTTACTTCGCTAAGGTTGCTCTAGAATGCCAAATCATACTGGCAACGTGATTAACGGGAGCGTTTAAACCTTAACGAAGAATTTTAACCAAGGGCTTGGCTTTTAAAAGCTCATTGCCTATTTGGATGATAACGAGGCGTAAAATGAAAAAGACAGCTATCGCATTAGCAGTGGCACTGGCAGGTTTCGCTACAGTAGCGCAAGCCGCACCGAAAGATAACACCTGGTACACCGGTGGTAAACTGGGCTGGTCTCAGTTCCAAGACACGGGTTCCATCATTAATAATGACGGCCCAACTCATAAAGACCAAGTCGGTGCTGGTGCGTTCTTGGGTTACCAAGCAAACCAATACCTGGGCTTTGAAATGGGTTACGACTGGCTTGGCCGTATGCCTTACAAAGGCGACACTAACAATGGCGCTTTCAAAGCACAAGGCGTTCAGTTAGCTGCTAAACTGAGCTACCCTGTAGCACAAGATCTGGACGTTTACACTCGTCTGGGTGGTCTGGTATGGCGTGCAGACGCTAGCGGTTATAACGCTGCTACCGATACACGCGCTACAGCGCACGACACTGGTGTTTCTCCACTGGTTGCTCTGGGTGCAGAATACGCTTGGACCAAAAACTGGGCAACCCGTATGGAATACCAATGGGTTAGCAACATCGGTGATAAAGCTACCGTTGGTGCTCGTCCAGACAACGGTCTGCTGAGTGTTGGTGTTTCTTACCGTTTCGGTCAGGATGATGTAGCAGCACCAGTAGTTGCTCCAGCTCCAGCGCCAGCGCCAGTTGTTGATACTAAGCGTTTCACGCTGAAATCTGACGTACTGTTCGCTTTCAACAAGTCAACGTTGAAACCAGAAGGCCAGCAAGCTCTGGACCAACTGTACGCACAGCTGAGCTCTATCGATCCTAAAGACGGTTCTGTTGTGGTTCTGGGCTTTGCTGACCGTATCGGTCAACCAGCTCCTAACTTAGCTTTGTCTCAGCGTCGTGCTGACAGCGTGCGTGATTACCTGGTTTCTAAAGGTATCCCTGCTGACAAAATCACCGCTCGCGGTGAAGGCCAAGCAAACCCAGTTACAGGCAACACTTGTGACAACGTGAAACCACGTGCTGCTCTGATCGAGTGCCTGGCACCAGATCGTCGCGTAGAGATCGAAGTTAAAGGCTACAAAGAAGTTGTAACTCAGCCACAGGCTTAAGTTTACTTCTTTCGTAAAAAACCCCGCATTGCGGGGTTTTTTTTATTCTCGCTGCAGTCTGATTATTTCTCTTTACCCAAAATATCCTGTAAGTCCTGCTTCAGCGATGACATCTGGTTAGCGTATTTCTCTTTACGCTCAGCATCTTCAATTAACTGAACAACTGTCTCCGAAAGCGTATTACCACGACGACGAGCGAGAGCAGCTAAGCGTTGCCAAACCAGAAATTCCAAGTCGATTGATTTTTTTCGAGTATGCTGATGCTCTGCGTTAAAATGCCGCTTGCGCCTGGCGCGGATAGTTTGCTTCATTCGCGTGGTGAGTCGCAGATTCATATGAGCATCAATCCACTCCAACACCTTCACTGGCTCACTTTCCAGCTTCATCAGTTGCTCCACAGCATCTGAGGCAGCACTGTTTTCGATGTGTCGGGTAATGGCCTCACCTTCGCGGTGTTTTTTGACCAAATATGCCCATTTCCAACCACTTTCTAGATTTTCCAGTTGTTGATATTTCATCGTGAGCTCTTTAGTGACGGCGTAACTTAAACCAAGCATAACAGCTTTAGGCAGAATTTCATCCTACTAAAAGCCCTTGAGTAGATTGTTTTTTGTACGGAACACTGCAGATATCTTACTCCTTATCACCAACCGCCACTCTACGTATATGCAGCCCGCTTTATTCTTGTATAATCGCCCTTTCCCTTTTTGACGATTGCATTTATCACTTTGACCAATAACCGACTCGAATGGCAGTCACTGCTGCCAAACACAACGCCATATGAAGCGTTATTTGCTACTGCCTCCCAATTGGAGCCTGTTTCTTTTGCCGCCATTCAACCTCGGTTAGAAAATGGCATGACACTCTTTTGTCATCCACAATCTCAACCGCGTTTTATGCTGCTCAAAGCACAAGAGAGCACGGAGTATCTGGCGTTAATTGCACAGGCAGTGAATGAGCTGCAACCTGAGGCTTCAGCCTTGTTTGGTGGCGACTATCTGATTCAAGACCACCAAGCTAGCTGGCAACCCGCTCTGCAGGGTAATGAGCGTTTCGCCGCTCAGTCACGCTGTCTCTATCAGGAATGGGTCGAGCCGGAACAACTGTTTGGTTGTGTTAGATGGCATAAAGATCAAATCAGCCTGCAACCTGGTTTAGTTCATCAAGCCAATGGTGGCGTATTGATCCTATCGGTACGGGCGTTGCAAGCTCAACCACTCATGTGGCTACGCCTGAAACAGATGATTGTTCAGCAGCGCTTCGATTGGTTATCACCCGATGAAACCCGCCCTCTGCCGCTACATATCCCTTCCATGCCGCTGGATTTGCGTCTGATTCTGGTTGGCGATCGTTTAGGTCTTGGCGACTTCCACGATATGGAGCCTGAGCTGGGTGAATTGGCTATTTATGGTGAGTTCGAAGTAGAACTTCCGTTGGTCGATATTGATGGCATGACCTTATGGTGCGGCTATGTCAATGCGCTGTTGCAACAAAAGCAATTGCCGCCATTAGCTGCAGACGCCTGGCCAGTTCTAGTACGTCAGGCTGTACGTTATAGCGGTGACCAAGGTAGCCTGCCACTGTGTCCTCAATGGCTAACCCACCAGCTAGCGGAAGCCGCGCTCTACGCTGAAGGGGATATCCTCACAGCCAATGCCTTAGAACTCGCCTTAAATGCTCGTGACTGGCGGCATAGCTATCTTGCTGAGCGGATGCAGGATGAAATCGAGCTTGGTCAAATCCTGGTTGAGACTGAAGGTCAAGTTATCGGCCAGATCAATGGTCTGTCCGTGCTGGAATACCCTGGTCATCCTTATGCCTTTGGCGAACCCGCCCGAATCAGCTGCGTTGTTCATTTAGGGGATGGCGAGTTTGTTGATGTTGAGCGTAAAGCTGAACTGGGCGGTAACCTTCATGCTAAAGGCATGATGATCATGCAAGCATTCCTCATTTCAGAGCTTGAACTAGATCAACCACTGCCTTTCTCTGCCTCCCTTGTTTTTGAGCAATCTTATGGCGAAGTGGATGGTGACAGTGCATCGCTCGCGGAGCTCTGTGTACTCATTAGTGCCCTCTCGCAGCAACCTATCAACCAGCAAATCGCGGTGACCGGTTCTGTTGACCAGTTTGGTAATGTACAGCCGATTGGTGGCGTTAATGAAAAGATTGAAGGTTTCTTCGAGACTTGTCAGCGCCGTGGGCTTACAGGCACACAAGGGGTGATTTTACCGTCAACCAATGTCCGTCATTTGTGCCTTAATCAGGCCGTGATTGACGCTGTGCAAGCGGGTCAATTCCATCTGTGGGCCGTTGATACCGTAGTTGAGGCATTACCACTATTAACCGGTGTGGTTTATGCTGATGAACAGCAACCTAGTCTTTTGGGTATTATTCAAGAGCGAATCTCGCAGGTAAATCCGCAGGACAGACATCGTTGGCCATGGCCATTACGTTGGCTGAACTGGTTCAACCACGGCTGATCGGACTTGCTCAGCGTACAGGTGTACGCTATTCTGCGCACTTCACTAAAATAAGGCTTACTGAGAACATGGTAGATAAACGCGAATCCTATACAAAAGAAGACCTTGAAGCTTCAGGCCGTGGCGAACTGTTTGGCGCTGGCGGGCCACCATTGCCAGCGGGCAATATGTTAATGATGGACCGTGTCGTCAAAATGACAGAAGACGGCGGCACCTATGGCAAAGGTTATGTGGAAGCGGAACTGGATATCAATCCGGATCTATGGTTCTTCGGTTGCCACTTTATCGGCGATCCCGTCATGCCTGGTTGTCTGGGCCTGGATGCCATGTGGCAACTAGTTGGCTTCTATCTTGGCTGGTTGGGCGGTGAAGGCAAAGGCCGTGCACTGGGTGTGGGTGAAGTTAAATTTACTGGTCAGGTCCTGCCTGATGCCAAAAAAGTGACCTACCGCATTAATTTTAAACGCATTATTATGCGTAAATTAATTATGGGTGTGGCAGACGGCGAAGTATTAGTTGATGGCAAAGTCATTTATACAGCCACTGATTTGAAAGTTGGCTTGTTCAAAGACACTAACGCTTTCTAATAGTGTATTTGCTGTCTATGTGCAGGGGCCATCCCCTGCACAGTAATAGTTATGGCTCATCAACGAAATGCCCTGTGGCATTTTTTTAACAGCAGTGACTACAATAAATGTAGTCGATTAATATTACGCCGATGAATCGTCGTACACGATGGTTTGTTGGAGCAACGCTTGAGAGATCAAGGTTTGTTAGAAAATGGCTTGTTAGGCCAAGGTTAGCGAAATCCACCGGATTAAAGTGAGCGAGATATGCAAAAAACCAGTCTTGACGCAATGCCCTGTCCCGTCGCCCGCTCGCTTGAAAGAGTGGGCGAATGGTGGAGCATCCTAATCATCCGTGATGCCTTTCAGGGATTAACGCGTTTTGATGAATTCCAGCAAAGTTTGCAACTCTCGCCGACTATTCTGACTCGGCGGTTAAAGTATCTAGTGGAAAGTGGCATCTTTGAGAAACGCCTCTACCACCCTCGCCCTGCCCGTTATGAATATTTATTGACCGAACGTGGTAACGATTTCTTTCCGGTGATTGCAACGCTGTTTCATTGGGGAAATCAACATTTTGCACCAGAGGGGCCTGCAGTGTTACTGGTCGATCGCCGCACGGGTACGGCTGTAGAACCTGTCTTGCTCGATAAGCGCACTGGACAACCTCTGCGTACGCAAGATGTCACTCTAACGGCAGGCTCCGTCAGGAGCGATATAATTAATCAACGACTGGCACTGATGCAAGGCAAGCAGTCTAAAGATGCCAAGCAGACCTCCCATATAATCGAGCCTCAAAAGGAAAAATGATGAATACGCGCCGTGTAGTGATTACAGGAATGGGTGTCGTTTCCCCATTAGGTTGTGGTATCGAAACTGTTTGGCAGCGCCTGTTAGCAGGACAATCCGGTATTCGTGTGTTGCCTGATGAGATTGTCGGTGATTTACCCGCCAAAATTGGCGGACAAGTCCCCACTATCGCAGCAGACACTGAAGCAGGCTTTGATCCAGATAAAGCGGTTGCGCCAAAAGATCAAAAGAAAATGGATCGTTTTATTGAATTTGCGATGGCCGCAGCGGATGAAGCCATTGCCCAGGCGGGCTGGCAAGCGGACGACGAAGAGAAGCAAGATCGAACCGCCACAGTCATTGGTTCCGGAATCGGTGGATTCCCTTCGATTGCCCATGCAGTGCGAACGACAGATAGCCGTGGGCCTAAACGTTTATCCCCTTTCACCGTACCTTCCTTTTTAGTGAATCTGGCCGCAGGCCATGTTTCGATTAAGCATCATTTCAAAGGCCCTATTGGCGCACCTGTCACCGCCTGCGCCGCAGGTGTGCAAGCGATTGGCGATGCAGTCCGATTGATTCGTAACAATGAGGCTGATGTGGCTTTATGCGGTGGCGCTGAAGCCGCCATTGATAAAGTCAGTCTGGCTGGCTTTGCCGCCGCTCGCGCCCTGTCAACAGGCTCGAATGATGCCCCGGAAAAAGCCTCTCGTCCATTCGATAGCGCACGCGATGGCTTTGTGATGGGTGAAGGTGCGGGTTTACTGATTATCGAGGCGTTGGAGCATGCTCTGGCGCGTGGTGCACAGCCGTTAGCGGAAATTGTTGGCTATGGCACCAGTGCGGATGCCTACCATATGACATCGGGTGCTGAAGACGGTGACGGCGCATACCGTGCAATGAAAATTGCTTTGCGCCAAGCAGGCATTACGCCCTCACAGGTTCAACATTTGAATGCACATGCAACCTCTACTCCAGTGGGCGATCTTGGCGAAATTAATGCGATTAAGCATTTGTTTGGTGAGGGTGACACATTAGCAGTGACTTCCACTAAGTCTGCTACAGGCCATTTACTGGGTGCTGCAGGCGGTTTGGAGACTATTTTTACTGTGCTGGCCTTACGTGATCAAATCGTACCGGCAACCTTGAATCTGGAAAATCCTGACCCTGCAGCCCAAGGGCTTAATATCGTGGCAGGTCAGGCGTTGCCTCATGAGATGACTTATGCCCTTTCGAATGGTTTTGGTTTTGGTGGTGTGAATGCCAGTATCTTGCTGAAACGTTGGGTAGATTAACTGATTCGGCTGAATGAACACAGCCAGCAACGCTGTAACTCCAAGTACGTATATCGCGTTTACCCAAGTAATTGGTGGTACAGCTAGGCGGCAAGTGAATGAATGTCGATGAGCTTACTCAGGTAAGTGATTCGGCTGAATGAACGTAGCCAACAACGCTGTAACTCCAAGTACGCAGGGTAAAACAACAACCTCCGCAATATGCGCATATCGCGGAGGTCATCCCTTCTTCTGACAGGGAGCCGCTTAAGCGGTCACAGCCCTGTCCTCCATGGCTTGTCGCCAACCTCCTAACCAATGTGATCTAGCGTCTAAAGCTTGATAGGGACAAATTTCCCTCGAACGCCCTGAAATACCTGCTTGATAACCACGTGACAACGCCCTTTCCAGGCGATCTCTTTTCTGTCTCTTCATGCCTCGTTTCCCTCATATTTCTGTCTGGTGGAAAGAAAACAGTGACCACTTTATGTACAGTCACATTTAAGTGATAGTCTTTAAGAAACAGAAAAGCAATGCGCAAAATTCACGCCAATGTCACATTTGTGAGCTATGCCCGCAGAATAGGCTAAGTGATTGATTTGAGGTGAATGACAGTAACGAATTGATAGTTAAGGATAATCCCCTTTCATGGCAACAGGAGTGACGACCAGTGAAAGGGAATTAGACTTTTTTAGCACAATATATTATTTATCCCCCTTTGAAGGGATAAATGGTCCCCCTTATTTAGCGGAGGTGCGTTGCAATTGAGCGGCAATCGTGGCGGCTTCTTGCTGCCAGCCCGTCGCTAAAGTACGGATGAGGGCATCATAGCCATCTTCACTTTGTTTAAGCTCCAAATCGAATGGCTGCTTAATCAGTTGCCCCTGATGCTTCAGTATCCACACACCGCGAATGATGGCACGGCCGTCATAGCGACCATGGAACCCAGTCACGGTAACATTGAGAACATCCTGATCACTGTCTAGTGGTTGAGAAGAAACCAGCCAGCCCGGTAACGCATGGCTAAGGTTGGTCACTAAGGTTTGCTGTAACTGCTGATCCAACGGGCTAGCCCATAAATTGTTGGTTGCAATGACATACTGAACATCGTTGGTTTGATAGACCACTCCCGCCGCAGCCAGATAATCGGCCACCCCAACATGCTCAATCCACAATTGTCTTGAGGCGATGCTGCTACTGGCAGTCGCCGGCGCGCTGAGCGCCGGTAACTGATAATAGGTTTTGTTGGGTTCGCTGCTGCAAGCACTGAGTAACAATGCCGCGATAACTGCCATCCATTTCATCATTTTTTGGCCTTCTTAGGCTGAGGGTCCTGACTTCCTGCCGCTTCAAATACCAGCGCGTTACTCTTCTCATTCAACGTCCGCAATATCGGCTGTAACTCGCGCAAGACCTGATCTAACCGTTGCATATCACCGACCATTTTATTGTAGGCTGGTGAACCAGGTTGGAAGCCTTTCATACTGCGATTCAGCTCGTTCAAGGTTTTTTGCAGATCTTGTGGTAGATCTTTCATTGCCGGACTGGCGGTAATGGCCGTCAATGACTCCAGCGTTTTCTGAGTTTCACGCATCGTTTTCTGGCTTTCGACCAGCGTTTTCGTGACCTCATTCACCATCGGATCCAATGGCAGATTATTAATTTTATCCAGCGTTTGCATCACTTTCTGCTGAATTTGCGCCAATCCACCACTAACGGTTGGCAGCAATGGGTAACCCGCCACTTCCAACGGCCCTTTCCATGGTTTGGCATCTGGATAGAAATCCAGATCGATAAATAGAGCACCGGTTAACAAGTTGCCCGATTTTAGAGACGCGCGTAACCCGCGCTCTTTAGCCGTTTTCAGTACCTGTTCAAAGTTCGCATCTGGACCCAAATCATTACGGAAGCGGCCCGGTTCAATACGAATGAGGACAGGAATACGGAAATCATTATCCACGCGCTGTCTCATCCCTTCCGTGAAGAACGGAACATCACCGACAGTACCGACACGGATACCACGGAATTCGACCGGCGCACCTGACTGCAAACCACGGACCGAGTCGGAGAAGAACAGCAGGAAATCTTCATGTTCGGTATACAGCGAATTTTGAATACTGCTGCGGTTATCAAACAATTTGAATTCTGGCTTATCCGTTGTAATCGGGTTACCCAATTCAACACCATCCGGCACGTCAAAACTGACGCCACCACTGAACAACGTCGCCAGCGATGCCATTTCGACTCGCATGCCTTGCGAAGAGAGATCAACAGCAACGCCACTGTCTTTCCAGAAGCGGACGTTAGTCGTGACCAAACTGTCATATGGTGCGCCAATGAATAGCTGATAACGCATCAGGCGGGATTTCGCATCGAAGGTACTGGTTTCAACTGAACCGACGCGATAACCACGGAACAACACCGGATCGCCAGCACTTAACTGCCCTGCTTGCTCACTATCAAGAGTGATACGTAGCCCTTTGGCATCAGGTGAAGCCAACGGCGGGGAGTCAAGCAATGTAAACTCGTTTAATGCCTTACCTTTGCTACCCGGCTGTAACTCAATGTAGGCACCAGAAAGCAGCGTACCCAGGCCAGACACCCCTTCACGACCAATCTGCGGCTTCACAACCCAGAACACTGTGTCGCTGTGCAATAACGTTTCCATGCCTGAGTTCAAGCGCGCCTGCACGATAACGTGGTTAAGGTCTGGGCTCAGGGTAACCTGCTCGACAATACCGACATCCACACTGCGGCTCTTTATTTTTGTTTTACCGGCCTCAATACCTTCAGCATTCAACGTGGTCATGACCACCTGAGGCCCTTGATGGCTAAAATGATAAAACAGTATCCATGCACCAATCAGCGCGGTGACAATTGGGATGATCCACACAGGGGACCAACGCTTAATTTTTTCAATTTCCGCCACATTCTGGCTGGGATTATTTTCCGTCACCTTGCGGCTCCTTTTGGGTTGTTTCACTTATCCGATCCCAGGTTAAACGCGGATCGAACGTTAATGCAGCAAACATGGTCAGGATCACTACCATTGCGAACAGTAGCGCCCCAATCGCCGGGTAAATACTCATCAATTGCCCGATACGGACCAATGACGAGAGCACCGCAATAACAAAGACGTCAATCATTGACCAACGGCCAACAAACTCGACGATTTCATAAATAAAATGCATTCGTTCAGTATCACTTTTTCCCTTGCCTTTCGCATCCCAGCAAAGCCAACCGATCGCCAACATTTTTAACGATGGCACCATGATACTGGCAATAAAAATCACCATAGCCACTGGGTAGGAGCCTTCACTCCACAAGAAAATCACCCCAGCCATAATGGTGGAATTCATCTGATTCCCCAAGCTTTCAGTAATCATGATGGGGAGTAGATTGGCTGGGATATACAGCATGATAGAGGTGACAAGTAATGCCATGGTCCACTGCAAACTATTGCGGCGACGGACATAACCATAGGTATGGCAACGTGGGCATTGCACCTGAGATTGCGGCAAAATTGCCGTACAGCAGGAACACGAACGTAAGCCTTGGCGTAGCCCTGTCCGGCCCGAAATTAATGGATGCGGTAACGCAGGTGCGGGGGCAATATCCTGCCACATCCAATGGCGGTCGACACATTGGAATGCGCGCACTTGCAATACGCAGAAAATACAATAAGGGATAAAACTGCTACCGATGCCGATTTCACCGTAGGCCATCAGTTTGACAAAACTCACCAGTACACCGGCGAGGAAAATCTCAACCATGCACCAGGTTTTGCATTGGAATAATACTTTTGCTAGCAATGCTTTCCAACGAGTCGGCATTCGTACTCGCAAGCAAAGCAGGATGATAGCGACCATACAGAAAGCGGGTATCAACTGAACCAGCACCATAAATAACGTGGCCATACTGGCATAGTTATCAGCCACCATCACTTTAGGGATTTGGATCAGGGTAATTTCACTGGTGATCCCCGCGACGCGCATTTTGACGAAGGGGAACATGTTCGCCAGCAACAGCATAAATAATGCACTTAATGCGTAACCGACTGGGCGTTTACGTGGTTCATCCCACCGCGCAGTCAGTGTCGTCTTACAGCGCGGACATACCGCTTTGGTGCCATAAGGCAGGGAGGGTAAATCCACTGACATATCGCATTGCCGGCACAAGATCACATTCCCTGTCTGACCGGGTTGCTCGCCGTGCTCAGGCTGAATAGTAGAACACAAGATTTCATTCCTTACGGCTATACATGCCCTTCATCATTGAAGGGCATAGCTGAACACTGTTCTATCGAGAAACCTAATATAACAATAGACACAATATCATTATAGAGTGGTCTATTACGTTATCTGATAGCGCAGTGATTAAACGTTTCTAACCGTTTTTCTGAGCTTCCAGCTCTTCCCAACGGCCAAACGCAACTTCTAACGCCTGTTCTGTATCGGCTAGTGCTTTCAAGACCTGTTGGGTCTCTTCATGCGGACGGGAGAAGAAATCTGAGTGGCTGACCTGAACCTGTAACTCGCTGATATCATTTTCCAATTTTTCTAGCTGTTGCGGTAACTGATCTAACTCGCGCTGCAAGTTATAGCTCAATTTACCTGGCTTTTTAGCCGCTGGCGCATTGCTTTTTACCGCAGCGGTCGCTTTAGGTTCTTCAACTTTAGCCGCCACCTGACGGATAGGTTTTGCTTCAGCACGCTGCTGGTGAGCATCGTAATAGCCCCCCACGAAGCTATTGATTTGGCCATTACCTTCAAAAATCCAGCACTCAGTGACCGAGTTATCAACGAATTGACGGTCATGGCTAACCAGCAAGACGGTGCCCTGATAGCTATCGACCATCTCTTCCAACAGTTCCAATGTTTCCACATCTAAGTCGTTGGTCGGTTCATCGAGGATCAGCAAGTTGCTTGGCTTTAGGAATAACTTTGCCAATAACAGGCGGTTACGTTCACCACCTGACAGCGCTTTAACCGGTGTCATGGCACGTTTTGGGTGGAACAGGAAGTCTTGCAGATAACCCAATACGTGGCGTGAACGACCATTCACCATCACTTCTTGCTTACCTTCAGCCAAGTTATCCATTACCGTGCGTTCTGGATCAAGCTCAGCACGATGCTGGTCAAAATAAGCCACTTCCAGTTTTGTCCCACAATGCACTTTGCCACTGTCTGCTTTAAGCTGACCGAGCATCAGTTTCAGCAACGTGGTTTTACCGCAGCCGTTAGGACCAACCAGTGCAATTTTATCGCCACGCTGAACCTGCGCGGTGAAATCTTTCACCAGCACTTTGTCATCAATCTGATAATTGACGTTTTCCAGATCGAAGACGATTTTGCCCGAGCGCACAGTCTCTTCCACTTGCATCTTGGCCGTACCCATCACTTCACGGCGCTGTGAACGCTCCATCCGCAATGCTTTTAAGGCGCGAACACGGCCCTCATTACGGGTGCGCCGTGCTTTGATACCTTGGCGAATCCATACTTCTTCTTGCGCCAATTTACGGTCGAACTCAGCGTTTTGCAGCTCTTCAACCCGTAGCGCTTCTTCCTTGCTAGCAAGATACAGCTCATAGTTACCCGGCCATGACACCAATTTGCCGCGATCAAGATCGACGATACGCGTCGCCATCGCACGGATAAAGGAACGGTCATGGGAGATAAACACGATGCTGCCTTGGAATTCTTTCAGGAAGCCTTCAAGCCAGTTGATGGTTTCGATATCTAAGTGGTTCGTCGGTTCATCCAACAGCAGCACTCTTGGTGAGCTTACCAAGGCACGACCTAATGCCGCTTTACGTAACCAACCACCCGACAGTGATGACAGTTCGGCATCTGCCGATAGCCCTAACTGTAGCAATACCTCTTGAATGCGGCTATCTAACTGCCATAGGCCTTGGTGATCAAGGATTTCCTGTAGCGCAGCTAAACGATTCAGATTCTTCTCGCTCGGGTCAAGCTCTACATCATGTAGCGTGGCATGATAAGCCTTCAAATGTTCAGCTTGTTCCTGCACACCTTCAGCCACAAAATCAAACACGGTTCCGGCCACATTACGCGGTGGATCTTGTTGCAGGCGTGCGACAATCAGATCCTGCTCATAAATGATACGCCCATCATCCAGCGGAACTTCTTTATTTAGGATTTTTAGTAATGTGGATTTACCCGCGCCATTACGACCCACCAGACAAACACGTTCGTTTGCCTCAATATGCAATTCAGTATTATCTAATAAAGGGGCATCGCTGAAGGACAGCCAAGCACCGGACATGCTAATTAACGACATAGTTTTTACTTTTCCTCGCGGCGGTGAGTCACCAGCCAGCAGTTGTGAATTTGACGATTACGGGCAAAATCTTCAGATTGCGTTTGAGCGGTAATTTCTTTCGCTTCCAACCCCAACGCGGCTATCCCGGCCAAATCCATCTGGAAACCACGCTTATTGTTCGAGAACATAATTGTTCCCTGACGACGCAGTAACCGTTTCAATTCTTTCATCAGCACTAAATGATCGCGCTGAACATCAAAGGTGGTCTCCATTCGCTTGGAGTTAGAGAACGTCGGTGGATCAATAAAGATCACATCGAATTGCTCATCGGTATTACTAAGCCAAGAGAGGCAATCGGCTTGAATCAAACGATGCTGCTGGCCGGTTAAGCCATTTACCCGTAAATTCTTCTCGGCCCACTCTAAATAAGTGCGCGACATATCCACCGTGGTGGTGCTACGTGCGCCGCCCAATCCTGCATGCACACTTGCTGTGCCGGTGTAGGCAAATAGATTCAGGAAATCTTTACCTTGGCTCATTTTGCCTAGCATCTGACGCGCGATGCGATGATCAAGGAACAGACCTGTATCAAGGTAATCGGTCAGGTTAACCCATAGCTTGGCGTTATACTCACTCACCAACAGGAATTCACCTTTTTGCGCCAATTTCTCGTATTGGTTTTTACCCTTTTGCCGTTCACGGGTTTTTAGCACCAGCTGATTTGAAGGTAAATTTAATACCGCAAGCGTGGCATTGATGACATCAAACAGGCGCTGACGAGCTTTTTGTGCATCAATCGTTTTAGGTGGCGCATATTCTTGCACCACGACTTTGCTACCATAACGATCGACCGCCACGTTGTAATCGGGTAAATCGGCATCATACAAACGGTAGCATTCGATACCCTGCTGTTTAGCCCACTTATCCAATTTTTTCACGTTCTTACGCAGGCGATTGGCATAATCTTCTGCCACTTGTACGCCACTGGCCCCTTGCGGATTCGCGGTTAACTGATAGTTTTTCTGTACGCAATCTAACGGGCCATTTTTAGCTTTAAACTCGCGATCTGCACGTAATTGCAAACAGCTCAGCAGTTCTGGCGAAGCGCTGAACAACGATAAGCGCCAACCACCAAATGATGTTTTCATGATACGACCCAGCATATTATGCAGTGCGATCAATGCCGGTTCGCTGTCCAAACGTTCGCCGTATGGCGGGTTACTGATGACGGTTCCCACTGGCCCTTCTGGCAATGGATTCACCAATTTACTGACATCATTAGCATTGAAACTGATCAGCTCTGAGACGCCAGCCCTTCGGGCGTTAGCACGAGCCATCTCAATCACTCGACGATCAATGTCTGAACCAAAGAAGCGTGAGGTCGTCTCCTGCAAGCCAGTGCGAGCACGGACTTGCGCTTCGGTAGTCAATTCACGCCAGAGATCTTCGTTAAACGCACTCCAAGCCGTGAAGCCCCAATGTGAACGATGCAGGCCCGGCGCACGATCAGAAGCCATCATAGCCGCTTCAATCAGCAAGGTACCTGAACCACACATCGGATCGACCATCGGTGTACCCAACTGCCAACCAGAACGTTGAATGATTGCCGCGGCCAAGTTTTCTTTCAACGGAGCCTGACCGGTTAAATCACGGTAGCCACGCTGATGCAGGCCTTCGCCACTGAGATCGAGTGCTACACTGGCCATATCACGTTGCAAGAATACATTGACGCGAATATCCGGCTGTTGCTTAGCCACCGTTGGACGCTGCTCTAACTTACGGGTGAAGCTATCCACAATGGCATCTTTGACTTTCAACGCACCGTACTGACTATTGCGTATCTCTTCATTTACACCGCTAAAGTGCACAGCAAAGGTTTTATCCACACCAAAGATTGACGGCCAGTCAATCGCCTGTACGCCGAGATACAGGTCCAAGTCGCTGTATACCTTGAATTCATTGAGTGGCAACAGGATGCGCGAAGCCAACCGGCTCCACAGCAAGCTTTGGTACATGAGTCGATCGTCGCCCTGAAAATGTACCCCACCCTGTACTACTTTACAGTCGAGGGCTCCCAGCGCTTCGAGTTCGCTTTTTAACAGTTCTTCCAGTCCACGCGCCGTGCTGGCAAACAGAGAGTTCATATCGCACTATCACCAAAAAGAAAATTGTTGCGCATTATAGCTAATCCCAGCGGCTTGTCATAAAGTTGCTCCTTCTTAATTTTATACTCGCACGGAGGCTATGGTGATTACCCTCTCCCGACTCTACGTTCATCCGGTAAAATCCATGCGCGGCTTGCAGCTTTCTCATGCACAAGTCAGCAGCAGCGGACTGGCCTTTGACCGTGTATTTATGATTACTGAGCCTGATGGCACTTTTATGACGGCGCGCCAGAACCCCAAAATGGTGATGTTCACACCGGCCCTGATGTCAGACGGTTTATATCTCACTGCCCCCGATGGCGAGAGTGCCAGTATCCGCTTTAATGATTTCTTAGCCAATGCTGAACCCACTGAAGTTTGGGGGAATCATTTTACTGCGCTGATTGCGCCACCCACTATCAATAGCTGGCTAAGTGGATATTTTCAACGCGAAGTCCAATTGCGCTGGCTTGGCCCAGAATTAACTCGCCGAGTAAAACCTCTGCCAGAGATCCCACTTTCTTTTGCTGATGGCTTCCCTTATCTGTTGATCAATGAAGCCTCATTTAAAGCATTGCAGCAACGCTGCCCTAGTAGCATCAAACTTGAACAATTTCGTCCAAATCTCGTGGTGACGGGTGCAGATGCTTTTGCTGAGGACAGTTGGAAAGTTATCCGTGTCGGCGATATTACCTTTGATTTAGTGAAACCCTGTAGCCGTTGTGTATTAACCACAGTGAGCATTGAGCGTGGACGCAAGCATCCAAGCGGTGAACCATTACGGACATTGCAGACATTCCGAACGGCTGAGAATGGTGATATTGATTTTGGTCAGAATATGGTGGCCAGAAACAGCGGTATTATTCGCGTCGGCGATGAAGTCGAAATTCTATCAACCAAACCACCACGTCCCTATAGCGAAGGCATTGTCGTAGAGAGCCTCGCGGCGCCGGAAGATAAATCAAAAGTCGTCTCTATTGAATACAATGGCATTCGGTTTAATGGCAATAATCAGCAGGTATTATTGGAGCAGTTGGAACAGCAAAATATTCGTATTCCCTATTCATGTCGTGCAGGGATATGTGGCTGTTGTCGAATTACGTTAGTCGATGGCGATGTCGCACCGTTAAAACAAAGTGCTATTGGCAATGATGGGACGATTCTTTGTTGCAGCTGCATCCCCAAAGGGAACATAACCCTTAGCGGTAAATAAGAATATTCTGTTGAACTGACTTAAGTCAGCAATGCGGATCAATATTTGTTGCTAACATTGCAATAGCTTCAAATAAGAAAGGGATTAAACCGCTCTATCCAGATCAAAGGCTGGGGCGGTGTAAACCTCTTCAATGACTAACGGCAATAAGCGGTCATTCATGATCTTTATTGCATCACCCAGCATTAGCTGCCGCCCTGCTAACGTCACCTGAGATTGGGCTAATAAACATAAGCTGGCGCTGTCACCCGACTCAACGACTAACAAACGTACATCCTCACCACTATCTAATACTTTTACTGCGGCTAACTCAGCATTTTGCGGCGTAAGTGATTTCGGCTGCTGAGCAAAATACCAACTTTTAGGCATTAACGGTTTTAAGAAACGAAATGCAACCAGTGCGTTTAAAACTAATTCTGAACGTTGCTCATGGCTGAGTTTTATTTGGCGGCATTGATCTTCAAATTCAAAATAAAGCGCGGCATCGTCAACACAAAATGCAGATTCGTCAAAGGCGTCAGGCGTTAGCATTTTAGACGGGAAACGCGAGCGAAATATCATACCATTAGCTAAATCCAACATCAGTCGGTCGTGTTCGGTATCAAAATACCAACGCCATTTATCGTCTGGTTTAATCCGCATATTCTTTCCTTCCCGCCATGCTGCCAACTTCATTGACTCAATATTTGAGTATTCACCCATCAAAAGGGATTAAATTCATATAAGGCTTTCGCTGTAGATTTAATCTATCGGAGTAAAATATAGACGAGCCGGAGGAATAAATAAACCCCCCGGCAAGTAATGAGCTTAAATAATTAGATATGAGTAACGATATTCTTAATCAAACCTGGTCCACGGAAGATGAATCCGGAATAAATTTGAATCAAAGAAGCACCAGCGGCCATTTTTTCTCGCGCAGCGGTGACTGAATCAATTCCACCAACACCAATAATTGGCAAACGCCCTTGCAGCTCTTGCGATAAACGGCGAATCACTTCAGTGCTGCGTAGTTGTAATGGTCGGCCACTTAATCCACCCGCTTGTTCGCAATAATTTAATCCTTGAATTAGAGAACGGTCGAGTGTTGTATTAGTGGCAATAACACCATCTATATTATGGCGAACTAAACTGTCGGCTATTTGGATCAATTCATCTTCAGTAAGATCCGGTGCGATCTTTACGGCAACCGGAACGTACTTATGATGTCTTTGCTGTAATTCAGTTTGCTTATTTTTAATTGCCGCTAACAAATCATCTAATGCTTCACCATACTGTAAAGATCGCAACCCCGGTGTATTAGGTGAAGAAATATTAATCGCAATATATCCAGCGTATGGATATATTTTATCCATACAAATCAAGTAATCGTCTTTACCTTGTTCAACTGGCGTATCTTTATTCTTACCAATATTAATCCCTAAAATACCGCCAAAATGGGATTTTTTAACGTTCTCAATTAAGTTATCAACGCCGTGATTATTAAACCCCATCCGATTGATCAAACCTTCAGCTTCAACGATCCTAAATAGCCTTGGTTTGTCATTACCTGACTGTGGCCGTGGTGTCACCGTGCCAACTTCGATAAAGCCAAAGCCCATCGCACCGAGAGCATCAATGCACTCACCATCTTTATCCAGACCGGCAGCTAAGCCAACTGGGTTTTTGAATGATAAGCCCATGCAACTGACCGGTTTAGTGGGTACTGACTGGCGTACTAAAAACTCAAGTGGAGTACCAGTAACACGTTTTAACTGGCGAAACGTGAACTCATGAGCACGTTCTGGATCAAGCTGAAAGAGTGCTTTTTTGACGAGAGGATAGTACATGTGATCTCCTGAGCGACCGGTGACAAACCGTTAGCGGGTATTAATTCTGTCGTTCTACAGCCAGTGACGTTCAATTTATGTGGTGACACATATTCACGGTGGTTAGCTGACCGGCTGCCAACATGTGGATAGATGCGGGAATGGTAAATTCATCTTTCAGGAAAGTAAACGTTTGCTAAGTAAAGCCGCGCAAAGAATAGCAAGTCACACTTGCTTGATAACAAAGTGTTAATTATTTGCAAGTAAGAAGAGACAAAGACACAAAAAGAGCATTTCTGCCCTCTCAGATAACTGATAAGACACCTAGCGCGGAGAGGACAAGCAGATCGTAAAGACGCCGTAAAATCATCCCTGATGGCTCGAGCCGCGCCATCCTTGGCGCGGACGCTTTACTCTTCTGCCTGTCCTCACCGTTCCAGATTGAGTTATCGGTGTTTGTTTGCAACCTGAGCGGGCATTTCTGCCCTCTCAGATAGCTAAATGGCATTAAATACTATGCCGCCAACGCCTTGGTAATTTTCTCGAACAAATCACCGGATAAGTTTTCCAGCGTTTTTAATTGTTCCAGTGCTTGTCGCATCAGCGCCTGACGTTCTGCATCATAGCGTTTTAAGCGAATTAAAGGTTCAATCAACCGCGCAGCAACCTGCGGATTGCGGGTATTCAAGTCACTGAGAATCTCGACTAGGAATTGATAACCGCTACCATCAATTGCATGGAATGCTGCTGGGTTACCAGAAGCAAAGCTACCCACCAGAGAACGAGTCCGATTTGGGTTGCTTAGGCTAAATGCTGGATGCTTAAGCAAAGCGCGTACCTGTGTTAATACATCCGCTGCAGGACTGGTAGCTTGTAGTGCAAACCATTTATCCATCACTAAGCCATCATGATTCCAGCGTACATCAAAGGCGGCTAATAGCTCATCGCGACAAGGTAGCTGTGCCGCCACTGCTGCCGCCATTGCAGCCAATGAATCCGTCATATTATCGGCTTGATGGTATTGTGAAGACACAAGCTTGTTAGCAAAATCTTCATCACCAAAGGCCAGATAACTCAAGCAAGTATTACGCAATGCCCGCTTGGCAATATCACCATGCTCAATCCGATACTCCGGCGTTAGATTCGCGACATAAACAGCCAATAGCTCACCTGATAGTTCTTGGGCCAGACAGCGTGTAATCGCTTCATGTACTGCACTGATGGCCTGTGGATCAATCGTCGTAAAGAGTTCTGCTATTTCATTTTCTGACGGTAACGTCAGGATCTGTGCTGCTAAAGCGGGATCGAGGTTCTCATCAAGTAATATTGCGCGGAAGGCATCCGCCACGTGAGTCGGTAAACTCAATGGCTGCTTCTGCTGATATTTGGCAACGTTAAGCTTGATATAGGTGGCTAACAGACTTTGCGCCGCATCCCAACGAGAAAACTCATTACGCGCATGCTGCATCAGGAACGTCAGTTGCTGATCGCTGTAAGTGTAATCCAACTTAACTGGCGCGGAGAATTCACGCAGTAGGGATGGGATTGGCGTATGTGCTACGTTATCAAAGGTGAAGGTCTGCTCAGCTTCAGTCACATTCAGTACGTGATGAACCGGTAACCCATTTCTCTGTAACGCAATCACGTTGCCTTTGCTGTCATACAGCTCAATATCCAGTGGGATATGCAATGGCAGTTTTTCAGGTTGATCTGCCGTTGGTAATGTTTTTTGGCTAACGTGTAAATGGTATTGCTGTTTTTCCGCATCATAATCATCACGCACCGTCAGTATCGGGGTACCTGATTGGCTATACCAACGACGGAACAAGGATAGATCGACATTAGAAGCATCTTCCATCGCCTGTACAAAATCATCACAAGTGGCTGCACTGCCATCATGGCGCTCAAAATAGAGCTGCATGCCAGCTTGGAACTGTTGTTCGCCCAGCAAGGTATGCATCATGCGAATCACTTCTGAACCTTTTTCATATACCGTTAGGGTATAGAAGTTATTCATCTCGATGACTTTATCTGGGCGAATAGCATGGGCCATTGGACTTGCGTCTTCTGCGAATTGCGCTGCACGCATGACTCGCACATTTTCGATACGGTTAACTGAACGCGAACCTAAATCAGAACTGAACTCTTGATCACGGAAAACGGTTAACCCTTCTTTCAAGCTTAATTGGAACCAATCACGACAAGTAACGCGGTTACCGGTCCAGTTGTGGAAATATTCATGACCAATTACCGCTTCAATGTTCAGATAATCTTTATCTGTAGCAGTTTCTGCTTTTGCGAGCACATATTTTGAGTTGAAGACATTCAACCCTTTATTCTCCATAGCGCCCATATTGAAGAAATCCACCGCGACGATCATATAGATGTCGAGATCGTATTCCAGACCGAAACGAGTCTCATCCCATCTCATTGAGTTCTTCAACGAGGTCATTGCCCAGTCGGCCCGGTCTAAATTACCCCGGTCAACAAAAAGCTCCAACGCCACTTCACGGCCCGAGCGCGTGATAAATGTATCGCGCAAAACATCAAAATCACCGGCAACCAAGGCGAATAAGTAGCAAGGTTTTGGGAATGGGTCTTCCCATTTAACCCAATGGCGGCCATCGTCTAATTCACCCTGCCCGACACGGTTACCGTTGGAGAGCAAATAAGGATAGCGAGATTTGTCGGCAACGATACGAGTGGTAAAACGGGCCAGCACATCAGGGCGGTCTAAATAATAAGTAATATGGCGGAAACCTTCGGCTTCACACTGGGTACACAATGCCTCACCGGAAAGATAAAGCCCCTCAAGCGCACTGTTTGTGGCGGGGTGAATATCATTCACGATTGTCAGTGTGAAATGTGCGGGTAATTGCTCAATAACTAGCGAATTATCCTGTAGATGATAATGAGGCCATGGTTGCCCATCAACGCTGATACTGATTAATGTGAGGTCTTCACCATTTAGAACCAACGGAGTGACATCGGTTGCCTGACGCTTTACCTTGCTGACCGCCGTTACCGTCGTTTTTTGCGCATCCAGTACGAAGTCCAGATCAATGTCGGTAATGGTGTAATCCGGCGCACGATAGTCGTGACGATATTTAACTTGCGGCTGTTGTGACATAGAAACCCTTTTGACGTCATCTGTGAATATGATTATCCGGTCTGCCTTATATGGCTAAATGAGCTTAAGAACATGGCTGCTAGTGGCTTTGCCCAAGACTAAGATAGCTTTTCAATGTATCACAATTGAAATAAAAACCTAGTTGGGGACCCGTAGCAATGGCGGCAATTCGGCATTAATGTTGGTTTTTTCGAGATGGTTCGCAAACCAATGGCACGTTTGCATTTGTTTAGCCATAAAACCGTTTTTCTCCTTTATTAAGGACCTAAACTTCTCGCCTTTATTGCCCTAGGTGGTTATCTCTGGCATTCCTCTATAAAACAAACTTGCAAATGTTTTCATCAACCCACCTGAATCGATATTAAAGGCACGTTTAAGCCTAGACCTTGGATTAGAATTTATGGTGTGATGAGACTTCAATAACAGAATAATATCGGTATACTCCCGTGGCTTTATCGTTTATGCCGACGCTATCGTTTATACCAACTATGAAAATGCTGCTACGAGGATGCTGTATAGCGCCATGACTCAAGACGCCACACCGATTTTGACTTCATTGCTTGATACCGATGCATATAAACTTCATATGCAGCAGGCGGTGTTCCATCGCTATCGCTCTATTTCTGTTGCCGCAGAGTTCCGCTGCCGCGGTGATGAGCTGCTGGGAGAATATGCCGGTGAAATTCGCCAGCAAATAGCATTAATGAGCCAATTGGCGCTAACTGATGATGAGTACTCCTACCTCTCAAGCCTGCCCTTTTTTCAAGCAGATTATCTCCATTGGTTACGCACTTTTCGCTTTAACCCTGAACAAGTCACTGTCTTGAATAACAACGGTAAGCTAGAGATCCGTATAGCGGGTTTATGGTGTGAAACTATCTTATGGGAAGTCCCTCTTCTCGCGGTCATCAGCGAAGTCGTCCATCGCCACCGTTCTGTGCATGTATCTACCGCCCAAGCTATTGAGCAACTGCGCCGCAAACTACAACAATTTAAAACGCTCAGTGCTGATATTGATATTTCTCAGTTCAAGTTAATGGATTTCGGCACCCGTCGCCGTTTTTCACGCGAGATACAACATGCCATCGTGGGCAGCTTAAAAAATGAGTTCCCGTATCTTGTCGGAACCAGTAACTATGATTTAGCCCGTAAATTGGCATTAACCCCGGTGGGGACTCAGGCACATGAATGGTTCCAGGCACATCAACAAATAAGCCCTGTTTTAGCAAACAGCCAGCGTGTTGCACTGCAAGTTTGGTTAGATGAATACCCCGATCAACTTGGGGTAGCATTGACCGACTGTATTACCATGGATGCCTTCTTACGCGATTTTGATGAAACATTTGCTCATCGCTATCAGGGATTGCGCCATGACTCTGGTGACCCAGTCGAGTGGGGTGAAAAAGCCATTGCACATTACGAGACTCTGGGCATTGACCCTCTGACCAAGACATTGGTTTTCTCCGATAATCTAGATTTGGAAAAAGCGTTATCACTCTATCGCCATTTCTACCAGCGCATCCAATTGGTTTTTGGCATTGGCACACGCTTAACCTGTGATATTCCCGGTGTAAATCCATTGAATATTGTTATCAAGCTGGTTGAATGCAACAACAAACCAGTGGCTAAGCTGTCTGATAGCCCCGGTAAAACCATTTGCCACGATCCCGCGTTTGTCGATGAGTTACGTGAAGCCTTTGCCCTGCCGCTAGTTAAGAAAGCTAGCTAGCATTTGTGCCACCTCTTATTCACCATAAGCAATTCATCATAAGCATAGAAATGTTGCACTAAACTGGTGATTTCTACTTGTGTCCTGCACTGTCGCAAGTAACATAGCAACATCCCCATTTTCTTGGGTTGTTAACTATTTCTATATCAAAACTATTAAAGAGAGAAATCTATGAGCGTAGTGCCTGTAGTCGACGTACTGCAAGGCCGTGCTGCGGTTGACAGTGAAGTCACCGTACGCGGTTGGGTACGTACCCGGAGAGATTCAAAAGCGGGTATCTCCTTCGTTGCTGTTTATGACGGTTCCTGCTTTGACCCGTTACAGGCCGTCGTGAATAATTCTTTGCCAAATTATCAGGATGAAGTGTTGCATCTGACCACTGGCTGTTCAGTTGAAATCACTGGGACCGTCGTGGCATCACCTGGTGAAGGCCAAAGTTTTGAAATCCAAGCTACGGCTATCAAAGTCGTCGGTTGGGTGGATGATCCTGATACCTACCCGATGGCGGCCAAGCGTCACAGCATCGAATATTTACGTGAAGTCGCCCACTTGCGCCCACGCACGAATCTGATTGGCGCGGTTGCCCGTGTTCGCCATACCTTGGCACAAGCCATTCACCGTTTCTTCGATGAAAACGGTTATTTCTGGGTTTCTACGCCGCTTATCACTGCATCAGATACCGAAGGTGCCGGTGAAATGTTCCGTGTCTCGACGTTAGATCTGGAAAACCTGCCACGTACCGATACCGGTGCTATCGATTTCAGCGAGGATTTCTTCGGTAAAGAAGCATTCCTGACAGTATCTGGCCAGTTAAACGGTGAAACCTACGCGAGTGCGTTGTCAAAAGTTTACACCTTCGGCCCCACTTTCCGTGCTGAGAACTCTAATACGAGCCGTCATTTGGCGGAGTTCTGGATGGTAGAACCAGAAGTTGCATTCGCTTCATTGGATGATGTCGCTGGTTTGGCTGAGAAAATGTTGAAATATGTTTTCCAAGCGGTACTGAACGAACGCGCTGATGACATGAAATTCTTCGCAGAACGTGTCGATAAAGATGCCATGGAGCGCTTGCAGCGTTTTGTGACTTCTGACTTCGCTCAGGTTAATTACACTGACGCTATTGAGATCTTACAGGCATCAGGCCAGAAGTTTGAAAATGACGTGTCTTGGGGCATCGATTTATCTTCTGAGCATGAGCGTTATTTGGCAGAGAAACACTTTAAAGCACCGGTCGTGGTTAAAAACTACCCGAAAGACATTAAAGCTTTCTATATGCGTATGAACGATGATGGCAAAACTGTTGCGGCGATGGATGTGTTGGCGCCAGGCATTGGTGAAATCATCGGTGGTTCACAGCGTGAAGAGCGTTTAGATGTGTTGGATGCGCGTCTGGAAGAAATGGGCCTCAATAAAGAAGATTATTGGTGGTATCGTGATCTGCGTCGCTACGGCACTGTACCACATTCAGGGTTTGGGCTAGGATTTGAGCGTTTGATCTCCTATGTAACAGGGGTTCAAAACGTTCGGGATGTTATTCCGTTCCCACGGACACCGAGAAACGCCAGCTTCTAAGTTCGTCATTTAGAAAAAGTTAGTGCAGTTGTATAAATAAAAGCCAGCTCTGCTGGCTTTTGTCATTTTTTAAAGTTCGATCTAAGTCACAAAGTTCCCTTAAATTTACATTTAGTAACACATAGTATCCCAATGAAACATATTCAGGTAATTGGTAGCATTTTCGGTCTGGATTATAAGGTCGGTGAATGGAACACTGCGTTCAGACACAGACGACACCAAACTCTCAACAATAGTTCCAAAAAAATTATTGTCGGCAGTGGCAGGTGTCCGAATAAAACCAATGAGGGTAATAATAATGATGAAGCGCAATATTCTTGCAGTAGTAATCCCAGCATTGTTGGTCGCTGGCGCGGCTAATGCTGCAGAAATCTACAACAAAGACGGCAACAAACTTGACCTGTACGGTAAAGTTGACGCGCGTCACCAGTTCTCTGACAACGCTGGTCAAGACGGCGACGAATCTTATGTTCGTTTCGGCTTCAAAGGTGAAACCCAAATTACTGACCAACTGACCGGTTACGGCCAGTGGGAATACAACATTCAGGCTAACAACGCTGAATCACAAGAAGCTAAAGGCAACAAAACCCGCCTGGGCTTTGCTGGTCTGAAATTTGCTGAATTCGGTTCATTCGACTACGGCCGTAACTACGGCGTAATCTATGACGTCAACGCATGGACTGACATGCTGCCAGTATTCGGTGGCGACTCAATCTCTAACCCTGATAACTACATGACTGGTCGTTCTACTGGTCTGGCTACTTATCGTAACACCAACTTCTTCGGTCTGGTTGACGGTCTGAACTTTGCCCTGCAATACCAAGGCAAAAACGAAAGTGGCCGTGATGGCTTGCTGACTACTCAGAACGGTGACGGCTTCGGTATCTCTTCTACTTATGATATCGGTTACGGCGTGAACTTCGGTGCTGGTTTCTCTACTGCAAACCGTACTACTGCACAGAAAGATGCTCACCTGACTAACGCAACATTTGCTGAAGGCGATAAAGCTCAAGCATGGAACGTTGGTGCTAAATACGACGCTAACAACGTATACCTGGCTGTAATGTATGCTGAAACTCAAAACATGACTCCATTTGGCAATGATTCTGTTGCTAACAAGACTCGTGACATTGAAATCACCGCACAATACCAGTTCGACTTCGGTCTGCGTCCATCACTGGGTTATGTTCAGTCCAAAGGTAAGGACCTGAACAACGCAACTGATGACAACCATGACCTGCTGAAATATGTTTCTGTTGGTACTTACTACGCGTTCAACAAAAACATGACCACTTATGTTGATTACAAAATCAACTTGCTGGACGAAGACAACTTCACTCGTACTAACGGCCTGAACACAGACGACGTTGTTGGTGTTGGCTTGGTTTACCAGTTCTAAGTTAAACTTAATCGAGCAGTTTATCTGCTGACGTAAGTTAAAAAAGACAGGGCTTCGGCTCTGTCTTTTTGTTTCTATCCTTAGTCAATATAGGGATATTCCGCTGCCAATCTTACAATTTTGCTGATTTTTCACCCTGAATCCCCCCGCCTCACAACATTCATTTCTTTTTATCGCAAACGGTTGGCAAAGGCTGAAACTGGCGTTACCCTGATAGCTCTGTTTGCTTAACGCTAAGCCATGGAAGCCTCTGACATGTTTGAAAAAATCACTGCTGCACCTGCGGACCCTATTCTGGGCCTGACCGATATTTTCCGCGCGGATGACCGCCCTAATAAAATCAATCTGGGAATTGGCGTCTACAAAGACGAAACCGGTAAAACGCCGGTACTCACCAGCGTGAAGAAAGCTGAGCAGTATTTGCTGGAAAATGAAGTTACTAAAAACTATCTGAGTATTGATGGCCTACCGGCTTTCGCGAGTTGCACTCAGGAATTATTGTTCGGATCCCAAAGCGCGATTATCGCTGATAAACGTGCACGTACCGCACAAACCCCAGGTGGAACAGGCGGGTTACGTATCGCTGCCGATTTTATCGCACATCAAACCAGTGCCAAACGTGTCTGGGTCAGTAATCCTAGCTGGCCAAACCATAAAAATGTCTTCGCTGCCGCAGGGCTGGAAGTGGTTGAGTATGCCTATTATGATGCAGCGAACCATGCGTTAGACTTCGATGGGCTATTAAATAGCCTGTCAGAAGCTCAGGCTGGCGATGTTGTGTTGTTCCATGGCTGTTGCCATAACCCAACCGGTATCGACCCAACTGAAGCCCAGTGGAGCCAATTAGCTGAGCTCTCTGCCGCGAAAGGTTGGTTACCTCTGTTTGACTTCGCTTACCAAGGCTTTGCCAAAGGTTTGGAAGAAGATGCTCAGGGCCTGCGAATCTTTGCCGCGAAACATCAAGAATTGATCGTTTGCAGCTCATATTCGAAAAACTTTGGTCTGTACAACGAGCGTGTTGGGGCATGTACTGTCGTTGCAGCAAGCAGCGATGTAGCAGATATCGTGTTCAGCCAAGTGAAAGCCGTTATTCGCGCCAACTATTCTAACCCACCAGCCCATGGTGCTTCTGTCGTCGCGACGATTTTGAGCAATCCAGCACTGCGTGCCATTTGGGAACAAGAATTGACCGATATGCGCCAACGCATTCATCGCATGCGTCAGTTGTTTGTTAATACGTTGCAGGAAAAAGGCGCGAAACAAGATTTCAGCTTTATCATTAACCAGAACGGTATGTTCTCGTTCAGTGGGCTGACCAAAGAGCAAGTTTTACGTCTACGTAGTGAGTTCGCTGTTTACGCAGTTAACTCTGGCCGAGTCAACGTTGCGGGTATGACACCTGACAATATGGCTCCATTGTGTGAAGCCATCGTCGCAGTACTTTGATTAGCGCTTGATGATTTGCTCATCAATAAAGGGTACTTCTATGAAGTACCCTTTTTTATTCAGTGATGACCGACGCAGATACAGATAGGCCTAATGGAACATATAATTCGCAAACTCGTCCATTGGCATGGGGCGCCCAAACATATAGCCTTGCAGGTAGTCAACCTTGTGCGCCTGCAAATAGCGCATCTGCGTATCGTTTTCGACTCCCTCAGCAATTGTCTGCAACCCCAACCGAGTCGCCAAATCAATAACGTTCCCCACAATGTGGCTCGATAGCGCATCTGACCCAATCATGCCTACAAAACTTTGGTCTATTTTTATAAAGTCGACTTTAAACTGCTGTAAATAACTCAGGCTAGAATGTCCGGTGCCAAAATCGTCAATCGCTATAAAGACACCAAGCGCATGGAGTTCAGCAAATAATTTATCGGTAATTTCATCTGCAACAATCAACTTTCGTTCAGTTAATTCCAACGTGATATTAATCTTATTACCACCAAATGCTTTAATAAAACGACGGCAGTCATCCACCAAGCTCAGGTCACGGCAATGATTAGCACTAATATTAAAACCAAAGTGAAAACCTTCCGGTAACTGATTTACATAAGGTGCAAATTTTGCGCTGACTTGCTGCATAAGTGAACGAGTCATTGGCACAATAAGCTCACTGTCCTCCGCCATGGGAATAAAATGATTCGGTTGAATCATGCCTTGTCCAGGATGGTGCCATCGCATTAATACTTCACAACCAATCCAGAGTTTCTCTTTACCTGTCACAATTGGTTGCAAGTAAGGAATAAACTCATTGTTTCCTAACGCCTGCTTTAATACCTGCGTGGGTGATGCGGCCCTACCCGATAACCAGAAAACAAGTGCAGCTGACCCGATGCTGACTAAAATAAAGAAGATAAGGCTCCCCTGAGTATATTGCCAGGCATAGGTGAGATATTGTTGGTTTGAAAGCATGGTACTTAACGAATAGGCAAACTTGTCCGATGCCAGATACAGGGACTCCCCTTCCTGATGAGGTTGCCCTTCATGCACCATCCCTTTAGCATCCATCCACTTATGGCCAACGATCAAATTCAATTCAATGTCGCTACTCAGCAAGTTAAGAATACTACGCAGATAATAGCCATCCACGGCAACTAAAATACTGTCATTACCGCGTGCTTTCCTATACACCATCAAAGCACGGTCAGGTGTGACATCATTCCCGGACATTAATTCTAGTTGCCCATCAACGAATACATCTAAATCAAAAGAAGTGGCCAGTGGGCCATATATTGAAGAGCAATAAATGGTCGAGCCTTTTGCAAAAGACACAGAGCGAACATCCGGTGTTATTACCACTTGATCCCGTAGATTCTGCACCACTTGTAAACAAGGTTTCCCTAGCCCAGTTTCAACTTGGATTGCTGCATGCTGTAAATTATTAAATATTTGATCGAAGCGTACCTTAGCCTGTAATAATTTGGCCTCTGCATTTTGATGCATGTTCGCTTTGGTTTGCCCATAAATCACAACGGCACCTAGCAAAAGAAAGAGTATTAATACCATGCAAGAAAAACCAAGCCGGGACAGTAACTTATTATCTCTGAAACGACGAAATGGCATAGTATGTTCCATTGAAAGGCGCTCGTAATATAACGAACTCAAAACGGCAGTTAAAACCGTGCCGCATCACTATCAATTACATTGACTCGTTAATGATTTTTTTATCTGCCAAGAATGCCCCGCCGATATCACTGAAACATTGCACAATCAATGGATATCATCATTATGTAAACAGCACAAATAAATAGCTGACTATTGGTTCACAAAACGCATGAGCCGCCCAATAAATATAACGCAAAAAGGCACCTAACGGTGCCTTCTCTACGATGAGCTATGCCATGATTTAACTGCTGTATATCACCAAATGGCGGGTTCTTCGCGTATAAACGGATTGGTTTGCCGCTCATGCCCTAGCGTGGACATTGGGCCATGACCAGGTATAAAGGTTATATCATCACCCAGCGGCAATAATTTAGTTCGTATGGAATTGATCAGTTGTTGATGGTCGCCGCGCGGGAAGTCACTGCGCCCGACTCCGCCATTAAAGATAACATCACCGACGAGCGCCAAATGACCTTGCTTATCAATAAAGACAATGTGACCCGGCGTATGGCCTGGGCAATGCAAAACTGACAACTCCACCTCACCAACAGTCACTTTGTCGCCTTCTTCCAACCAACGCGTTGGAGTGAAAGCTTTACATTCAGCGAGGCCAAACATTTGGCTTTGAGCCGGCAGCCCTTCTAACCAAAAGATATCTTCTTTCTCTGGACCATAAATGGGAATATCAAAATGCGCAGCGATTTCAGCCGCAGCACCAACATGATCCAAGTGACCATGTGTGAGTAAAACCTGAGTCACAGTGACGCCTTGACGCGCAACTTCAGCGATGATCTTGTCAGCATCACCACCGGGATCAACTAATGCAGCCTGCCCTGTTGCTTCACACCAGATTAAGGTGCAGTTTTGGCTAAAGGCGGTCACAGGGATAATTTGATATTTCATAACACTCCACTCCCAATGCAATATTCAATATCCCCATCATGACTCAAACTGTAGATTCGCTGGTTGGCCAATTTGCACTGATATTTGTGCCACTGCCCTGTGCCTTGAAATCTATTGGGAATATATCCAACTCATTGGCATAAAAATTCGTATTACCAGGATCTTTTCGGCCCAGTATCAATATGCACAAAGTTGCTGCGAGGGTAATATCCTACACCACCCGCACGCATTTTTAATGCCGCTTTGCGAATATTGCTCAACTGAATACCTTGGATATGAAAATCCATCGCTTTCCCTTGGGTGTGGAAGCTGTGCTTAGCCACACCTCTGCTGCGCTCACGCAGTTCATTATTGGTATCAAGCGAACGGTAACCGGAAATGAGTTGTACCGGTTTAGTGGTACCGAGAAGACCTTGCAGGCGGTAGAGCTGATCAAATAGACGCGGATCGATAGTTTTTACTTTATTAGCTCGATAATCGCGGAATAAATGATTCAAACGCGAGAGTTCGTCTTTGTTATAACTCAGCCCATCAAAAAACTCTGCTTTTATAGACTCGCCTGTATTCAAATTATTCAAGGTCAAGATACGTGGGCGAGGAGTTGAGAGGGTAGCAAATGCCTGCCCTGGTAGCAGCGATACACCCAGCGCTACCCCGCCTAACGTTAGCCATTTACGGCGAAAAATATCAATTTTATCCATGATCTCTGTTAATACCCGGCAAGAATGTCAAAAGAAAGCACTAAATGTGCCGCCCCGAACCATAACCGTCTACGGAAAACCAGTCAACCCGCATTCGGCTCGCATCTACTGTGCATTGATGTTCGGTTAACGGGAGACATCATTTTGGCTCCCTTACGACAACCCGATATTAAGACCATTAGTTATTGAGTTTTACTGCATTTATTGCAGCAAAAGTTCAGCTTGAGGTGAGATTTGTGCACCGGATCTCACCGTCTTATCATAATTGTAAATATCTGTTCTAAATTGTGGCTTACCGTCATCCGCAACCCACGCCGTTAGGTAATACAATTGCACCGGAACACGTTGGCGGATATTGACGTAAGTGGTATCCCCTTGTTTAAGCGTCGATGACACTCGCGCATCATTCCAGCCAGCATCTTGCAACAGCATATTGGCTAAATCAGAGGCTTTATTGACCCGCACACAGCCTGAACTCAATGCACGAATATCCTTCTGGAACAGTCCATGGTTCGGCGTATCATGTAAATAAATAGCATCAGAGCTAGGCATATTGAATTTAAATC
This sequence comes from Yersinia massiliensis, assembly GCF_003048255.1. Taxonomy (NCBI): domain Bacteria; kingdom Pseudomonadati; phylum Pseudomonadota; class Gammaproteobacteria; order Enterobacterales; family Yersiniaceae; genus Yersinia; species Yersinia massiliensis. Next base: position 3,049,092 of record NZ_CP028487.1, read on the forward strand.
TTCCCAATGAATTACTCGCGCCTGGTGCCTGACGCAAACGATAAGGGAAGTTATTAGGCGAAATCATGCTCCAATCAATCATGGAAGGGTCAACGACTTGCGCCTCATTACTCCAACCAGACAGCACGGTATAACCGTGGCGTTGGAAATAACCGGCATCATAGCGTGCTTTCGGCACGATATCTTGGCGCACCAGAGACGTCGGCACGTTCCAAGGTGGATTGACGACAACATTATTCAATGCACTGCTCATCAGTGGCGTCTTACGACTTGGACGCCCCACAATGACTCTTGATGAGAGCACTTCCGCACCATTCTTATAATAATTCAGAGAATAGTTTGGAATGTTAACCATAATGCCGTTATCAACCTGCCCCGGCAAAATGCGTAACCGCTGGATATTTAATGCTAACAACGTTGCTCGCGTTTGGGGTGAGACATTTAACCATTCACGGGTACGTACACCGATAACACCATCATCACTCAGTCCATGCCACAGCTGGAAGCGTTTTACCGCCTCCACCAGCTCTGGCGTATACACATTATCAGTGATAACAGCGGTACTCGTGAGCGGCGCAGATGAAGATGAAGCCACACCACCTGTGACAGGAATATCAGCAACAGGGGCTGCTGAAGGGCTCACCACCAGACTGTGTGCTTGAGCGCGACTTTTCTCTTCATCAACCGAGAGGTCATCATTAACGGCGGCAACGGCTGGGTTATCTACAGGGATGACTTCTGGCGCTTTAACTGGCGCAGTCGTTATAGGGTGTAACATCCCAGTTCTATCGAGGATTTCTCGCAATGCTGGAATGTCGTCACTGAGCTGACCAGGGCGTAAGCTTGGGCCATTCGCCAACTGTGGCCAAGGGCGTTTATCTGCCAGCATCTGTTTTAATGCTTGGTGCATTTTATTGTATTGGGGGTGCTGAGGAGCTAATGACGTCAGATAGGCGGCAGTCGAACCCTCTTGTACCGCTTGCTGCCAGCGGTTTAGCTCGGGGGCCGGTGGCATTGCCATCTTGTAGGGTACATTGCTGTACAACCACACACTGCCGTTGGCACCCACACCCGAGATATAGTGCAGATATCCCAGCATGGCATCAGATAAAATCACATCCCGCGCCATGCCGGTAATGTCAGGATCACTCAGCCATTTTACCCACTGCATAAATTGCGGTTGAATACCGGAAAGTGCCACTTCGGCGAGTTGTTGCTGAAAACGCTGAACAGCGACCTTATCCTGCCACATCGGTTGCATCGCATTAGCAGCATATAGCACGGCTAGATTAGGTGAATAAAAAGGCGTCACTGTTTTAGGCAATATTGCCGACAGTTGTTCACGGCTTTGTGCCACCGACATGCTGGATGTGGCGGGTATTACCTGACCGCTAGTGGACAGCACCGCAGAGGAATCTACCGATGTGACCGGTGCCGCTGCCGAGGCAGTAAAAGCAGGCATCAAGCCGCACATTAAAGCGCAATAAAACGCTAATGCGTGTTGCGGATTTCGTTTCCCTATCGACATTCTATGCCCCCAGTGTTCTTGTCAAATACGTCATAGTCTGTCTTTGCCCTTCTTCCTTGACATCGCAGCGGCGTTAGCTGCTCTCACTCACCCGAATCACTTACACAAGTAAGCTCATCGGGATTTATTCGTTGGCTGCCTTGCTGCAACGTCAATGCCTTTGGGCAATACCCTTCTTCCTTGACATCGCAGCGGCGTTAGCTGCTCTCACTCACCCGAATTACCGTTGAGTGACCAACCTGATTATTTTAATCATTACATTACGCTAACAGATTTTCTGTACTTATAAAATATAACCCGAAATTGTCTCTCAAATAAAAATAGCCGCTTTTCAGCGGCCATTTATTAGAATTAATAATTCCCGTGCTTTAACTGAACAACAATTAACCACCTCTCAGGTGTTCAACTGGCAATGTCGGCATGTCATTCGCAAATCCACGTAAACCAACCACATGCACATGTTCATGATTTTGGAAGACTTTACGCACCAACTTATAGGTTGTCCCTTTTTCAGGACTAATATTTTCAGGTGCGGCGATAATTAATTGCATTTCCAACCGCTCACACAACTCAAATAATGTCGCAATGGATTTCGCATCCAGACGTGCGGCCTCATCCAAGAATAGTAATCGGCAAGGGGAAATATCTTTACCACGTAAGCGACGTGATTCTTCTTCCCAGCTCTGTACCACCATCACCAGAATAGACATCCCCGTACCAATCGCTTCACCGGTAGACAATGCGCCACTTTCAGCACGCAACCAACCATCCGCGCCTCGGTTAACCTCAACCTCAAGCTCCAAGTAGTTACGATAATCCAGTAACTCTTCCCCGATAGTTTGTGGCAACCGCTGCCCCATATCGATTTGTGGGTTCAGGCGTTGATACAGTTTCGCCAAGGCTTCCGAGAAGGTCAGGCGGTTGCTATTGAACAAGTCCTGATGCTGTTCTTGCTGCTCAGATAGCACTTCGAGCAAGGTTGAATGGGCCTCACGCACATTCACATTCAGCCGCACACTCTTCACCTGACCGAATGAAACGGCTTGCAAACCTTGGTTCAGCATGCGGATACGATTCTGCTCACGTTGAATCGTTTTGCGGATGATATTCGACACACTCTTGGAGCTGATGGCTAATTTCTGCTCACGGGCGGTCAACTCTTCCGTCAAACGACCCAGCTCTATTTCCATCTGCTCAATGGCTTCGACGGGATCATCGGTACGAATAATATCTTGGCGAATACGCTCACGCAGGTGTTGGTATACCGCGATATAGAATTGGATTTTACGCTCTGGCCGTTTTGGATCCTCAGACAAGCGCAACACGTCACGCAGATGTTCGTTGTCAGCGACGGCCAGACGCAATGCCCCCAACGCTTTATCCGACATAGAACGCAGTTCATCACCATCCATATAAGCCAGTTCCCGGCGATGTAAACGACGTTCCACGCCATTATCTTTCACCATCCGCATGACGGCACACCAGCCCGCTTTCGCCGTGACGACTTGCTCACGAATCTGGTGATAATCCCGCTCCAGCTTGCGTAATTTCTTCTGCAAGCTGTCCATTTCGGCTTCACAGAAAGTAATCTGTTTTTCCAACTGATTACGGCGCGAACGGTTTGTACTCAATGCTGCATGGAGTTCATCTCGTCGTGTGCGAGCGCGGGCTTCTGCATCAGCATCGGCCTGAACACCAATATCCACCAGTTCCTGACTCAGCTCCTTCAGCATCTCACGTTTGGCATCATAAGAACTTTTAAGCGAGGCCAGCACTTGGTTGTACTGCGTAAACTGTGCCTGATATTGGCGCAACTGCTCACGAGCACGGGTACGTTCTGACTCTGCCTGCTCTAAGCGCTGACGCAACTTATCATTGAGATCCGAGTTCTCCGTCAGCATGCCAGCGGAGTCGGTATAGCTGAAATGCGCACGGCGCTGAACAACTTCAGTCAGTGCAAAAGCTTGCTGTTTGGCTTGGCGCTGGCTGTTTTGAGCCAAGGTATAGTTTTCCTGCAACTGTTCATGTTGCTGAGGGTCACTTTGCAAGACAGACAATAAGGGCTCAAGTTTGGTCAGCGATGCGCCGTGTTTCTGAATGTGACGAGCCGCTTCTTGCGCTTCAGCCAACTCTTCGGTGATTTCTTCAACTCTGTCAGTCAAAGTATCATCCAGTAGCAAAGAGACTAAGGGGATCAATCGGTTAAGCGCTGAAATCCCTTCTTTTGCCTGCGCAAACTGCTGGCGCTGCTGCTGGTTTTGATCTTCATGCGTATTCAGCGCACGTTCAATCTCACTCCGGCGGGTATTCAATAGGCGAATCTCAGCCTCAGGATCAGCATCGAAAGCCACTGCCAGATGAGAGCCAATAAAGCGACTAAACGCTTGATGTAAACGCTGCGTTTTTTGCACATCAAATGACAACGTCGCATAGCGTTCAGCCAAGCTATCGCGTTCTTGATACAGCGCTTCTAAGCGATTCTCACGAGCAGCACGCCCAAATAGTGGCACTTCCGGGTAGCGCGAATAACGCCACTGACGATCCGCAATTTTTACGACGACGGCGTTGTCATGCTCTTCAACCGCGAACACGCTGTCATCAAATGACTGCGGGTCCCCTTCGATCAAATAGAGGTCTTCAGGGCAGTCTTCTAGACCGACCAGTTGATCTCGCACTAAAGATAAATCAGGCACTACGATGCCGTGGCGTGACGGGCCGTAAAGCGCGGAGAAGTATGGCGCATCGTCGAGGGTGACATCGTCATAAATCTCAGACAACAACACACCACCAAAACGCTCAGCTAACGCAATCATGCGCGCATCTTCAGCGCCACTTGGTTGGCTCAATCGCTCGATTTGGGCATCAATGGCGCGTTTAGTCGCAGCCACTTCATCACGCTCAACCGTCGTTTCACGCTCACGCTCGAGCAACTGTTGCATGTGCTCAGTGACTTGGCGGCTATCTTCCAGCGCCTCGCCGCTCTGTTCACTTAATTGGCTCAACGCTTCTTGCGCCGCCAGCCAGACAGGGGCGCGTGCGGTCAATTCCTGAATTTTTAGCTTCAGTTGCTCCAGTTCTTGGCGCATTTCCATACGCCGCTCGCCAGCATCACTGACACTGAGAGAAAGCTCTTCTACCTGTGATTCCAGCTCACGCTGCAACTCTTCCAACTCTTCCGGCTGATATGCCTGACCCTGACGTTTGCAGAATTCCTGCAATAGGCGTTCGGCATCTTGCTGGGCACGTAAGCGCTGTTCCAGTTCGGATAAACGCATACGTAAAGGCTGCACACGTTCGGCCAAATGTTGCTGCGATGGCCAATCACGCAGTAATTCACGCGCGGCTTGCCAAGCTTCACTGCGGCTAACTTGGCCGGCAATATTCACCACCAGCTGGTAGGCCTGTTCAAATTGACTGTGTGCGGCATCAGCCACACTTAATTTTTGCTCAAGCTGCAATAATGATTCGGTCGCTTCCTGCTCTTTGGCTTGGAAAGTCTCCAGCCAGTCTTCAGCGTTATCCGCTGTTAACTCAGGTAATTGGCACAGTGCACGTGCACGCTCCAGTGCTTGGAGTGCTTGCTGATACTGAATAGCTCGGGTCTGTTGAACATCCAGCGCTTGCTGGTAATCGGCTAACTGACTTTTCAGCTCATCCACTTCCAGCTCAGCGGCTTCAGCGCGTGCTTCGTTATCCGCCTGCTGCTCGCCAGCTTCCCCAACGACTTCACTTTGTTCTTCCAGCCGATAGGTTAGTTCTTCCAAATCACTCTGATAGCGCTCGATTTTTTCCTGCTGACGCATCGCTGTCTGTACCAGACTTAAGTGGTCACTAGCAGCTTGGTAATCCGTTTCGAGATCCGACTCTGCGCCACTTTGCTCCGCCAATTCGCGGGACATCTCTACATGCCGGTACTGTTCCGTCACCAATTGTTTGCGACTGGTCAGCAAATCACGGCGCAAGACCAGCGCACCATCGAGGTGAATACGCCGCTCATTGGCATGGCGCATGTAGTCGGCAGCAACATAAGACGTAGCTTCTGAAATCAGGTGCTTAAACAGGTCACGGTCTGACTGTGTGACACGAATGGCTTCAAGCGTCATGCGGTTCTCACGTAATGCCGCTTCCATATCTTGGAAGGCTTTACGCACGCCGCTATTTTCTGGCAATAAGTAATCGCGCAGTGAACGGGTAATAGCGCTGGAGATCCCGCCGTACAACGAGGCTTCAATCAAGCGATAGAACTTGCTGCGATCTGCTGAAGAGCGCAAACGCTTCGGAATCACACCCAAATCAAACATGAGGGAATGATAATCAGTGATGGAGTTAAATTGCTTAAACTGCACCCCTTCCATCTCTTCGACACGTTCTTTCAGCTCTTGCAACGACAGTACACGTGCCTGACGTTCGCCCACGACCTCGGTGAGGATCTGTGTGGGTTGGATGGCCGTCGGCAACCCTTGAATGGTGAAGGGTTTGATGTCTACTTTACGGTCACGCCCCGCCACTTGCTGCAAGCGTACACCGACCACAATGCGCTGATGACGTGAGTTGACTACGTCTAACGTTGAATAACAGACACCTGCACGCAGTTTACCGTGTAAGCCTTTATCACGGGAGCCGCTGGTCGCCCCCGCTTCGGTGGTGTTACGAAAGTGCAGCAGCGTCAGGTCAGGAATCAGTGCTGTGACAAAAGCGGCCATAGCGGTCGATTTACCCGCCCCATTACCGCCCGATAACGTGGTCACAAGCTCATCAAGATCGAAAGTCCGAGCAAAGAAACCATTCCAGTTAACCAAGGTCAGTGAGCGAAATTTACCGCGTTCAATCATTCCTGTTCATCCTCTGCACTGTCCATTGTATTGCCCATGTTGATATCTGCTTCATCGACTTCATCATGGAGTGACAGACTATTTTCCACCGCCATCGCCTCGCCATCACGGATCATGCGTAACTGAGCCTCACGTGGATCATCGCCGCTGCGCACATCGGCACCAAAACGGAAGACCGCTTCAGTAATGCGAAACTTGCTGCTGTCATTACCCATAAAGTAGATCATGCCCAGCCGACGTAGCCGATTAAGTGACGTTCGTACTTTTTCTTGCAGCTTTTGTTTATCCAAATCCGAACCGGTCGAGCGCTGGTTAACAAACTTCAGCAACTTGCTCTCATCAGCCAGACTCAGTAATTCTTCGTACAGTTCGTGCTGAGCGAAGATCCCTTCATGGGCCAAACGCTCTGGGCTGAGATACAGATAACACAGGATTTTGCCCACCATCATATCCAGCTCAGAAAGCACAGAGCGTGGGATAAGCGTGGTAGAGCGTGGGCGTAAATAGAAGAAACCTTCCGGCGCGCGAATTAATTCCACGTTATAGCGGGTATAAAATTCTTCCAATTGCTCCTGAAAATCCATCAGGAAAGCATGATTATCCAACTCATCGATGCCAATATGACGGCCCGCACGCAACTGGCTATCCAGCGCTGGAAACAGTGAATTGGCCAATGCCTGAGCCAGTTTAACCGGCATTACTACTTCAGTATTTGTTGATGACATGTGCCTGCACCTTGGCTCCGTAATCATTGATTGCCAGCCATTCGGCAGGTAACCCTGAGAAATCGGCTTCGGCCACACCAAGGCGAACTGCTTGGTCGACCAGGATACGAGCCACGTCGAAATGACGAGCACGCGGATATTGCACGAGGTATTCGCGCATCACTTCCCCCAAATTGAGCGGCATTTTTTGTTGCTGATACACCAGCAATGCCTGTTCAATCATGGCGGCTAACTGTTCTCGGATCTGATTGAACTCTTCGAATTCCAGATCCGGTGGCAGCTCCCCTGTGACTTCTTCGCTACGCAATGACAGTTCTTCATCACGCATATCCAGCAAACGATCCGCGTTGGCGTAGGTTAAAGCCCAAGGACTATCAAAATAGTTCTGCACTGATTGGCGCAAGCGTTGAGCAAAGACACGGTTTTTATCCATATCTATCGCCGTACGGATAAACTTATGCACGTGGCGGTCATAGCCGATCCACAGGTCAATAGCCTGTTGGCCCCAACTGATGATACGGTCAAGTTTGCTTTGTAAATCAAAGACTAATTTATCAACCAAATCCAAACCAACATTGCCAATGGTGGCTTCTTGGATACGCAATAAATTCGCCTGAAGCTTATCCCCTGCGGCTTCCAACGTATCTTGTAACTCACGCAGCGTCCCTGAAGTTTCGGACAACAGGACTTCACAACTGGCGATGGCTGCGCGCCAATCTTGATTTAACAGCGCAGCGATATCTTCTTTTACGCTGTGTTGCTGTTCATCCATTAAGCGCTGCGTCATATCGATACTGTCGAAAATTTCAGCCACAGAATATTTTAGGGGCGCAAAGACATTACGGTGCCAATGGAATTCATCGCCACCTTCTTCTGCCGCTTCAGCTGCACGCTGTAGTTCTTGCGCGACAATCGACAGCTGCATTGATAAGCGCAGCGTAGAGAATTCACGCTGGCGAATATAGTAATCAGTAATGCCTATACCTAAAGGTGTCAGGCGGTAAATAGCATTACCATCTGCCATTTCACTGGTAAATCGGTTCAATAAACGCTGGCGTACCATGTCATTGATGGCGTTATTTGCCCGAACGGTGACGGTTTCGGAGGTCTGCTCAAAACCCTTGCTGACATGACGAAATGCGTCAATCAACTCACCTTCGCTCATTTCACCGTCGAGTCGCTCACCGTTTAACGTCGCAATCGCCATCAAAAAGGCCAGACGCTCGGTTGGTAGCGTAATCGAGAAATCATTTTTCCGCGCCCAGGCGACCAGTTCGGGGACTGTCTGGGAAAATTCACTCATAATGGGTCCTTCAGATTCGGCTTAAACGCCATGACATGCACGTAGCGCCCCAAACTGATAAAGGGCTCCTGACGGCAATAGCGCTGTTCCAACGCCAATAATTCAGCAAACTCATCGACTTGTTGCTGCTTATTTTTCATGTAATCGTGAAACACCCGTACTCCTGTTTTACCGCTAATGGATAACCCCATTTGCTCAAGCCAACCATATACCGTTGGCGGATCCAGTGGGTATTGCGGTGATAACGAGCGCTGCCGACGCCTTTTAACGCCGGGTATCGCTAACTGAAAGTTACCTAACACCGCATTGCGCATCACCAATCCGCTGGCATTGAAAAACATCAATGAGAGCGCGCCACCTGGATTTAACGCATCAAAAAGTATTTGCAGAACTTCTTGTGGCTCTGCAATCCATTCTAAAACCGCATGGAACAATATCAGATCAACCGGCTGTTCTAAATGTTGGGTGATGTCCTGAGCCGCACTTTGTACAAATTGCATGTTGTGGCTCACACCTTTTTCTTCAGCTGCAAGTTTTGCTCGCTGGATCATCTCAGCGGACAGGTCACATAATAATACCTGATGACCGAGTGCCGCCAGTTGGCAAGCCATATGCCCTTCGCCGCCACCCGCATCTAAAATCCGCAAAGGTCGTTGCGGCAGTTGCGCTAACAGCTCGGTAATATCTTGCCAAACAACCGCCTGGCGAATCATTCCCTTCGTCGTACCATAGATATTGCGGGAAAATTTCTCGGCAATATCATCGAAATTACGATCCTGCATGAACAACGGCTCCGCCAGTGACTTTGGTTAAATCTATAGCTATTGATTAACCGGCCTTATTGAGACTCGCAAATCAATGGCTACAGCAAAAAGAATGCCTGCTAACCTGCTATTTTGGCACAGCCTGACTTAGAATAAATCTTCTTGACCAGTAATCCACGCCAAATGCCGTTTTTTCAGTCAAAAGGTCTCTGTTTTTATGCTTTTTACCTTAAAAAAATTTGTCGGCGGCTTATTAATGCCCCTGCCTTTTCTACTTATCATTATGGGACTGGCATTAATCTTATTGTGGTTTACACGCTGGCAGAAAAGTGGCAAAACACTTTTCACATTCAGTTGGCTGGTATTATTGCTGATTAGTTTACAACCTGTCGCCGATCGCCTGCTATTGCCATTAGAAAAACAGTACACCACCTATCAGGGAAGCGACCCAGTAGAATACATTGTTGTTCTTGGCGGCGGCTACACGTTTAATCCGAATTGGGCACCAAGTTCGAATTTATTTGCGAATAGCTTACCTAGGGTCACCGAGGGAATTAGGCTATACCGTGCCCATCCCCATGCAAAAATGGTCTTTACAGGTGGTAATAACACCGGCAGTCAAAGCAGTGCGAAAACTGCCGCCCAAGTTGCCGAAAGTTTAGGTGTTCCGCCGACAAATATTGTGGCCTTAGACCAACCCAAAGATACCGTGGAAGAAGCAGCCGCAGTCGCTGCCTTGGTGGGAGATAAGCCATTTTTATTAGTGACATCAGCAAATCATTTACCACGGGCGATAAAATTCTTTACTGGCATTGGGCTGCACCCGATACCGGCTCCCGCCAACCAATTAGCGATCACCACGCCCCTACATATTTGGGAGCGTAGCTTACCGGCGGCAACCTATTTAGGCCATACCGAACGTGCGTGGTATGAGACATTAGGATTACTATGGCAAAAATTAACGGGGAATTATCGTGATGATAAAAATAGCAGCGATAAAACCCATTGATTCAGGATACTAATTGAGCCAAGGCAGAAGTTGCCTTGCAGCGTTATCAAATATAGCGCGATCGAGATTGCCCGTATGAATAAAGCGAGAGACTAACTCCCAAATCGTATATAACCAGCGGCGGGCAACGAAAGATTCAGAGACTGGCGCTTTAGTGAGATAGCGATAAAAGAGCTGACTCGGCATGCCCTCTTCGCTAAGGCGGAATAAGTCATATTCACGCGGTGCCCATAACATGGGGCCAGGATTCAGCATGGCTAATAACTGATCACTGCGCGGATCTTTTAACATGCTACGTAAAGTTAAATTGCCGTGAACCAGCACCGAACTGTCATCAAAACCGGCGAAAAGTGTTTTTAGTGAGGCTCTGGAGCGGTAAAGTATCGCCCTGTCTTCTAACGTCATGAGCGGTGAATTGATATTCGATAAGCTGGCCCACAACACTTCAACCCGTTGCTGGTACCAACTGAACCAATCATTTTCTTGCGTGCTGTCAACATTGCCGACACAGCCATGACTATCAATTCGATGCCATGCCAATACGCCCTCTACAATTTGATCCATCAGAGCATTCCATCGATCCCCCGTCCGTGTGGGCGCTTCTACTGACACACCTCGCAAGCGTTCCATCAGCAGAATTTCTTTGTAAGGAGACTCATGAGTCATCACCAAGCCGTACACGGTGGGTAAGCGAATATCGCCCTCTCGTGCCAACATTGACAATTTATAGGCCTCTTGCTGGGCGATCCCCTGACAAACATAACTCTTAGCCAATAATGGAATAGCCTGCCCCTGCTGGTTATACATGGCATACAGGTGGGCATACGGCTGCTCGCTGATACGTTCAAGGCGGGATACCGACTCCCCGAGCACGACACTTAACTCAGCTTTCAGCTGCTCCATAGAGTTCTATCCAATTATCTGATGAAAGTTATTCTTCATCATGGGATGGCAGGCGGGAGATTTCCAGAATGCAGATCAAATAATATCCACAATATAAAGTTAAACAGCGGAATACAGAATAAACTCAATAAAAAACCAGACCCTAGCGAGTCTGGCTCTATTATTTGGTCATCATGACTGAGCGGACATGATAGCGCGTACTCGGTCTAAATCCTCTTGGGTATCAACCCCCACTGTAGGCACAGCTTTGGCCACTGCCACATGGATTTTCTCACCATACCAGAGCACGCGAAGTTGCTCTAACAACTCAATTTGCTCGAGTTTACTTGGTGCCCAATTGACGTAACGGCGGATAAACCCTGCACGATAGGCATAAATCCCGATATGGCGTAAGAAGCAATCACCGATAGTCTCTTTTGATTGAGCGAATCGCTCTCTTTCCCATGGAATGGCCGCACGGGAGAAATACAGTGCATAGCCCTGAGCATCCATCACCACTTTCACGGCATTCGGGTTAAAGGCCTCTTCACTGCTTTCAATTGGCACGGCCAGTGTTGCCATACCTGCGCTGCACGCCGCTAGATTATCAGCGACTTGGCGAATAATGACCGGCGGAATGAGGGGTTCGTCACCCTGTACATTGACGATAATGTCATCATCAGCAAATTTGTAGCGCTCAATGACTTCGGCTAAACGCTCTGTACCCGATTGGTGATCAGCACGGGTCAGACAAACCTCCCCTCCTGCTGCCTCAACGGCTTGGACGACTTCAGGGTGATCCGTTGCCACAATCACGCGCGAGGCACCAGAAGCCAGCGCGCGCTCCATGACATGAACGACCATCGGTTTGCCCGCGATATCTGCTAACGGTTTACCCGGTAAACGGGTTGAAGCAAAACGGGCTGGAATGATAGCAATGAAACTCATGCATGTTTCTCATCAATAGACAGTGGACGAGCCTCGTTTTCCAGCAATACAGGAATGCCATCACGCACTGGGTAAGCCAAATTGTCGGCTTTACATACCAGCTCAAGGTTCTCTTTATTGAAATATAACTTGCCGTTGCAGACAGGACAGGCAACGATTTCGAGTAAACGGTGGTCCATACATCCTCCAAATTGGAGTTTAGCCAGCAGGAAAGTGGTCGAGGATATCATATCCACTGATTCAGGTTAACTGCGCTGGCGTCGTCACTCATATCAATGATAAATAACAATCATTTATGTTAAATGCCATCATTCTAAGTAAAAACACCCATTAATTAGAGACAATAAGCGGTGGTTTTGTTATTGATATGTTGAATAGCGAGGAGTAGTATTTTGTGACCAAAATCACACAATTATGTATGTCGAGTAAGAAATGAAAGTATTCCATAAAATTATTGCGCTGTTTGCTAACTTCAGCAATTAAGCCGCATAAAAACAAATAGAAGCACCTGCAAAACGGCCCGGCAATCAGAAGATTGGTTGAATAGAGGCCAACATACTTAACGTCACTAACATTGTAACTGCGCAGTCATCTCATTAATCCGATGAACTGACTATCAGTCATTCATTAGCCAAGAGCAGCTTATAATGCCACGGCGTCAAGTACGTAAATAGAAATGGCTACCCTAGGGTAGCCATTGACTTAGAAAGCGATCACATCTGCTGCTGACGGCCCGTGAATACTACGATAAGTAGAGAATTCAACGTCCTGCCCTTCAGTCAGTGATTTATTTTTGGTGTTGGCAATGGCTGTCTTGCTGACATACACATCCAAACTACCGTCGTGCGGTGAAATGAAACCGTAGCCTTCGGACTGATTGAACCATTTCACGCGACCCATTTTTAACGTCATATTTAATTTCCTTTTACTGGGCATCCTAACAACTCATTTTTATTTATTGTTTAGATGCAGTTGCCCATCCTAAAGTTTTCTGATTAAACCTCTATGAGCTTGATTTCATGAATAAAACCGCATCAGCGCGGTTTTTATAATTTTGCGGCAGCCGACACTCGCGGGCTGTTTACCTTAACTTTCAAATACAAAAATACGTTCAAATACAGAGAACGAATAAATCGACCACAATGCTTTCGACGCTAATGCGAAAAGTGGATCTGCATCAAAATCATTACTTATGGGAGTTACTACTGGAGATACTGGAAGGTTCGTCTTTGAATCGGCATCAGAAGATAGCGTCTTGGGAGGAACTGCTCTACTTTACTCTCGTACACTCTTATACATAAATAGGGCTAAACCACAGGCCGGCGGCTATTTACTCACAAAACCACCTGTTGAGCAACTATTTTATCCGCCCATCTTTATTAAATAGCAGCACAAATGAGATGTAACACATAAAAAACCAATATTCTCCGCTACTTAACCGTCAATATTTCGATATCAATCTAAAATATAAATGAATAGAGAACATGTAATAAGTAGCATGATAGGGCAATTGACGCCACCGATGGGTAAAAAGGAGCGATCTGAAGATGAGCAACACACCGTTTACCTCCCTTGAATTTGTCCATCCCGATGAAATTCGGGCCAGATTTTCCCGAGCCATGTCGGACATGTATCAGGCCGAAGTTCCTCTCTATGGCACGTTATTGCAACTGGTTGCCGATACCAATAAGCAGACTTTAAACCAACAACCGGAGTTGGCTCGTCATTTACATCAAACAGGAGAGATTGAAAGGTTAAGCATGGAACGCCACGGTGCTATCCGCGTGGGAACGCCAGCTGAACTTTCGATGTTGCGCCGCCTTTTTGCCGTGATGGGGATGCTCCCTGTCGGTTATTATGACCTCGCTCCCGCAGGTGTACCGGTTCATTCCACCGCTTTTCGTGCTGTGCATGAAGCCTCATTACAAGCCTGCCCGTTCAGGATTTTTACATCATTACTGCGTTTGGAATTGATAGAGCAGCCTGTACTGCGACAACGGGCGGCCGATATTTTAGCAACTAGAGAAATATTTACCCCACGTGCTATTGAGCTCATTATTCAATTTGAAACTGCTGGAGGCCTGACCAGCCTTGAGGCCGATGATTTTATCACTCAATCTCTAGAGACATTTCGCTGGCATAATCAGGCAACCGTCAGTGCCGAGGTCTACCAACAGTTGCATGACCAGCACCGGCTCATTGCTGATGTGGTGGCATTCAAAGGTCCACATATCAATCATCTCACCCCACGCACGTTGGATATCGATGCGGTGCAATCGGCGATGCCTCGGCATAACATTACCCCTAAAGCGGTCATTGAAGGGCCACCGCCCCGCCGTTGCCCAATATTGTTACGGCAAACCAGCTTTAAAGCATTGGAAGAAAGAATTGCGTTTATCTCTACGGATGGGCAAATCATTCAGGGATATCACACCGCTCGTTTCGGAGAAATTGAACAACGCGGTGCGGCACTGACGGCAAAAGGCCGCAGTCTCTATGACCGCTTGCTGCAAGCCGCGCAGGATCAATTACAAGTTCCGGCGAATGAAAAGAATGCAGCGCAATATATGACCATTCTCAGCGAGCAGTTTAGTCAATTTCCTGATGATTATCAGACGATGCGCACCGAAAAACTCGCTTACTTCCGCTACTTTCCCACAGAAAAGAGCGTCAATGTACCGGCTGAATCAGTGAAAAAACTCACATTAGATGAGTTGATTGATGAAGGGTTTATCGAATATGAACCCTTGGTTTATGAGGATTTCTTACCGGTAAGTGCAGCGGGTATTTTCCAATCTAATTTGGGCGATAAGGGGCAAAGTCATTTCACTGGGCATTCGAGTCAACATGATTTCCAGCGAGATCTGGGGATGGCAGTGATTGACGAATTACAGTTGTATGAAGAAACTCAACAGCGCTCGCTTGCTGCATGTGCAGCAGCTTTAAAGCTGACGCAATTGAGTATCTGAAATTGAATGTAAGCGACTTAATGGTTCGATTGAGTACTAATCCTAAATATGGGCCCTAAATATAGGCCGTGAACTCATTTCGAATGAACTATTTTGAACGTTCTGCTAAAGCCTGAATTTTTGACAGCAGCGGCTCCGCCTGATCTGGTGGTAATTGTGCATCGACTGGCAAATACCACCAATTAGGCTGAGCAAAAGCTCGGCATTTGACGGCATCTTTTTCAGTCATTAATAAAATTTGCGGGCCTGTTGTCAGTGGCTCAAGTTGCGCCAATGAATAATCCTGATGGTCTGCAAAAGCATATTCATTTTTAGGCTCAACGCCCAAGACGCTCAGCGTGGCAAAAAAACGGGGCGGATGACCGATACCCGCCATCGCAACCACATGCTGTAACTGTGATGCGGGCTGACGCTCACCCGTGACTAGATTGACCGCATCCCGAGCAACCAGTTGCATTGGGATCTCTGCTGTAGCAGCACCCCCTCCATTGGTGATAACCGCATCAACTGAGCGCAATCGCGCCGCTCGTTCACGCATCGGGCCAGCAGGTAACCACCAACCGTTGCCAAAACGGCGCACTCCATCAATGACTACCAGCTCAAAATCACGCTGTAATGCGTAATGCTGTAAACCGTCGTCTGTGATAATAAAATCCAGCGTGTGAGAGGCCAGTAAAGCCTTGATAGCATCAGCACGTTTTGGTGAAACCGCAACGGGTGCACCCGTGCGCTGAAAAATCAAAACCGGCTCGTCTCCGGCTTGCACCGTTGTGGTGTCATCAGCTAGCAGTAGCGGGTAAACCGACGACTTGCCACCGTAACCACGGGAGACAACACCGACGCGATAGCCCCGTTGTTGTAATTGCTCAACTAACCAGATAACGACGGGTGTTTTACCATTGCCGCCCGCAGTGAGGTTACCCACAATGACAACCGGCACTGGTGAACGCCATGACGTTCGCAGACCTATGCGGTAACTGGTCCGGATAAACCAAGTTATTGCGCCATATAACCAGGATAATGGTAATAGCAGCAAATATAGCCGGGATTGTCCGGACCAGATACGCTCAATCATTGGCCGAACTGTATACGGTTAAGTTGAGCATACGCGCCCTGTTTCGCCAACAATTCGGCATGCACACCACGTTCGACAATGCGCCCATCTTCGATGACTAGGATTTCATCTGCTTTTTCAATAGTTGAGAGACGATGAGCAATCACTATTGACGTACGATCTTTTTGCAGTTCATCTAAAGCGGCTTGAATGGCTCTTTCGGACTCGGTATCCAGCGCCGAGGTTGCTTCATCCAGAATCAAGATGGGGCAATCACGCAAAAGTGCTCGCGCGATAGCGATACGTTGGCGCTGACCACCGGACAGCATCACACCGTTCTCACCAATCACAGTATCTAATCCATTCTCCATCTTATTGATAAAGTCCATCGCATATGCCATGCGGGCAGCTTCTTCAATTTCGGCTCGGGTGTACTGATCATCACGCGCATAAGCAATATTATTGGCCACGGTGTCATTGAACAGATGAACGTTTTGCGATACCAACGCCACTTGGTTACGCAAAGCGCCCAATCGGTATTCGCGTAGATCATGTCCATCTAACAAAATACTGCCTTCACTGACATCATAGAAACGAGTGAGCAAATTGGCGATAGTCGATTTGCCCGAACCTGAGCGCCCGACCAATGCCACGGTTTTACCCGCTTCAATGTGCACATTGATATCATTCAGTGCAGGAGTATCTTTGCCTGGATAATAAAATGTCACATGGTTGAATTCGATTTCACCTTTCGCCCTTTCAACTTCCAGCTTGCCTTCGTCTTTTTCCTGCTCTAAATCCAAGATAGTGAAGAGCGTTTGGCAAGCAGCCATCCCGCGTTGGAACTGCGCATTCACATTAGTGAGGGACTTTAAAGGGCGCATCAATGCAATCATTGCTGAGAATACAACAGTGATAGTCCCCGCAGTGAGGGTTTCCATGACACTTGGGAAGCTTGCAGCATACAACACAAACGCTAAAGCAAAAGAAGCTATCAATTGTATGATCGGGTCAGAAATAGAAGAGGCGGAAACCAGTTTCATACCTTGCTGCCGCATACGGTTACTCACCGTTTCGAAGCGCTCAGTTTCAACTTTCTGGCCGCCAAAGATCAATACTTCTTTATGCCCTTTCAGCATTTGCTCGGCACTGGTGGTCACCTCCCCCATGGTGCTTTGCATATTTTTACTGATATTACGAAAACGCTTAGAAACCACTCGGATAGAGATTGAAACAATCGGGGCGATGACGATTAAAATCACTGACAACTGCCAGCTGTAATAAAACATCATAATGAACAAGCCGATGATCGAGGCACCTTCACGCACCACAGTGACGAGGGCGCTAGAAGATGACGCAGCGACTTGTTCTGAGTCATAGGTAATACGTGATAACAATGTACCCGTTGATTGCTGATCAAAAAAAGATACCGGCATGCCCATCATGTGACTAAACAATCGGCGACGAATATGCATCACCACTTTGCCTGATACCCATGAAATACAATAGCTAGAGATAAAACCGGTCAGTCCGCGCACCACCATCAAACCGATAACGGCCAGCGGCATCCATTTTAAAATTGAGCTATCAGCATGCCCAAATCCATCGTCTAGTAATGGTTTCAGTAACGACAGCATAAATGTATCACTGGCAGCATTAAGGATTAATGCAATCGCCGCCACAACAAGACCTGTCTTATAAGGAGTGATCGTTGGCCAGAGGCGACGGAACGTCTGCCAAGTGGATAGATCTTTATCATTCATTATGCAATTACCAGCACCAGAAGAAATAGCGGCCTATTCTACTCATTATGACCCCCAACACCAAACCGCTGGTGATACCAACGTGGCATTAATTGTTCACGATAACCTTTTACTTCCCAATTATCCTCGTAAAAATAAACACTTATCTGACCTGAAGCTGTAGTGTCGCGCCAAACAATGTTATTTTTTCGATAGCGATTAATGACTTTTTTAGTGGGTAAGTGCCATTGGTTATAGCGTGCAGCAGACGCAAATGCCAATTCAGGCTTCACTGTGCGCAAAAAAGGCGCAGTTGAAGACGAATTACTACCGTGATGTGGCACTTGTAATAGTGTAGAGGCTAATTTAGCACGAAAATTCGTCACTAATTGCAGCTCTCCGTGCGTTTCGAGGTCACCGGTTAAGAGCACACTATGCTTGCCATCATTAATGCGAATGACACATGAGTCATCATTATTGGCATTAATTACCTGTTTAGCTGGCCACAAAACCTCAAAACTTAAGCCGCTCCATTGCCATGATGCGCCCTGCTTACAGGGTAAGCTGTTAATCGAAACGGGGTAAGGAGCCCGTACTGTCGCCTTTGGAAAAGCAGCTTGAAGCTCAGCTAAGCCGCCAGTATGGTCCTGATGATTATGGCTGAGAATAATCTGTTCAACGGTAATACCCCTCCATCGTAAATAAGGGAGGATAACCGTTGAAGCCATACTTCCTGAGTGCCAACGATTACCGGTATCGTAGATAACCGCTTTCCCGTCGCGCTCAACGACCATCGCCAAACCATGACCAACATCCAGCATATCTACACGCCAATGATACTCGTCACGCCGTTGGCTGAATAATACTAAGTTGACACATAACACCATGACCCCAATCGGGTAACTGCGCCACCACTGAAAACGCCAGATAAGCAGCGCTAACCAGCCACCATAGCCAAGAGCAACGGATGTTGCCCCCGTATGTAACCAACCCGCACTCAGTTGGCTGAGCGGCATCAGGACGACAGTAAGTGATAAGTCAGCCAGAAACCAAAATAGGCCTGCTACGTAGGAAGTAGTGTGAATGCGAGGGCCAATAACACACAGGGTACAGTGAGTAACGAAACTATGGGCACGGCCCAGAGGTTTGCGGGTATCGAAAACAAGCTGACACCATGAAACAAGCCAACTTGTAATGGCATCAACAACAACATCATGCCAAGTTGCAAATGCAAACCTCGAATGATCGTCCCCTTCCAACCGACCCGAAAACGATTGGAGACAGGCACCCAGTGATACCAACATATCAAGCTGAATACCGCGAAACAGGAGAGCCAAAAACTGTCTGAGAGTACAGCGAGTGGGTCACATAATAGAATGAGTGCGAGTCCCCATAGCCATACTTGCCCTGTACTACACGCAATGCTGAACAACCGCAACAGTAGCCACAACGTTAATGCTATTGCGGCCCTCACGGCAGGTGGGTTCGCACCCGCCAGCCAAACATATATCATTGCTGCCAACCAACCTATTAGCAGTGGAAACAAGGGATTTATCCACCGAACAGGTAATAAGAATTGAATCCCACGAGCCAATATGCCGCCAAATAAAGCCGCTAGTGCGATATGCAATCCTGAAATGGCCATCAGATGCGCAGTGCCAGTATCACGCAAAAGCGCCCACAGTGATGTATCGAGTCGCTTCCTTTCGCCGAAAGCGAGCGCCAACAACGTTTGTCGTTGGTCGTAGGGCATAAGCTGCCGCTCAATAAGACTAATTACTTGTTGGCGCAGATGACATCGTGCATCAATTAGCTCCGCCTTTATGATTCTACCTTGCAATGGACTGCGATTTGCCACCGCCCACCGTTGGCTATCAAACCCACCTTCATTCAGCAGACTATGGACGCCTCGCATCCTGATAGTCAGTGCCCATAACTGTCCTGCACAATGAGGTTCCAGCGCAGTTGGCCAATGTACTGATACCGAAATAGGGGGAAATATTCGTTGCCCATCGACTTCCTGAATCGCCAGTAGGACTTTACTCTCCTCAGCCCAAGCCAGACGCGGACTCTTTATCATTGCGATAATCTGCTGCTCACCTTGTGTTAAGGTTTCAATTTGCACCAATATCTTATTTCCGTGCCAACTTCCCCACACAAAGCAGATAACGACGATGGCCAAACATCGGCAATACTTATTTCGGCTTATCCCTAACAGAAGACCCAATCCGAGCAACAAGCCAATGTTGCTAGTTACCGGTAATTGAGGCAGAAAAATAAGGGGCAATAGGCCAACGACAATGGCTGCCGCAACCTGATCGATTTTAAGAGTAATAACAGACCGTCCATTGGCGACAACTAGATAGCTTCATGCCATCTGTTCATTTCACTGAGAATAGGTAGATTTTCTATCTTGTTGGGTGAAGCTGCCAGCACATAAAATGAGAGTTCAGAGTCAGTTCGCGAACTGTTTTGCCTTGTTACATAATCAGTTGAAGAAATGCGAAATCTCTCCAGAAAGTGCGAAATTCAGCTAAAACGAAATGCGAAATATGAGGGATGAAGACCTTGAGGGATTGTCGGTAGATATAGAGGGAAAAGTGGATAGGTGGGAAAAGAAAAACGGTGCCGTTAGAGGCACCGTTTATTATCAGCGTGTATACCTAGATCTTTAGGCACACATAATAACGCGGTAAGTTGTAAACAACTTAGCCGTAGATATTAGCGCGATCACGCAATTCTTTACCTGGCTTAAAGTGTGGAACGTATTTACCTTCCAACTCAACTTTAGCGCCAGTCTTCGGATTACGGCCAACACGCGGAGCACGGTAGTGAAGAGAAAAACTGCCAAATCCTCGGATCTCAATGCGCTCACCTTCAGCTAGTGTTCCAGCCATATGTTCAAGCATTTCTTTCACTGCATCCTCAACGGCCTTAGCCGGGACATGAGAGTGCTGGCCAGCAAGTCTTTCAATAAGTTCAGACTTGGTCATATTACCTCCAAGCTTTGCAGCTAAACTACCGTATAGGGGCGTAAAGAACGCCCCCCGTTATTACTCGCCTTTTGCAGCTTTGAACGCTTCAGCCATTGCGCTAGAGAAGTTGCCTTCTTCTGGCTTGTTGTTAACTGTAGCAATAGCATCTTTCTCATCAGCTTCGTCTTTAGCACGAACAGACAGGCTGATTACGCGGTTTTTACGGTCAACGCCAGTATATTTGGCTTCAACTTCATCACCTACGTTCAGAACTAACGTTGCATCTTCAACGCGGTCGCGAGTTGCTTCGGAAGCACGCAGATAACCTTCTACGCCGCCAGCCAATTCAACTGTAGCACCTTTTGCGTCAACTGCAGTGACTTTACCAGTAACAATAGCACCTTTCTTGTTAACAGACAGGTAGTTATTGAACGGATCTTCTGCTAGTTGTTTCACGCCCAAGGAGATGCGCTCACGTTCTGCGTCAACTTGCAGAACAACAGCTGCGATTTCGTCGCCTTTCTTGTATTCACGAACTGCTTCTTCGCCTGCAACGTTCCAGGAGATGTCAGACAGGTGAACCAGGCCGTCGATGCCGCCGTCCAGGCCGATGAAGATACCGAAGTCAGTGATAGACTTGATTTTACCTTCAACGCGGTCGTTTTTGTTGTGGGTTTCTGCAAACAGCTGCCATGGGTTAGATTTGCACTGTTTCAGGCCCAGAGAGATACGACGACGTTCTTCATCGATGTCCAGAACCATAACTTCCACTACGTCGCCAACGTTAACAACTTTAGACGGGTGAATGTTTTTGTTGGTCCAATCCATTTCTGAAACGTGTACCAGACCTTCAACGCCTTCTTCGATTTCAACGAAGCAGCCGTAATCAGTCAGGTTAGTAACACGACCAGTCAGCTTAGTGCTTTCTGGGTAACGTTTAGCGATAGCAACCCATGGATCTTCGCCCAGCTGTTTCAAGCCAAGGGATACACGAGTACGTTCGCGGTCGAATTTCAGAACTTTAACAGTGATTTCGTCGCCCACATTGACGATTTCGCTTGGGTGTTTAACACGTTTCCAAGCCATGTCAGTAATGTGCAGCAAGCCATCAACGCCACCCAGATCAACGAATGCACCGTAGTCAGTCAGGTTCTTAACGATACCCTTAACTTCCATGCCTTCTTGCAGGTTTTCCAGCAATTGATCACGCTCAGCGCTGTTCTCAGATTCGATAACTGCACGACGAGAAACAACGACGTTGTTGCGTTTCTGATCCAGCTTGATGACTTTGAACTCAAGCTCTTTGCCTTCCAGATGCAGAGTATCGCGAACTGGACGCACATCAACCAGTGAACCAGGCAGGAACGCACGGATACCGTTCAGTTCGACTGTAAAGCCGCCCTTCACTTTGCCGTTGATCACACCAGTAACGGTTGCAGCTTCTTCGTAAGCCTTTTCCAGCATCAGCCATGCTTCGTGACGCTTAGCTTTCTCACGGGACAGCAGAGTTTCACCGAAGCCGTCTTCAACAGCGTCCAGTGCAACGTCAACTTCATCGCCGACTTGAATTTCCAGTTCGCCTTGCGCGTTCTTGAACTGTTCTGCTGGAATTGCTGACTCAGATTTCAGACCGGCGTCAACCAGTACGATATCTTTATCGATAGAAACAACAACACCACGGACGATAGAGCCCGGACGTGTTTCAATTGTTTTCAGGGATTCTTCAAAGAGTTGAGCAAAAGATTCTGTCATGTTTATGATCTTCAGGATTCTTAAGTTTAACGTCCATCTAGCATCCCGCCGGATGGGGTTGTTTCACATGCCTCGCCACATATCCTTGCAGCAAGGTTTTAAGTGCTCATCAAGAATAATTTTAATTAAAAAATATATTATTAAGAGCTCAGTTCTAACTGCATTGACGTTATTTTTTTAACGGCAACGCAAGAATTCGTTGGGCATAAGCCAGCGCCTGTTCAATCACTTGCTCGATAGACATACTGGTAGAATCCAGTACTAATGCATCTGCAGCAGGGACTAAAGGCGCAATAGACCGATTACGATCGCGATCATCTCGCTCCTGTATCTCGGACAAAAGACGTTCAAAGTTAACATTAAACCCCTTTTCCTGCAACTGTAGCATACGCCGGTGAGCACGTTCTTGCGAACTTGCGTCAAGAAATATTTTCACCGGCGCATCAGGAAAGACCACTGTCCCCATATCGCGACCATCAGCAATTAAGCCGGGGGCTTCACGAAATGCCCGCTGGCGGCGCAATAACGCCTCACGGACACGCGGAAAAGCAGCTGCCTGAGATGCCGTGTTTCCTACTGTTTCAGTACGGATCTCGTTGCTGACATCCTCACCTTCTAAAATGACTTTTAGCTGCCCATTCTGCGAGACAAAGCGAACATCGAGATGTGCGGCAAGTGGAACCAATGCCTCTTCGGTGTTGATATCAACCTGATGATGCAGTGCCGCTAAAGCTAAAACACGGTAAATCGCACCAGAATCTAGCAAACGCCAGTCCAACGATTCAGCCAGTGCTTTGCAAAGCGTGCCTTTACCTGCACCACTAGGCCCATCAACGGTAATCACCGGGGCTATCGCCGCCATTTCTCTCTCCTTTACGGTAGGCAAAACCTCTTGTCTACCCCATCGGGCAAACACAGGAGCAACATTATACGCCGCATCGATGTGAACTGTTACCCCACCGTGGTTTACTTGCTGAAAATAAGACCATGGTAGTGGCAGGAGTGTAGAAGAGATGGGAAGGATCACCAGAAAAATATTTATTATTAATGGAAGTAGTGAGTAGCCATTGGGAATAAGCCACCTATTTCACCTAAAAAAATGAGCACCCAGCGGTGCTCATCATCATGGCTGATTAGACAGAATAATCTATGGCTAGGCGGGCTGGCTCAAACGGGCCAACTGTTCGAAATAATCGGGAAACGTCTTTGCAGTACATTTAGGGTCAAGGATGGTGATCGGAATATCCGATAATGCCACCAGCGAAAAACACATCGCCATACGGTGGTCATTATACGTCCCGATCTCTGCGGTGGTTAACTGTGCAGGAGGTACGACGCGAATAAAGTCGTCACCTTCTTCAACTTGCGCGCCCACTTTTCTCAGTTCAGTTGCCATTGCGCTTAAACGGTCAGTTTCTTTGACTCGCCAGTTATAGATATTGCGAATAATCGTCGGGCCATTGGCAAATAGCGCTGTTGTCGCGATAGTCATCGCAGCATCAGGGATATGGTTCATGTCCATATCAATGCCGTGCAATTCACCACGACTACACTCAATATAATCGTCACCCCAAGTCACATTTGCGCCCATTTTTTCCAGCACATCCGCGAATTTGGTATCACCCTGCACACTTTTCTTACCGATACCTGTTACGCGCACAGTACCGCCTTTAATGGCGGCTGCGGCTAAGAAATAGGAGGCCGAAGAGGCATCACCTTCAACTAAATAAGTGCCCGGTGTACGATAAGTTTGCCCGCCTTTAATATGGAAAACCTGATAGTTTTCATGTTCAACCTTCACGCCAAAGGCACTCATCAGATGCAGGGTGATGTCGATATAAGGCTTAGAAACCAGTTCACCTTGGATCTGAATATCCGTGTCCTGTTCAGCCAATGGTGCCGTCATGAGCAGTGCGGTCAGAAATTGGCTTGAAACACTGCCATCAACTGTCAGTTTACCGCCACGAAAGCCCCCACGTAGACGCAGTGGCGGGTAGTTTTCTTGCTCGAGATAATCTATCTGAGCACCACCTTGACGTAATGCATCAACCAGATGACCAATAGGCCGCTCTTTCATTCGGGGTTCGCCAGTGAGCACGATATCGTTATTCCCCAGACACAATGCAGCGGCTAATGGTCGCATTGCCGTTCCCGCATTCCCCAAGAACAGTTCCAATGGTTGACTCGCGGTTAACTTGCCACCGACACCATCAACTTCGCAACGGGTGCGATCCGCAGAAAGGCGAACATTGACGCCCAGTGCTTGCAGCGCATTGAGCATGTGACGAATGTCATCACTGTCTAACAGGTTATTGAGCTGGGTTGTCCCTTCGGCCAGCGCGGCCAGAAGAAGTGCACGGTTAGAAACACTTTTAGAACCGGGTAAATTAACGGTGCCATTAATCAGGGCAATGGGTTGTAACGTCAGGGATTCCAGCATGGGTAAAGCACTCTCCAGTCTTCAATGATCAACAGCCCCGTATAGGTCGGGGCTGTCGTTATGGCAGATTAAATAACAATCAAAAATAAGGCATTACACGTTCGTTGAGGCTGACATCCGCCCCGAGAGATCAACCATGGCGGCGTTCAAAGTCAGCCATAAAGTCTGTTAATGCTTTAACACCTTCAATTGGCATAGCGTTATAGATAGAGGCACGCATTCCCCCTGCAACACGGTGGCCTTTCAGCGCTTGCAAGCCTTGTGCTTCGGCTTCACTCAAGAACACTTTGTCCAATGATGCATCGGCCATTTGGAAGGGGACATTCATCCAAGAACGGTTAGCAATCGCAACTTGGTTACGGTAGAACCCCGTCTTATCAATCGCGCCATAGAGTAATTCGGCCTTAGCCTGATTACGTTTTTCCATCGCACCCAAACCACCCTGCTCTTTCAGCCATTTGAAGACTAAGCCAGAGAGATACCAAGCAAAGGTCGGTGGGGTATTAAACATCGAGTCGTTCTCAGCCAACACTTTATAATCAAGGATCGACGGTAACTCTGTGCGCGCTTTACCTAATAAATCGTCACGAACGATCACCACCGTCAGACCAGCCGGACCAATATTTTTCTGAGCGCCAGCATAAATGACGCCATAGCGGCTAACATCAATCGGGCGTGAAAGGATGGATGAGGAATAATCTGCAACGACAATTTTGTCGCCGAAATCAGGTTCTTCGTTGATAGCCACGCCGTCAATGGTTTCATTCGGGCAGTAATGCACATAGGCTGCATTATCACTCAACTTCCATTGCTTCATGGGCTGAATACCTGTCAGACCGTTATCGTGAGTCGTGACATCGATAACATTCGGTATGCAGTATTTTTGTGCTTCTTTTACTGCACTGTGTGCCCAATATCCGCCGTCAATATAATCGGCACTTTTACTGTCGCCCAGCAGATTCAGTGGTACTGCGGCAAATTGTGCACGCGCGCCACCATGGCAGAATAACACTTTATAATTCGCTGGGATCTGCATCAGGTCGCGCAGATCTTTTTCTGCCTCTTCAGCGACCTGTATAAACTCTTTACTGCGGTGACTAATCTCCATCACCGACGTTCCAAGGCCATGCCAGTTACGTAATTCTTGTTCCGCACGACGTAAAACTTCAACCGGTAGCATCGCTGGACCAGCGCTAAAATTATAAACCTGTGTCATTTCCCCTCACCACACTCTACTGAGATTGCCATCGTGATAACCCATCACTCGGTTTTATCATTCGAGTCCGCCTGCTGCAATGGTTATTCGCCATCGCGAGGGAAACTTTCAACCTCACCAGCAGCAGACTGTGCCATATCTTATTCTTATCTTGAAGTTATTCACTAAACGCGGTCTTAGCACGGCGTTACAGCATGATAGATAACTCATTTTGCCCGTTGATGGTGCAAAGCCTCTACCCAATGGTGATGACCACAGCGCTGACAAGTCGCTTGGGTATCTCTGGCTAGCGAAATAATTAAGCTACATTGGCTGCAAGCATACTCACCCGCTTTCTCAATCGTCGTGAACGGTCTAATGCAGCATTTCGGCAGTACGGGCAGGCCTGGCTTGACCTGATCATCGGAGAAGAAAAAAACACTGATCGCACCGTTCACCTCTAAAATGCCAAGCCGCACTTGGCCAAGATGTTCTACACCTTGCTGGCGTAACTCCATAAAAAACTCGTCATGCGTGATATTTTCCTGCTGCATCGTTTTCCAAACAAATACGCCATCACTGACGATGATAAGGGGCTTGCCTTCCATCCATTGTTGGATTTTTTCACTGCGTGACATCAGATAAGTGGCTAGGCGATACAAAAGCATGATGCTGATAAAGACCATGACCACCGGTAAGAGTGGCACATCGTCATAAAAGGTGACGTCACCGGCGGCCGAGCCGAGTGTCAGAATGATCACCACTTCAAATAGCGACATTTGACGTACACCACGACGACCACTCAGTTTGAGAAATAAAAAAACCAGCACAAAGGTGAATAAGCACCGAATACCGACCTCAGCGAGAAATTCGATAGGAAATTTATCCAGCGCCATCCGGTTGAAATCAAAAGTTTGCATTCTATTGTTATCCTATCGTCTTAAACGCGAGTTAGAACCCAGTGGCTTCTTACTTGGTAGTGAACTCCTACCTATTAAAGGTAGTCGGCAACTAGGTATTGACGTTTTAATTCAGATTAGCGGTAACAAAATAGAAACGGAGGCCGAAGCCTCCGTCGAAGATTGATCCGTTCAATGAGCAACTAGATTAATATTTGTGGAACAACTGTTGGATTTCTTGTGGTTTTTGGGTTTGAGTTAATGCCAGTTGCAGCAATACACGTGCTTTTTGTGGGTTGAGAGAGCCAGAGGCGACAAAACCGTATTTGGTGTCATCAACTTCCGCATCTTCAGTCGTGGAACCTGTCGGTACTCGGGATGAACGTACAACGGCAACACCGTTATGAGCAGCCGTCGCCAGCGTATCGAATACAGAATGGTAGAGATTACCGTTGCCGACACCAGCACTGACAATGCCCTTATAACCATCTGCGATCAATGCTTTAGCCGGTAAATCAGAAGCATTGGCATAGTTATAAACAATACCTACCTTCGGCAAGGTATTCAGGTTGCTAATATCGAAAGCGGGTTGCCTTGGCTCGGGTTGATGAAGATAATTCACTTTACCATCATAGACATACCCTAACGATCCGGTATTCGGTGACTGGAAAGTTTGGACCGATGTCGTATTAGTTTTCATGACATCACGGCCTGCGAGCACCTGATCATTCATGGCAACCAATACACCACGTTTGGCTGAATTCGCATCGCTGGCAACCACCACCGCATTATAGAGATTCAACGGGCCATCAGCACCAAGTGCCGTAGCAGGCCGCATCGCACCAACCATGACCACAGGCTTATCGCACTTCACCGTTAGGTCGAGGAAATAGGCTGTTTCTTCCAGCGTATCGGTACCATGAGTAATGACGAACCCGTCTGTTTTGGCACAAT
Organism: Yersinia massiliensis; assembly: GCF_003048255.1. NCBI lineage: Bacteria > Pseudomonadati > Pseudomonadota > Gammaproteobacteria > Enterobacterales > Yersiniaceae > Yersinia > Yersinia massiliensis. The sequence continues at coordinate 3,077,063 of NZ_CP028487.1, forward strand.
CGGCATTAATTTTTTTCGCCAATTTCAGCCAGACTTCATCATTCATATCTTGAGAACCGATATTCACGACTTGCTCGCCTTGAATATTCGCCAGTTTTTTCATTTCTGGTACCGCATTGACCAAGGCATCAACGCCCAGTTTACCTGCGGTATAGTTGGATTTGGTGGCTGAATCGCCGCCACCCGCGATAGTTCCTCCGGTTGCCAATAAAGTAATATTGGGCAAAGCAGAGGCAGAACCGCTGATCCCTGCTAAAATTCCGGCTAATACTGTTAGCTTTATAGATTTAGTTAGCTTTATAGATTCCATAATTATGACTCCATGATTTATAAGCTAGCGAATTATCCGGAATATCCATAATAAAACTGTGACAATTACTGTACTTTAGGAATACGTGGAGCTATTAACTAAAACCCCGTATGATTGCGCGTTTTTAGTACCGCCAAAAAGTGATGACCATGACCCAAACCTTTATCCCCGGCAAAGATGCTGCACTGGAAGACTCCATTTCTCGCTTTCAGCAAAAGCTGACTGACCTCGGTTTTAATATCGAAGAAGCCTCTTGGCTCAACCCTGTTCCTCACGTTTGGTCGGTACATATCCGCGACCGCGATTGTCCGTTGTGTTTCACCAACGGCAAAGGTGCTAGCAAAAAAGCGGCACTGGCATCAGCCTTGGGTGAATATTTTGAGCGTTTATCCACGAACTATTTCTTTGCCGATTTCTATTTAGGTAAAGCCATTGCGGAAGGTGATTTTGTTCATTACCCAAACGAAAAATGGTTCCCGATCCCTGAAGATGATTTGCTGCCGGAAGGCATTTTGGATGAACATCTGCTGGCGTTTTACGATCCAGAACAAGAATTAGTCGCCAGTGATCTGGTTGATTTGCAATCAGGTAATGCCAAACGTGGTATTTGCTCGCTGCCATTTACCCGCCAGTCAGATTTAGAAACCGTCTATATTCCAATGAACATCATTGGCAATCTGTATGTTTCCAACGGCATGTCTGCTGGCAATACAGCAAATGAAGCTCGGGTACAGGCGCTGTCAGAAGTTTTTGAACGTAATGTGAAAAATCGCATTATTGCGGAATCTATCAGCTTGCCGGAAATCCCAGCCGAGGTGCTTAATCGCTATCCGGGCGTGGTGGAAGCTATCGCGAAGCTGGAAGACGAAGGTTTCCCGATCCTCTCTTATGACGCTTCTTTAGGCGGCGCATATCCGGTTATCTGTGTGGTGTTGTTTAACCCATCAAACGGCACCTGTTTCGCTTCGTTCGGTGCACACCCTGATTTTGGTGTGGCGCTGGAACGTACAGTGACCGAGTTGCTGCAAGGCCGCAGCCTAAAAGATCTAGACGTCTTTACTGCACCAACGTTTGATGACGAAGAAGTGGCTGAGCATACCAATCTGGAAACGCATTTTATCGATTCAAGCGGTTTGATCAGTTGGGATATGTTTAAAGAAGATGCCGACTATCCGTTTGTCGACTGGAGCTTTAAAGGCACCACAGAAGAAGAGTTCGCAACCTTGATGGCTATCTTCAAACAAGAAGATGCGCAAGTGTATATCGCAGACTACGAACATCTGGGCGTTTACGCTTGCCGTATTCTGGTACCCGGAATGTCTGATATTTACCCAGCAGAAGACTTGCTGATGGCAAACAACACCATGGGTGTTCATCTGCGTGACACGTTGTTGGCCTTACCAGATAGCGATTGGCAGCCTGCGCAGTACTTGGAACTCATCCAGCAGCTCGATGATGAAGGGCTAGACGATTTTGCCCGCGTACGTGAGTTATTGGGTATCGCGAGTGGGAAAGATAACGGCTGGTATACTCTGCGAGTCGGTGAGCTGAAATCGATGTTGGCCTTAGCAGGCGGCGATCTAGAGCTTGGGCTAATTTGGCTTGAATGGACACAGGACTTCAACTCTTCGGTCTTCACCGCAAAACAGGCCAACTATTACCGTTGTCTGCAAACCCTTTTGTTGCTGACTCAAGAACCTGACCGTGAACCGATGCAATATCACAGCGCATTCGTGAAAATGTATGGTGCAGAAGCCGTAGAAGCTGCCTCCGCTGTCTTAGCGGGCGAAGAACGCTTCCACGGCCTGTTCAGTGTAGATGAAGACCTGAAAGCATTACCTGCACACCAAGCACTGCTCGGTGCTTACGCCAAGTTGCAAGCAGCCAAACGCCGCTACTGGGTTAAAGGCGAGTAAAACTTCATTCTCCCGCTGATTAATCAATAATTGGCGGGAAATGCTCCCTTGAAAAGCCGCTTATTTATCGTTGCATTTATTCCCATCCCAAATAAGCATCAATTACTGAGTTGAACAATTGTTTTTGTCATAAAAAAACGTTATTTTCTGACGCCGCTTCTGTAGATAAACAGAACTATTAAACAAATATTATTGGCTGAAGAAAAAAAGCAGACAAAGAGGTGAATAAATAGTTAATTTTTTATTAACGTCAATAATAAAAATAACTACAAACCTTCTTATTGATTAACCTTCCGAGTGGCATCAAAACCTCTCAATCAAAATTTTTTGTAAATATTAAAATAATTTTTTATCTTAAAAATCAAATCGTTAATGCCATTATCCACACATTTCATAATGATTCCTTCGTAGCTAAACTCACGCAATATGATCCATATCAATTTTCACGCTATACTGCTTTGCTAGTATCTCGTTGTGCTTTATTAACCCTTAAGAGAGAGTTAGTGTGAAAGCTGACAACCCCTTCGATGCCTTATTACCTGCGGCGATGGCTAAAGTAGCCGAAGATGCCGGTGTCTACAAAGCCACCAAGCATCCGCTAAAAACGTTTTATTTAGCGATTACTGCTGGTGTGTTTATTTCAATTGCGTTTGTTTTTTATATTACTGCGACTACCGGTACTGCTGGCGTGCCTTTTGGTTTTGCCAAGTTAGTGGGTGGTATTTGTTTCTCCTTGGGGCTAATGTTAGTAGTAGTGTGCGGGGGCGACCTTTTCACTTCTACCGTACTGACAACTGTTGCTAAAGCCAGTGGCCGTATTACTTGGCGTCAACTAGGCTGCAACTGGGTTAATGTCTATATTGGGAACCTTTTCGGGGCACTCTTCTTCGTTGCACTTATCTGGTTCGCCGGCCAATACACCGTAGCAAATGGTCAATGGGGGCTAAATGTCCTGCAAACAGCCGACCACAAATTGCACCATACTTTTATTGAAGCAGTCTGTTTGGGGATTTTAGCAAACTTGATGGTTTGCTTGGCGGTTTGGATGAGTTACTCCGGCCGTACCATAATGGATAAAATGTTTGCGATGATTCTACCGGTGGGCATGTTTGTTGCCAGCGGCTTTGAGCATAGTATCGCCAATATGTTTATGATTCCTATGGGTATTGTGATTAAAAACTTCGCTTCGCCTGAGTTTTGGCAATCCATAGGAACAGCACCAGAGCACTTTGCTAACCTAACTGTAAGTAACTTTGTCATTGATAACCTGATTCCAGTCACTATTGGCAACATCATTGGTGGTGGATTACTGGTTGGCTTAACTTACTGGGTAATTTATCTGCGCGGTGACCAGCAACACTAAGTGTGGCCGCACACGGTTTTCGAAGAAATTAACATTAAAAGGTAGATGCATTATGACCGAACTTAATGAGAAATTGGCCAAAGCATGGCAAGGTTTTACCCAGGGTGACTGGCAGAACGAAGTAAACGTTCGTGACTTCATCCAAAAGAACTATACCCCTTATGAAGGCGATGAGTCCTTCCTTGCCGGCTCTACCGAAGCAACCGACAAGCTGTGGGCGCAAGTCATGGAAGGGATCAAACTGGAAAACCGCACTCATGCACCAGTTGATTTCGATACCGACGTTGTTGCGACCATCACTTCCCATGATGCTGGTTATATCAATAAAGATCTGGAAACTATCGTTGGTTTGCAGACTGAAAAACCATTAAAACGTGCTCTGATCCCATTCGGCGGCATCAAAATGGTTGAAGGCTCTTGCAAAGTTTACGGCCGTGAACTTGACCCGCAACTGAAAAAAGTCTTCACCGACTACCGTAAAACGCACAACCAAGGTGTGTTTGACGTTTACACCAAAGACATCCTGAACTGCCGTAAATCTGGCGTATTGACTGGCTTGCCAGATGCCTATGGTCGTGGCCGTATCATCGGTGACTATCGTCGCGTAGCCGTCTACGGTATCGACTTCCTGATGAAAGACAAACTGGCTCAGTTCAATTCTTTACAGGATGATCTGGAAAACGGCAAAGATCTGGAAATGACTATCCAGCTGCGCGAAGAAATTGCTGAACAGCATCGTGCTCTGAATCAGATCAAACAAATGGCCGCCAAATATGGTTGCGATATCTCAGGCCCAGCAACAAATGCTCGTGAAGCTGTACAGTGGACTTACTTCGGCTACTTAGCTGCGGTTAAATCCCAGAACGGCGCAGCAATGTCCTTCGGTCGTGTTTCTACTTTCCTTGACGTTTATATCGAACGTGACATGAAAGAAGGCAAACTGACTGAAATCGAAGCGCAGGAATTAATCGACCATTTGGTGATGAAACTGCGTATGGTTCGCTTCCTGCGTACCCCTGAGTATGATGAACTGTTCTCTGGTGACCCAATTTGGGCAACTGAGTCTCTAGCCGGTATGGGCGTTGATGGCCGTACTCTGGTGACTAAAACCAGCTTCCGCTTCTTGAATACCCTGTACACCATGGGGCCATCTCCAGAGCCGAACATGACCATTCTGTGGTCTGAAAAACTGCCACTGAACTTCAAAAAATACGCAGCTAAAGTGTCTATCGATACTTCATCTGTACAGTATGAAAACGATGATCTGATGCGCCCTGACTTCAACAACGATGACTATGCTATCGCTTGTTGTGTTAGCCCGATGATTGTCGGTAAACAAATGCAGTTCTTCGGTGCTCGTGCAAACTTGGCAAAAACCATGTTGTACGCAATCAACGGCGGCGTTGACGAAAAACTGAAAATCCAAGTTGGTCCTAAAGAAGCACCAATGATGGATGAAGTGCTGGACTATGACAAAGTCATGGATCGCATGGATCACTTTATGGATTGGCTGGCCAAACAATACGTGACCTCGCTGAACATCATTCACTACATGCATGACAAATACAGCTATGAAGCTGCGTTGATGGCACTGCATGACCGTGATGTTTATCGCACCATGGCATGTGGTATCGCAGGTCTGTCTGTTGCGGCTGACTCATTGTCTGCTATCAAATATGCCAAAGTAAGCACCATTCGTGATGCTGATGGCTTGGCTATCGACTTCAATATCGAAGGCGAATATCCACAGTTTGGTAACAATGACTCACGTGTAGATGACATTGCTTGTGACCTGGTTGAGCGCTTCATGAAGAAAATTCAGAAGCTGCGTACTTACCGTGGCGCTGTTGCCACTCAGTCCGTACTGACCATTACCTCTAACGTGGTTTATGGTAAGAAAACCGGTAACACTCCAGATGGTCGTCGCGCTGGTGCGCCATTCGGCCCAGGTGCGAACCCAATGCATGGCCGTGACCAGAAAGGTGCTGTTGCCTCTCTGACTTCCGTTGCTAAACTGCCGTTTGCTTACGCTAAAGATGGTATTTCTTACACCTTCTCTATCGTGCCAAACGCACTGGGTAAAGATGACGAAGTTCGTAAAGCGAACTTGGCAGGTCTGATGGATGGTTACTTCCATCACGAAGCGTCCATCGAAGGTGGTCAACACTTGAACGTGAACGTCATGAACCGTGAAATGCTGTTAGATGCGATGGAAAATCCGGAAAAATATCCGCAATTGACTATCCGTGTATCAGGTTACGCTGTTCGTTTTAACTCGCTGACGAAAGAACAGCAGCAAGACGTTATTACACGTACATTTACTCAGTCGATATAAGTTTTAGACCTTACATAATTCGAGTTGCAAGTAGGCTGTAACAGAGTATCACCAGTGGCTTATACCAATAAGTCGCTGGGTAATCGAAAACAACCTACTCACTTGCAGTTTGAAGTATGACAGTCATAACTAAAATAGATTAGACTAAAGGCTCCACCTTAGTGGGGCCTTTATTTATTCAGTATTGGAGTAACCTGCAATGTCCGTACTTGGCCGCATTCACTCATTTGAATCCTGTGGCACCGTTGATGGCCCTGGTATTCGATTTATCGTCTTCTTCCAGGGTTGTTTGATGCGTTGCCTGTATTGCCATAACCGTGATACTTGGGACACCCATGGCGGTAAAGAAGTTACCGTTGAAGAATTGGTCAAAGAAGCCGTTACCTATCGCCACTTTATGAATGCTTCTGGCGGCGGTGTCACTGCCTCCGGCGGAGAAGCTATCTTACAGGCTGAATTTGTTCGCGATTGGTTCCGTGCCTGTCACGAAGAAGGTATTCACACTTGTCTGGACACCAACGGTTTTGTTCGCCGTTATGATCCCGTTATCGATGAATTACTCGATGCGACCGATTTAGTGATGCTGGACTTGAAACAAATGGATGATAGCGTGCATCAGAATTTGGTGGGCGTGTCCAATCACCGTACGCTGGAATTTGCCCGCTATTTGGCAAAACGTAACCAGAAAACTTGGATCCGCTATGTGGTGGTGCCAGGTTGGTCAGACGATGATAAATCTGCGCATATGTTGGGTGAGTTTACCCAGAATATGACCAATATCGAGAAGATAGAGTTACTGCCTTACCATGAGTTAGGTAAGCATAAGTGGATTGCGATGGGCGAAGAATACAAGTTGGATGGAGTAAAACCGCCGACAGCGGAGATTATGGACCGCGTAAAAGGTATTCTGGAAAGCTATGGACACAAAGTGATCTACTAAAAGCCGTGTTTCGGCTGACCCAAGCCAAACAAAATAATATTCAATCAATGCCGCCCGTTGGGTATCCGACTGGCGGCATTATTTTGGCCGTTAAATCGCGGCATAAGGCGTTTGCTGCTGATCGGGCTTACGCAGCAACATCATCAAATACACCAACGCGACGCCAGCAATCATGATGAACAATAAATTGTCTGAGTAACGCTGCATCAGCAATGAAGTCATGGTCGGGCCGGTCAGGCTGCCAATGGTATAACTCATCAAAAGTGCCTGATTCATCGCCACTAATTCGTCAGCACTGGCTTTTTCGCACGCCCACGCCATCGCGACCGGATAAAGGGTAAACCCCGCGCATCCTAAAATAAATAATGCTGGCGCCAAGGCGTAATGACCCAAGATGGCGACACTCCCCAAGATCACAACAAACACCTGAATACGTAGCACCAGTAAGCGACCATAACGGTCTGCCATCTTGCCAATCGGCCATTGACCGATAATCCCAGAACTCACCAGCAAGGCCATCCACCATCCGACACTGGCATCACTCATTCCTTGATGGGATAAATACAACGGCAGCAGCCCATACAGAGAACCTAATAGGACACCTGAGATAATGCAGCCATTGATACCCAAACGCGCGCTACGGCGCTTTAGCATCGGCCAAATAGCGACATGAGAGGATTCACTCCCCTCCTGATGTGAGAAATGGGCAAACAGCAGCGGCAACATCGCGGTAATCACTAATGCACTGACCCACGGGATGACATTAAGTAGTTTTGTCGACACAACACCCAGCAGCAGTTGCCCAGTCACGGTCCCCAAATAGTAAACCATCATATAGGCGGCCAACAGTTGCCCACGGTTAGTTAACGTACCGCTGCGTAGTAAAGCGCTTTCGACAATAACCCAAATTAGCGCACAAGCAACACCAGCGAAGAAGCGCCAGCCCAACCAGCTCCAAAAATCGACTGATAGCATGAGGCCACAGGTCGCTAGAGCAAATAAAATGCAGGAATAATGATAACTGCGATTAAATCCTAATCCTTGAATTAAACGCCCAGCAATCAGTGTTCCAACTAAGTTCCCCGTGAAATAGGATGAGCTAACCATCCCCACTTGCCAGGTCGGCAACTGTTGATGGGATAGCCACAAAGGAACCAATGTATTTAAAACCGCGATAGAAATCGTAAACAACAAAAGCCCACAGAGCAAAAGTAGCACCGGGCGAGAATATGCGGACATGATAAGAAAAAAACCGTCGGAGCGATGAGAGTGAGCGCATCATGCCACTGGCGATAAAAAAGTCAATTGCCGCTCTGATGGGGATAGCACAATATGCTGGTTTGCCCGAGGATAAGCGAACGGGACTCGAAGCCGTATTCTAAAAAAGAAAAAGCGCCCGAGGGCGCTTTATAACGAACAAATGATAAAAGCAGCAATTTTCAATCAACCACTTTTTACTCACTCGTCCCTATTAACCGATAAACTCAAGACCACCCATGTATGGGCGCAAAACTTCTGGCACTTGGATACGGCCATCAGCTTGCTGGTAGTTTTCCAATACCGCCACTAAGGTACGACCAACTGCCAGACCTGAACCATTCAATGTATGCACCAAACGGGTCTTTCTATCCGTTTTATTACGGCAACGAGCTTGCATACGGCGAGCTTGGAAATCCCAACAGTTGGAGCATGAAGAGATTTCACGGTAGGTATCTTGTGCCGGTAGCCATACTTCCAGATCGTAAGTCTTGCTGGAACCAAAGCCCATATCCCCAGTACACAGCAGCACTTTACGGTACGGTAATTCCAGTAATTGCAGCACTTTCTCTGCATGACCAGTCAACTCTTCCAGTGCCGCCATTGAATCTTCAGGGCGGGTTATCTGCACCATCTCGACTTTATCGAACTGATGCATACGAATTAAGCCACGAGTATCACGACCATAAGAACCCGCTTCTGAACGGAAGCATGGCGTATGTGCAGTCATTTTCAGTGGTAAGGATTCTTCTTCCAGAATCTCATCACGTATTAAGTTAGTCAGCGGGACTTCAGCCGTAGGAATCAAAGCATAATTGCTGCTATCTGATTCTTCTTCGAGTGGTTTAGTGTGGAACAAGTCCTCGCCAAATTTTGGCAACTGACCAGTACCATACAACGTGGCATGGTTGACCAAATAAGGAACGTAAGCTTCTAGATAGCCATGTTTCTCGGTATGTAAGTCCAGCATAAACTGAGACAGCGCACGGTGCATGCGAGCAATTTGCCCTTTCATCACCACAAAACGCGCACCGGTCAGTTTCACCGCAGCAGCGAAATCAAGGCCACCGGCCATTTCACCCAAGGAAACGTGATCTCTCACCTCAAAGTCATACTTGCGTGGTTCACCCCAACGGCTAACTTCAAGGTTGTCATTTTCATCTTTGCCAACGGGCACAGAATCATCTGGTAGGTTTGGAATCGACAAGGCTAAGTCACGGATTTCGTTTTGCAACTTATCCAATTCGACTTTTGCGGCATCCAGTTTTTCACCCAGCACATTGACTTCTAAACGCAATGGTTCGATATCTTCGCCACGCGCCTTGGCCGCACCAATCAATTTCGATCGAGCGTTACGTTCTGCTTGCAGACTTTCTGTTTCAACCTGTAAAACTTTGCGGCGCTCTTCTTGTTGGCGCAACATCTCAACATCAAGTTTAAAACCTCTGCGAGCCAGTTTTTCGGCGACTGCGTCTAGCTCATTGCGCAGCATATTGGGATCGAGCATGCTAGTCCTGTGCTTGTAGTTATGGATATACCCATATGAATATCGGGCATAAATGGTTAGTGAAAGCGAATTTAACGCTGTAAGCGGTTAAAGTGGTGTAAACAGCCACTTACCAAGCAGTTATAGCGCTAACCTTACCGCAACGGCAAGGCTAGCGGTAGCGTTTTATCGGGCTATTTTGATCCTGCTCAGCCAACCATGCCAGCTTTTCACCGATTTTCCCTTCCAAGCCTCGGGGCGATGGAGAATAGTAGCGGGTAGCGGCCATTTCAGGTGGGAAATAGTTCTCACCTGCGGCATAGGCATGTTGTTCATCATGCGCGTAGCGATATTCCGCGCCCAATCCCATTTCTTTCATCAATTTGGTCGGTGCATTACGCAGATGTTCTGGCACATCAAAATCAGGTTTGTCACGCGCATCCTGCATCGCGGCTTTAAACGCGGTATAAACTGCATTGCTTTTTGGTGCGCAGGCCAGATAAACAATCGCTTGAGCAATTGCCCGCTCACCTTCAGCCGGGCCGACGCGGGTAAAACAATCCCAAGCCGAGATGGCGACTTGCATGGCCCGAGGGTCTGCGTTACCCACATCTTCCGATGCAATCGCCAGCAAGCGCCGTGCGACATATAGCGGATCACCGCCAGCGGTGATAATCCGCGCATACCAATACAAAGCGGCATCTGGGGCTGAGCCACGAATAGATTTATGTACCGCTGAAATCAGATCGTAATAACGGTCGCCTTTATTATCAAAGCGAGCACTCCGTTCACCAGAAACTTCTTTAAGCAAATCAGGGGTTAACACACGTACCCCATTGGCATCAATTTCTGCCATATCTGCCATCATTTCTAGGCTGTTCAAGGCGCGGCGAGCATCCCCACCCACCAGTTCAGACATCATTCGGCGGGTTTCATCGAGTAACTTGATGTTCTGCCCGCCATAGCCACGCTGGCTATCTGACATCGCTTGATCAATTACTTTTTCAATATCAGCAGCCGTAAGTGACTTCAACAAATAGACGCGCGCACGGGAGAGCAAAGCTGAATTGAGTTCAAACGAAGGGTTTTCAGTGGTAGCACCGATAAAGGTGATTGTGCCATCTTCAATATGGGGTAAAAATGCATCCTGCTGACTTTTATTGAAGCGATGGACTTCGTCCACAAACAATATCGTGCGCCGCCCTGCGTCCCTATTTTGTCGAGCCCGTTCGATTGCTTCGCGAATCTCTTTTATGCCAGAGGTCACCGCAGAAATACGCTCAACGTCTGCTTGTCCATAACGACCAATCACTTCTGCTAAGGTGGTTTTGCCGGTTCCCGGTGGCCCCCAAAGGATCATGGAGTGTAACTGCCCGGCAACGATTGCCCGCGGTAGCGGTTTACCCGGAGCCAGCAGATGCTGCTGACCAATATATTGATCCAACGTCAAAGGCCGCATCCGCGCGGCCAGTGGTTGAAACTCATTTTGGGAAAAATCGAGGGACATATTACTCACACAAACCTCACTGCCGCTGGTCGTCCAGCGTCACACCTTTAGGTAGGGTAAACTTAAATTTGCTGGCATCCGCTGAGCTATTCTGTTGCCCTTTAAGCGTATAGGCACTGCGCTGCCCATCCTGCTCAACCGCAGTAAAGCTTTTGATAGTGCCTGTTGGTGACACCGTAATCGCAAATTGCTTCAGATTGCCGCTTGCACTTTTTGGCGTCAGCTCGAAATCGTCACCTTTTTGCTTCACATTGTATTGCTTCCAATCATCTGGATTGTTGCGAGTAATCAGCATGAACGGTGTATTGCCCGTCGCATTTTTTAACCAAGTTGCCGTCGCTTGCTCAACAAATGGGTTGTAGAACCACAATGTCTCACCATCGGAAATCAGGACACTCTCATCTGGTGAAGTCATATGCCAGTTAAAAAGATTGGGCCGTTTAACCCACAGTTCACCTTCACCTTCCTGCACTGCCGCACCATCAGCGGTGGTGACTTTCTGCGAGAAGTTAGCATGGAAACTGTTCACCTTACTCAGGCGACCTTGCAAGTCAGAGCTGGCATCGGCCAAAACTGGCGTTGAAATCAAGCCAGATAACAGACAGCAAGCAACAAGCAGTTTTTTCATTATTCTAAATACCTTATAAAATTCACTGATAAATATGGGGTCACGCTTCTTTGCATAAGGGCCGCAATGCGGCCCTGTCTATGTTAACTGCTTCAGAACAAGCGATTACTCATGAGGTGGCGGAGCCAAAACTTCACGATTACCGTTATGGCCTGGCGTACTCACAATTTGCTGAGCTTCCATTTGCTCAATAATACGAGCAGCACGATTATAACCAATTCGGAATTGACGCTGAACGCCAGAAATAGACGCACGGCGTTTCTCTAGCACAAAGCTGACCGCCTGATCGAACAGTGGATCCAGCTCTTCATCACTGTCCAACCCAAGGCTACCGCCTTCGCCTTCATCTCCACCACTGATGATACTCTCAATGTACTGAGGACGACCACGGGCTTTCCAATCATTTACCACCGCATGAACTTCCTGATCTCGGACAAAGGCACCATGCACACGCACAGGAATTGAGGAGTTAGGTGCCATATACAGCATATCCCCCATCCCCAACAGCGATTCAGCGCCACCCTGATCAAGGATGGTTCGGGAGTCAATTTTACTGGAAACCGTAAAAGCAATACGCGTGGGAATGTTAGCCTTAATCAAACCAGTTATCACATCAACTGACGGGCGTTGGGTAGCAAGAACAAGGTGGATGCCAGCAGCACGCGCTTTCTGTGCCAGACGGGCTATCAGCTCTTCAACTTTTTTGCCCACAGTCATCATCAGGTCAGCAAACTCATCCACCATTACCACGATATAAGGCAGTTTCACCAACATTGGCGGTGAGATATCCATACTATCGGATGGTTTCCAGAATGGATCTGGAATCGGCCGCCCCATCGCTTCCGCTTGCGCTACGCGCTCGTTGTAACCCGCAAGATTACGGACACCTAAAGCAGACATTAACTTATAGCGACGTTCCATCTCACCAACACACCAACGTAATGCGTTCGCAGCATCCTTCATGTCAGTGACAACACCGGTTAACAAATGCGGAATACCTTCATAGACCGACAACTCAAGCATTTTCGGGTCAATCATGATAAAACGCACTTCATCTGGCGTCGCTTTATACAAGATGCTGAGGATCATCGCATTCACCCCAACCGATTTACCCGAGCCAGTCGTACCGGCTACCAGCAAGTGAGGCATTTTGGCTAAATCAGCCACCACCGGTTGCCCTGCGATGTCTTTACCGAGCACGATAGCCAGAGGAGAAGAATTATCACGGAATTTAGCGCAATCAAGCACTTCTCTCAGGTAAACCGTTTGACGGTGTTTGTTTGGCAGTTCAAGCCCAACATAAGGTTTGCCAGGAATCACTTCCACAACACGCACGGCAATAGCAGAAAGTGATCGTGCCAAATCACGGGAAAGATTCGAAATACGCGAAGCTTTAACGCCCGGAGCCAGATCTAGCTCGAAACGAGTAATGACAGGCCCCGGAGAAATACCAACCACCTCGGCTTTCACGCGATAATCGCCCAAACGCGCTTCAACCAAACGTGCTGTTTGCTCTAATGCAAACATATCAACTGGTTCTTCTTCCGCTGGCGGTGAAGAAAGCAGGTCGAGTGTCGGTAATGGTGTCGTCGGTTTGACCAAAGGCTGGTCATTTCGCATCAAGAATGGGTGAATCAAGCTATCCATCGCTGGCGTCGGTTCGACAGAAGGAGCAGCTTGGCTTGGTGGTATTGATTGCACCGGTGTTGTGGGTTGAGAAACCAACGGCGGTACTGGTGCGGTATAAGTCGGTGCCACCGCTGGTGGTGTGTACGCGGAGTACGTATTAGCTGAAGAGTGTGTATTAGCTGAAGAATAAGCAGATTGAGCCGGTGCTGCTGGCTCTGAATGCGCTTGATACCCAGATACATGTTGATGTGGCGGCTCTTGCTCCGAGTGATCTGACGAAAAAGTGCTGTTCTCAGCAACGGACTCACTCTGAGCAGAAAGCGTGAATAGAGGCTCACGCGGGCTCTCATCAACTAAATCAGCCATTGGCGAGAAAGTGAACGCGCTGTGGGTATCGACAGGCTGAACTCGTTCAGCTGCACTGCTTTCGCTATTCTCGATTTCACGACTATAAAGGTTATTTTCATGATGAGCAGCATCTTCACTTTGCGTGGTGCTATACCGTTGTTGCTGTTGTGCAGCATACGCTTGTCGCAATGCAGCCTCTTGCAGAGCTTGTTCATCTTCAGGCTCTGGCGCGGAGAAAATATTAACGCCAGCAGCATCAGGTTGGCCATAGCGCGCTGATTGTTGGTCAGCAAAGGCTTGACGTAATATTGCCTGTTGCAGCGCAGCATCATCCTCTGACTCACTTTGAGGATCAAATGACGTTGCATTTACCTGGGCGTTTTGTGCTTCTTCTTCATGCTGCTCACGTTGTTCCTGTTCAGCGATACGCTGCGAAGGCAGCTTAATGCCGTAAGAGGCCAATTCACGTCGCGTTGGAATACGTACCGGATTCGGCCGCGGTAATTCTGGACCAATCCCTTGCTTAACTTGCGAACTGCTATCGCTGGTCGCCGTAAATGCTGGCATAAATGTCGCGGCTACCGTACTTGCACCAACTACTCCAGCAACCGAAATTGGGTTAGATGGCGATGCCATACCCGCGGCCACATCCGCAGCAGTGAGGCCCTCAAGACCAGCCCCTACCCCAGGATTCATAGAAAGCAAGTTGTCCACCTGATCGCTATGACGCTGCGCGGTTGAAAAATCAAATGGCGAATGACGGGTCTGTTCTGCTGGTGTCTCCCATGACCCCATTTGAGGGTCATGGCGTTCAGCCGGTGACATGATGTCACGACGCGGGATTGGAGTGGATGATTCTTCTGGTATTTCAAAAGAATACAGCGGGGGTGTCGCGGAGACATTGTCAGTTGGTGAAACCAGACTGTTAGTAACCAAGGAGTTTAGGGCATGAGTATGAGCAGTATCATTATGACTAGCATCCTCATAACTCAGAACAGGGGGAGTAGCGACCTGTGCAGGAGCCGCCACTAACGCTGAGGAATCATCACTCTCTGTAGCACGTAGCGAACTCAGTAAAGGATCATATTCATCGTCATTTTCAGTTAACGGTAATGGCTCATCAGTCACAGAAGGTGCTGAAAAGAGGACATCATCCGCATCGGCATAAGCTGAATTTGCCGCTAGCGCACTAGCTGTTACAGCGCCTGCTGCCACGGCTTTTTTCGCCACCGAGTCTTTTTCTTGCTCGTTAGTCTGGTCATCATCTACATAGTCACTGCCATCCTCATCGTCGTAGCGCTCTTCGCGACGAGAACGATTAGTCATAAATGCCAGTGAACCTAAGACCACACCACCAATTTTTTCAGCGATGACCAACCAAGACCAACCGGTAAAGAGCGTTAAGCCAACAGCCCAAATACAAAGCAGCGTCAGTGTTGCTCCCACACCATTAAACCACGGCAACATAGCATTACTAAATAAGCTACCAATCACCCCACCCGAAGCGAAGTAATAGAGATCATCAACATTAAGCGCAGCCAAGCCGCATGACGTTAAAATGAGGGCTAATGTGCCTATAAGGCGTAATGAAAGTGCAAAGTAATCAACATGCTCACTGGCATCGCGCTGGCGAAATGCTGCCCAGCACAACATCACCATAATGACTGGGATTGCATAAGCCAAAACACCAAAGGTAAAGAACAGCGTATCGGCCATCCACGCACCTATACCCCCACCAAGATTGTGGATAGGTTCGTGCCAAGCAGTTTGGGACCAACTGGGGTCCGAAGGATTAAAACTCAGCAGCGCTGCCATTAAGTAGGCTGCAAGAAGGGTTACCACAATCAAAACAGCCTCAAGCAAACGACGCCCGCTGCTTAGCTTTTTCAGAGTAACTTCTTTGTCTTCTGTATATTCCTGGCTCAAGAAAGGCTCTCCAGGTTCCTGTTAACTGGTATGAGTAACAACGCCGAGAACCCTCCCGGCGTTGAAACTGTATGAATAAACAGGAGTGTAACCAAATTACTCAGGTTTTGCACCTGCCTGTTTACCGCGTTTTAATCACAAGGCGGTTACTCTGCTTCACTTCTTCCATGACCACATAGGTACGGGTATCGTTCACGCCCGGTAGGCGAAGCAAGGTCTCACCGAGTAAGGTACGGTAAGCGGACATATCAGGTACACGGGTTTTCAACAAATAGTCGAAATCGCCTGACACCAAGTGACACTCTTGAATTTCCTCAAGATTTTTTACAGCAGCATTAAATTGCTCAAACACATCCGGAGCACCACGATTCAGAGTAATCTCAACAATAACCAGCAATGATGCATCCAAATATTGTGGATTAAGCAGTGCGGTATAACCATGGATGAAGCCCTGACGCTCTAAACGGCGAACTCGCTCTAGACATGGTGTTGGTGACAATCCTACTCGTTTTGAAAGCTCTACGTTAGAGATTCGCCCATCCTTTTGTAATTCATTCAGGATGTTACGATCAATACGATCAAGCTCTTTCCCCGGCCGTTTTTTATTATCTATCATCTTATAGTCTCTCTTAATTTCCTTGAGTCTGCGGCATACCCTAAATGTAAGGACCTTTAGAGCTTGCTACAAACCACGACCCGCAGCCTGTTTTATGCAAATATATCAACACGTTGTTAACTCACACCCTGTCTGTCCAACTGTATGCGAGGTACTCGATGATTATTAGCGTTGAGGAAGAGATAGCGCATCACAAACAACCGCAGATACATCCCCCCTACGGTTATTCGATAACTGACTCCACATGCCATCCAGTATTAATCGAAAACATTCCAGGGTTTTCGCTTGATGTCAGTGACACCAAAACTGAAATTATGGCGCGCAGATAATTTCTTCTTCCTATGATGTTTTCGCAAATGCGCAGCCGATTGTCAAAGTAAAAGAAGTTAAATCAGTAGAACGTGCCAGAATTAAAATCTCAGCCCCCTTCACTTAGCTATTTTTTCACCGCTTATTTGCGATAAAATGGTGCAAATTTCTCTCTATCTAAGACAGCTTTTTTTAGGCGCATTGGCTCACAAGCCACATTCTTTATGGGGTCAACGCTTTTTCAGGTTTTTTTTTCCATAACGTAGAAATCAATTTTGGTCCAATTTGTCACCAAACTTAATTTTCTTATCCGGTAACTGCCGATTCTCAATACATTTAGTCTATTAAATAGGCATTGCCTATCAAACAAATCGCTATCAACATTTTTGTCTGCTTTTTTTCATGCACAATTTTCCCTACAATCGCTAATATTGTCCGCCATTGTGGGAAAGAGGTATTCATGAGCACGGCTAAACATAGCAAATTGATTATTCTGGGTTCTGGCCCTGCAGGTTATACCGCGGCAGTTTATGCAGCACGCGCTAACCTAAAACCTGTATTGATTACCGGAATGGAAAAAGGTGGTCAGTTAACTACTACAACTGACGTCGAAAACTGGCCCGGCGATCCCGAAGGACTCACCGGCCCAGCACTGATGGACCGGATGCATGAGCATGCTGAAAAATTCCAGACAGAAATTCTGTTCGATCATATCAACAGTGTTGATTTGAAAAATCGCCCCTTCCGCCTATTTGGTGATAGCGATGAATACACTTGCGATGCGTTAATTATCGCAACTGGCGCATCTGCCCGCTATTTGGGGATGGAGTCTGAGGAAGCGTTCAAAGGCAAAGGGGTTTCTGCCTGCGCAACTTGTGACGGTTTCTTCTACCGCAATCAAAAAGTTGCAGTCGTCGGTGGCGGTAATACTGCCGTTGAGGAAGCACTGTATCTGGCAAATATCGCTGCTGAAGTCCATTTGATCCATCGCCGTGATAGCTTCCGCTCCGAAAAAATTCTGATTGATCGCCTGATGGAGAAAGTGAAAAACGGTAACATCGTGCTGCATACTGACCGTACGCTGGATGAAGTACTGGGCGATGAAATGGGTGTAACCGGCGTGCGCCTGAAATCAACTCAAAGCAATGAAACCGAAGAACTTGCGGTTGCGGGTGTCTTTATTGCCATCGGTCATAGTCCTAATACCGCCATTTTTGGTGACCAGTTAGCACTGGAAAATGGCTACATAAAAGTCCAGTCAGGTACCCAAGGCAATGCAACGCAAACCTCAATTCCAGGTGTGTTCGCCGCAGGTGATGTTATGGATCATATTTACCGCCAAGCCATCACCTCTGCTGGCACTGGCTGCATGGCGGCGCTGGATGCTGAACGCTATCTTGATGGATTAGTAAACGATAAATAGCGTTTATTGATATTACATCTTAGATCACTGTTTTACTGAATACATACGGGTAGCTGGCGATACGTGAGCTACCCGTTTCTATTTTGTACATTTAGCACCCCAATGAAAAACAGCAAATTATAGAAATCTACTAATGCGGTAACTATCACAAGCATTATGGTTTCGCCTCAATGCATCACGAGGTAAGATTGCCCCTCGCCAGTTTGCCACCGACAATAGTGACAAACTTTTGATCTTTATAAGCCCAGAGTCATCAGTATTGTAGGTAGACCACATTCACACCCTATATTGATATAGCGTGAAATAGCGTCATCCATCTCCCTGCATATCTGAGCCTTTTGGGTATATTTGCGCAGACAAATTGCCTGATGAATAAAACACGACAGTATGAGTTGATTCGTTGGCTGAAAAAACAAAGCGCTCCGGCGCAACGTTGGCTCCGCCTGTCCATGTTACTTGGCCTCCTCAGCGGGTTACTGATCATTGCTCAAGCATGGTTACTCGCCACCTTGCTGCAATCTCTGATTATCGATAAGTTACCGCGTGCGTCGCTGACCACCGATTTTTGGCTGCTCGCGGGTACTTTCGCCTTACGTGCCGTGATCAGTTGGTTACGTGAGCGCGTTGGTTTTATCTGCGGCATGAAAGTGCGTCAGCAGATACGTAAAGTGGTGTTAGACCGATTAGAGCAGTTGGGCCCAGCATGGGTGAAAGGTAAACCTGCTGGAAGTTGGGCGACCATTATTCTGGAACAAATCGAGGATATGCAGGATTACTATTCCCGCTATCTACCGCAAATGTATCTGGCTGTATTGATTCCCATACTGATATTGATCGCGGTCTTCCCTATCAACTGGGCGGCAGGCTTAATCTTATTTGTCACCGCGCCACTCATCCCATTATTCATGGCGCTAGTCGGAATGGGCGCTGCTGATGCTAATCGGCGGAATTTTGTCGCGCTCGCGCGCTTAAGTGGCAATTTCCTCGATCGTTTACGAGGACTAGACACCCTTCGGCTGTTTAATCGTGCTAAAGCTGAAACAGACCAAATTCGCGACTCCTCAGAAGATTTCCGTCGTCGTACCATGGAAGTTTTGCGGATGGCTTTCCTCTCTTCCGCGGTATTAGAGTTTTTTGCTGCTATTTCTATTGCCGTCGTTGCAGTCTATTTTGGCTTTTCTTATTTGGGTGAACTGAACTTTGGTAGCTATGGCCTTGGCGTAACCTTATTTGCGGGGTTCTTAGTGTTGATTCTAGCACCTGAGTTTTTCCAGCCATTACGCGACTTAGGGACGTTTTATCATGCTAAAGCTCAAGCAGTAGGTGCTGCTGAGTCATTAGTGACTTTTTTGAGCAGCGAGAGCGAGTCTATCGGCCAAGGAGATAAAGTCTTAACCGGTGTAGATGCGGTCACCCTAGAGGCCGATGAATTAGAAATTTTAGCCCCCAATGGCAACCGTCTAGCGGGGCCACTTTCATTTTCACTGCCTGCTGGCAAACGTGTTGCTATTGTCGGTCTGAGTGGCGCAGGCAAAAGCTCCTTGCTCAATTTGCTGCTCGGTTTTTTACCTTATCGCGGCTCGTTGAAAGTTAACGGGATTGAGTTACGTGACCTCGCACCGCCAGCTTGGCGCGATCAATTAAGCTGGGTTGGGCAAAACCCGCATCTGCCTGAACAAACTCTGATAGCCAATATCCTGCTAGACCAGCCTGATGCTGACGACAAACAATTGCAGCAAGCTATCGAACGTGCCTATATCAGCGAGTTTATCAATGACTTGCCGCAAGGGCTCAATACAGAAGTCGGCGATCACTCAGCACGCCTTTCCGTTGGGCAAGCTCAGCGCGTTGCGGTTGCCCGCGCATTACTCAATCCATGTCGTTTGCTACTGTTGGATGAGCCAACAGCCAGCCTTGATGCCCACAGTGAGCAGCTAGTGATGAAAGCGCTGGAAGATGCCTCTCGCAGACAGACAACGCTGCTGGTCACGCATCAGTTGGAAGATACGCGAGGGTATGATCAAATCTGGGTAATGGATAATGGCCTGTTAATTCAACAAGGTGATTATTCAAGCTTAAGCCAGTCTACCGGTTCATTTGCCAATCTGCTGTCCCACCGCAGTGAGGAGCTTTAATCATGCGCGTACTTCTTCCCTTTTTGGCGCTGTATCGCCGCCATTGGTTCCTCATATGCCTCGGCATTGTTCTAGCGATTGTTACACTGTTAGCCAGTATCGGCTTGCTTACATTATCAGGTTGGTTCTTAGCCGGCACGGCCATTGCCGGGCCTGCCGGGCTCTATACGTTTAACTATTTGTTACCGGCTGCCGGTGTCCGTGGCGCCGCAATTACCCGTACTGCGGGCCGTTATGCTGAACGGGTTGTTAGCCATGATGCAACATTCCGTGTTTTGGCTCATCTACGCGTATTCGCGTTCCAAAAGATCCTGCCCCTCTCCCCTGCTGGCATCGCTCGTTTTCGTCAAAGTGAGCTGCTTAACAGGCTAGTTGCGGATGTCGATACGCTCGATCACCTCTATTTACGCGTTATTTCACCCTTGGTAGCAGCCATCGTCATTATTGCTGTCGTGACGTTTGGCTTGAGTTATCTGGATGTCAATTTAGCATTGACCCTTGGTGCTATTCTGCTGGGCTTATTGCTGTTAGTTCCGTTGATTTTCTATCGTGCAGGTCAACCTATTGGCCGCGACTTAACTGACCTACGTGGTCAATATCGTTCGCAACTGACATCTTGGTTACAAGGGCAAGCAGAGTTATTAGTCTTCGGCGCATTGGGTCGTTTCCGCGCGTCATTAGATGAAATTGAACAGCGTTGGATGACCCGACAAAAACAGCAGGCATCGTTGGCGGGTCTAGCTCAAGCACTTATGATTCTGGCCTCCGGCTTAACTGTCACACTGATTTTATGGCTTGCTGCTGAAGGCATTGGTGGAAACAACCAACCTGGCGCATTGTTGGCGCTGTTTGTGTTTACCTCCTTGGCTGCATTTGAAGCATTATTGCCAGTGGCTGGAGCCTTCCAACATCTAGGACAGGTGATTGCCTCCGCGACCCGGGTCGCTCAGTTGATGGAACAAAAGCCTGAAGTGACATTCCCTGTAACGGGTCCAACGTTAACCCCGCAGGTGGCGCTGGAAGTGACAGGGTTAAGTTTTACGTACCCGCAGCAGCCATTGCCTGTTTTGCAGGATATATCGCTATCACTGGCCGCAGGAGAGCATATTGCGCTATTGGGTCGTACTGGTTGCGGTAAATCAACACTGTTACAGCTATTAACCCGAGCTTGGGATGCTAATAAGGGGATCATCACACTCAACGGAATGCCATTGGCTCACTATGATGAAACAACGCTGCGCCAGATGATGACTGTGGTCAGCCAGCGGGTACATATTTTCAGCAGTACGTTGCGCGAAAATCTGTTACTTGCTTGCCCTGACGCCTCAGATGCACAACTCAAAACAGTTTTAGAACAAGTCGGTTTAGCCAATTTGTTGGATAACAGTGAAGGGTTGAATGCGTGGATGGGCGATGGCGGGCGACCATTGTCTGGCGGTGAACAACGGCGCTTGGGGATAGCCCGTGCTTTATTGCACCCTGCCCCGTTGTTGCTACTTGATGAGCCGACTGAAGGGTTAGATGCGGAAACTGAACAGCAAATTCTGGCGTTATTGCGTCAGCATTGTCAGCAGAAAAGCTTGATTATTGTCACTCACCGCTTGCATGGGTTGGAGTTTATGGACCGAATCTGCGTCATGGATGGTGGGATGATAGTCGAACAAGGTGATCACAACAGTTTGTTGCAACGTAAGGGACGCTATTACCAATTCCATCAACGTCACTGATGTCGTGATAGTGAAACTTTTATCATGCTCAAATCGACGGCACAGCAGTAGCTCATCAGCTAATATGATTAAAAGCGGTTGAAAGCAAAGCAGTATTACTGATGTTGATACTAAGACGTTGATATTTATATGAGCCTGATAGCATCGCCAAGGAGATTTATGCGCATTACACAGCTCTCTTCACAATCATTCGCTTTTCCATCACCTGAGCTGGCACTGCGTGAACCAAACGGATTGTTAGCACTGGGAGGGGATTTATCTGCCCCTCGCTTACTGGCAGCCTACCAACGGGGAATTTTCCCTTGGTTTAGTCCAGGGGAAATGATTTTGTGGTGGTCGCCCGATCCACGTGCGGTTCTGTTTCCAGAAGATTTGCATATCAGTCGCAGCATGCGTCGTTTTTTACGGCGTTGCCCTTATCGATTTACGCTGAATCATGCTTTCACGGATGTTGTCCAAGCTTGTGCGTCACAGCGTGATGAGGGAACTTGGATTGGCGATGATGTTCAACAGGCTTATTGCCAACTTCATGCTTTGGGGCATGCCCACTCAGTCGAAGTTTGGTTGGAAAATGAGCTAGTTGGTGGTTTGTATGGCATCGCCGTCGGTACATTGTTTTGCGGTGAATCCATGTTTAGCCGTGCTGACAATGCCTCAAAAAGCGCATTAATGGTTTTTTGTCATCATTTTACCCGTATGGGTGGAGAACTGATTGACTGTCAGGTCCTCAACGCTCACACTGCGTCGCTGGGTGCGATTGAGATCCCCCGAAACTTTTTTTTACAGCAGTTGAGTCAAATCCAGTTTAGTCCACTACCGGCTGAATGCTGGTTACCGCAATCGTTGAGTTTTTCATCTTCGATGCAGTAAAACTCAATCGCTTAAAACACCCCACATTAGGCTTTATCCCCCTCTTACCGGCAGGCTAATTTTGCGGAGATGGTGCGATGACCGCCAACACTTCTTTACATAATGTGGGTTTTTCGGCATTATCTTGCCGGTTAAAAACTAAGGTAGTTACACCTAGAGGATTCGATGGCCAAAGAAGACAATATTGAAATGCAGGGCACCGTTCTTGATACGCTGCCGAACACCATGTTCCGCGTTGAATTGGAAAACGGGCACGTGGTAACCGCTCATATCTCCGGTAAAATGCGTAAAAACTATATCCGCATCCTGACGGGTGACAAAGTCACTGTAGAGCTGACCCCGTACGACCTGAGCAAAGGCCGCATTGTCTTCCGTAGCCGTTAATCGGCTAATCTGTCGCAAGTCGACGACTCGCGAGCTCTGAGGATGTAGTCCCCCCTCCGGCGCCCTTCCAATTTATGGTAAGGGCGTTTTGCGTTTTCTTTTATTTACTCAGTCATACGGCTTTATCAGCCATGAAGAAAGTGAAATATCCAAAATAAAAAGGGCGATAAGCTATCAACTTATCGCCCTTTTCTATTTTATTTGTACAAATTCGCCAGCATTAACACACCTTCGGTATTAACACGCTGAATTAGTGAACCGCACCTTCAGTTTTACGCTTTTGTGCGCTCTGGAACTCATAAGCCAGTTGTTGTTTTTCTTTATCCAACTGAACAGTGACCGAGCCACCATCAACCAGAGAGCCAAACAACAACTCGTTTGCCAAAGGTTTCTTCAGATTTTCCTGAATTACCCGCGTCATTGGCCGTGCGCCCATCGCTTTGTCGTAACCTTTATCAGATAACCAATGACGGGCTTCTTCACTGACTTCCAGTGACACACCTTTGGCATCTAATTGGGCCTGCAACTCAACAATGAATTTATCCACAACTTGCTGGATAACCGCTGGTGACAAGTGATTGAACCAAATGATGTTGTCCAACCGGTTACGGAATTCCGGTGTAAACACTTTTTTGATCTCTTCCAAAGCGTCCGTACTGTTGTCCTGCTGTTTAAAGCCAATAGAAGTACGCTGTGTTTCGCGCACACCCGCATTGGTGGTCATCACCAAAATGACGTTGCGGAAATCGGCTTTACGCCCATTGTTATCCGTCAGTGTGCCGTTATCCATCACCTGCAATAACAGGTTGAACACATCTGGATGTGCCTTCTCAATTTCATCAAGCAGCAACACAGCATGAGGATGCTTGATAACCGCATCAGTCAACAGACCACCCTGATCGTAACCAACATAGCCTGGAGGTGCACCAATCAGGCGACTGACAGTGTGACGCTCCATGTACTCGGACATATCAAAGCGTAGCAACTCGATATCCAGTGCTTTGGCCAATTGCACCGTCACTTCCGTCTTACCCACACCGGTAGGGCCAGCAAACAAGAATGATCCGACGGGTTTGTGTTCATGCCCTAAACCAGCACGGCTCATCTTGATGGCTTCAGACAGTGCATCGATGGCCTTATCTTGACCGAATACCAGCATATTTAAGCGTTCGTTCAAGTTCTTCAGGACATCGCGATCACTGGCAGAGACAGTTTTCTCCGGAATACGCGCAATACGAGCAACCACTGACTCAATATCCGATACATTGACGGTTTTCTTACGTTTGTTAGCAGGCATTAGGCGACTACGGGCACCCGCTTCATCGATTACATCAATGGCTTTATCAGGTAAGTGGCGGTCATTGATATATTTCACTGATAACTCAACCGCTGCACGTATCGCTTTCGCGGTATAACGCACGTCATGGTGTGCTTCATACTTCGGTTTCAAGCCATTGATAATCTGAACTGTCTCTTCAGCCGTCGGTTCAGTAATATCGATTTTCTGGAAACGCCGCGCCAAAGCACGATCTTTTTCAAAGATATTGCTGAACTCCTGATAGGTCGTCGAGCCGATCACTCTGATTTTCCCACTGGAAAGCAGCGGCTTAATCAGATTAGCGGCATCAACTTGCCCACCAGAGGCAGCACCAGCACCGATGATGGTATGAATTTCATCGATAAACAAAATGCTGTCTTTATCATTTTCCAGTTGTTTCAGCAGGGCCTTGAAGCGTTTTTCAAAGTCACCACGGTATTTGGTTCCAGCCAACAGCGAACCAATGTCCAGCGAGTACAAGGTACATTCAGACATCACTTCTGGTACATCACCTTGCACGATACGCCATGCCAGACCTTCGGCGATAGCCGTTTTACCGACACCGGACTCCCCCACTAACAGCGGGTTGTTTTTACGCCGACGGCATAACACTTGGATGGTGCGCTCCAGTTCTTTATCGCGCCCAATGAGTGGGTCAATGCCGCCAACGCGGGCCAGTTGATTCAGATTGGTGGTGAAGTTCTCCATACGGTCTTCCCCTCCTGCCTGCTCTTCATTCACCGGATTTTCTGCATTCGGTGCCTGACCCGGCTCATCCTTACGGGCGCCGTGGGAAATAAAGTTCACGATATCCAGTCGGCTGACATCATGCTTACGCAGCAGGTAGGCCGCCTGAGATTCTTGTTCACTAAAGATGGCCACCAGCACGTTGGCACCTGAGACTTCGTTGCGCCCAGATGACTGAACGTGGAAGACCGCGCGTTGTAACACCCGTTGGAAACTGAGCGTTGGCTGGGTGTCACGTTCTTCTTCAGTGACCGGTAATGTTGGTGTGGTTTGTTCGATGAACGCTTCCAGTTCCTGGCGTAATGCCACTAGGTCAACCGTACACGCCTCCAGCGCTTCCCGCGCAGCTGGATTGCTCAGCAATGCCAGCAATAGGTGCTCCACGGTCATAAACTCGTGTCTGTGCTCACGCGCTCTGGCGAAAGCCATGTTGAGACTGAGTTCAAGTTCTTGATTGAGCATAGGCACCTCCCAATAATTGCCTTAATCAGGCTTTTTCCAGCGTACAAAGCAATGGATGCTCGTTCTCCCTGGCGTATTGATTTACATGTGCGACTTTTGTCTCCGCCACTTCAGCGGTAAAGACACCACAAATCGCCTTTCCTTGATAATGCACATTGAGCATCAATTGTGTTGCACGTTCAATATCATAAGAAAAGAACTTTTGCAGAACGTCAATCACAAATTCCATCGGTGTGTAATCGTCGTTGTTAAGTATAACTTTATACATTGACGGCGGTTTAAGCGCCTCTTTCTGTTTATCTTTGACTAAGTGATCAAAATTTAGCCAATCGTTATTATTACCCATTGCATGCCCATCGTTTCACTGAACTACACAGGAGCAATACCTCACTCCGGTTATAAGACCATTTGATGAAGATATCTATTATTATTTTAACATCACTTATGCCATAACGCCGCCAGAGAAAAAAGCCGATTTCCTCACCTTAAAAACGATTAAATTGTAACCAAACAAACACAATAGCGTTAGCTGCATCAAACTTTGAAGAACTGCCTCAGCCAGACAAAAGCGACTCCTTGACGTTATAAGCATTTCCACTAGAGTGTATTTTCGTGGGTTGCTGATGTTTTAACCAATGCTAACGTTTTAACCAATGCTGACGGTTTAACCACTTTGCACTCACTTTAACCAGCGATTACCTCATCTCAAACTAGAATAGCCTTGCGAGGGACGTAGAAGTATGGAGACGGGTACTGTTAAATGGTTCAATAATGCCAAAGGTTTTGGCTTCATTTGCCCCGAGAACGGTGGTGAAGATATATTCGCTCACTATTCAACTATCCAGATGGATGGTTACCGAACGTTAAAAGCCGGTCAGATGGTTAACTTTGATGTCCACCAAGGGCCGAAGGGTAACCATGCCAGCCTGATAGTGCCACTTGGGTTAGATGTGGTATTACAAACAGACATACCGCAGGAAATGGCTGCACTAGCCTGACACCACGCACTCATTCGCATTAATACCATGGCAACTCCATCACCGAAAACACACCGGTGACAGATGTGTTTCTGGAGGCTATCGCCAAACACGCCATGGCGTCTCAAAATGCCAGTCAATCATGACTGGCATTTTTATTCCCCTATTATGCGGGCTTAATAGATGTGGTCAATGGCCGGCATCGATTCATTCTTATGACCGTAAAAATCATCACTGTGGTCATCTTCTCATCCGAATCGATATTCGCTCAGTCATTACTCTCGCGCTAAAGCATCAATCGGGTTGAGTCTGGCGGCACTTCGAGCCGGCAGATAACCGAAAACTACCCCGATCACGGTTGAGCACAAGAACGCACTGAATAACGCCATCGGTGGGAAAGTAATTTGCCAGTTAGGTAAAAACATTTCCACGATCAAACCGATGGCGAAGGAGAGTGTTATCCCCAGCGCCCCCCCCACCAGACAGACCAAGATCGCCTCTATTAAAAACTGCTGCATGACATCACTCGATCGCGCGCCCACTGCCATGCGAATACCAATTTCACGGGTACGTTCAGTGACGGATACCAACATGATATTCATCACGCCAATCCCGCCAACCACCAGTGAAATCACCGCCACCAATGTCAGGAACAATTGCATGGTGCGGGTGGTTTTTTCCGCCGTCTGCAGCAAGCTGTCCATGTTATAGGTGAAAATGTCTTTTTTGCCATGCCGCATGGTCAACAACCGAATCAGCTGTTGCTCAGCCTCTTTGCTGTTATAACCTTCTTTAATCCGCACCGTGATCGAATCGAAGTATGAACGCCCCATCAAGCGACTGGCCATCGTGCTATAGGGCACCCAAATCCGCAGTGCTTTGCTACTGCCAAACATGGACTGTTTCTCTTCCACAACCCCCACCACGGTCGCTGGCATATTCCCAACCAATATCACTTGCCCCACGACATCGTTTATATGGGGAAATAGCCTGCGTTGGGTATTACGGTCAATCACGGCGACTTGTGCTTGACGCTCAACTTGTTCACGCGTGATGGCTGTGCCTTGTTCGAGCTTCATGCCGTATACGCGAAAATATTGTTCACTCACACCCGACACACTGGCTGCCACATCGATATTGCCGTATCGCAGCCGCATACTGCCAGCGATGGTTGGCGATACCGCACTGACATAGGATTGCTCTTTCAGCGCCGCCATGTCCTCATAAACCAGTGCTTGTCGTGTGCTGGGATCATCATCACCAAAATCTTTGCCGGGATAGATATCGATGGTATTCGTCCCAATCGCACGGATATCCGCGAGTACCATCTGTTTAGCCGCATCCCCGACCACCAATATGGAGACAACAGAAGCAATCCCAATGATGATGCCCAACATCGTCAACGCAGTGCGCATTTTATTGGCCGACATAGCACGCCAAGCCATTAACAACGCCTCACGGAAACGGCCCGTCAGTTGCTGCCACGAAGGCGCGGGCGGCGTGAGACTCGTGACTTCCGACGTTGCAACGGCGGCGACTGTTTTGGAGCCAGAATCTGCCATGATACGGCCATCTTTAATTTCGATGATCCGTTCTGCTTGAGCCGCAACAGTCGGGTCATGGGTCACAATAATGACCGTGTGTCCCTGTTGCTGTAACTGCTTTAGGATCGCCATGACTTCAACGCTAGAATGGCTATCCAGTGCCCCTGTCGGTTCGTCGGCAAGAATAACCTGCCCACCATTCATCAAAGCTCGGGCGATACTGACACGCTGCTGCTGCCCACCCGAGAGCTGATTAGGCTGATAATCAACTCGCTCTTCTAATCCCAAACGGGTCAGTAGCATTTTCGCCCGTTCGCGTCGCTCCTGCTTACCCAAACCGGCATAGACCGCCGGAACCTCTACATTATGGGCCGCACTGAGATGCGGTAGCAGGTGGTATCGTTGGAAAATAAAACCAAAATGCTCGCGACGCAGTGCCGCCAGCGCGTCATTATCTAACGTGGCAACATCTTGGCCAGCAACACTGTAGACACCTGCACTTGGCTTATCTAAGCAACCAAGAATATTCATCAGCGTTGACTTACCCGAGCCTGAAGCACCGATAATGGCAACCAGCTCACCCGCATTAATCGTCAGTGAGACATCCTGCAATACATCAACCGTTTCGCCACCAGACTGATAACTCCGGCGAATGCCTTTTAATTCAAGCAATGCCGTCATTATGCTTCCTCCATGCCGCCGCGGCTGACGATGACCTCCTCACCGACGTTTAAACCTGCCACTATCTGCGCATCCACATTATTACGAATGCCAATGGTCACTTCGCGTTTCTCTTCTTTGCCGTCTTTTAGCACCGCAACTTGATAACGATTAGTGCCTAACTCCTCACCTAATGCCGATAATGGAATCACGACGGCTTGTTTCACATTTGCTAACTCAATGGAAACCTGTGCGGTCATCTGCAAACGTAACACTCGGTCAGGATTCGGCACTTCAAAGCGGGCCGAATAAAAAATCGCATCATTCACTTTTTCCGGTGTCGGCTGAATGTCTTTTAGCACACCATCGAAACGCTTTCCGGGGTCACCCAACACGGTAAACGAGGCTTTCATCCCCGGTTTCAAATGGATCACATCGGCTTCTGAAACCTGTGCATTAACCAGCATGGTACTCATGTCTGCCAACGTCAGAATATTCGGCGCCTGTTGAGCCGCAATAACAGTCTGGCCTTGCAAGGTGGTGATTTGCACCACATCACCGGCCATTGGGGCAGAAATTTTGGTGTAATCCAAATTAATATTGGCGGTATCCAAACTGGCCTTGGCTTTATTAATTTGCGCATTAATGGTCTCAACTTGCGCTTTTTTCACTGCCAGCGTTGTACTGGCTTGGTCCAGATCCTGACGCGATACGACCTGAAGTTTTGCCAGATCTTGCTGACGGCGCAACGTCACTGCTGCCAGTTGCATTTCCGCTTTCGCTTGTGCCAACTGAGCATTCAAATCTTGTAGTGTCGCTTCCACTTCTTTGATTTGGTTTTGCGCCTGTTGCGGGTCGATCATCGCCAATAGCTGTCCTTGCTTCACTTGATCGCCAATTTCTACGTACAGTCTTTCCAACTGCCCACTGACCTGCGCGCCCACATCTACTTTGCGCACTGCATCAAGTTTGCCCGTTGCCAAGACATTCTGCTGCAAATCACGATGGGCGACTTTGACTGTCTGATATTGAACCGGCGCTGGTGCCATTAAGTGTTTAGCGAGGAAAAAACCTCCGATAATCACTACGACAAGTACCAAGAGCCACCGGCGCTGAGTGCTACTGAACGGCATCAAATTAATTACCTTCCCTTAATTTTCTTCTTCAAATTGCCGAAATTACCATCGGAAATTCTCATTTAGTTAAACGAAAACTCAATATAACCATGCTACCAGCGAATCCTAAGATGCATTGACACACTGTTTAGTTCCCGATTGTTTCAATAGCCCCGTAACGTCAATAGCGGCGAAAAAATAGTGATACAACGGATTTAATCATGCATAACATTAGTAACACCACATCAAACCCTAACAATATTAACTCTTGGGGGTTAATCGCATTGCTGTTTAAAGGCAATCCCGCGTTGGGCGGTTCATGGCATAAGTTGATGTTTCGACTTAAATTTATTGCCCGAAGCTTAATTTGCCCTAAATTAACCTTTAACTTGTTAGCCATTCTGGTGAAACAGCCGTTTCTGAGCAAAATGTTACGCAATCAACCTGATTTACCCTGTAAATTGCATCGCCCTTATTTGGCTAATACCTTTAATAATCGCCAAAAGCTGGCGGTATTACAGGATCATTTCGAACTCATAAATCAATGTATGCCAGCGTCATTACGGCACAATTATGCCCATCACTCGCCGTATAAATTGACTGAGCTAACCGGTAAGAATGAGGAGAAGTACTCTCTATATTTGGCCGCTATCGCGAGATTCAATAAAGAGGGTGAAATTACGCTGATGCTGACCAATGAGCAACAACAAACGCTGGCCGTACTGACGTTCAGTCTATTTTACTATCAACAGCAAAAAACATTGTTTATTGGTGGCTTACAAGGGGCCGATAACGAAACTCCCCACAGTGAAATTCATCTCAGCACCAAAGCGTGCCATGGTTTATTTCCTAAACGTTTGGTATTAGAAGCCGCCTGTTCTTTGGCGAAACTGATGGGCGCAACACAAGTCATTGCGGTTGGGAATACCACGCATATTTATCAAAATTGGCGCTATCGAGCGAAGAAGAAAGATAAGTTACACGCAGATTATGATAGCTTCTGGCGCTCATTGGGCGGGATACAATGCTCAAAAGGCCATTTCAGCTTACCCACACAGATTGCACGCAAACCGCTTGAAGATATTGCGAGCAAAAAGCGGGCGGAATATCGCCGCCGTTATCAGTTGCTTGATCAACTCGAAAGCGGCTTAGCTGCACATTTTATCGAGCGCTAAACGCAACACATTGTTACGCTAGTCTGCCCGCCCACGCGCGAGCCAAACAACACGCGAGAACATTTTTTTCAGTAACGGGGGGATTGATTCTACCCCCCAATCTCTGGCCTGACTGGTCACCTCAATGGCAAGATCTGGCTTGGAGGTGCGATGAATAGCTTTCTCAATCACCCTACGTGGCTGCATTTTTGCATTCATCGGTATTCCCGATACTCGGTGGTAAACATCATCAAAACCACCTCGATATAAAAAGTGCTCCATATCGGGTGCTGGCAAAATGGTTAAGCGATCCCGTTCATGATCATTTTCCGCCATTGTTCGTACCGTGGCAGCATACTTTTTGCCGGCATCATCGCCATCCGTCAGAACATGCCATTGGATCCCCATACGATTAGCGTACTTCAACAGCGGCCGTAAACCACTTTGGGCAAACTCAATCACTTTGACGCCCTCAGCTTCAAAATGATGGCCACACTGACGCGCTAGCTCATTGAGTAACCAGATTTCTGTTTCCCCCTCCACCATCAACCAGCAACGAGCGAATAAGGCTGAAGGCCGATTGAAGCGGATATGAAACGCGATGCGGCGGCTGTCTTCCGCACTCATGCCACGTGGTCCAATACGGTAAGTTGCCACCCGTGACGATTCACGTACCAACCGGCAAATGCTCTCCACAGGCACCAATGACACTAACTCACCGGAATTAGTGGTCGTAATTCGCTGTAGGGGAAGTTGGCTGAGTAACCCCCAAGCAACGGATAGCATAATGGGGTGCAAGCGAGTTTCAGGGTCTTCAACCAACAGTAAGGGGCGGGCATGAGGATCAAGGCTTAGCGGGCCTTTAGCTTGCAGTAACGTTGAGAACATACCCAATAATATCAATCGCATACTACGGCTATTGGGTTCAGCCACCATTCGGTTGATATTGTCGAGCGCCAGCCAAGCCTCACGCTCGGGTTGTGGGCGAAAGCGGTGGCTACGTACGCCGACTGACTGCGAGCCAAACTCAGCAAAATAATGCTCGAGTAGTTGACGCATGGCTTCTAGCCCTTGACGCAGTTCGGAGTTAGTCAATTTCTGTGGGTTGCGCACCAATTCACGGCTTAACTGATCTAACTGTTGGTTCAGCGCCACTTTGTCTGGCTGTTGACCATTTTCAAGGGTGGTATTACGCAGCCGACGCATAAAACGCGCATCACGTAGTCGCAGTACCGGATGAATGCGAATGACTCCCCGCGCCAATTTCTCAATATCATGCAACGCCAGCGGCTGGCCTTCTGAATCGAGGAATGTGCGCCAAGTGCACACGGTGCCATCATCAGCCAATTCACCTTCAACCCGATAATAAATACGATGCAAACCGTCATCATTATTTATCCATAGCGGGGCTAATTGGCGATAACGAGGCGCACGCCAATGGCCAATGTCTTTCTCACAGAAGGTAAAAATAATCTGTAAATGGCGCTCTTTCGCATTTTCATCCCCTGCCGGATAATAAAAATCCTGCACGGTGAAATGATAAAGTTGCGGTTCAGGGGATAAGAGTAACGTAAGCGCATCTAATAAGCTGGATTTACCCCAAGCATTCTCACCGATCAACACGGTATTATCATCAAGGTTCAATGAAATACGATTGATACCGCGAAAACCGACTATATCAACGCGTTCAAGATACATGCTACGCCTCCGGTGCGAATGGAATCATACTGTTACTACGAGATGACATTGATTTCTAGATGACATTGATTACTAGATAACATTGTTAAGTCGGCAAGCATAGCGGATTATATTGAAAATATGAGGTAAAAATCCTTATCTGCCAGATGATAAAGCGATATTTATGCTGCTTTACTCTGCGGGAATTTTTAGATAGCTTATTGCAGCACTGAGCACTATTGCTTATCTGATATTGGTACTGGTTGTTCTAACCACCGTGTCACTCATCCCCGCATAATAATCTTAACCGCAAAACAGGACGGTATAACTCGTGTATTCAGGATTGCTGATCATTCTTTTGCCGTTAATCGTAGGTTATTTGATCCCACTTAGCAGCAAGTCACTCATTCAAATGATCAACCGCTTATTAAGCTGGATGGTCTACGTGATTTTATTCTTTATGGGCATCAGTCTGGCATTTCTGGAAAATCTCAGTGCTAACTTGCTGCTGATCTTCCAATACACGGGCGTTTTTTTCCTCTGTATTTTTTGCGCCAATCTACTCGGGTTGTTTTTACTCGAGCGTAAATTACCTTGGCGGAACACACATCGTCAGGAAGCATTACCTTCGCGGCTGCATATGGCGTTGGAATCATTAAAATTATGCGGTGTGGTGATTATCGGTTTTCTGCTGGGGTTGAGCCAATGGGCATGGCTACAATTTGCGGCAAAAGGCAGCGAACTCGCACTGATCTTCCTGCTGTTTTTAGTCGGTATCCAATTGCGTAACAGTGGCATGACACTGCGCCAAATCGTGCTGAACCGCCGTGGCACTATTGTGGCCTTTATCGTCGGCATCAGTGCATTACTCGGCGGTGCACTCGCCGCTGCATTAATGGGGTTACCGATTAAAACAGGGCTGGCGATGGCTTCTGGTTTCGGTTGGTATTCACTGTCCGGTATTTTGCTGACGGATGCATTTGGCCCAGTGATCGGCAGCGCGGCCTTCTTCAATGACTTAGCGCGGGAATTGGTGGCGATCATGCTTATCCCAACGCTAGTTCGCAGTAGCCGCTCAACGGCGCTAGGCTTGTGTGGTGCGACTTCAATGGACTTTACCTTGCCCGTATTGCAGCGCAGTGGTGGGCTAGAAATGGTCCCTGCGGCCATCGTCCACGGATTTTTATTGAGTCTATTGGCACCAGTATTGATCGCATTCTTCTCGTCATAATGATCACTTTGCGCGGTGAGTCGCACAACTCACTGCGCATCGCCCTCGCAGCAAAGTGAATAAATTCTCATTCTCAGCAAAAATTGCGCCAAATCAAAACAAGTGAAAGTTGCCTTAAATAGGCCTTTTTAAACCAGCCAGACATCACTATGCTTTTAAACATGCATTACAAATGCACTTTTAAAAGGAAAAATAATTATGTTCTGTGTGCAATGTGAACAAACCATCCGGACACCTGCGGGCAATGGCTGCTCTTACGCGCAGGGGATGTGCGGCAAAACGGCAGAAACCTCTGATTTACAAGATTTATTGGTTGCCGTGCTACAAGGACTTTCAGCGTGGGCATTGACTGCGCGTGAAGTGGGTATCGTTGATCACCAGATTGACAGCTTTGCACCCAGAGCCTTCTTCTCTACCCTAACCAATGTGAATTTCGATTCAGACAGAATCATCGGTTACGCCAAAGAAGCGATTTTACTCCGCCAATCACTGGCAATTCGTTGTCGCCTGCTCGACAGCACGATTACCGTTGATCACCCCTTAGCTGAACTGCAACTGCTGTCAGATGACATCTCTGCCCTGCAGCAGCAATCACAACAATTTGCCTTGAATAACGACAAAGCAGAAATCGGCGATGACCTTCACGGTCTGCGGATGCTGTGTTTGTACGGCCTCAAAGGTGCGGCAGCCTACATGGAACACGCCCACGTATTGGGTCAGTACGATGAGCAGATTTATGCTGAATATCATGCCTATATGGCTTGGTTAGGCACGCAACCCCGTGACGTTGACACATTGCTCAATAACGCAATGGGCATTGGCAAAATGAACTTCAACGTGATGGCCATATTAGACGCAGGTGAAACCCAAGCTTATGGCGATCCACAACCAACGGCCGTTAACGTGCGCCCTGTCGCCGGTAAAGCTATCTTGATATCAGGCCATGATCTCAAAGACTTGCAAATGCTGTTGGAACAAACCGAGGGAACTGGCGTTAACATTTACACCCACGGTGAAATGCTGCCTGCCCACGGCTATCCTGAGTTAAAACGTTATTCACATCTGGTGGGGAACTACGGCAGTGGCTGGCAGAATCAGCAAACTGAATTCGCCAAATTCCCTGGCCCGATCTTGATGACATCCAACTGCATCATTGACCCGAATGTGGGCAACTACGGTGATCGCATTTGGACCCGTAGTATTGTTGGCTGGCCGGGTGTGAATCATCTGGAAGGTGATGACTTCAAGCAGGTGATTGATCAAGCACTGAGTCTGGCGGGCTTCCCGTACAATGAACTGGAGCATCTGATCACCGTCGGTTTTGGTCGTCAAACCCTGCTAAATGCTGCTGATACCGTGATTGATTTGGTCGCCACTAAAAAATTACGCCATGTCTTCTTGGTGGGGGGCTGTGATGGTAGCCGCACCGAACGCAGCTATTTCACTGATTTTGCCCGCAGTGTGCCGCAAGATTGCATCATCATGACACTGGCCTGCGGCAAATATCGCTTTAACAAACTGGATTTTGGCACACTAGAGGGCTTACCACGCCTGCTGGATGTCGGCCAATGTAACGATGCCTACTCTGCCATCATGCTGGCAGTGAAGTTATCAGAAAAATTAGGCTGCACCGTCAATGATTTGCCTCTCAGTTTAGTGCTGTCATGGTTTGAACAAAAAGCCATTGTCATCCTCCTGACTTTGCTGTCATTAGGCGTCAAAAACATTTATACCGGCCCAACCGCGCCCGGTTTCCTGACAGATAACCTGATGGGGATCTTGTACGAGAAATTTGGTATGCGCCCTATTACCACCGTTGAACAAGATATGAACGAGATTCTGGGCAGCTAAGCCTCTATTTTTCGATAGCTTAGCGTGAGGTCAATGTGACGTAAGTTCATCGAGCAATACCACCTTGCCCGGCCAGTGCAGTTTAGCGCCATTGGTCGGGCATGATTCCTATTTCTAGCCCGAAAATGACCTGATTTGTTGTGAGGCCCCGATGACCGATTTTATCCCAGCTGATTGCCCCACCGCCCTTTGTCCTAACCGTATGCAAGTCCACTCTATCGTGCAAGAAACCCCCGATGTCTGGAGCCTGCGGCTGATTAATCATGACTTTTATGCTTACTTACCGGGGCAATATGCTTTGGTCAGTATCCGCAACAGTGATGAAACCTTGCGTGCATATACCTTGTCCTCCACACCCGGATTAAGCCCTTTTATCCAACTGACTGTGCGCTGTTTAGTCCAAGGTGAAGGCTCCAACTGGTTAACCCAACACGTTAATGAAGGCGATTATCTGTGGCTTTCCGATGCTCAGGGTGAATTTACTTGTGCCCATGCTGATGATGACCACTACCTGATGCTGGCTGCGGGTTGCGGCGTCACACCCGTGATGTCAATGTGCCGTGACTTATTGGCTCAGCGTAAACACGCCGATATTCGGGTGATTTTTAATGTGCGTTCACCCGCAGATGTGATTTTTGCCGATGAGTGGCAACAGTTATTGCAGCGCTATCCACAACAACTGCAACTCACTTTGATGGCTGAGCAAGCCGCGACAGACGGCTTTATCGCCGGAAGAATCACCACTGATGTAATGCAGCATGTTGCGCCCGATATTACCCAGCGCCGAGTGATGACCTGTGGCCCAGCCCCCTATATGGATTGGGTCGAGCAATATTGCCGTGAGCAATCCGTTCCTGCGGATCATTTCCAGAAAGAGCAGTTCCGCACTGCGGATAGCGATATAGACACTAGCAATGAATTGACGATGACCATCAGCCACCCACTGAGAAGCGTGAAAGTTCCGGTCGGCACTTCACTGCTGTTTGCATTAGAACAGCATAAAGTCCCCGTCATGGCCGCCTGCCGCGCCGGTGTTTGCGGCTCTTGTAAAACACGCATTCTGCACGGTGAATACACCACCACCAGCACCATGACCCTCACTCCCGAAGAGATCGCCCAAGGCTATGTTTTGGCGTGCAGTTGTCAGCTACAAGGTGACGTTCAATTGGCATAAGTGTTTGACTAATGCCGTCACGGAATTTATCGCCCCATGCTACCCATCCATATTATCCATGGGGCAATTCCTCGCCTTAATAGAGCAAAAATGGTTAAACACGCCATACTTTGACCTCATAGAATAATGACTCGCCATTAATCATTGAGGGTACAAAGATGAAGCAAACTGTGGCAACACTGGTCGCTAAAACATTGGAACAAGCTGGCGTGAAGCGCATTTGGGGGGTAACCGGAGACTCACTCAACGGGTTAAGTGATAGCCTGCACCGAATGGGTACCATTGAATGGCTCGGCACTCGTCATGAGGAAGTCGCGGCTTTCGCCGCTGGCGCTGAGGCACAACTGACAGGGCAACTGGCCGTTTGTGCAGGCTCCTGTGGCCCCGGTAACCTGCATCTGATCAATGGTTTATTTGATTGTCATCGTAACCATGTGCCGGTATTAGCCATTGCCGCACATATTCCCTCAAGTGAAATTGGCAGCGGTTATTTTCAGGAAACCCACCCGCAAGAGTTATTCCGCGAATGCAGTCACTACTGCGAATTAGTGTCCAATCCGGAACAGTTACCACGTGTGCTCGAAATCGCCATGCGCAAAGCGATTCTTAACCGTGGGGTTTCAGTGATCGTGTTACCGGGTGATGTTGCGCTACAACCTGCCCCCGAAGAGGCGGCTATCCTGTGGCAAACACCGAAATTACCGCTGGTTCAGCCGCTGATGAGCGAGTTGAACATTTTGGCGCAAACGCTGAATAAGGCAAAAAATATCACGCTGATGTGTGGTAGCGGATGCGCCGATGCGCATGATGAAGTGGTGAAACTGGCTGAAATGCTGCAAGCCCCTGTGGTCCATGCGCTACGGGGCAAAGAACATATTGAGTGGGACAACCCTTACAGCGTGGGAATGACCGGTTTGATTGGGTTTTCCTCCGGTTATCACGCCATGATGAATGCTGATACGCTGGTTTTACTTGGCACCCAATTCCCCTACCGCGCCTTTTACCCCAGCAAAGCGAATATCATCCAGATTGATATCAACCCCGGCAGCATAGGGGCTCACTGCCCAGTGAACATGGCGCTGGTCGGTGATATCAAAACGACACTCAGCGCGCTGTTACCGCAGTTGGACGCTAAAAGTGATAACAAATTTTTAGAAAAAGCGCTGGAGCACTATCGCACCACCCGCAAAGATCTGGATGGGCTGGCGACCGCGAATGACAACCAACCGATCCACCCACAATATCTGGCGCAACAAATCAGCCGCCATGCTACGGATGATGCTATTTTCACCTGCGATGTGGGTACGCCAACGGTGTGGGCAGCCCGCTATCTTGAAATGAACGGCAAGCGGCGCTTACTGGGTTCTTTCAACCACGGTTCGATGGCCAACGCCATGCCGCAAGCCATTGGTGCGCAAGCTACCGCGCCTGACCGACAAGTGGTTGCTTTATGCGGTGACGGCGGTTTCACCATGTTAATGGGGGATTTCCTCACACTGGCACAGCTAAAGTTGCCGGTGAAAATCGTGGTATTTAATAACAGTGTGTTGGGGTTTGTGGCGATGGAGATGAAAGCCGGTGGCTATCTGACGGATGGCACGGACTTGCATAACCCTGACTTTGCCGCAATTGCCAATGCTGCTGGCATTAAGGGGATCCGAGTCGAAAAAGCCTCAGAACTGGATGCCGCATTGGAAAGTGCCTTTGCTCATCCGGGGCCAGTGTTAGTGGATGTGGTCACCGCCAAGCAGGAACTATCGATGCCACCACAAATAAAGTTCGATCAGGCCAAAGGTTTCAGCCTGTATATGCTCAGGGCCATTATCAACGGACGTGGTGATGAAGTCGTCGAACTGGCAAAAACCAATTGGCTACGTTAACACTTTTAAGGTAACGCTCAGGTTGTTATTCGCTCTCTAGGCTGAGTCATCAGCCTTTATCGCCCCACCATTAACCATCGACTATTAACCATGACGAAAGCGGCGACTTAGCCGCATTCGTCGCATTCCACTCTGCTGACTCATTCGAGTCTGAACCCTTATCATTGATAATGTTGCGTAAGCGAATAATGTGCCGTAAGCGGATAATGTGGCGTAAGCGACACTTTCTGTTTATCGCGCTATTAAATCGCTTATAGAGGCGTAGAGTCTTTTATAGATTAACTGTCAT